>JAKITV010000003.1 GCA_021647885.1 Flavobacteriaceae bacterium | reverse complement strand
GGAATAAACAAATTAAATTTCACAGGAGAATTTTATCCCTATGGAGGTTATGGAAATATAAACAATCACGTACTATTAAAATTTATAAAAGATAGATTTAGTAAATTAATAGTAACCTTAGATTTAGATGTAATTAATAATGTTAAGACCAGTTTTAAAAGAGCAGGATATTGTCAAGACAATGATTATTTCTTAATAGGCTTAAATAACCCAGGATATAGATGTGTGGAAGGACTAATACCTGATTTTATCAGGAATAAAGTTAATTCGGAAAATCCAAAGCTAAATTTTGCTTTGCAATCTGAAAATAAAGATGAAAGAAAATCTGCTAAAGATAGATTGAAATCATTGTATTTGATCGAATTTAAAAAAGACATTAAATATAATTCAACCTATTTTAGCGAGTTTTACAAATTGACAAAAAAATTAAACAAAAAACTGAGTAACGCTACATAACATTGTATACCAAATCATAGCACCCTATCGGGGTGCTATGCTTGATATACTCACCGATAAGCAAACCTCCAAAACATTGAAAATATCTAGTATAGGAACACGTACTTTATCTGTTTAAATATTTACGAACTCTGTTAAATAACAAATTTTGTTTACATTTAGTGTTATTAACTATACATTAAAATGGAATCCAATACTACAATTTGTAAAAATTGCGAAATCGATCATGAAGTAGGTTTTGAGTTTTGTCCACATTGTGGACAAAAAACAAACGACGAGCTTACTGTTGGCGAGTTGTTTTATAACACCATAAGCAATTATTTTTCGTTCGATGCTCGTTTTTTTAAGAGTTTTATTCCCTTAATGTTTAAGCCTGGCATTCTCGCCAAACGTTTTATTGAAGGTAAGCGATTGTTGTATTTGCATCCTGCGCAGATGTATTTATTTATTTCGGTGGTATTTTTCTTTTTGTTCTCCATTATTTCAAGAGACTTTGTTAATAAATCAGACACTGCATTTGAAAAAGGTTTTAAAAGTGAAATATTTACTGATACCACACAAACAAAAGCATTAGATTCTGCTTCAGTAGCAAAATTAACAGCACCTTTAAGGAACAGTAACATAGTTATAGGAATTGATGCCAAAGAGCTTGAAGCATTAGATTCAATCATTACTGCAAGTAAAACAACTAAAGGAGCTTCTAACTCAAATCTTGGATTTAATAAAAAGCAGTTGGATTCTTTAATTGCGATTAATGCTCCAGAAGAGGAGCAGTTAAAAGCTATGGGAATGAAGGATGATACTGGTTTTTTTCAACATCGTTTATTAACTCAAGGACTAAAATTTTATAAACAAAGTGGTAAAGGAATTGTGCAAGCCTTTTTGGATAGCATTCCAATATCAATATTTATTTTACTGCCAATATTTGCGCTAATACTAAAACTATTTTTCTGGAGGCGAGGTTCATTTGCGCATCATTTGGTCTTTAGTTTTTATTACTACTCCTTTTTATTTACCGCATTAAGCATCATATTACTCACTAACTTTATTTGGGAAGTGCCTAATTGGGTGGGATGGCTAATTATGTTATCAACATTTTTTTATTTGTTTTTTGCCATTAAGAACTTCTATGGACAAGGATATTTTTTAAGTTTCTTTAAAACAAGTGTGGTTGTATTTGTATATACAATATTTGTCATCCCAATTGCTATTGGGATTATGATGGTTGGAGCGTTTCTGTTTTATTGATGTGTATAGGTTTAAAAATCAATTTGTCATGCTGTCCCGATAGCTATCGGGATCATTTCAGCAAACTCATTACAATTTCTCCTTCAAATACTTACCAGTATATGAAGCTTCATTTTTAACAAGCTCTTCAGGAGTACCTTGAAAGATAAGTGCACCTCCATTCTCGCCACCATCTGGACCTAAATCGATAATATAATCGGCACATTTAATCAATTCCAAATTGTGTTCTATTACAATTATAGAATGCCCTTTTTCGATTAAAGCATTAAAGGATTTTAAAAGCTTTTTAATATCATGAAAGTGTAAGCCTGTTGTAGGCTCATCAAATATAAAAAGTACTTTTTCTTTGCTGTTGCCTTTGCCTAAAAAGGATGCTAATTTAATACGCTGTGCTTCACCACCCGAAAGCGTAGAAGAGCTTTGTCCTAAAGTTACATAACCTAGACCAACATCTTTTAAAGGCTGCAATTTATTCTTAATTTTTGTTTGGTTATGCGCATCAAAAAAAGCAACTGCATCATCAATAGTGAGGTTTAATATATTATCTATGGTTTTACCTTCAAAGGTTACTTCCAAAACTTCCTTTTTAAATCGTTTGCCTTTGCAGGTTTCACATTCTAAATGCACATCTGCCATAAATTGCATTTCTATGGTAACTTCTCCTTCACCTTTGCAAGTTTCACAACGTCCACCATCTACATTAAAGGAAAAATGCTTAGGTTGATAATTACGAATAAGGCTTATTTTTTGTTTGGAATACAATGCCCTAATATCGTCGTAAGCCTTAATATAAGTAACAGGATTAGAACGCGAAGAACGACCAATAGGATTTTGATCTACAAACTCAATGTTACTTATATTGCTAAATTCACCATTAATAGATGTAAATTCACCTACTTTTTCACCATAACCTCCAATTTCTTTTAATAGCGCAGGATAGAGTATGTTTTTAACTAAAGTGCTTTTTCCGCTTCCTGAAACTCCAGTGACCATTGTAAGCATTGCAAGCGGAAACGTAACATCTATATTTTTAAGGTTATGTTCTCGAGCACCAATAATATCTACATGATATTTTGATGTTCTTCTCGTTTTAGGAACTTCAATTTTAAGCGTTCCATTTAAATATTTTGCCGTAAGAGAGTCAGATGCTAATATGTCTTGAAAAGTTCCTGTAGCAACAACATGACCTCCAAAAGTTCCAGCTTCTGGTCCAATATCTATAATTTCGTCGGCAGCAGCCATAATATCTTCATCATGTTCTACTACAATAACCGTATTTCCTAAATCACGTAGCGATTTTAAAACTGTAATTAAACGTTCTGTATCTCGAGGATGCAACCCAATACTAGGTTCGTCGAGAATATACATAGAACCAACAAGACTGCTACCCAAAGATGTTGCAAGGTTTATTCGCTGACTTTCGCCACCAGAAAGTGTATTGGATTTTCTGTTAAGTGTTAAATAATCCAAACCAACATTGGTTAAAAAAGAAAGGCGTGTCTGTATTTCCTTTAATAAGCGTTTTGCAATTTGTGTGTCGTAATCGTTGAGTTCTAGTTGATTAAAAAAGGAAACTAATTTATTAATGGGCAGCTCTACTAAATCTGTAATTGTAGCATTGCTGATTTTAATATAATTAGCTTCAGGACGTAAGCGTTTCCCTTTACATAAGTTACATTTGGTTTTTCCTCTGTAGCGAGACAACATCACTCTATTCTGAATTTTATAAGCTTTGCTTTCTAATTCTGCAAAAAAAGAATGTAAGCCTTCAAAGTACTTGTTTCCATCCCAAATAAGTTGTTTCTGATTTTCAGTAAGTTCAAAGTAAGGTTTATGAATAGGAAAATTGAATTGATGAGAATTATTAACGAGTTGATCGCGATACCAACTCATACTTTCTCCTCTCCACGGAAAAATAGCATTTTCGTAAACAGACAATCCTGTATTTGGTATTACTAAATTATTGTCTATACCAATAATATCACCATAGCCTTCACATTTAGGACAAGCTCCATAAGGATTGTTAAAACTGAATAAATGTATATTAGGTTCTAGGAAAGTAATACCATCAAGCTCAAATTTATTGCTAAAATGTTTTAATTTTTTGTCGGTAAGTGTTTCAATACAGCATTCTCCTTTACCTTCAAAAAAGGCTGTTTGTATAGCATCTGCTAATCGATTATAGAAATCTTCGCCATCTCGAACAATGATTCTATCAACTACAAGAAACACATTTTTTGTTTCAGAAATATGTTTTACTTCATCAATTCTAAAAACATTGTCATTTATTTTCACTCTGGAATAGCCTTGTTGCTGTAAAACCTTGAGTTTTTCTTTTAAAGAGCGTCCATTTTCTAAATGAATAGGAGCGAGGAGAAGCAGTTTATCATCTTCAGGAAATGTTTTGATATAATCTAAAACATCTGTAATTGTATCTTTTTTTACTTGATCTCCAGATTTTGGTGAATACGTTTTACCAATTCTGGCAAATAATAATTTTAAATAATCATATATTTCGGTAGTTGTACCAACTGTTGAGCGTGGATTTGTAGAGTTTACCTTTTGCTCAATTGCAATGGCTGGAGCAATGCCTTTAATGTAATCTACTTTGGGTTTGTTAAGTCTTCCTAAAAATTGTCGCGCATAACTCGAAAGGCTTTCTACATAACGTCTTTGACCTTCGGCATATAAAGTATCGAAAGCCAAACTTGACTTACCAGAACCTGATAAACCTGTAATTACTACTAACTTATTTCTAGGGATTACAACATCAATATTTTTTAAGTTGTGCAATTTTGCTCCTTTTATAAGAATGTTGTGTTTAGGGTTAACCTTAGAAATGTTAGTATTCATAAGTGCTTTAAAGGAATAATTTTGCAAAGATACTACTTCTATTTCAGCAATAAAAATGGATTTAAAAGCAATTTTATGTTAAAAAAGTAGATTCTTTTTTGCATTTTAGGTATGATTGTTGTTAATTTGGAATCTATTAAAACATTAAACTAAACTATTAAGCCTATTACAAACATTACTTTTTTAAATTTTAAATCCCCAAGCAGAGAAGTTTTATTCTATGCATTAAAAAGTAATGATTATGAGACAAGAGCTTATTAAAGACGCTGTTTTAGTTAGTAACTACATTAATGGAGATGAACATTCTCTTTCAGTCTTAATTAAAAGACACAAGCAAAAAATTTACAGTTTTATTTATTCGAAAGTTTTTGACAGAGATGTTACAGAAGATGTCTTTCAAGATACTTTTATTAAAGTTATTAAAACCTTAAAATTGGGTAAGTATAATGAGGAAGGTAAGTTTTTACCTTGGGTAATGCGTATTGCTCATAATTTGGTGATAGACCATTTTAGGAAAAACAATCGGATGCCTAAATTTGATAATAGTAATGATTTTAATATTTTTTCTGTGTTAAGTGATTCTTCTTTAAATGCTGAAAAATCTTTAATAAAAGGTCAAGTTGAAGAAGATATAAAACGTTTAATAGAAGAATTGCCAGAAGATCAAAAAGAAGTGTTAATTATGCGTATGTATAACGACATGAGCTTTAAGGAAATCTCTGAAAACACAGGTGTTAGCATCAATACTGCTTTGGGAAGAATGCGTTATGCTTTAATTAATTTAAGAAAGGTAATTGAAAAACATAATATAGTTTTAACAAATTAAACAATAAAAGAAGTTTTGTTACGTTAGCAAAGTATATAATACCAAAAATTAACAAATGGCAAAACTTTACATTGAAGATTCAAAACATCTTGAAACATTAAAACCGACTGAAGAAACGGTGAATTTTCTTCTGAATTATTCTCAAGCTTTAAGCATTATAAAGTATAATAAATTAAAGTTTGAAGCGCTTTTAAACTAAACTTTGGCGAAAAAAGTCCTGATTTTTAAATCAGGACTTTTTGCTTTTATAGTATTCGTTTATTACAGATTGTCGCCCAATAGTTTTAGTAATTATATCTTTGTCTAAATCCCAACCTCTTGCAGGCGAATATTCTCTACCATACCAAATAACTTGTAAGTGTAAATCATTCCATACCTCTTTTGGAAACAATCGCTTGGCATCTTTTTCAGTTTGGGCAACATTTTTGCCATTACTTAAATTCCAACGGTACATTAAACGATGTATATGAGTATCTACAGGAAAAGCAGGAATACCAAAAGCCTGAGACATTACAACACTTGCTGTTTTATGTCCTACAGATGGAAAAGATTCTAAAGCTTCAAAACTTTGTGGTACTTTCCCATTATATTTATCGATTAATATTTGTGATAAACCATAAATACCTTTGCTCTTCATAGGAGATAGTCCAACAGGCTTAATGATTTCCCTAATCTCTTCAACAGATAATTTTACCATATCGTAAGGGTTATCTGCTTTTTTAAAAAGCAGTGGAGTGACTTTATTTACTCCAACATCTGTACTCTGTGCCGAAAGAAGAACAGCAATAAGTAATGTATAAGGGTCTTTATGCTCTAGCGGAATAGGAATATTAGGATATAGTGTATTTAACGTATTTATTACGAATTTTACCTTTTCTTTTTTGGTCATTACTGTATATTTGTGAGAACATCAAAGATAATAAATATGACTACATTAAAAGTAGGAGATAAGGCTCCAGATTTTACCTCTAAAGACCAAGAAGGGAATACAATTTCATTAAGCGATTATAAAGGAAAAAAATTGGTTTTGTTCTTTTATCCTAAAGCAAGTACTCCTGGATGTACAGTAGAGGCTTGTAATTTAAGAGATAATTATGAAAGGTTTCAATCTTTAGGGTATGACATTTTGGGTGTAAGTGCAGATAGTGAAAAAAGACAGACTAATTTTAGAAACAGGCACAAATTTCCGTATCCACTTTTAGCAGATGAAGATAAATCTGTAATTAATGCTTTTGAAGTTTGGGGACCAAAAAAATTTATGGGACGCACTTACGACGGTATTCATCGCACTACTTTTGTGATAGATGAAAACGGAATGATTGAACAGGTAATAACTAAAGTTAAAACCAAAGCTCATACAGAACAACTATTGAATAATTAGTTTAGTTTTTTTGCACGTCTTCTTGAATACCCAAACAATCTATGATCTTTGATGATATCGGGAACACCTTCAGGTAACATTTCTTCCCAACCTTCTTCACCATTAGTAATCATTTTAAGTACTTCTCTTGAAAGTATGTCTAATATCTCTGGGTTAAAGTCTTTAATATCGAGCATTTTCCCGTTGTATTTAAAGAACTTATATAATTCTTTCATACGTGGATGAACTTTTAGATTTTCACTAGTGTAAAATTCTCCGGTTTCATGATTTTTAAGAGGATATAAATACACCTTTAAATCCTTAAAGAATAATTTTCCAAATGCTTCTAAAATACCACCACTTAAGTGTCTGTAATACTTTTCGTCGAAGATTTGAATAAGATTATAAACTCCCATGGCCAATGCCATTCTTGCTTTGGTAAATTCAGAAAAATACTCAACCAGTCTATAATATTCCTGAAAGTTGGTAATCATTACATTCTGTCCCAAAGAGCATAATAACTCTGCTCTATCTAAAAAGTCGCGCTCATTAATTTCTCCTTCGGCACGTAAATTGTCTAATGTAATTTCGAATATAAACTTTGTTTTGTTTTTATCTACAGTTTTTTCATTTAAAAATAGCTCTTTCGCTTTTTCAAACATATCCATATTAACTAACGTAACAGGTCTAAAACTGCCTCGAAGAGCTAGAATATTTTTTTTGTATAATTCATGAGCTGGTAATAGGTTATTGCCATCAGGACCAAACATAACAGCATCAGTCATTCCGTTTTTTACTAATTGCAAACTCATTAATCGGTTATCTACATAAGTAAATCTAGAACCAGAAAAGTTAATCATATCGATTTCTATCTGATCTTTTTCAATATTATCATATAATGATTTTACAATTTCTTTTGGATTGTCATGCATATAAAAGCCACCAAAAATTAAGTTTACACCTAAAACACCCAAGGTTTCCTGTTGTAATTGGGCATTGGTTTGTTTAAAACGTATATGAATAATTATTTCATTATAACCTTCTAATGGATCTAATTGAAACTTGACACCAATCCAACCATGTCCTTTAAATTTTTTTGAAAAATCTATGGTAGCTACAGTATTTGCATATGTGAAGAATAATTTATCTGGATGTTTTTTTCTGCTCAACCTGTCTTCAATGAGGTCAATTTCATAAGCCAACATTCTTTCTAAGCGTGGTTGGGTTACATATCGCTTATCAGGCTCTATGCCATATATAGCATCAGAAAAATCCTTATCGTAAGCAGACATTGCTTTTGCTATGGTACCTGAAGCACCACCAGCTCTAAAAAAATTACGAACAGTTTCTTGACCAGCACCAATCTCGGCGAAGGTTCCGTATATATGATCGTTAAGATTAATTTGTAAAGCTTTCTGCTTGATTGTTAGAACTTTACTTATTTCTTTATCTCCCTTTAATTTTACTGACATAGCTCTTTTTTTCGACAACAAAAATATAAAAAATTATAGAGCTATTTAAATAAAAAAGCCATTTCATTTTACGAAATGGCTTTTAAAATAAAATGAGTTACAAACTTTATTGCATACCTTTTAATTCAGATAGTAATTCCTGTATGGTTGCCTTGGCATCACCAAATAACATTGATGTTTTTTGGTTATAAAACAATTCGTTTTCAATGCCTGCATAACCAGGATTCATAGTACGCTTATTAATAATAATACTTTTTGCATTTTCAACATCCAGAATAGGCATACCATAAATTGGACTAGAAGGATCGTTATGTGCAGCTGGGTTAACAACATCGTTTGCACCAACAACCAAAACCACGTCAGTATTTTTAAACTGTGGGTTAATGTCATCCATATCGATAAGCTTGTCATAATCTACATTACTTTCGGCAAGAAGAACATTCATATGTCCAGGCATTCTACCAGCAACTGGATGGATTGCATAAGAAACTTCTATACCTTTTTTGGTTAATAGCTCTTCTAATTCATGAATTACATGTTGAGCTTGAGCTACTGCCAATCCATAGCCTGGGACGATTATAACTTTATCTGAATAGTTCATCATAACAGCAGCATCACTTGGGTTTGTTTTTTTAATGGTTCCTCCTTTTTTCCCAGTTTCCGTAGGAGCTGTTTCATTTCCACCAAAAGCTCCAAAAACAACATTGCCGAGAGACCTATTCATAGCTTTACACATTGCAAAAGTTAGAATGAGTCCAGCAGATCCAACAAGAATACCTCCAACTATCATTACCATATTTCCGTAAAGAACACCTGTAATAGCTGCAGCAATACCAGTTAATGAGTTAAGAAGTGATATTACTACTGGCATATCTGCTCCTCCAATTGGTATAACAAATAATACACCATAAACCAGTGCGGCAAGTAATAATGCATAAATTATTAGATTATTATTTGTATCGCTGTACACAATAAATACAGCAAATGTCAATAGTCCTAAAAAGAACAAATTGTTAATGATGTTATATTTTGGAAGCCTAATGTCTTTCCACATTGTGCCATTTAATTTAGCCCAAGCAATCATACTTCCAGAGAAAGTAATACTACCAATAACAATAGCAGCAATAATTGTTATTAATTGTGTTGTACTTCCCATATTGTGTCCAAATTCTACAATACCAATAAGAGCTGCACTTGCTCCACCAAATCCATTAAAAAGAGATACGAGTTCTGGCATTTTAGTCATTTCGACTTTTATAGCGATTAACCAACCTATTATTGCTCCAAATAAAATGGATCCTCCTATTATTGCATAAATAAAGTTTGGCACATCTAATTCATGTAAAAAAATAGTTCCTATTATTGCTAATCCCATACCAGAAGCAGCAATTAAATTACCTTTTTTAGCAGTTTCAGGATGACCTAATAACTTTAAACCTAAAATAAAAGTTATGGTTGCAATTAGATATAAAATACTTAAAGTGATGCTCATTTTCTTTTCTTTTTAAACATTTGTAACATTCGGTTAGTAACGGCAAATCCACCTACAACATTTATAATTCCTAATATAATAGCTATAGAACCTAAAATTAAGGCCACAATATTATTAGGATCTGCATATAACAATACTAAAATAGCACCAACTATAACAACACCGCTCAATGCATTTGCTCCAGACATTAAAGGTGTATGAAGCACAGCAGGAATATTTTTAATTACTTCAACTCCAATAAAAATCGCTAAAATTAGGATGTATATTAATTGGAGATTTTTACTAATAAAATCTATTAATTCAGTCATAATTATTCAGTTTTACCGTTTTGTCTAATTTTTCCGTCTTGTATAATAAGTGTTACATCTGTTATTTCTTCTTCGTGATCCCACTTAAATTGATTGTCTTTGGTTAAATGCATAATAAAGTTGTACATATTTTTTGCAAATAATTCGCTTGCATTAGTTGAAACACTTTCTGGGGAAATAGTTGTGCCAATAATTTTTACACCATTTTTAATAACTGCTTTATTCATTCTGCTTAATTCACAGTTACCTCCTTGTGCAGCCGCTAAATCGATTATTACAGCACCATTTTTCATTTGCTTCACTTGTTCTTCAGTAATTAGAACTGGTGATCTTCGTCCTGGAACCATTGCAGTTGTTATCACTAAATCGGCTTTGAATAATGATTTATTAACAGCTTCTTTTTGTCGTCGTGCATAATCTTCTGAGGCTACTTTGGCATACACACCTTCATTATCTTCTCCGTTTGGCTCAACTGTTATAAATTTTGCTCCCAAAGATTCTGTTTGTTCTTTGGTTTCTAACCTAATATCTGTGGCTTCAACGACAGCACCCAAACGTTTAGCAGTAGCAATTGCTTGTAAGCCAGCAACACCTACGCCATAAACTAATACTCTTGCTGGAGTTATTGTGCCTGCAGCAGTCATCATTAAAGGAAATATTTTTGTCATCTCATAAGCTCCTTTAATTACTGCTTTGTAACCAGCAAGATTACCTTGAGAACTTAATACATCCATATCTTGAGCTCTGGAAATTCGAGGCATTGCATCCATTGAAAAAGCACTCACTCCTTTTGCTGCAATAGCTTTGATAAGTTCAGGATTTGATTTATGGAATAACTGGCTCATTAAAATTTGCCCTTTATTTACTAATTTTAAATCGTCTTCATCAAAAGGGTTAATTTTAACAAGAACATCAGAATCTTTAAAAACTACACCTCTTTTTTCAATTACAGCACCAACATCTCTGTAATCTAAATTTTTAAATGTAGAATTAACTCCTGCATCTTCTTCGACTAAAACTTCGAATTTTTTTGCAATAAGCTGTTTAGCAATATTGGGTGAAATTGATACTCGTTTTTCACGCTTTTGGGTTTCCTTTAATATGCCTATTTTCATATTTTATAAAAATTAGTTTAACACTAGGTAAAAATAGAATATAATTAAGCTAAATAATCTGACTTATATCATGTTTTATTCATAAAACAATTAACAAATAATTTTAGTTAAATATCTAATAATCAATGAAGTGTCTCTAATCACTTGTAATATGATATTATAAATACAGGAATTATAATAAAAGTTGTATTCGAGTATTGTCTATCTATAAATTCATTGGAATATAATATTACTTTTAAATTTGAATTACAATTAATATTATTGAACAAAAAGGGTATATATTTATAATGATTCTTTATTTTGGCACACAAGTATTTTTAACAATTAAATAATAATTGTAAACGCATGAAAATAACATTTTTAGGAACAGGTACGTCTCAGGGTATCCCAGTTATTGGAAGTAACCATCCTGTGTGCTTAAGTACCAACTCTAAGGATAAACGTTTGCGTGTTTCTGTTTTAGTTGAGTGGGAGGATTATGCTTATGTAATTGATTGTGGGCCAGATTTTAGATACCAAATGTTAAGAGCTAATTGTACAAGAATTGATGGCATCCTGTTTACTCACGAGCATACTGACCATATTATTGGAATGGATGATATAAGACCTTTCTTTTTTAAACAAGGCGATATTCCAATTTATGCGCATCAACGTGTTTTAAATGCGTTGCATAAACGTTTCGATTATATTTTTGAAACTAAAGACAGATATCCTGGAGCACCTTCGGTTATAGAAAATGCTATAACCAATAAGCCTTTTATGCTTCAAGAAATGAAAGTAATTCCTGTAAATGTAAATCATAATATATTACAAGTATTTGGATTTAGATTTAATGATTTTGCATATTTAACAGATGTAAAAACTATTGAAAAGAAAGAAATTGAAAAGCTAAAAGGGCTTAAAGTTTTAGTGATAAATGCATTACGTATAAAACCACACTATTCTCACTTTAATTTAGAAGAGGCTTTAGCTTTTATAGAGAAGGTTAAGCCAGAAAAAGCATACTTAACACATATAAGCCATTTATTAGGTTTTCATGATGAGGTGCAACAAACATTGCCAAAAAACGTTTACTTGGCTTACGATAATTTACAACTAACAATATAGAATGAACAATAAAATTTAGCACATGAAAGGAAAACTATTTTTATACCTCTTTGTTTTTACACTCTTATTTGTCGTTTTTCAATATGTAAATTCTAAAAGCATATTAGAAACTTACGAAAAAAAAACAGAAAAAGCACTAGAGAAAGTACAAGACTATAAAGATTCTATTATGGCTTTAGAAGACGAAAATTTAAATCTCTTATATTTTAATTTAGAGAATAATGATGAAGCTTTAAGCTATTTTGAACGCGATGGCTATGATACTTCAGAATTGATTCCTTTTATAAAAGATGAGCTTTATAAGCTTAACGATTATAAAGGAGATGACCATCCCATTGTGCCTTATGCATCTATGACAGAAGGGAAAATACTAATCAATAAGGTAAGACTCTTAAACCATAAATGGATTATTGCCGATTTTTCCGATGGAAAGTTTTGGGGAGAAATGTTCTTAACTTATGAAATTACAGATAATAAAGAATTAAAATTTAAGTTGGTAGAGTTTTTTATGTATCCTCCTCAAACTAACTAAAAATCAAAAAAAGCGAATGATGATTTACTGAATCTACAGTTTGCCAATAACAATTTAAGACCTGACTTTATCAATTATTTTGATTAACTTTACTTATCGTAAGACAACGTTCATTGAAACCGATCGATATCTTATCCATTGGTAACAATTAAAAACATTTAAACTAAAAAAAGCGATAAATGGAAAAAATTTGGGCAATAGCAATAGTAATATTGCTTTTTTTAATAATCATTTTTCTTGTTAGGAAGTTTTTTAATGGCTTTTACAAAAAAGAATATAGCAAAAAGATGCGGAAGACATGGGGAGCGAGAACTTATTATTGGCACTTTATATTAATGATTAGTGGTGTGGTTACAATTTTAATAATATTCCTTTTAACATGGGGAAATGTTTTGACTTTTTAGAAGTCAAAAAATTAAGAATAAAAAAGAATAACTGTTGGTTACAATATGAAAAAATTCATTTTACATACCATAGTTCTTCTGACTTTAATTAGTTATAACAGCTATTCACAGAAAAAGAAAAGAGAATCTCTTTAAATCGAATTTAAGAAGTCTAAAAGAAACTAAATCCTACTTTTTAACCAATCTCTTAATTCGTGAAAATTTTGTGGAGCAACACCATGTCCAACAGGAAACTCGCTGTATTGATGCTTAATATTTAATGCTTTTAAAAAATTTGGTGTTTGTCGCGCCCAATCTACTGGTATTACTTGATCTACACTACCATGAGAACAATAAAAATCTAAATGAGTGTAGTCTTTGATTTGAAGATTATCCGGCAAGATGTCTTTATTGATATAACCACTTAAAGCAATAATGTTCTTTACTTTTTCAGGATAAGTTAAAGCTACAGCATAACTTAAAATAGTACCTTGGCTAAACCCTAAAAGTGTTACATTATTTGCATCTACTGGATAAGTATTACAAACTTCATCTATAAATTTTGCAATAAGATCTCGAGATGCTGCTGCTTGTACATTATCGTTCCATTTGCCACTTTCTGCTTCAAAATTTATATTATACCAAGCATAGCCATAAGGTTGCATAGCATAAGGTGCTCTTACGGAAATGATGAATAATTCTTCGGGTAATTCTGATGCAAAAGAAAATAAATCGTTCTCGTCGCTACCATAACCATGAAACATTATAAGCAATGGTGCATTTTCTTTTAATGACGATGGTCTGGAAATATAGTGTAAGCTCAAATTTTTCAATGTTAATTAATGTTTCTAAACCATTCTTGAAATTTCGAGCCTAAATAAGGAATTTCTTTGTATTTGCCTTGCAAAGCATAAAATAAACCATACAGCCAACTCACAAATGTTATAATCCAAAAAATTGTACCTAACCAACTGTCTATGTATTTTTCGGTAACATTAGATACGATAAGCATAATGATTAAACCAAACATTTGCCTGATATGAAAAGAGGTAAACGGATTTTTCTTTTCTAAATTCAAGATTATTGCAATTAACAAACCTACAAAAGTAAAATAGCTTACTATTGCCAATGTTTTTCCTTGTTGTATTGTTTCCTGTGATGACATATTATTTATTAATTTAATACTATTTTATTGTTACTGTAAATTCCGTAAACCCTTCCTTGCATTTCAGCACCAAAAAACATACTGTTTTTAGATTTTGAAACGATGTCTTTTGTTGAAAAAACATAGTTGTCTCCAGGATTAAATAAGGTAATATTCAATTTATTACCAATATTAATTGGAGGAGATTCAATTTTAAAACGTTCTTTTCCCTTGGTTAATAAATCAATGGTTTTCTTTAGTGTGAATATGGTATTTAACGCTCCAAACGCAGATTCTAAGCCTATTGTTCCGTATGAAGCAAAATCAAACTCAATTTTTTTAAGCTCAATATCCAAAGGATTATGGTCGCTTGTAAGCATATCTATTGTACCATCTTTTAATCCGACCATTAAAGCATCAATATCTTTTTGGGTACGAAGTGGAGGATTGACTTTAAAGCTTGTGTCGAAATCACTAAGATTTTCGTCTGTAAAAAGCAGATTGTGTATTGCTACACTGCAACTCACATCGAGTTTGTTCTTTTTAGCATTCCGTATTAATTCTACCGATTTTGCTGTAGAAATAGTTGGAATATGCAATTTTCCACCTGTATAATCCAATAAAAACAAATCTCTGGCAATTTGCAATTCTTCAGCTAATGCAGGAATCCCTTTTAAGCCAATGGTAGTACTTGTAATATTTTCGTTCATTACGCCTTGTCCTGCAATGTTACCTTCCTGTGGGAAGGAGCATACCAATCCATCAAAATTGCTAGCATATTGTAGTGCAATCTTCATTAAATTAGGATTGCAAATAGGCTTTTGGTAATCTCCAAAGGCAACAGCTCCAGTATTATGCATGTCATACAATTCGGCAAGATGTTCTCCATCACTATGTTTTGTTAATGCTCCAATAGGATATAAATCTACGGCATGCTTATCAGCTTTAGATTTTAAAAACGAAACATCCGTATTTGTACTTATTACAGGATTTGTATTTGCATTTACGGCAACTGATGTAAATCCTGATTTTGCTGCTGTTTTTAACCCATTTTCAATCGTTTCACGTTCTTCAAAACCAGGTTCTCCAAAACTTACACTACTATCGAACCAACCTTGAGAAATGTGTAGGTTATCCAGAGATATTTCTCTGTGTTTTTTTGTGTTTTTAATGCGATTGGCAATATTAGTAATAGTCCCTTTTTCAACTAAAATATCAACTTTTTTATTATGGAAGTCACTTTTTAGGTCAATAATTGTAGCCGATTTTATGAGTACGTTCATTTAAAATATCTTAAGATGAGCATTTCTAAAACTAATAAGATTATTGCAAAAATAACAAACCATTTCCATAGCTCATTAACATTTACATCACTTTTTATGTCATTAAAAATTTGAGGGATAGAATTAGTGATCTTTGCATTTTTAATTGTGTTAAGGCTCAAGTAACTCATTTCACTTTCATTTCTATTATAATTATAGCTAATATGTTCTAATATTTCTGTCTTGTTGGCAATTTCGTAAATAGCAGCAAGATCGGGAGTCTCGCTTGTTGTAATTGTTACTTTGTTGCTGTAAGTACGCTGCTGTGGTATAATTTCTGCTACACTCGATTTTAATTTTAAAATATCATCTTGTTGCATTGTGGTATTAATATCAAAAGTGTTTTCCCTACCAATTGTGTAGTAAAGTTTTGGTAATTGCAAACTTTGTCGCCCAATATTATAAAGTGTTGGTACAATAAGAGGTGAGTCTATAAAATTTGAATTTTTAGGATTTAATGCTGAAGAAAACACAAATAGATTTCCACTTTGCAATAAAAAGGGTTTACCGTCTTCAAACTGAAGAATTGGACTGCTGCCAGATGTTAATTCATAAAATGAATTTACTTTTGGATATTGAAAATTAGACACCTTTTTATCGAAAACATCGCTATAAATAGGATGTGAATAGTTGATTGTAGTTAGTTTCTTTTCAGAAGTATTTATTGAACCAAAAACCATGTTACTATAATTCGTAAATAGCTGATTATAAGAAGATTTATCAATACTTATTGAAGGAATAGTTAATATGTATCCTCCATTATTAGAAAACGTTTTTAAAGCGTTAATTAGAGCTAGGGGAAGATTGTCTAATTCATTCAAAACAATTAAGCTTTGTTGTTCAATATCATTATAATTTAATTGATTGAAAGCTGTAGCTTTATAGCTAAATTCATCATCAGTAAAGACACGTTTTAAGTAATTGTCATTCGCCGAATTTATAGTTAACACATTAATCTTTGGACGTTGATTAATATTAAAATATAAAGTGTTATCAAACTGAAGGTTTGCGTCTTCAATGGTAATTTTGCCATTAATTTCATTATTGTCAGGAAGTGTAAATGTGCCTTTTAATTCACCATTACTATTAACCGACGTTTTAGCAATGAGATTATCGTTATTAAACAAAGAAATTGAAATATCTCTAACTGTATTGTCTTGCTGTTTTAATAAAACCGTAAGTTCTATATTACTTGCATTGGTTTTAGAAATATAGACACTATCAATGCTAATATTATTAGTGTTAATGGGCTTTAGTTGTACTAAATTTATATTTATTAAACTATCTGGAGCAATTATTAAATCTTTTTGTTGTTGCTGAAAATCGGAAATCAAGACCAAGTGTTTTAAAGTGGAAGCTTCTTTGTTAAACAGTTGTTTCCCTTTTAAAATAACCGCATCATAATTTAACTGATTTGAAGTATATTCAAGATTCAATAATTCGTTTTTAACAGTTTTTTTCGTTGCATTTTTAAAGGTGTTGCTATTAGTGAAAACAGTAATTTCATCTTTATCGTTCATAACACTAATTACATCTTGAACAGCTCTTCTTAAAAGCTCTCCTTTCTCACCTTTGGCTTGCATACTAAAGGAATTGTCAAGATATATAACTGTTTTGGTATTGATTTTTAAGTTTTGAAATTTAGACGTATATGGCTGTGCAAATGCAACAATTATAGCTGCTAACAATAATAATCTTATAAATAATGTGAGCCACTTTTTGAGTTGTGAGCTTTTTCGGGTTTGTAAAACCACATTCTTTAAAAACTGGACATTTGTGAATTCAACTTTTTGAAAACGACGTAATTGAAATAAATGGATTATAATAGGAATGAGTAAAAGGAGTAAAGCGTAAAGAAGTTCTGGGTGTTTAAACAGCATCCTAAAAATGATTTGTCAAATATAGAAAATGAAACCTGATAAACTTGGTATCATTTTGAGAAATTTAACTTTTTTATCAAAGTCTTTGACTTATCTAGACCTCACAGGTTTTAAAACCTGTGAGGTCTAAAAACAGGAACTAATAAAATATTCAATATTAAAATATATCTTATATGCTTCGTTCTTTATCATAAACTAAATTTTTATGACATATGCTTTTAGCAAAAGAAAAAATAATCAACCATCGATTGAAGTTCTAGTTGTTTAAGATATTGTTTTATTTGTTTTTGAGCTTCTGCATTAGCCACAGTTATGATGCTTTGTGGGTTTTTAATCTGCTTTAAGAAAGAGAACGGCTTAAGCTTTTTGCCATAAATATCACGACCAATTTTTTTTGGATTGTCGCAAATCCAATCAAAAGGGACTTCATTTTCTATCAAGGTCTTGGCAATTGTTTTTCCTTTATCTCCAGCTCCCCAAACTGTTAGTGGTCTAGTATTGTTATAATCCAGCTTTAAAAAATAGTGCAGTTTAATATCTAACAAATAATCATGAGCATAGTGAGGATCGGTTCTTGAAGCTCTTGTGGTATAATCTCTCCATAGATGCAAAATGCTGTTACAAGGAATACAGGTATAGCCTTTTTCGTAAAACCTGAAAGTAAGATCGTAATCTTCAGGATAGAGATTAGGATTAAAAGCATTTGCATTAATTAAATCTTCGCGATGAACCATCCAACATGGAGAAGGAATGACACATTCTTTATAAATTTCAGAATAATTTGTTCCTTTTAAAGTGAGGTTATTTATCCAAGTTTCATATTTAGAATAGCCATCTCCAATTCCTGTTTCAGAAAAATAGTTGACCAATCCAATAGCTACATGCTTTTTGCCATGTTTTATAAGGTTAGCACTTAATACTTCTAATTTATTAAAAGACATTATATCATCGCTATCCATTCTTGTAATCAATTCGCCTTTACTTTTACTGAAAGCGAGTCGAAGTGCTTCAATAATTCCGTGTCCATTATTTTTAAAGAGCTGAATTCGGGAATCTTTATTAGCAAAACTTTCAACTAATTTGAAGCTTTCATCGGTTGAGCCATCATCAACAATTAATAACTCCCAATGGGTATAGCTTTGATTGATAATAGATTGCAGACATTCTGGTAAAAATTCAGCAGTGTTTTTAAAAGGGATAAGAATGCTAATAAGAGGTTTATGCATTTTTTACAACAACTATCTTAAATTATTAGTATTTACTCTTGCTGTTTTAATGCTAGAATTTTTATCTCTGGCATCAGTCCATGTTAAATATGCCATGTCGTTTTTAACAACCATTCTAGGAAAACCACTTGATCTGCTTTCTGAAGATTCTGTTAATGTAACAAGTTCACTTAAAGTACCATCTTTAAATACTTTTTGGAGCTGTATAACGGTGTTTTCTTCTACAATATCCATCCAACTTACCAATGCTGAATTATCATCTAATAACTCAATATCCACACGACCCATTGGATCTATATCACCAATATCTATAGGCTTACCAAAGGTTTCGCCATTATCTTTGGAAAAGGCAACTTTTACTTTAGGAAAATTATAAGCCATAGTAAACCAAACTACAACTACAGTATCGCCTTTGGTTGAAATTGCAGCTCCATTAACTGGACAACCAACGATTTCCCAATTATCATTAAAAATGGGTTTTGGTTCTGTCCATTTATTATTAATCTGTCTCACGTAATAAATATCCCTAATTTCTTTTTCAGAGCGATCTCTATACACTACTATTGGTCCATTGTTTGTCATTGCAGCATCTGTCTGGCAGCAATCACAAACACGATTGTCTAACAAATATTCGTTTATTAATTCTCCATCTTTGTTTATAATAGCACTTCTTAAAGTCATTTCTTTGGTTATTGTAGAATCCTTTTCGGCATAAGCCATTTGTCTTCCATCTAGCCATACAGCAAGAAAGCTGTCATCATTTATGGCAACTTTACTAACAAAACCATGTTCTGTTTTTGTATTATCCTTATGTGGAATAAATGGAGTATTCCAAGTATTTCCATTATCGTTGGAAATGGTAAGCTTAACATCGTAAGCAAAAGTATCTTCAGCGCTTTTGTCTAAAAAATGAGCAGCTAAACTACTTTTTCCAAAAGAAGAAATAGAAGGGAAGTCTGCCCAATTTACAAACCAATCTGTACCATTAGCAATAGGTTTAGGTTGCGACCAACTATTATTATTGTTTAAAGTTGAAAAAGTAAGTGTACTGCTTTTGTCGGCATTGGTTTCTATCCAACTTAAATATATAGTGCCATCTTTAGTTTTATGCAAATTTGGTTCAGAACTAATCAAACCTGTTGGAGTTTCAATAAATGTTATAGTTTCTATAGGTTCAGATTTGCAAGAACACAAAACAACTAAAATGAAAAGTGTTTGCAATCCAAGAAATAAATGGTTTCTCATTGTTTAATATTTAGCAGCTTTACCATTGGCAGAAGATTTTTTTATAAATTCTCTTAAATCCTCATTAGATTTAATTAAATCTTCTTTTCTCAAGTACATCATATGTCCACTTCTGTAGCCTTTAAACGTAAAGCGATCCTTCATTTTTCCACTTGGGTCAATTTGTGATAAAGTATATTTAGCAGCGAAATAAGTAGTAGCTCCATCGTAATAACCCGATTGATTTAATACTTTTAAATAGGGATTGGCTGCCATTGCTTTACGTAAATCTTCTCTAGTAGTATTATTTTCTCTATCCCAAGGGCGTACAGAACCAAACATATTGTACTTAATATCAGTATCAAATTTTAATTCTTTTTTAATATAATGGTTTATTGCTGGCGTAAAAGAATGTAACCAAGATGTTAATTCGGCACTATAATCTGGTCTCGTCCCAGCTTCCATTTTGTCGAGTCCTAAATAACGAGAATCTAATCTGCCAATGGTTTGCCCTGTTTTATCACGTAGTAGTTCTTTCCAAAAGAAACTAGTAGGAACAACTAAATTATGCTGTATAATTGCCTTTTTATTAAGTCCTGAATAGTAAGACATTTTTTCTGCAACATCATTCCTTTCAGCATCTGAAATAAAACCTCCTTTAGCTATTGCTGGCATTAATATATTTATGGCATAGTCTTCTACTTCTGGTAAAATTTCAGTTAAATCTTTGCTTTGTAAAACTGCTGGCAATACCTTATGATACCAAGCAGCAGCTGTAAAGTAAGGTAAATTAATTGCTGAATAAATAGGTTGACCAGTACTATAAAGGTTATAATCTGCTGGAGAAACTAAAATCACACCATTTAAATACATCCAATGCGAGCTTTGAAGTTCATTTGATAATCCCATAACACGAGTACCTCCATAACTTTCACCAATAATATATTTAGGAGATTCCCAACGGTTATTTCGAGAAACAAAAGTGTTTACCCATTCTGCTAAATATTTAATATCTGCATTAATTCCGAAGAATTGTTTTCTTTCTGGCATTTTTCCTTCTTTATCAGGAATCATCCTTGAATAACCTGTATTTACAGGATTTACAAAAACAATATCTGCAACATCTAAAATAGAATATGGATTGTTTCTAAAGCCATAAGGTTGCACAGGATAGCCTTCGTCATCAATATTTAAAATACGAGGTCCAGTATAGGCAATATGCATCCAAACTGAAGCTGATCCAGGTCCACCATTAAATGAAATAATAAGTGGTCTATTAGCACTTTTAGTATTATTTCGTTTGTAGTATGTATAAAACAAAGTTGCTATTGGCTTACCTTCTTTATCCCAAACTGGCTGTGTTCCAGTAGTTGCTGTATAAGAGAAATTTTGACCTTTTACAGTAGTATTATGTGTGGTTGCAACCATGGTATCTATTGGAATTTTTCTACTTTGGCTGTAAGAAAGAATTACTCCAAAGAAGAATAAAAGAAAAATATGCTTTTTCATTGTAGTGTTTTTAGTTAGTTTTAGAATTTCACTAAATTACTGTTTTGTATATAACTTGATAATAAATTAACATTTATTAACAAGAATCTATCTATCCTTAAATAATCCCAATTCAACAATTCAAAATAATTTTTTATAGGAAATTGTTTGTAAAGTTATATCATGGTTGTATCAAACTTCTGCTAAACTTACAGTGAGTAAATTCAAGGTTACATAATTTTACCACCAACCTAGTATTTTCCACCAAATTAAACCACCACCTAACCAAATGATAATATGAAATAACGAAATTAAAAAACCTACAGAAAACCACTTAGGAATTTGCACATAATTTAATCCAAAATATATAATTACAGGTCCGGAAGAGTAACTTGTTAAGCAACCACTTAAATTTGAAAAATACGCAAAAATAGCTGCAGCAATTAATGGGTAACCTCCAGCTGCAAACACTACAGCTAAAAATATAGAAACCATTGCTGAAATATGTGCTGTTAGCATAGAAAAAGCATACATAGAATAAAAATATATCAAGCCTAGTATTATAATAGTAGTTAAACCACTAAATCCAATAACTTGTTCTTTGGTATGCAGTACAAACCAATCTATAAAACCATAATCTTTTAATAAATTAGCCATTGTAAGTAAGCCACCTAACCAAATTAAGGTATCCCAGGCTTTTTTGTTTTTAATAATATCATCCCATATTTGTGTATTCGTTATTAACATTGCAGAAACACCAATCCAAGCAACTAGAGTAGTGCTTAATCCGTGTAAAAATTTAGTACTCCACAATACCAATAATAATATGAGAATAACTAGCATGACACCTTCTTTAACAGAGAGTTTTGTGCCTATTTTTTCTAACTGTTTTTTAGCTTCCTTTTGAGCAATTATTGAATTGGTTAATGTTGGTTTAGAAAGTTTGTAAATTACCAAAGGCAATAATGATAAACTGATTAATCCTGGAACTATAGCTCCTAATGCCCATGTTCCCCATCCAAATTCTATACCTAGAATATCTTCTACAGCTCGAGATACTAATGGATTAGCTGCCATTCCTGTAAGAAACATTGCAGCAGTAATAAGGTTAGCATGAGAACCAACTAAGGTTAGGAATTCTCCAGCCTTTTTAGGGTTGTCTTTTGGAGTAGAACCTAAAGCAATTGAAATAGAATTAACGATTGGGGCTAAAATTCCACCTCCACGAGCAGTATTAGAAGGCACAACAGGTCCTAAAATAAGTTCTGCACCACAAATTGCATACCCTAAACCCAAGGTGGTTTTACCAAGCCAACTTACTAACTTAAGTGCAATTCTTTTACCTAAACCTGTATTAATAACTCCTCCAGCAATCAAAAAAGCTGCAACCACCAACCAAACTGTAGTGTCACCATAACCAGACAAAGCCTCTTTCATGGTTATGGTTTTTGTAGCAGTTAACGCAACCAAACCTAATATAACCATCAAACCCATTGGATAAGGTTTTATAATAAAGCTAAATATTACAGCTATGAAAACAGCAAAAATATGCCAACCTTTTATAGGAGCACCCACTAGCGATTCAGATAACCATATGATTATGGCTACTAAAACAACAATAAAAAGTTTAAATAAAGATTTTTGAGTATTCATAAAAAAAGAGGGTAATTTTAATTGTGAACCAAGTTACAGTTTTTTATTGTTTAATAAAATTGAGTATTTATCTTAATAATGATTAAAGAGTTTAATCTTAGCTATTATTTACTAATACTTCATCCACAATTTCTTTAGCTAAAGAAAAAGAGCATGTAAAACCAGGACTTATTATATTTAGTACATGTGTACTATTAGCTGAATGTTTAATTATAAAATCATCAACAAGTTTATTAGTTTCTTTATTATATAATTGGGCTCTTATCCCAGGCCTTTTCTTTTTATATTTAGCTCCATATGGGTTTTTAATCAATTTTTCCACTTCAGAAATTAAATTTTTAGACCAATAATATTTAATTTCCCTCATTGCTAAATTTCTATAATTAAATGAATTGGTAATGAATAGTTTTATATTAATACCTATGATCTCTAAAAACTCTTTAAGATTAAAATTTGAAAAACCAGAATAGTTTTCTCTCCAAAAAGCAGGTGAAGCTGAAGGTCCTATTTTAATATCTTCATTTGGGGTAATTATATAATGAACTCCTAAAAAAGGAAACTTTAAATCTGGAACAGGATAAATGTTAATCTTAGTGGGTACTTTATTATTACTAATCCGCATATAAACACCCTTAAAAGGCAATAGTGTATATTGTTTAGCTAAACCATAGTTTTGTGCAATTTTATCGGCATACAATCCTGCAGCATTGATAAGGTATTTATATTTAAACTCCAATTCTTTTTTAAATGGGCAATTAAATACAAAATAAACTTTCTTTTCTTTTAAAAATTCTTTTAACTTAAAACATACTTCTTCAGGATCGACTGAAGCAGTATTTGGTGAGTATAATGCTTTTTTATAGGTATTAACATTTGGCTCAATTTTTTCGGCTTCTTCTTTCGAAATCAATTTTGTTTCAACATTATTGGCATCTGCTCGTCGTTTAATTTCATATAACTGTTCAATATCCTTTTCATTTTTGGTCACCACTAATTTTTTAGTTGATTTAACTTCAACATCATTTTCTAAACAGAATTTTTTCATTAAAGCATTACCATTTAAACAGTGCATGGCTTTTTTAGTATCGGATGAGTAATAAAACCCTGCATGTAAAATCCCACTATTTCTACCACTAGTATGTTGCGCTACATCATTTTCCTTATCAATTATACAAATACTGTAATTAGGATTTCTTTCGGTTAATTCATAAGCTATTGTTAAACCTATAATTCCTGCTCCTACAATTAAATAATCAAATTCTGTTTTTGTTTTCATTTTTAATATGAATTAAGTCTTAATCATTAAACCATTTAAAACCCTTCAAACACTCCTAAACCAAATAAAGCAAAATCATATTTTACAGGATCTTGTGCATCAAGTTTTCTTAAGGCTGTATCAAGTTCTAATAAAGCTTTGGCATCGTTTTGTTTTCTAGTTAATAAGCCCAATTTCCTAGCTACATTTCCAGAATGTACATCTAGTGGACAAGAGAGTTGAGCAGGAGAGAGGCTTGTCCAAATACCAAAGTCAACTCCTGCATTATCTTTACGAACCATCCAACGTAAAAACATATTAATACGCTTTGCTGCCGAATTTTTTAAAGGATCACTTACGTGTTTTTGTGTTCGAGGTAAATGTTCAATTTCAAAAAAAGCTTTTTTAAATTCGTGAATAGATGGTTGTAACGAATTTGTTTCAGCATACTTACTAAAAACATTTTCTAAACCAAGATGAATTTTATAAATGTGCTTTAAACACTTTATAAACTGTATAAAATCATGACCGTTAAATGTACGATGTACAAAAGGAAGTAGTTGCTCTAAATCGGTATCTTGATGATTCATTACAAAATCGTATGGCGAATTATCAAGTAGTTGCATCATTCGCTTTGCATTTTTAATAATACTTTTTCTATTTCCCCAAGCAATTGTTGCAGTTAAGAATGCCGCAATTTCTATATCTTCTTTTTTTGAGAACCTGTGAGGCGCTTGTATGGGATCGCTTTCAATAAATTTTGGATTATTGTATTGATAAGCTTTTGTATTGAGAAATTCTTTAAGTTGTTGTTCAGAGAAAGAAATCGCCACAGCTTTATTTTGTATATCAAATGTAAAACTTATTTTTATAAGTATTGAAATTGTTATTTAAAAAAACTAGTTTCGTTAAAACAGAACCATATCTTAACATTGCAAGTAATAGAGGAACTCTCTCAAACCCAAAAGCTAGAATTTAAACCTACTTATTTTTATCAAACAAATGCTGGACGAATTGCTCCGAATCTCACAAAAAAAGAAATTAAAAACATATAAACGTATTTGATTTCAAAAATAATATAGATTTCACTTTTTTTCCATAATTTACAACTAGCTAATAAATCAATAAAATTACAAATGACATCTTACTCTATAAGTGAAATTAACAACATCTTAAAAGGCGAATTAATAGGTAATACCAGCCAAAAAATTGAAGGGCCTGAAGAATTACAAAAAGCAAACAGCAATCAAATCACATTCATTGGAAGCAATAAATATTTGAAGTTTTGGGAAGATTCAAAAGCCTGTGCTGCCCTGATAAATTATAATTTAAGTATTGACCCTGGCGACAATCGTGCTTTTATTAAAGTGAAAAATGTCGATTTAGCGATGGCAGAAATATTGGAGCTTTTTAATCCGCCAGCACCTGTGTTTGATACAGATATACATCCAACTGCCGTGATACATGAAACGGCAAAAATTGGAAATGGTTGTAAGATTGGTTCAAATTGTTATGTAGGTAAAGATGTTAAATTAGGAAGCGGAGTAATTTTATACCCAAATGTTTGTGTGTTTGATGAAACCATTATCGGTGATAGCACCATTGTTTGGTCTGGGACTATTATACGTGAACGCTGTATTATTGGTAGCCATTGTATTTTTCATACTAATGTAAGTATTGGAGCTGATGGTTTTGGATATAGACCAAGTGACGATGGCAGACAATTGGTTAAGATACCACAGATAGGTAATGTCATAATTGGGCATTATGTTGAAATTGGAGCTAATTCATGTGTTGATAGAGCAAAATTTAGCTCTACTATTGTTGGTGATGGTTGTAAAATTGACAACTTGGTACAAATAGCTCATAACAGTATTATGGGACGTTCTTGTATTATGGCAGGACATAGCGGACTTGCAGGTTCTGTTACTTTAGGTGATGGCGTTATTATTGGTGGAAGTGCCTCTATTAAAGACCACACAACCATACATTCTGGCGCTACCGTTGGCGCTGGCTCTGGAGTTATGAATGATGTGGAAGCAGGAAAAACTGTTTTAGGTTATCCTGCTCAAGATGCTAGAGATATGTTAAAACAATGGGTATCTGTAAGAAGATTTGTAAAAAACCAATAGTATGACTTTGTTAGAAAATTAACCGATTTAGTTTAACTTCACTTAAATATTGAAAATCGGAACAAAATATTTAGCCGAATAATTCAGACTCTGAAAAAAGCACTGCTACTTGCAACACCGTATCCTATGAAAAGCACTAGCCTACTTACAAAAACCCTCGCGGATTTTCTATTCGGGTTTTATTTACTAAATTAGTTTCTTAACCATGCAACGAAATCATAGCCTAAACGATAAGCGTAACTTTAAAAATTAGATTTCATTAAGTATTTACAATCTTCCCATCAACCATAGTTAACTTTCTGTCTGCCATGTTTGCCAAGTCTTCGTTATGAGTAACAATTACAAAGGGTTGTGCAAATTTGTCTCGCAGTTAAAAAATCTGCAATTTCGATATCTTTATTGTAGGTGAATTGATGTGGTACTTGAATTGGATTAGTTTCAATAAATTAAGGGTTATTGATTTAAATACTTTAACATTTATTCAATAAATGATTTTCTTGTTCCCTTTTTTGAATTTAATAGCACTTGATATATTTTGAATAAGTTAAGTGTTGAAGCATTGACTGTTTTAAATAAAAATTTTAACTTCGCTATCGTCTGATATAATCAATCTTGAGCTCAACTTGATTGAGTATAAAACTGACAATATCATAACATTGGCAAAAGTAAAAATGAAACGTTTAAAAATATATATTGAAAAATTTATCCTTAATGAAATTGATGAAAAAGGAGTTTTATTCCTTTCAAAGAATTATCTTTTTCCTACTGTTAAAAAAGATTTGATACAGAAAATAAATAAGGATTTTTTAATGCGACAAGTGTTAAATAAGTATAAATCTGAATCAAATGCAGATGATGAAAAGAAATATAAAGAAGTCATTTCATCTCTAAATAACGACCTTTCTATTATTAATAATTATCAAAGCTTCCTAAAAGAGAAAAACCTTGATGCAAGAAATTTTAGAAAAGTGCAAAAGTTAGTTTCAGACTACATTACTAAAAATAACAACGAAATTGAATCGTACAATGATAAATACGTTTACAAAAAGGAGAAAACATATCTCTTTGTAATTGATAGTGTAGAACAATATATAAGGTTTGTTGATTTGCTCATTAATAGCAATTCAAACTTAGATAAAGAATTATTGTTTTACCGAGGTCATGCAAATATTGATTGGAAATTAATACCTTCTGTTTATAGAGATATAAAACTTACGGATAATGAACACAATATTTTTAGAGATATATTGTTAAGAAACCCCGACAACTTTATTGATACTAAATCGGCATTTGAAAAATTGACAATTATGCAGCATTACGGTTTACCGACCAGATTATTGGATATTACCAAGAGTCCATTAGTTGCATTATTTTTTGCTTGTAATAGCAATTATAGTAAAGAATTCCCTGGTGAAATCATTGTTTTTTATCCCCAAAAAAAGTTTGTAAAATATTATGACAGTGATACTGTAAGTATCTTATCAAATCTTTCAAAAGTTGACAGAGAATTTAAAACTGATACTAATTTTCAAAGGTTTAATAAATCAGATAGTGGAAAAAAATTATTACATCTAATACGAGATGAAAAACCATATTTTTCTGGAATAATTGAACCTTCAGATATAGAAAAATCATTGGTTGTTAAACCAATAAATAACAATGAAAGGATTAAAAGACAAATGGGATATTTTATTCTTTTTGGAGTGGGGAATTACATTCTTGAACCATTAGATATCGATAATTTGACATTATATGATAAAAATAGAAAAGTTGTTGTGTTAGTTGATGAGGAAAGTAAATCAAAGATAATTGATGAACTAAATATATTAGGAATTAATAAGGACACACTATTCCCTGAAATTGAAAATGGAACCGAATATATAAGAGATAGGTTTATGAGAAATGATTCATAACCTTTGCCTAATAAGAGCTAATTGCTTGTCTCAAAATTGGTTTTGTATTTGCAAGCACCGTCAAATCTTTTGGATTTGGACAAATTGTTAAAAAAACATCGGACAAATCCAAAGATTTGTCTAATTTTATATCTTGATAAGTAATTGAATTTCAAGCTCTTACTGGTCATAGCTTAACCGATAAGCGCAACTCCAAAATTTATAGTTAACTAATGTCAATCATCAACAATCTTCCCATCAACCATAGTTAACTTTCTGTCTGCCATGTTTGCCAGTTCTTCGTTATGCGTTACAATAACAAAAGTTTGCCCAAACTCATCACGCAATTTAAAAAAGAGGTTGTGTAAGTTTTCGGCAGATTCGCTATCGAGGTTTCCAGAAGGTTCATCGGCAAGAATAAGATTTGGGTTATTTATTAAAGCTCTGGCAACTGCAACACGCTGCTGTTCGCCACCAGAAAGCTCGTTGGGTTTATGATTAATCCTGTTTGAAAGCCCTAAAAAATCTAATAATTCTTTGGCTTTTGTTTCAGCTTCAGTTTTGCTGACGCCTTTTATAAATGCAGGAATACATACGTTTTCTAAAGCGGTAAACTCAGGTAATAATTGATGAAACTGAAAAATAAAACCTATATGTTCATTCCTGAATTTTGCTAATGCTTTATCGTTTAAATTAATTACAGATATATTATTGAGTTGCAACTCTGGTTTTTCTGAATTTGAGGCTTTATCTAATGTGCCTAAAATTTGTAACAATGTTGTTTTACCAGCTCCAGAAGCTCCTACAATAGAAACAATTTCTCCTTTTTTAACATGAATATTTACACCTTTTAGTACATGTAAATCGTCAAAATATTTATGAATATTTTTTGCTCTAATCATTAAAATTATAATAACGAAGGGAAATTACTACTTTATGGTTTTATGAGCAATGTTTAAATGGTTTTCTTCCGAAAAATATTTCATAGTATTACTATCTATTAAATACACAAACTGAAGCAAAAAACAATTTCTTTCGTAATTATTAACATTTTAAGTAAGGAATACTGTTTGTTTTTGACAAATGTTTTTGTTTAACTTTATATGCACAATGACACAACAAAATAAAACAGCAATATTTGCAGGAGGATGCTTTTGGTGTACAGAAGCTGTATTTAACCGAATAGAAGGCGTAGAACAAGTAACTTCTGGTTATACAGGAGGTTTTATTAAAAATCCAGCTTACAGAGAAGTTTGTGAAGGTAGAACTGGCCATGCAGAAGCGATTAAAATTATTTTTAATGACAATAAAGTATCTTTTAAAGTACTATTAGATGTATTTTTTGCAACTCACGATCCAACAACTTTAAACAAACAAGGCAATGATATTGGCACACAATATCGTTCGGCTATATTTTATATAGATGAAAACCAAAAACAGGAAGCTAAAGCGTACATTAACTTTTTAAAAGAAGAACACATTTTTGATGATGATATTGTTACAGAAATTAATGAATTTGAAGTATTTTATGAAGCAGAAATTGACCACCAAGATTACTACGATAATAACAAGCAGCAAATGTATTGTCAAGTCATCATCCATCCGAAATTAAAAAAGTTAGAACAACATTACAAAGACAGACTAAAATAATCTGGTATATTTCTTGTTATGTGTATATAAAACAACACAATATGAATTTTAACAACACAAGTAAATACAAAAAATTAGGCTATAGTATATGTTTTGATGCATTAGGATATGTATCTTTTATTTTTCCACCATTTGATATTATTTGGGCACCAACAGCTGGATATTTAATGACAAAATTGTATAAGGGCAAATCTGGTAAAATTGCTGGAGTCATCACTTTTATTGAAGAAGCATTACCTTTTATGGATGTTGTACCAACATTTACACTTATGTGGCTTTACACTTTCGTATTTAAAACTAATGAAACCATTATTGAGGTTGGGCAATAAGGAAGGAATTCTTTAGATTAAATACTTTTATAATGCATAAGATAATCCAATGGTAATATTTCTTCCCATATTAAAAATGTTATCTGTTTTGAGTCTTGACAAATGATTTATGTAGCTCTTGTTTGTTAAATTAGTGCCAGACACAGAAATAGATAGCTCCTGTTTTGCAAACTTTATTTTTCCACCAAAACCTGCACTCATTAAATTATAACCATTGGTTTTTGTTTCAAATGAACTAATTTTATTTTGATCTAATGTTGTACTTAATTTAATAAAAGCATAACCTTCTGTGATTGTTACAGTATCAAACTCTACTCTAATTATATTATTAATCTTATTGGCAGGAATTAGCGGCAGATATTCATCGTTATTTTGCTTTCCTGTTACAGTTTCAAAACTAGATTCAAAGTGCAACCAATCCAGTGGATGTGGATGTATATGCAAACCGAATTCGCCACCATATAACTTTGCATCGTCTTGAAGGTATAAAAACACAGGATCAGCTTCTACAAACTCACCATTTGGTGATAAAAATATGTAGTTATTTACCTTATTGTAAAAAGCATTTGCAAAAACTTCTATGTGTTCATTATTAAACTCTAAAGCAAGATCAATCTGAAAATTCTGTTCGTTTTCAAGATTTGCATTTCCTATTTCAAAACGGTTAGTTCCTTCATGTGATCCATAAGAAGTTAACTCGGCTAAATTAGGTGCTCTAAATCCTGTGGCAAAATTTAGTCTGGAAACTATGCTTTTAGTTAAATTTGTTTTGATTCCGAATGCTCCATTAAAGCTATTAAAACTTTTATTGAAAACGCTTTTTACATTTATGTTTCTGTTGTCAAAACGAGCTCCAAGCTGTATATCTATTTTTTCAAAATGAATATGAGATGTTGCTAATATTCCAAAATCATTAGTTGTAGCATCAGGAATTAATTGCTCTTCTCCATGATTTGTATTGGTTTGGTTCATTCCTTGTGCACCAACAATAGTTTCAAATTTCCCAAACGTTGGTAGATTGTATTTTACATCGTAACTAAACGTTTTAAGTACCATTTGTAGTGCTGGTTCTAAAATTTCATCGGTTTCTTCTTCATGGTCTTCACCATCGTGATGATGCTCTTCTTCAAATTCTTTTCTGTCATTATAAGTAAAACCCAAATTGAAGTTTAAACTAGATTCATTAAAGAATACTGTAGATTTTGTACTAAAAATATGGTTGTTAATACTTTGGTAAGGCAACAAAGGGTTCTTGTTTGTATTTTGAATCCCGATTTCTTCAGGAATACCAAGTTTTGAAGCATTCAAATTATACCTAAATTCGCTTTTAAATTTTGAAACTTGATAGCCAATTGCAGCTTTAAAATCTTGTTCTTTAAATCTCGTATTGGTAACTCTAAAGTCTTTGGTATTATAATCGGCATGTTCGGTAAGGCTTCCTCTAAAAATGAATTTAAAAGCATCACTCGACGATTTAAATCCTGCATTTGTGCTAAATCCATTGGTGTTGGAATAATAGTCTGCATTTACATCTCCTGAAGAAGAGTTTAGCTGTGCAAATTTCTCTGGGTTTAAATATAGCACACCACCTAATGCATCGCTACCATAGAGTAGGGAAGCAGGTCCTTTTATGACTTCTACACTTTCTATTCCAGCGGCATTAATACCCAATCCATGCTCGTCGCCAAATTGTTGATTTTCCAACCTAATGCCCTGTGTGTAAACAAGTACTCTATTGCTGCTTAACCCTCTTATAACGGGTTTGCCAATGCTTAATCCTGTTGTAACACTTTCTACACCAGCAATATTTGTTATGCCTTCAGCAAGTGTTGTTGCTCCACTAGCTTTTAAGTCTTTTACTTTTTTTTGCTCCACTTTCATTACATTATCACTCTGTAATTTATGGAAAGGCGTGGAGATTATTATTGCTTCCATTTCAATAGCAGAAGCTGATAAGGCAATGTTTAAATCTTGAATTGCAGGAATACTAATTGTAGCGGAAAAAGTTTTATAACCAATTATTGAGACTATTATTTTATAGTTTCCAGAGGGTAAATCATGGATTGAAAATACACCATCATCATCAGTAATGGTTCCTTTTTCCAATTGAGGAAGATAAATGTTTGCAAAGATAATGGGTTCATTAGAATTGCTGTCTGTTACAAGACCTTTTATAACGTTTTGTGAATATGTGGATGTAATTGATATTAATAACAGCCAATTTAAAATTGTTTTCATGTGTATATAATTAATTTAACGATAATTTTTTGAGAAATTTGAATTCTCGTCTTAAAGCTAAATTAATTTAGGAGGTCCACGAAGTGAAAAATGTAAAGGTTGATAGTCACTTAAAAAGCAATATTGTAAAACAATTGGTTGATGGTTCTCTACCACATTCAGAAACTGAAACTCATTAGAAGCCAAGATGAATTTCTTGTTGAGTTTAAACTTATAGAATCCGCAATCCAAATCAACTTCATGAAAATGTGTTTTCTGCGGATTTTTACAAACCTCATGAACATGATCTTCGAAAACATGAGAAAACTTTACAAAAGAAGGTGTGAGCAAAGCTATAGCCAAAATGACTATGCTAAATTTGTATATGATATGTTCTTTAAACGTGTTCACTGCTCGCTAAAAAATCGTTTGAAACCAAGTCTGTAAAGCATCTTTTTTGTAAAATTCCAGAAGAATGTAAATTCGCCAAATAGCCACCCAAATGAAACTAATAAGATCTTGTAAAAAGGTAAGGTCAAGATGAATTTTAATACATAGTATATAGTGTTGCCTAAAAATATATCAGCAAAATTACCTTTTACTAAACCAATTGCATTAGAGATAGGATTAGTAATAATTACAGACGAAGTACCAGTTATAGCAAAAATTAAAAATATTCTAATAACCCTCCATTTGTATTCTACTTTCCAGCGTTTTTCTAAAAATTTAAATAAAGCCAATGTTAACTTTAATAAAATGAAGAACAGAATGCAAGACAATAAAATTGTAATCTCAATATTATCAAAAGAAAAAAGAAGGGCTAATTTAAATACAGAATAAGCTAAAGCAATAACGCCAACAATAGGATAGATAAGCTGCCAATTTTGTGTTATTTCCCAACGCTGTTTAAACTTTTTCACTTTTATAATTTATCGAATTGCAAAAGTATAAAATGAAAACTAAATTCTAGGAACAAAACCTGCTAATCTTTGTTTATACTGAATTTGAAAATATATAAAGTAATAATAGAGCTTGTAATTTACCTCATAACCATAATCTATATGTGGCTGATAGTCAATTTGCATTTGGTACAAATTAGGATTATATCTACTAGGATTTAAAACTCTATTGTTCCATTCTGTTACATATATTCTGTTTCTGTTTTCTAAAAACTGCTGTGAATAGTAGCCTTCGGGTTTAGCTCTGCTCTTTAACCAGAAATTAAATCCTGGTTCGATAATAATAATTTCATATTCAAGCGTATCATTTGCAATACGGACTGTGTCTTGAGCTTTTGCGTTAACTGTAGGAGTAGTAGAGGTTACTCTATAAGGAGTTTTACAGGAATAAACCCCAAAGCATACAAAAAGTATTAAAATTATATTTTTCATTTAACTAAAAATACAAAATTTGTTTTATAAATGTATTGAAAATTAATCTTTTAACATAAAAAAGTCGAACAAATTTGTTCGACTTAAATTCTTGCAGATATATATTTGAAACCTATTTTTTTCCAAAAAGTCCACCAAGTAAACCTCCCAATCCGCCTTTCTTTTTATTTCCACCTAAAACCATTTCTGCAACATCATCTATAATGTTTCCGTCTCCATCTGCATCTAACATAGATTCTAAAAAACTTTGTTCTTGCTGTGGTGAGTTTCCGCTTAACAATCCACCGAGCAGTCCTTCAACTCCAGAAGAATTATTAACTTTTTGTTGTTTGGCTTGTTTTCCTAAAAATCCCATTAAAAGAGGTGCAGCAACTTTAAGTATCTGACCAACTGATACTGCATCCATACCAGATTTTTGACTTAAAGCATTTTGAACGTTTTGCTGTTTGTCCCCTAAAACGTGACCTAATATTTTTCCTCCATCATCCAAAACACTATTGTCGACACCACCACTAAATAATCCTCCAAGGTTATCTAAAATCCCTCCATCGTGTTTACCACTCAATGCGCTTAATAAACCTTCTGCGCCTTGAGGCGTTGAGGTATTTCTTTTCATGGCTTGCATTAAAACCGGTAAAGCCATTGTTAATACACTTCCTGTTTTACTTTCGCTTTGTCCAGTTTGACCTGAAACACCACTAATAATTGTTTTTCCTAGGTCACTACCTAATAGATCTAAAATTCCTGCCATAATACTACGAGTTTAATTAAAAAAGGTTAATGTGTTTATTGGAACAATATACAAGAAAAATTTAAATATTATTTGCTCAAATTTAACTTTTACAGACTGACTAAAAAAGGGTTAGCTACTTTAAGATACTAATAATTTGTGATGCTAGCTCTGTACCAATTCTGTCTTGTGCTTCATTAGTTGCAGCTCCAATATGTGGTGTAAGAGATAATCTACCATTCATTAGTACTTGTATAGCTGGTGTGGGTTCGTTTTCGAAAGTATCTAAACCAGCAAAGGCAATTTTACCACTTTCTAAAGCATCAATAAGTGCAATTTCATCAATAACACCTCCACGAGCTGCATTTATAAGTCCAATACCATCTTTCATCTTATTGATTTGCTCTTTGCCAATTACATAATCTTTTTGGGCTGGTACATGTAGTGAAATAAAATCGGATTGCTCAAGAATATTGTCAATAGGTTCTGTTTCAATTTCTACATTAATAGATTGTCCATCAAAGAAATCCACTTTTATTGTAGCTTTTGGCACAAACAAATCGCTTGCAATAACTTTCATTCCAACTCCTATTCCAATTTTGGCAACTTCTTGTCCAATTCGCCCAAAGCCAATAATACCAAGTGTTTTACCTCTTAATTCGCTGCCTTTAGCATAATTTTTTTTGAGTATTTTAAATTTTGTATCTCCATCTAAAGGCATATTTCTGTTAGAGTCGTGTAAATAACGTACACCACCATACAAATGGGCAAATACCAATTCGGCAACCGAACTTGAAGACGCTGCAGGAGTGTTTATAACATCTAACCCTTTATTGCGAGCATATTCTACATCTATATTATCCATGCCAACACCACCACGACCTATAATTTTTAGGCTAGGACAAGCATCAATTAAATCTTGTCTCACAGTAGTTGCGCTTCTAACTAAAAGAACGCTAATTTCATTTTCGTTTATATAGTTTTCTAACTGCTCTTGAGCAACTGTAGTTGTACTGACTTCAAATCCTGCTTTTTCCAGAGCATCTATTCCACTTTGTGAAACACCATCGTTTGCTAATACTTTCATTATTAAAAGTTAAAAGTTAAAAGTTAAAAGTTAAAAGTTTTGCAACTTAATACTTTAAACCTAACATATTCATAATTATTTTTTAAGAGTAAACAACTGCAAACTGCGACTGTCCCGATAGCTATCGGGAACTGCTAACTTATTTAAGCTTTAGTTTCCAGTTCACTCATAATCTCTACTAAAACCTGAACGCTTTCAAGCGGTAAAGCATTATACATTGATGCTCGATAACCACCAACACTTCTGTGTCCATTTAATCCATTTATTCCACTTTCTCTGCACATCGTATCAAAAGTTTCTTTTAAATCGTCATTAACCAAATTAAATGTAGCATTCATTATTGAGCGATCTCCTTTTGATGCATATCCTTTAAATAAAGGGTTTAAATCTATTTCGGAATACATCAATATTGCTTTTTTATCGTTCTCTTTTTCAATAGCAGCAATACCACCTAGATTTTTTAACCATTCCAGCGTTAACATAGAAACATAAACAGCAAAAACAGGAGGTGTGTTAAACATACTGCTTTTACTTATTTGAATTTTGTAATCCATTATTGATGGAATTTTTCGAGATACTTTACCTAATATATCTTCTTTTACAACAACTAGAGTAGTACCAGCTGGTCCCATATTTTTTTGAGCTCCTGCATAAATTAAATCGAATTTAGTAAAATCCAATTGACGTGAAAATATATCGCTGCTCATATCGCATACTAATGGAATTGAGCATTTTGGAAACTCTTTTATTTGTGTTCCGAAAATTGTATTGTTAGACGTACAATGAAAATAATCATAGTCCGCAGGTATATCATATCCTTTAGGGATATAGTTGTAATTCGCATTTTTAGATGAAGCTACTTCGTAAATATCATCGTAGATTTTAGCTTCTTTAATGGCTTTATCACTCCAAGAACCTGTATTTAAATAACCTGCTCTTTTTTCTAATAAATTTAAAGCAACCATTAAAAACTGTGTACTTGCTCCACCTTGTAAAAACAATACTTTATAACCTTTACCTTCAAGATTAAGCAACTCTAAAACTAAAGTTCTAGCATGTTCCATAACATCCACAAAAGGTTTGCTTCGATGGGAAATTTCTAATAATGATAAATTGTCATTGTTAAAATTTAGTACTGCTTCTGATGCTTTTTGTAATACTTCCTGTGGTAAAATACTTGGTCCTGCACTAAAATTATGTTTCTTCATGAAAAATTTGTTTTTCATTTCCGTGAATCCCGATAGCTCCCGATAGTTATCGGGACGGGAGGAAATCTATTCAATTAACAAGTTGCAAAGGTGCTAATTAATGATAAATTTATTGTTATAAAATTGATAATTTTAAGTTGTGTTTTTTAATAAAAATGCAACTGTATCTATTCCATCGGCATAATCCCATAATTGTGGTTTTTGGGTTTGACCAAATTTAATTTCGGTGTCTATAAATCCGTTGGAAACCATACACTGAATTTTATCCTTGTCCTGCTCAAGTTTTTCTTTTAATTGCTCTATGGAATCATAACTTTCATAGAATAACGTAGCAATAGGAGAAGCATAACTCTCATCTTCCTTTAGCATTAAAAAACCATTTTCCAACATATCAAATTCACTCATTAAATAAACTGCTTTGTTATAATCGTAATTGTTAGCATACTTTGCTTGATTAATAATAGGATGCCAATCGTACATTGCCTTAAAAAAGCTTTCAAAATTATAATCTTTTGGTACAAATAATTTTGAAACATTTCTGCAACCCAAACCATAGTATCTAAAAATATCTTCGGAAAGTGCTTTAAGTTGTTCTTCGGTTTCGTTTCCTGTTAAGACAGCAACAGAATTCCTGTTTTTTCTAATGATAGATGGTTTATCTTTAAAATAATATTCAAAATAACGTGCAGTATTATCACTTCCTGTAGCAATAACAGCGTCAAAATCGGTTAGCTTGTCTTCTGTGAATTCAATTTTGCCTTTTAATTCTGGAGCAATGTGTTCTAAATATTTTGCTAAAAATGGAAGCAAATGCTTATCGTTTGATGATTGTTTTACTAATACTTCATGACCTGAAACAATAACACTTATAAAATCATGAAAACCAACTAATGGAATATTTCCAGCCATAATAATAGCTACTTTTTTGGACTCAATGCTATTAAAGCTATAGTTGTCTAGCCATTGTTTAAGGTTACTTTCAGTCAGTAATTTAGACCATCCTTCAATAGCAAATAGTATATTTTCCTGTGTAAACCATCCATTATGTTCTTTGGCTAATTTTATTTGATGTTTAAACCCTTCAAAAAACAAATCATTATAAAGCATATTTTCTTTTTTTTGAATACCTTTTAATGAAAACTGACTTAAAAACTTCCCTAATTCAACAAAGGCTCTTATGATGTGTTTATTGTTATTCATTTATAGTTTGTATAACACTTTTATTGCTTTATTTTTGCAGCTGCAAAGTTAGAAAAAGAAAATATTATGGCAATCATTATAACAGATGAATGTATAAATTGTGGAGCCTGTGAGCCAGAATGCCCAAATACTGCTATTTATGAAGGCGCTGACGATTGGAGATATAGAGATGGAACCAGTTTAACAGGAAATTTGATTTTACCAAATGGTGAAGAAATAAATGCAGACGAAGCGCAAGAACCCATTAGTGACGACTTATATTATATTGTGCCTGATAAATGTACCGAATGCAAAGGTTTTCATGAAGAACCACAATGTGCTGCTGTTTGTCCTGTAGATTGTTGTGTGCCTGATGAAGATGTTGTTGAGACTGAAGAAGAACTATTGGGTAAACAACGCTTTATGCATCCTGGAGATTAATTAAGTTTGCTTTAAGTACTATTGATTTTACTAATCTAAATGGTTAAATTTGCTCCTGCCTACCGCAGGCTGGTATAGTTTGGTATAGACAATTAAAAAAGTCCATATCATAACATTACCCACAAGCACAACTCAAAGCTCTGAAAATAAACAATTTTCTAATATATTTGATTTATACGTGAATATTAATTATTTTTGCACGTATAAAATTATAGTTATGGATGCTAAACTAACTTTGAAACTCAATGAAAGTGTCATTGAACGAGCAAAACAATACGCAAAAGAAAATAATATAAGTCTTTCAAGAATGATAGAAAGTTATTTACAAGCGGTTACTTTGAAAGAAAGGAGTAATGTGAAAATTAGCCCTTTAGTTGAAAGCTTAACTGGTGTGATAGAACTTGAAAACTATGATTACGGAAAGGATTATACAGATTTCTTATCTCAAAAATATTCATAATGGATAGATTATTAGTTGATACAAATATTGTTTTGGATTTATTAGCTGAAAGAAAAGAATTTATTGTGGAAGCTCAGGAATTATTCACGCTATCTGACAAAAACGAGATAAAACTTTTCGTTTCCTCTTTAGCTTTTGCGAATACTTTTTATATCCTATCTCAAAAATTGAAATTAAGTAATACAAGAAAAATATTAAGAAAATTTAAAGTTCTTGTCGAAGTTCTTCCTATGGACGATAAAATTATTGATCTTTCTCTGGAATCGGATTTTAAAGATTTTGAGGATGCTATTCAATATCATACTGCTATTGAAAATGAAATAAACATTATAATCACAAGGAATTTAAAGGACTTTAAGGCTTCGAAAATTCCAGTCCTAACCGCGAAAGATTATATAGGAATAAGAAAATAGCCAATGGGCAACAATGGCTATGCTCTACTGTGGTTCAGTGCTTTGTCAATTCAAGAGCTAATTTACAAAATTAATTAAAAGCGGAAAAATCTGGCTACTTTAGTCAATAACAGAAGCATAGCCCAACCGATAAGCATAACCCCAGAAACTGTACATCTAAACCCAACGGTTGAATATAAATCGTATAAAAGAGATAAATCTAAAATAAAAAAACTATTATTTTAGTATATTGCAATGACCTTTTAAAAAGCCAAAAACAGAAAAGTTATTCTGAATTTTTTGGCTCATTTAAAAGCCATAAAAAAATTCGGAAATAACTTTTAGATGAGAAATTAAACCTTAAAAAAGGTCAACCTATTTCAGTATAATACAAACACAAAAAGTTCTAATCACAATAATTTTTAAACCTCCATTATTATAAAGTTCTAATTACTTACATTTGCAGCCTTAAAAATTAAGTATAATATTAAAAGATTTCTAATTGCATATAGCGAATTAGGAATTGAAAATAAAATAATGAGATTCCCACCCGTCCCGATAACTATCGGGAGCTATCGGGATTCGTGGGAATAAAAAACAAGTTTTTCAATGAAAGCCGGAATTGTGGGATTGCCAAACGTAGGGAAATCAACCTTATTTAATTGCTTATCAAATGCAAAAGCGCAAAGTGCAAACTTTCCGTTTTGTACTATCGAACCTAATATTGGTGTGGTTAATGTTCCAGATTCCAGACTTGAAAAACTGGAAGAGTTAGTAAAACCAGAACGTGTTTTACCTGCAACAGTCGAGATTGTAGATATTGCAGGATTGGTAAAAGGCGCAAGTAAAGGTGAGGGTTTAGGAAATAAATTTTTAGCAAACATTCGAGAAACAGATGCAATCTTGCATGTGTTGCGTTGTTTTGATAATGATAACGTAATGCATGTAGATGGAAGTATCGATCCAATTCGTGATAAAGAAACCATCGATATGGAATTACAGCTTAAAGATTTAGAAACTGTTGATAAGAAACTCGATAAGGTTAAACGTGCTGCAAAAACAGGAAATAAAGAAGCACAAAAAGAAGAAGCTGTTTTAATGAAAATTAAGGAAAGTTTAGAAACAGGAATTTCGGTAAGAGCTTTAGATTTTAGAGAAGATGATTATGTAGCTTATGTAAAACCCACCCAGTTTATTACAGATAAGCCTGTAATGTACGTATGCAATGTAGATGAAGCTTCAGCAGTTTCCGGAAATGCTTATGTAGAACAAGTAAAAGAAGCTGTTAACGATGAAAATGCAGAAGTGTTAGTACTTGCAGTTGGTACAGAAGCAGATATTAATGAGTTAGACGATTACGAAGAAAGACAAATGTTTCTTGAAGATATAGGATTAAAAGAATCTGGTTCTTCTAAACTTATTCGTTTGGCTTATAAACTATTGAACCAGCAAACCTATTTTACAGCAGGTCCAAAAGAGTTAAGAGCTTGGACCATAGATATTGGAGCAACAGCACCACAATCGGCTGGAGTCATTCATACAGATTTTGAAAAAGGTTTTATTAGAGCAGAAGTGATTAGTTATAATGATTTTGTAACTTATGGCAGTGAAGCCAAAGTAAAAGAAGTTGGTAAAATGCGTGTTGAAGGAAAAAACTATGTGGTTAAAGATGGCGATGTGATGCATTTTTTGTTTAATGTGTAAAATACAGGATAAAGACCGCTTCGCTTTTAGAATAAAGAATATAGACTTGGTATCTTATTTGAATTGAAATGACAATTAATTAGGGAATGTCATGCTGAGCTTGTCGAAGTATAAAAGCTTTAATTCATAATAAATAAGAACCAAGACCGTTTCGCTTTTAGAATAAAGAATCAAGAATTGAAACGTCATTACGAAGGAAGAATGACTGAAGTAATCTTATTAATTGAAACTGAAGTTCATGGGATTGCTTCATTACATTCGCAATGACCATTTTTTTACTGATTACTGTGCACTGAACACTGCTAACTTATTAAAGAACATTGTTAATTACTTTGTGAGTTCTATATTTTATTTTTTAAGTTGAAATATTATATTAGCAACTTATCTAATTTCTGCATATTTATGTCTCAAAAATCGACCTATACCGAAGATAATATACGCTCCCTCGACTGGAAAGAACACATCAGGATGCGTCCTGGAATGTATATTGGTAAACTTGGTGATGGTTCTTCGCCAGATGATGGCATTTACATTCTGTTAAAAGAAATACTCGACAACTCGATAGATGAGTATGTTATGGGAGCAGGCAAAACCATAGATATCTCAATTCAAGGTAATAAAGTTATCGTTCGCGATTATGGTCGAGGCATTCCTCTCGGTAAAGTAGTAGATGTGGTTTCTAAAATGAACACTGGAGGAAAGTATGATTCTAAAGCCTTTAAAAAAGCGGTTGGATTAAATGGTGTAGGAACAAAAGCAGTTAATGCGCTCTCTTCTTTTTTTAGAGTAGAATCTACACGTGATGAAAAATCTGCTTCTGCAGAATTTAATCAAGGAAACCTTATAAATAAGGATTTATTAGACGATACATCTCGTCGTAAAGGTACCAAAGTCTCTTTTGTTCCAGACGAAAATATTTTCAAAAAATATAAGTACAGAAGCGAATATGTTTCTAAAATGCTTAAAAATTATGTGTATCTCAATACAGGATTAACCATAATTTTTAATGGCGAAAAATTTTATAGCGAAAATGGTTTAAAAGATTTGTTAGAAGAAAATATTTCTACAAGCGATATGCTTTATCCAATTATTCATTTAAAAGCTGAAGATATAGAAATTGCCATAACACACAGTAGAACTCAATATAGCGAAGAATATCATTCGTTTGTAAATGGACAGCACACAACGCAAGGAGGAACACATCAAGCAGCATATAGAGAAGCTTTAGTAAAAACAGTTCGTGAGTATTATGGAAAGAATTATGAAGCGTCAGATATTCGCAAGTCTATTGTTACAGCCATTGCTATAAAAGTGATGGAGCCAATTTTTGAAAGCCAGACCAAAACTAAATTGGGTTCTACCGAAATGGGAGGAGGTTTGCCAACTGTAAGAACCTTTATTAATGATTTTGTAAAAACGCAGTTCGATAATTACTTACATAAAAACCCTGAAACTGCACAAGCTATTCAAAGTAAAATATTGCAAGCAGAGCGCGAACGCAAAGAGTTATCAGGAATACGAAAAATAGCGAGAGAACGTGCTAAAAAGGCAAATTTGCATAATAAGAAATTACGTGATTGTCGCGTACATTTTGGCGATTTAAAAAAGGACAGAAGATTAGAAACCACTTTATTTATAACCGAAGGCGATTCGGCTTCAGGAAGCATAACTAAATCTCGTGATGTAAATACACAAGCTGTTTTCAGTTTAAAAGGGAAGCCATTGAATTCTTATGGTTTAAGCAAGAAAATTGTGTATGAAAATGAAGAATTCAATTTGCTTCAAGCAGCTTTAAATATAGAAGAATCCATTGAAGGGCTTCGGTATAATAATATTGTAATCGCTACTGATGCAGATGTAGATGGCATGCACATTCGCTTATTATTGATAACTTTCTTCTTGCAGTTTTTTCCTGAACTCATTAAAGAAGGACATTTATATATATTGCAAACCCCTTTGTTTAGAGTACGAAATAAAAAGGAAACACTCTATTGTTATTCTGAACAAGAACGTAATGATGCCATCAATAAGTTAAAGCCAAAACCAGAAATTACACGATTTAAAGGACTTGGAGAAATTTCACCAGATGAGTTTCAACATTTTATTGGAGAAGATATACGATTAGATCCAATAATGTTGGATAAAGAAATGTCTATTGAAGAATTGCTTCAGTTTTACATGGGGAAAAACACGCCTAACAGACAGGAATTTATTATTAATAATCTAAAAGTTGAATTAGATTTAGTTGAAGAAGAGAAACATTTATAATACATGATAGGAGACAACGACGATATAATTAACAATCAAGAAGAGCCAGAAGAAACCATTACCAGAGTTTCAGGAATGTTTAAGGACTGGTTTTTAGATTACGCCTCGTATGTAATTTTAGAACGTGCTGTTCCTGCTATAGAAGATGGTTTTAAACCAGTACAGCGACGTATTATGCATTCCATGAAAGACCTAGATGATGGTCGTTATAATAAAGTAGCAAACATTGTTGGTCATACCATGCAATATCATCCTCATGGAGATGCAAGTATTGCAGATGCCATGGTTCAAATCGGGCAAAAAGATTTATTGATAGATACTCAAGGAAACTGGGGAAATGTTCTTACAGGAGATCGAGCGGCAGCATCACGTTATATTGAAGCACGAATATCTAAATTTGGATTAGATGTTGTTTTTAATCCAAAAATCACCGAATGGCAAGCCTCTTACGATGGTAGGCGAAAAGAGCCAGTAAATCTTCCAGTAATGTTTCCGTTGCTTTTGGCACAAGGCGCCGAAGGCATTGCAGTTGGCTTATCAACAAAGATTTTACCACATAATTTTCTTGAACTTATTGATGCTTCCATAAAGCATTTAAAAGGGAAACGTTTTACTATTTTACCAGATTTCCCAACTTCGGGAATTGCAGATTTCACAAATTATAACGATGGATTGCGAGGAGGTAAAGTACGTGTTCGCGCAAAAATATCTCAACACGAAAAAAACACATTGGTAATTACCGAAGTGCCTTTTGGCACTACAACATCTTCATTGATAGATTCAATTCTAAAAGCAAACGACAAAGGTAAGATTAAGATTAAGAAAATTGAAGATAATACAGCAGCACAAGTAGAAATATTGGTGCATTTGCCTTCAGGGATTTCACCAGATAAAACCATTGATGCGCTTTATGCATTTACAAATTGTGAGCAATCAGTTTCACCTTTAGGTTGTGTTATTGAAGACAATAAACCAATATTTATTGGTGTTTCTGAAATGTTACGTCGTTCAACCGATCATACAGTTCAGCTTTTAAAAAGTGAATTAGAGATTAAGCAGAATGAACTCGAAGAACAATGGCACTTTGCTTCATTAGAACGTATTTTTATTGAAAACAGAATTTATCGCGATATTGAAGAAGAGGAAACTTGGGATGGTGTCATTTCAGCGATAGATAAAGGATTGAAGCCACATATCAAACATTTAAAAAGAGCTGTTTTAGAAGATGATATTGTGCGTTTAACTGAAATACGGATTAAACGTATTTCTAAATTTGATATTGATAAGGCTCAACAAAAAATTGATGCACTCGAAGATCAAATAGCTCAAGTTGCACATCATTTAGCAAACTTGATAGATTATGCCATAGCTTACTTTGCAAGACTTAAAAAGGATTATGGAAAAGATAAATCAAGAAAAACCGAAATAAGGATTTTTGATGATATTGTAGCAACTAAAGTGGTGATTAGAAACACTAAACTTTATGTAAATAGAGTAGAAGGTTTTATTGGAACATCTTTACGTCGAGACGAATATGTTTGCGATTGTAGTGATATTGATGATATTATTGTGTTTACCAATGATGGTAAAATGATGATTACAAAAGTAGATTCCAAGACATTTATTGGTAAGGGCATTATTCACGTTGCGGTATTTAAAAAGAAGGATAAGCGCACAATTTATAATATGATTTATCGTGATGGAACCAGAGGTGGATCTTTTATAAAACGCTTTGCCGTTACTGGAGTTACTCGAGATAAAGAATACGATTTGGCTTATGGCAATAAAGGTTCCAAAATATGGTATTTTTCAGCAAATCCTAATGGAGAAGCCGAAGTGGTTACAGTATTTTTGCGACAAGTAGGGAATATAAAAAAATTAAAATGGGATTTAGACTTTGCAGATGTTATAATTAAAGGTCGTGCCTCCAAGGGGAACGTGCTTACTAAACATTCAGTTAAAAAAATCGAATTAAAAGAAAAAGGGGTTTCCACTTTAAAACCACGAAGAATATGGTTTGATGATGCTGTACAGCGCTTAAACCTTGATGAAAGAGGTGAGTTAATAGGAGAGTTTCGAGGAGAAGATAGAATATTGGTTATTACGCAATCTGGTGTTGTAAAAACAATCATTCCTGAAATGTCTGTGCATTTTAATGAAGATATGATTACACTTGAAAAATGGATTCCTAAAAAACCAATTTCAGCAATTTATTTTGATGGAGAGAAAGAACGCTATTTTGTAAAACGGTTCTTAATTGAAAACGAAAGTAAAGAAGAATTATTTATAACCGAACATAAAAACTCTCAATTGGAAATCGTATCTACCGATTGGAAACCAATGGCCGAAATTGAGTTTACAAAAGAAAGAGGCAAAGATCGGAAGGAAAATCATAAGATCAATCTTGAAGAATTTATAGCCATAAAAGGAATAAAAGCACTTGGAAACCAGTTAACTACCGAAAAAGTTAAACAAATTAACTTATTAGAACCTTTGCCATATGAAGCTCCAGTTGAAATTCCTGCAGATGAGATTGAAGTGGTTGACGAAGAAACTGTCACGTTGAGCGCAGTCGAAACGTCTCAAAAAGCCTCAAAAAGTTCCAATAAGGAAAACACATCTAATCCTTTACAAAATGGTACTCCAGAAAAAGATATTGATGTGGATGACGAAGGACAGATTACGTTGTTTTAGTTAAAAGTTAAGAGTTAAGAGTTAAGAGTTTTCGACAAGATAATCTCTTTGTTATAAAACATTTTTATTTACTGATCACTGCTCCCGATAGTTATCGGGACTGCCAACTGAAGACTCTTTATATGCAATTCCTTTTTGTTTTATAGCTTCGCCAACGTAAGAGTATTCAAAAGTATAGGAGGAATCTGTGGTGGTAAGAATTTTTAAATGAATATCCTTTCGCTCAGCCATATTTTTTGGGTTAATAGTTTTAAAGACCACTTCACAGTCGTTTATCCATCTCACTTGCGAGGAATCAGTTTTGTTTTCAAAAGTTTCTATCTGCAAATTACTAGTTCTGGTAAAATTGGAAATATAAGATATACTATCAATAGTTATAGAACTTGTAAACGTTCCGGTTTTAAAATCATTACAGTTACGCTCAACTTGGTAACAACTTGAAACTAGTAATAAAAGTGATAAAAATAAAATGTATCGCATCTCAAAAAGTTTGATGTAAAATTACATAAAAGCATAAAATATTTGTCATGCTTTTGTTATTAATTAATTATAGATTATTTTGGATGATATACGTTTTTGGTGTAAATTTACACCAAAATAAATATCATGGCAAGACAAAGTATTTCATTCACACAACCAAATGATGAATGGCTGAAGACTCAAGTTGACAATAAAGAGTATTCTAGTAAAAGTGAACTTGTAAATGACTTAATTAGACAAGCTAGAAAACAACAAAGACAAATTGATTGGATAAGCTCCAAATTGGAAAGAGCTGAAAAAAGCGGATTTACCAAAGACAGTAAAGAACAAATTTTAGCTTATTCAAAATCTTTGCTTAATGGCTAAATACAAATTAAGTAATTCAGCTAAAGAAGACTTAATTAGAATTCATCACTATGGAATTAAGAAATTTGGAATGATACAAGCTGACAAATATTTTGATTCATTTTTTGAGTATTTCAACATTATAGCTCAAAGACCATTTTCGTTTGAATCGGTTGATTATATAAAAACAGAATATAGACGTTGTATATGTGGTTCAGATAGTATCTATTTTAAAATAAATAATGACATTGTAGAAATTATAGCTATAATAGGGAGGCGAGATTTGAAACATATTCCTTAATAACTAAATGTTAAATGTGCTTAAATTATTAAACCATTGACTTTTTAGTTTTAAAATTATACCTTCGATTATCGAACTATATAGTTTATTTATGCTGTTCCGATAGCTATCGGAATTGTTTCAGTATTAAAACTGAACATATCAAATCAGTGTCCATAATACGAAAAATCAGAATAAACGGAAAATAACCGTACAAAAACTTTTTTTGTACGTAAATATAACGTACATTTGTTTGAAATATAAATTTTTTATTATGGCAACTATAGATTTAAAACACGAAAAAGCAAGGTTTGACACTCGTTTACCGAAAGAACAAAAAGTATTTTTTGAAAGAGCGGCACGTCTTGGTGGCTATAGAAGTTTAACTGATTTCGTAATCTTGGCTGTTCAAGAAAAAGCAAAAAAAATTATTTTAGAACGAGAACAAATTATTGCTTCTCAAAAGGATAGTGAAATATTCTTCAATGCAATTATTAATTCACCGAAAGCGAATAATAATCTTACTGATGCTGCGAATGAATATATAACCCTTTTATCTAAATGAATGAGTTAACGGAAAGCCTAAATCCCAACCACCAAAAAAAAGAATTCTCGTGCGGAAAAGAAATACTTGATAATTATTTACAAAAACAGGCTAATCAAGATATTAAAAGGAAGTTATCTGTTTGTTTTGTTCTTAATGACAAAGAAACCAATTTATTGCAAGGCTATTATACTCTAGCAAATAATAGTATTCCTCAAAACTTAATGCCAACTGAATTTCAAAAAAGATTACCAAAATCATATACTTCAATACCTACAACCTTACTTGGGCGATTAGCAATTGATAATAGATTTCAAGGTAAAGGTATTGGAAAATTATTATTAATAGATGCATTAAAGAGATGTTATGAAATATCTAAAAGTATCGGATCTTTTGCGGTAATAGTTGACCCATTAGATGAAGATGCAGAAAAATTTTATCATAAATATGGATTTATTAATCTTCCTGACAGCGGAAAAATGTTTTTACCAATGAACACAATAAAAACCTTATTTGAATAAGTTCTGCGGGCCGTATAAAATAATGAGTAGTTTAGTACTTAATCAAGAGTTAGTGCTTTTTTGTTACATCTGATTTTCCTTCGGAAAATCCTCGCACACAAAACCGCACTATTCTTATACTAAACGATAAGCGTCACTCCAAAAATTCTATTCATTCTTTAAAGCTTTTAAAACTTCCATCTTTATAAAAAATAACAATACGCTCTATTGTTTTGGCTCTATTTTCTTTAAGAGCTATTTGAGAGCTGTTTTCTAAAGGTGGAGTATCTTTTTGTTGTTTAGCAGGGAATACACCTTTTCCATTAAGTAGCCAATACAATTCAACTTCAGGATAGGAGGAGAGCACTTTCATTATAAAATCCAAACTTGGTTTATTTCGTCCAGATAATATATGAGAAATACTGGAACGTTGCACAGCAATTTTTTCGGCAAAAGAAGACGCAGATTCACCATAAAAATCCATGACTTTCTGGAGTCTTTTTGCAAATGCTTCGTTGTTTATCATTGTAAACAGTTGAATTTAAATTCCTGTATTACAAATGTAAACAAATTAACTTATATTAGCAATAAGAACATACAAAATTCTACATTATATTAATTATTTACTTTAAATAAAATAGTATAACTAATTGAAATAACGAATATTAAAACACAAATAATCCATACAGTAATCGAATGGCTTCAAAAACTTACAATCATTACAAGTTTTGTTTAATAATGTAACAATAATAGTACATTTAGGTGTTTACATTTGTAAAAATACAAATGTTTACCTTTGTATTCTTTAAGAAAATTTAATGCAAATAAAAACTTTAAAAGCACTCTATAAAACCAATAAAGAAAAGTCTCTTTTTGGACGATATATTAATACTAAAAGTATTGAACCACTTTTGGAAAATTTACCATCAATTTTTAAAGTTGATGCTATTGGTAAATCTGTAAAAGGTGAAAATATATATTCTGTTAATATTGGTAATGGAAGAAAAAAAGTCTTGATATGGTCGCAAATGCATGGCAACGAAGCTACAACAACCAAGGCTTTATTCGATGTTTTCAATTTCTTGAGTGATTCTAATGTGTTTTCAGACACTATTCTTAACAGTTGCACACTAATTGCCATTCCTATACTAAATCCTGATGGAGCATTGTCTTATACGCGTTTTAATGCCAATGGTATAGATTTAAATCGTGATGCACAAGATTTATTACAACCTGAAAGCATTGCCTTGCGACAAAGTTTTAATGACTTTCAACCTGATTATTGTTTTAATCTTCATGATCAGCGCACTATTTTTAGTGCTGGCAAAACTAATAATCCTGCAACCGTATCTTTTTTAAGTCCAGCACAAGATAAGAGTTGTAGTATAACAAAGAATAGAACTATTGCAATGGAAATTATTGGAGTTATGAATGCAGTGCTTCAAAAGCAACTACCTAATCAAGTTGGTGTTTACGATGATGCATTTAATATTAATTGTGTTGGTGATACGTTTCAGAGTCTTAATGTTCCTACCATTTTATTTGAAGCAGGACATTATAAAGACGATTATGAAAGAGAAAAAACAAGGGAATATATATTTCAATCCTTATTGGTAGCATTAAAATTTATTGCTACAGAGAGCATAAATGGAGATAATTGTAAGCCCTATTTTGATATTCCAAAAAATGAAAAAACCTTTTTTGATATTATAATTAGAAATGCCAAACTTAAGATTAATAATGAATCATTTATTTTGGATATTGGAGTTTTATATGAAGAACGGCTAATAGGGAATTCTATAGAATTTGTTCCAGTAATTAATAAAATTTCTGATTTAAGCGAATATTTTGGGCATAAAGAAATTGATGCCAATAATAAATGTGTTTCAACATCTAATTTGCTTGAGTTAAAAGTAGGGTACGAAAACGATTTCGTATTGATAAATAATATAGAATATTCATTAAAACTTTAAAAATCTTAACTAATTATGAAGTTTTATTATTAAAAATGCACTATTTTTGCTTTTTATCTAATAAAAACATAAAATGGCAAAATTTAGATTAGACGAAACTGACCACCAAATTCTTGATATGTTAATAGACAATACAAGAATTCCTTTTACAGATATCGCAAAAAAGTTATTGATTTCTGCAGGTACAGTTCATGTAAGGGTTAAGAAAATGGAGGAAAGCGGAATCATAAAAGGGTCTTCTTTAACTTTAGATTACCAAAAACTGGGATATTCTTTTATAGCCTATGTTGGTGTGTTTTTACAAAATACATCTCAAACAAAGTTTGTTTTAGAGCGTATTGAACAGATTCCTTTTGTAACTGTAGCACATATTACTACTGGAAAATTTAATATATTTTGTAAAATTAGAGCAAAGGACACGACTCATGCAAAGGATATTATCTTTAGACTTGACGATATTGAGGGTGTTTACCGAACTGAAACTATGATTTCTCTTGAAGAAAGCATCAATGATAAGAAGCGTTTAATGCATACTATTTTTAATGACCTATAAGTTTAACTCTAACATATCGTCTCCCTAAAAAGGTTGACTCAACATATATTTATCGCTTATTCTTCTTCATCATTTAGAACTACATTTCCTAATTCATCAATATTCATCTCATCACTACTAAAGTTAGACATTGAGTAATGTAATTTACAGCTAACTTTAACCATATAAATAGTGTCGTCAGTTTTAACCTCGACAGCTTCAATGATTTCATTATTATGATTTTCAAAAACTATGATATCGTTATCATTATAACCATCAGGGAATTTTTGAGTTAAAAGCGTAAAGATGTCTGGAGTTAGTTTTTTTAAATCAACAATAATTCTCTTCATTACAAAAAAGTGTGTCTAGATTTTATATTTATTTTAATAAAAATAAGTGTCATAAAATTACAAATTATTTTAATTAGATATTATGCATGATAAAACTTAAATGCATCTACTATAAGACTATTTTCTACTAAACAATTTATTTTTGGTTTACCTATGGCTTCTAAAAGCACAAAATTAACATTACCATGCTCATTTTTTTTGTCGTGTTTTAACAACTCGATTATTGGATCATAATCGGCTTCGTTAATTGTAATTCTTCCAAATATTTTAGTGATATCATCCTTAATCTCTTGATTTTTTTCTTCTGAGAAATCACATAACTTAGAAGATATATAGCAAGCTAATACCATTCCTATGGCAACTGCTTCTCCATGTAGTAAATTTGGTTTATCAGGATCACTCAAATAATACGACTCTATGGCATGACCAAGTGTGTGACCAAAATTTAGTGTCTTACGCAAGTTCTCTTCAAAGGGATCGATATCTATAATATTTTGCTTTATTATTATGGATTCATAAATTAAGTCATCCAAACCCTCAATATTTAAAAGAGATAGATCTTTAAATTTGTTCCAATACAATTCACTGAATATCAATCCATGTTTAAGCATTTCGGCCAAACCAGATCGCATTTCATTTTGAGGCAAAGTGCTTAAAAAACGCGTGTCCACTAGTACCATTTCTGGAATGTTAATTACACCTATTTGGTTTTTTAGGCTATCTAAATCCACGCCTGTTTTTCCACCTACCGAAGCATCTACCATTGCCAATAACGATGTTGGCACATTAATGTACTTTATGCCACGTTTGTACGTAGAAGCTACAAAACCTCCTAAATCTGTAACAACACCTCCACCAAGATTAATAATCAGGCTTTTCCTGTCGGCATTAAGATCTGATAAAGCGCTCCAAACACCAACACATGTGTCTATCGTTTTATGTATTTCTCCAGCTTCAATTTCTATAATTTCTATTTCGAGATTGGTTTCAACTTTAGCCATAAAGTTTGCATAGCAAAAATTGTGCGTATTTGAATCTACAATTACAAATATTTTTGAAAAGTTAGAACGCTGTAAAAGCGCATTTAATTCAGTATAACACGTTGAATTAAAGTGAATTGAATATTGTGTGGTAACAATAGATTTCATGAAAACGATTAAAATTATTTGGGTATGAAAATAAGTAGTTTTTATGTAATAAAATATCTTCTTAATAAATATCTTTGTAATAAATCTTCAATATAATGTCAGCAGATAAAATTTTTGATAACACAAAAACAGCATTTCAGCTTAAAAATGATTCAGAGTTGGAGCGTGCATATTTCTTGTTTAAGATGATTTCCCATCAACCTTTAGTAAGAATTGGTACAGCTGCCACAAATTTTGCTTTAAAGGCACATTTACCTGTTGAAGGCTTGATTAGGGCAACGGTTTTCGATCATTTTTGTGGAGGTGTAAATGAAGATGATTGTTTGCCTGTAATCGATAAAATGTACAGCAAAGGAGTATCTAGTGTTTTGGATTATTCGGTAGAAGGTAAAGAAAGTGAAGCGCAATTTGATAAAGCCCTGAATAAAACGCTTGAAATCATAAATTTTGCTAATCATAAAGATGCCATGCCAATTGCAGTGTTTAAACCAACAGGCTTTGGACGCATTTATTTATATAAAAAAAAAGGTTTAGGATTAAATCTAACTGATGATGAAGAGCAAGAATGGAATAGAGTAGTAGAGCGTTATGATGAAGCCTGTAAATTAGCTAAAGAGAAAGATATTTTGCTTTTAATTGATGCTGAAGAAAGTTGGATGCAAGATGCCGCTGACGTAATTGTGGAAGATATGATGAGAAAGTACAATACCGAAAAGCCAGTTGTATTTACTACACTGCAACTGTATCGATGGGATCGTTTGGATTATTTAAAACAGTTACATAATCGTGCTAAAGCCGAAGGATTTAAATTGGGAATGAAAATTGTTCGCGGTGCTTATCTGGAAAAAGAACGGGAAAGGGCTGAAGATAAAGGATATCCTTCGCCAATCTGTAAGAATAAGCAAGAAACCGATGAAAACTTTAACAATGTACTTACATATATTTTAGATAATATAGAAGATATTTCATTATTTATTGGTACTCACAATGAAGAAAGTTCTTATCTGGCAATGGAGCTTATGCAGAAAAAAAATATTGCAATAAATGATAATCGCGTTTGGTTTGGACAACTTTATGGCATGAGCGATCATATTAGTTTTAACCTTTCAAAGGCAGGTTATAATGTTGCCAAATATGTTCCTTTTGGACCTGTAAAAGATGTTATGCCATATCTTATTAGAAGAGCAGAAGAAAATACTTCGGTTGCTGGTCAAACCAGTAGAGAACTTAATTTACTCAAGCAAGAAAAGAAAAGAAGAAAGATTTAACACTTTATAACTTATACCATTTCTTCTTTTTTGGATTACTTCCATAACCATAACCATATCCTTTCTTTTTAACTGTACCATTTAAAAGCACAGCCATATTAGGTAATCTCTTTTCATCATACATAGTTTGTGCAATGTGTAATTGCTGTTTATCAATATTATTTACACTAACTACATATATAAACATATCTGCAAATTTACTAATCAACAAAGTATCTGTTACTAATCCAACAGCAGCAGTATCTACTACTATATAGTCATATTCGTTTTGCACTTTTTTAAATAGATTACCAACACGATCACTCATCAATAATTCAGCAGGATTTGGTGGAATTGTGCCAGACGTAATGATGTCTAGATAAGAATTTTTACTAATTGAAACTGTTACATCTTCGATAGAAAGTGACTTGTCTGAAATAAAATCTGTCAAGCCTTTACCTTTCTTAATATTAAAATATTCATTAACCTTTGGGTCTCTAATATCAGTTTCAATTAGTAATACTCTTTTTTTAGAAAATGACAAAGATATTGCTAAGTTTACTGAAGTATGCGATTTCCCTTCTTGACTAATTGTTGAGGTCACAAAAAGGGTTTTACATTTTTTATTATTATTTTTAAGGATAAAATCAATATTGGATCTAATTATTCTGAATGCTTCAGCTTTTGGAGAATAATCTATTTTCTTCACTAAACGTTTTTTAGTTTCAGATTTTGGTATATCACCTAAAAAAGGAAGATTTAAAACTTCTTCTAATCCTTTTTTATCATGAATTTTAGAATCTAAAATATCTGATATATATATGAGTCCTATTGGGATAGCCAAACCAAAAATAAAAGCTGCTATATATACCATTCTTGGTTTTGGGCTTATTGGAGTTGAGGAAGCATAAGCGGCATCTATAATTTTTGCGTTTGGTGAAGAAAGACCTAATGAAATAGCTGTCTCTTCTCGCTTTTGAAGTAAATATAAGTACAAAGATTCTTTAATATCTTGTTGCCTTTTAACATCTCTAAACTGACGCGCTTTTGTAGGTACTGAATAGATTTGAGATCTTATTCGAGCATCTTCTTGATTCAAGGAATTTAATGTAATTTTATTAGTAGCCTCTATATTATTAAGACTCTGTCTTAAGTTATCCTTTAATTCTGAAATTTGGTTGTTTAAATTTATTACAATTGGGTTTTTTATAGTTGAACTCCTTAAAATTCTATTACGCTGAAGCACTAGTTCATTGTGATTACTTGTAATTTGAGAAACAGAATTATCTGCAATGCCAATATCAGTAGGTAATAAATTAGAGCTAGAGTTATTTTTTGCCATGTGGTCTTTCATGTAGTTAATTAACTGTAATTGATTAGATAGGTCAATTATTCTAGTTTCATTTTCTTTTTCACTGGTTAAAAAGATTTGTGATTGAGATTCCAAAGCGGTAAGTCTATTTCTTTTTTGTAATTTTTCGGCAGTAAAATCTACCTGCTCTAGCTCAGTAGAAACTATGCCTAATCGATTATTTATAAAATCTGATGTAGCTTTTACGATGAGTTGTTTATCATTAATTACATCTTCATTATATTTCTCTATTAATTTATCTAAAATGTATTTGGCCTTATCTTTAAGGCTCTCTTTAAGAGATAAATTTATGATACTTGAACCTTCTTTAGTAGGAGCTACAATAATTTTTGACTGATAACTAACGGCAACCTTATTAATGGGTCTCATCACTATTTTAATCTGAGTCCCAGGTTTTGCAGTATGTGATCCCAATCTTGGAGTAATTATAAAATCACCAAAACCAGTAGTAATTCTGTCTCCAAAGGCATGCTCTTTTGCATCTAAATTTTCTGTATTAAAAAAAAGGCGATTTTTTTTATTTATAAGTGTAAACCTAGTTGAAGATTTAATTGTTATGTATAGCGTTGTATCAATTGTATTAATTAATGAATCACTTTCAAAAAAGCTTAGGTTAATTGGAGGATTGGAGTAAACCTCTTGTTCTTTAATTTTCCCAATTATAAAGTATTTAATGTTAAGATCAAGGTCATCAACTACCTTTTCAATTAAAGATCTAGATTTTATAATTTCAATTTCATCCCCAATATTGTTAAAGTCTGAAGAAAACATACCATAATTTTCAAGAGTAGAAATTTCTGGTAATTTATTAGAATTTTTTTCATCATCTATTTTTATAGAAGCTCTTGCTAGGTACTCGTATGTAGCATATCTCAAATGAAGAAAAGCAAAACTTAACGCTAATATTATACATAGAAGAATTAATTTCCATTTTGATAAGTAAACATCTATGTAATCTTTTATACTATCTTGATTATTTAACATGCTTTGTTGTTTCTTAAAATATTTGTTATTTAGAGATAGATAAATTATCTAATTAAAATCGCTGTAATTGTCGCTAAAAGCCCAACTGCTGAAAGAATTAACCGAGTGTTTGGAGAGTCTGACGCTTGATTAATTCTTGTTTTATTTGGTGCTACATAAATAACATCATTTTGAAATAAATAATAATTAGGATGATTTACAACATTTATTGACGTTAAATCAAATTTAGAAAATCTTTTTTCACCATCTAATTCTCGAATTAAAAATACTGATTTCCGGTTTCCATAAATAGTTAAATCTCCTGCATAACCTATCGCTTCAGTTAAGGATATTTTTTCACCATTAATAGTGTATGTGCCAGGGCTGTTAACCTCACCAAGTACTGTAATGGTAAAGTTTACCAGCCTAATATTTACAATTGGGTTGTTTAGGTATTCTATTAACTTTTGCTTCAAAAGTATAATTGCTTCACTTTTTGTTAAACCACCCAGCTTTATAGTGCCCAAGACTGGAAACTCAATGTTTCCTTTTGCATCAATTAAATATGATTGCATTGTTGAAGAAGCTCCGCTTGCATCAATTACGGAAGAACCATTTGATGCAACAGATAAAAAATTAAAAGGCCTAGCAGCATCACTATCTAAAGCCGAAACATTTATTGTTAATAAGTCATTAGTATTAAAAATCAATTCAAAATCTGCATTTTTATTATCAATTGCTTTTGAGATTGGTTCATCTTGAAAATAAACAATATCTTTTCTTGAAGCACATGAGCTTAAAAAAACAATTGCCATTAAAATTATTATTTTTGAAAATCGATAAGTCTTTATTTTTAATACCATGATTATAGTTTTTGTTAATTAGTGTTAATCTAAAACTTCATATTTTGAGTTATTTGAAATATACTCTGGTAAAATATCTTTTATAATAGAAACTATTTCTAAATTTTGAGTGTTAGCGTTTATTGAACAAAGATATTCAATTTTTGATTCTATTTCTTCAACATTAAAGAATTTTACTTTTGCAATCATAATCTTTTCATGATATGTTAAAATGGTATTTTCTCCATCTGCCAGTAATTCTTCATATATTTTTTCTCCAGGTCTTAATCCTGTAATTTTAATTTTAATATCTTCAGGATACCTAAAACCAGATAAGATAATCATGTTTTTGGCCAAATCATGAATTCTAATAGGTTTACCCATATCAAACACAAAAATTTCTCCGCCATTTCCCATAGTTGCAGCTTCTATTACTAACTGACAAGCTTCAGGAATTGTCATAAAATAACGCGTAATATCACTATGTGTTACAGTTAGTGGACCTCCTGCTTCAATTTGTTTTTTAAATAATGGGATTACCGATCCGCTTGATCCTAAAACATTTCCAAAGCGTGTAGTTATAAATTTGGTTTTAACTTTACCTTTTAAACAACTTACATATAACTCTGCTATGCGTTTGGTTGCACCCATGACATTGGTAGGATTGACTGCTTTATCTGTTGAAATCAATACAAATTTATTAGCATTATACTTTACCGAAAGTTGAGCTAGGTTTATGGTACCACATATATTAATTTTTACAGCTTCAGATGGATAAGTTTCCATTAATGGCACATGTTTGTAGGCTGCAGCATGAAAGATTATTTTTGGTTTGTATTGTTCAAAAATAGCATCCATTCTCTCTTTATCTCTAACATCGGCAATTATAACTATAAAATTTAGGATTCCTTTTTGTTTAAATTCTTGTTGTAAGTCATAAAGAGGTGATTCGGCAATATCTATAAGAATTAATTTTTTAAAATTATATTTAGTTATTTTACGTGCAATCTCACTACCAATAGAACCAGCAGCTCCTGTAATAAAAATAATTTGGTTTTCATATTCATCTTCTAAAACAGGATTGGAAATCTCTATTTGATCTCTACCCAATAAATCTTCAATCTTAACATCCTTAATTTGTCCTACGCTTAAATCACCATCTATCCAATGTTGAACAGAAGGAACAATTTTTACTTTTAAATTACTTAAAAATAATTGATTGGTTATTTCTAATAAGCGAACAGTATCAATATTTTGTATGGAAATAATAACTTCATTAACCTTATTTTTCTCTATAAATTTTTCACTAATATGGTCAAAGCTATATACGTTTAAAAGATTTATTTTTTTACCTACTTTACTAATATTATCATCAATAAAACCAATGACTTCTAGGTTGCTTTTAGAATCATTTGTTATGGCATCATAGGTAAGCATACCAGAGTTTCCTGCTCCATAAATTAAGACCCTGGATTTCTCTGCTATATTGGTAATAATATTTCTATAGATTAATTTAATTAAAAATTTAGTTCCAATTAAAAATAAAAAGTTTAACAATAAATGGATATAAATTATAGAGCCAGAAATATTTAATATATTACCCAAATTAAATTTTCTGCTTAAATAGGTTGAAATAATCAGTAAAATTGCAAGGATATTACAGCCAATAACAATGTTTACCACATCTTTAAATCCAGTAAATCTTACAACACCTTTGTGGGAGCCAACTAAAAGAAAACTTACAATGGTTACCAAAGCAATAAAAGGAAGTTGACGTATAAAAATAGAGAAATCAAAATCTAGCTTAAAATTAAATCTAATAAGGTATGCGAAGAAAAAAGTACATAGCACCATAGTTAGATCGAATAACAGCACTAGCCATTTCGAGGCATATTTTTGAGATATTTTATGTAATAGCTTTATTAGCATACGTTAAAATATGTTTTTATTACCGATAAAACTCTATTTAATTCATTATCAGTTAGGTTAGATCCACTAGGTAAACATAAGCCTTTTTTAAACAATTCGTCGGAAACACCATTCAGATATTTTGGGTAATCCTTAAAAATTGGCTGTTGGTGCATTGGCTTCCATAGTGGTCTGGATTCTATATTGCTTTCTTCAAGTTTTATCCTAAGTTCTTCACGCATGGATTCAGATTCTGTTAAAAAACATGATAGCCATCTATTGGAAAAATGTTCTTTAGGCTCATCTACAAATGTAATTGCCTTAATCTCTTTTAAATTATCAGAATAAAAATCATAATTATCTCGTCTGGCTTTTACACGTTTATCTAATACTTCCATTTGACCTCTTCCAATTCCTGCAAGAACATTAGACATTCTATAATTATAACCAATATGAGAATGCAAATATGCAGCAGATTTATCTCTTGCTTGTGTTGCAAGAAAAATAGCTTTTTCTTTAATAGTACTATCTTTTGTTACTAAAGCACCACCACCTGAAGTGGTTATTATTTTATTTCCGTTAAATGATAAAATAGAGATTTCACCAAATGTGCCACAGTTTTTATTTTTATAGGTGCTTCCAAATGCTTCTGCACTATCTTCTAAAATAGGAATATTATATGCATTGGCAATATTATTTATTTCTTCTACTTTATATGGCATTCCATAAAGGTGGACAGCTATAATAGCCTTTGGTTTTTTCCCTTTATTAATACGATCTTTAATTGCTATTTCTAATTGTTCGGGAGAGATGTTCCATGTTTCTTTTTCGCTGTCAATAAAAATAGGAGTAGCACCCAAATATACAATAGGGTTTACCGATGCAGAAAATGTCATACTCTGGCAAATTACTTCATCCCCTTGTTTTACACCAAGTAAGATAAGAGCCAGATGTATTGCTGCTGTACCAGAACTTAATGCAGCTACAAGGCTATCATCCGTAAGGTACTCTTGAATATCATTTTCAAAACCAGTTACGTTTGGACCTAATGGAGCTATCCAATTAGTCTCAAAAGCTTTATTTATATAGTCTTGTTCCTTACCACTCATATGTGGAGAAGATAACCATATTTTAGAATTCATAAGCAAAATTGTTAAGTAACTAAATTACCACAATTTTTATGTCTATAGAGGGATTTGGAGCATAAAAATAGCACTTTTGCAAATTATTTATAAGTTAAATAAGATGCAAATGCATTAATAATTGCTAAATATCTATCAATAAAGTCTTACATTCAAAATAAATACGACTAAAAGCAAATTTTTACGATGTTACTTAAAAATGAACATTTAAGCTAAACCCTTTTGTTTCATTGGTATTAAACTAACTTTTTGGAAGTGATTTTCATTAGTCTATCATATTTTGAAAACAAAATTCCCGCTTTATATTGATTATGCCCTGTAACATCAACAATATTATTTAACCAATCTATATAAATAGCAGCAATGTTAATCCCTGCCTCATGCGAAAATGGATAGCCTCCTCCAAATCTCGGATTTAACTCAAGCAGATATAACTTATTATTGACAGCAAATACATCGCAATCCAAAATACCAATATGCTTTAAATGTGTCGCAATGGTTCTTCCAAGGCTTTCAAATTTTGGATCAATAACAGACAATGCCATGTCTGTTTCGCCTGCACGCATGCTTAATTTTTCCCTAACAAATGTACCAACATAATTGCCTTCAAAATCATTAAGAATATCCATACCATATTCTTTGCCATCTAATTTTTCCTGAATAAGAATGGCATTATCAAAATCATGTTGGCCTACAGCACTAAGGGTTGATTTTTTGAGTTTTAATTGTTGCAATGTAAAAGTCAACTCTAATTCTTCCATTGTTTCCAGAAAATCAACACCAATCGATGCGCTTCCCCAGCGTGGTTTCACAACTAACGGAAATTTTAGTGTACCGTTTTCAATGGCAGTTTTAGTTTCTTTAAAGTTTGTGAAGGTTTTTGGGGTATTTAGACCAATTTGTTTAATAAAATTGAAGGTTTCCATCTTATCAAACGCTGTATCAATTACATCTTCATTAGATATAATTACTTGAGTTCCTGTGTTTTCCAATTCAGTTTTATGCTTTGAAAGGATAGGTAGCTCTAAATCATTTAATGATATTACAGCATCAATTTTATGCTTTATTATAGCCTCTTTTAAAGCTGAAATATAATTTTCGTCATATATATTTGGTAAAATAATGGCAACATCTGCATCAACAAGAGCTGGAGCCAATAAGGCTTGGTCTGCTGCAAAAATCTTTCCATTTCCATTTAAGGCATCTTTAAAATAGTTAATTAAATAATTACGTCTTCCTGTACATGTAAAAAGTATATTTTTACCCATATTGCCTTATTTTTCATTTTGTCCCAGTAAAATCTGCTGCTATATCATTTTCTATACTATAAACACCTTCTTTTTTAAGCACCTTATAAAAGGTTAAAAATAGAATTTTCATATCTATTAGAAAAGATAAATTTTTCACATACCAAACATCATATTCAAATTTTTGCTCCCAGGTTATGGCATTTCTACCTTTTACTTGTGCCCAACCTGTTATTCCTGGCTTAATATTGTGGCGTTTTTTCTGTGTTTCGTTATATAAAGGTAAATATTTTATTCGAAGTGGTCTAGGTCCAATTAAACTCATATCTCCTTTAATAACATTGAGCAATTGTGGGATTTCATCTAAAGAATATTTTCTAATAAATTGTCCATATTTTGTTAGTCTTTGAAAATCAGGTAGTAAGTCTCCATTTGCATCCTTCTTTTCATTCATGGTTTTAAATTTGATGATGTTAAAAATCTTTTCATTTTTCCCTGGTCTTGGTTGCAAAAAAAAAGGCTTTCCTTGATTTAGAAAAAATAACATAACTATAACAATAACAAATAGTGGTAATAGCACTATAAATCCTATAGTTGCACCAATAAAATCTAATAAAGGTTTAGTATATAATTGATAGAATTTCATTTTAGCCTAAGCTTTTATACTCTTTAAGTAACTCTTCCCAAATATACTCTTGTTGGAATTTTTTTATAATATTGTCTCTAGAGTTTTTTGCTAATTTAAGCCTTTCTTCTGTGTTTTCAGCCAATCTAATCATTGATTCAAATAAAGCATTTTCATCTTTAGGCGGAATAATAATGCCGTTAAATCCGTCTTTAATAATTTCATTACAACCATTAATGTTGGTTACTATACATGGTAAACCCATTGCACTAGCCTGAAGCACAACATTTGGAAATCCTTCTCTGTAACTTGGAAAAGTTAAAACATTAGAGATCGCAACATATGGTCTAATATCTTTTTGCCAACCAACTGAAATAATCTGTTCGTTTTCTTCAATCAATGTTTGCGTTTGTTCTAAGATTGGATCTAAACTATTCTCGTAGGGCCCAACTAAAAGTAGCCTACAATTATCCTTTATTTTGTTGAGTTTATTGAACACATTTACCAATTCGTTTACACCTTTATCTGTTACAATTCTGCCAATAAAAACGAAAACAAAATCCTCTTTTGTGAATCCAAGCTCATTTCTTAATTCATTTTTAGCCTCATCTGTTACTATATTTGGATCGAAGTGATTTGTATCTATACCATTAGAACTTCCATTACCTATAACTTTTAACTTGGAAGCTTTAGCATATTTATTTTGTATTACAATATCATAAAGCCCAAATGAATTTGGATACACTTTTGTAGCATTGTTATATGTTATTTTTTCTACAAGGTCTAAAACTTTTCGTTTAAACCCTTTTGCTTCCAAAAGAGGTAAACCTGCAATTGTATGCAACCTATGAGGCACACCTGCTAATCTTGCTGCTAGCATACCAACGGTTCCAGCTTTTGGTGTATGAGTGTGAACAATATATGGTTTTTCTTTTTTAAAAAATTTGTAAAGTCTATAAGTAGCTTTTAAGTCTTTTAAAGGTGTTATTGTTCTTGTCATTTCAATTGCGTAAGTTTCAATACCTTCATTATGTCTTGTTTCCTCTAACGCTTCGCCTTTACTAGAAACACCAATAATGTTATAGTGCTGATTCATAAACCGTAATTGTCCTTTAAGTAGTGTTCTTAACGACGCTGGCACTGTAGTTATGCGTATTATTTTTTCTCTCATATGGCTTCTGTAATCTGTTCTTTTGTTATACCTCTCTACTGTTAGGCAGATATCATCCATCATCAAACATCCTTGTTTTATCCAGATATTTTGAGGTATATTTTACCTGTAGATAATATTACTCTATAATAATCTCATGAACAAATATATAAAAGAATCTGTTCTCTTTTGATAAGGTCTATTTAAAGTGCTAATTTATGACGAATGGTTGTTGTAGATAGGCTAGCAAACATGAAATTGACACTTCATCAAATCAGATTGATGTCCAGTTATTGGTGTTTAGCCCAAAGAGCTTTTGTTATTTATGGTAAATGCTATTCATAAAACGTATACTTCTAGTATGTGTTCTTAAAGAAGTTAGAACTATTATTGTACACCTAGGTATCATAGCTCTCTTCATAATTTTGTCTATTTATCTTTCTTAATCGATTGATTTTATTTACTTTAAATGGTTATTTACTACTTAAGTAGTAGGCGAAATAACACATACTACTGAGTTGTTATTAGTTATTAACAAACATATACCCATTCTTCGTTTTCTGTTATTTTTGATTTTTATTTTTAAAACATCTAAAAATGAACAACCAGCGTATATATATAAAATCCATTAGAGGAGTGTGATTTCATCGAAATAAAATTACATTTTAACGATTATATTTTGAAAATAAAAATGTATTTCATCGAAAAATATATGATTTTAACAAATTTTTAAATTTTTAACTTTATTATTGTGATAATTTATTAACCCCTCCCAAATCTTAAAATAATGAAAACAATTTTTAAACCCATGCTATTTACATTTTTTATAATGCTATCGATGGTATCTTGTAGTGACGAAGAAGTATTTATAGAGCCAACAGTCGAAATTGTTGATGACACAGACACAGACCCTATTGTTAATACCAGTTTGCCATGCGATTTTACCTTAACAAATGTAGAAGCAAATGCTACTGTAATTATTGACTGTATTCTAGATTTAGAAGGGCAAACCGTAAACTTGCCTGATAATGTTAGTATTATATATGAAGGTGGTGATATTATTAATGGTACACTTAACTTTTCTGAGGGCAATATCATTTCGGGGGAATTATTAAATTCTAGTTTAGCCCTAGTAGGAAGCTCTACACCTCAATTAGAAGATCCTGTATTTAATTTTATTCCAAGTAGATGGGAAATTGTTGAAGGTGAGACAACTTCAGAAATTGCTTTAAACAATAAAAATATCTTGCAATATTTATTAGAACAAACTAAAACAATGGGAGCAACTACCTTTCAAATAGATAGATTAAATGCATATTTTGAAGTAGGTAATATTAATAATCTATCCGTTTTTCGTTCTGTAGACCATGCAATTAGCATTCCTTCAGATTTTATTTTAAAAATGGGTGATGAAACCTATTTAAGAGTTTTCCCAAATAGTTCTCCTAATTATGCATTAATGGCAATTTATGAATCTGAAAATGTTACTATTGATGGAGGGAATTTAATTGGAGATAGAGATAGACATGATTATTCATCGGGAGGTCCTCATGAACATGGGCACTGTTTACAAATAAGATCAGGTAATGGAATTACTATAAAAAATGTAAACTTTTCTTATGGGTCTGGTGATGGAATTGATATTAATAGTGTTGGTTTTTCTTTTCAATCAAATTACAATCCATCCTCTAATATTACCATTACAAATAATGTTTTTGATACTAATAGACGAAATAATATTTCTGTCACAGATGGTCGTAATATCATAATTGAGAATAATGAAATTTTAAATGCTGGAATAGATACTAATCTTTCAACCGGAGTTGATCCAGGAGCTGGAATAGACATTGAAGCCGTTAGAGACAGAAATAATTTAGGTGAGTTAGTATTTTATCAAATTGCTAAGGATATTATAATTAGAAATAATTCAGAAAAGGGCAGTAAAAATAGTGCTTTCATTGTTGCCATAGGGCAATATGTTACCATTGAGAATAATGTTACAGAAAATAGTATTGGTTATAGCTTTGCGCATAATGTAACAATAACTGGAAATGAATTAACATCTATCTCATCTTCTAATATAATTGGAATAAGTGCTGGGAAATTAAATGGTGGAGAAACAATATATAACAATGAAATTTCTAACAATATTGTAAATGGATTTTCAATTGGGATATTTGTATATAATAGGGATGCTATAATTACTGAAAATACTTTTAAAGAATTTATTACTGGAATATTAGTTTCTGATATTAAAAATATTGAAATATCAAATAATATTTTCACCAGTTCTAAATTAGATAGTAGAGGTATTTTTCTCAATTCAACTAACCTTGAAAACGTTAATTTTTCTGACAATACAATTAATGTGGTAAGCAATCCATTTACTGCTTCTAATATAAACACAGGGATAGGTGAGGGAATTATAGAAACTACAGTTTTAAATAATGATTTTAACTCTAGTACAAACGCTCCAATATTGTTTTCAAATTCAAAAGGACTAAATTTAATTGGTAATAAAATTGAAACAGGTATTCAAATTTTTAATTCCAAAGATCTTTCATTCAGTTTAAACGATATACTAACAAATAATAATAATGGTATTTATTTAAGGGAAATAAATGAGAATATCACTTTAGATGGCAATTTCATTGAAGTTGATTCAAATTATGAATGTATTATAATACAAAGTACTACTAATATTAATGAAGTAATAAATACTAATAATATATGTAATTAGTAGATTTAAGTTATTGAGCATTTTAAAGAGTTGTAATTGTATATTACAGCTCTTTTAAATTTATATTTCTTTTAGAAATTTGGCTGGAACCCCTCCTGAAATGGAATTTGATTCTATATTTTTTGTTACTACAGCACCTGCGGCTATAATTGAGCGAGTATTAATAGTCACGCCAGACAAGATTCTACATCCACAACCTATCCAAACATCATCTTTAATAATTACGGGAGCTTCTGTAGCTTCATTATATTTTATTGGGATTTTAAGATCTCTCCAAGTATGGCTAGTAGTCATTATAGTACTTGCATGTGCAATTGATACATTATTTCCTATCTTAAGGCCACCAGTTCCATCTAAATAGCACATAGAATGAATACTTACATTAGAGCCTATAGAAATTTTGTGAATACCTTTTAAATAAACCCCTTGTTGAATGGATACGTTTTCTCCACATTGTTTTGCTAAATTTTTAAAAGCTATATACCTTAATAATAATCCTAAATTGCCAGGCAAATTTCTAGAATAAAGAAACAGTCTTTTATTGATAAAATTTGGAATAATACTGTTTAGTTTGACTAATATATTTATAAACCATTTTATTTTCTGAATCTTTTCTCTACCTGATCTCATAGTTAAAATATTACCTTTTTTGCATTACACCTTTTTTAGCGGTATTCATTATATAGAAGTAAAAAACTATCCCAAAAGGAATAGCTACAAATGTTAATAATTTTTTAGGAGATTCAAACAAAAATTTCCAATTTTTTATCATAATACTACTTGACACATAATGAATTGCATTTTTAAATCTCTCTTTAAATGTATAAGAATGTTTCATTCTTTCTTTTCGTTCGTGTGCAAACCCTCTGGGATTTCTCTTGTATTGTTTAATAATATTTAAGCTTGAACCATCTTCCATATACTCTACATTACAAAAAACTTCATTGAAGCATAACAGCCAATAATCTTGATCTATTAGCATATATTTATATCCAAGAGGAACAAATCGTTCTTCTTTAAATATAGGATATTCTGGGTACTTTTTAATTACATCTGTACGGTAAACAAATTTCTTATCTCCAATTACACCATACCTGCTTTTTAATTGATAGTATTTACATTTTTTAAGTCCGTCAGGAAAAGGGGTGCCGATAATTTTATTGTTTCTATCAATATCTAATCCTAATAGACCTGCATATTTTTCGTTTCCATATTGTTCCCATAAGGATAGTATTTTTTCAATGGCATCGTCTGGCATAAAATCATCCGAATCTACACAAACATTTAATTCTGTTTCAATAAGACGGTAAGCTGCATTGTGAGCACCGTGCATTCCTTGATTTTCTTGAAAATGATAAATGATGTCAATTTTGTGTTCAGTTATCCAATTATTTACTAACTTTTTCGTGTCATCAGTAGAGCCATCATCTATAATAAGCCATGTGAAATCTTTGTTGGTTTGTTGAGTCAAACTGTTATAGCACTGTCCTAAACAATAAGCTCGATTGAAAGTTGGAGTGAAAACTGTTATTTTTTTCATTTATTCTAAATGTTTATTATGAATAATAAATATAGTACATAAAATAGGTGAAGGAAAAATATAGCATTAATACTCTACCAATTACTAGGTTTTGATTTTTATAGAATTGTTGTTTTAAAAATGGGTAAATAATAATAATGCCTATCATAAACCAAGAAATATAAGCAAATCGATTAGAAAAATTTGCCCGAATAACTAATATCCAAAATGAATTTGCGATTAAATAAATGTTAAGCAATCTATTATAATATACATCTTTAAAACCCTTTTTGAAAATAAAAAACCAACCTGTAAAAACAGCTGAGCCACTATATATTAAAAAATCCCATCTAAAACTTAAATCTTCAAATTGAGCATCAGCTTTACCAGTTAGATAACCTCCTAATCTGTCATCGGCAAAACCCAGACTTGAAAATAATGATATCCATACACTTCCGAGAAACAAAGACAACGGAATTGTAATAAGCCATGTTTTTAAATATGTTTTAGGGTTATTATGTATGAGAGTTATAATATAAGCTAATGTAGGCAGTAATAGTGTTTTATGGGATAGGCAGGCTAAAACCATAAAAAGAATCATTAATATTTTTTTTTCATGAAATGCAAAGGCTAGTAAAAAGAATGAAGTTGCAATGCCATTTCTAATCCCATTAACTCCATAAGGCCAAAATGAAAATGACACAACAAGCATTATAAATGAGAAAAACCAATACTTATCAAAAAACTTTTTTGATATAAAATACATAGGGTAGATATACATAAATGAACACAATAAAAAGAAAATATTTGCAGACATAAATTGAGAAGAAAATTTCATGAAGAGATGAAACCCAATATCAGTATCTACAATAATAGGATACCCATTGGCATATCTGTTAAAATGAGCTGCATAGGTAACCATATCAGTAAAAGCCCCACTAATAGGGCGTAAACCCATATAAATAACAATAAAAATAAGAAGAAAAGCTCCCATAGCATTAAGATACCTAATATTTTTAGGATCATCGATCTTTAATGCTAGTGTATGTAATACTGTGAATAAAATAATGAACAATGATAGATTAATATAAATAGCGTAGTAATATTCTATTGGAAAAAAATCTATCATTATCGAATTAATGAATTATTTAGTTTATAAACGATTGAATCACAAAGATGTTTAGTAAAATCTACTCCTCCATATTTATCTAAATGATTTCCGTCATAGGTTTTATACATTTCAAAACTCTGTGAGAAATTAATATAAATTGTATTGGTTTTTTTAGATATATGTTCGATATCCTTATCAAAATCTCCCCAGTATTGTTTTTCTACCTCAATTATTTTTTGGTCTATTGGCATCCTTAATAATATAATATCACCATACAAATCTAAATATTTAACCAATTGTTCTAAACTTCGTAATCTAAATTCAGATTTCACCCATCTAGAAGCAAAATCTTTATACATTATTACCTGATTTTTTTTCCATTCATTTAACATTGTACTATCCTTGGGTAAATTAGATTCTTCTAGCCAACCATCTTTATGCATTTTTGATGTTCTTCTTATAATGGATTTAAAATGAAAGTAATTGAAATTTTTAATGAAATATTCGAAATTTGGGTTATGATTAACAAACTCCATATTGTGAGGAGGCATTCCTTTTTCAAAAAACACACCCTTTTCTTCATCATCTTCTTCTCTTGTAGATAAAACCCATGGATTAACAGTAACAATAAATAATCCGTTTTTTGTTGTACTATCAAGTTTCTTCTTTATACTTTCGGTATATAAAGGGCCATATGATATTTGAGCAATGGTAAAACTATAATTCAACATCGGGATTTCATATTCTCCATTTGCAAAATAGTTGTTTATTATTGATGGCTGAATACCTTGCATACTTCTTGAATCTCCAATTATCATTGAGCTGGCATTTGGTGTAGTGAATTTTTCATAAAAGTAATCCACATAACCTCCAGATGTTATCAATATAATTGAAACAATACTAACAACTAGCACAAAAAACAACAATGATTTGATTAAAAACTTTTTCATATCAAAACTGAAAATAAATGAATGATTGCGATTGTGCACCAAAGAGTAGTATTATGCAGAAAATTAATGCATAAATGCTCCAGCGAATTGAGGCTTGTTTTATATTATGAATTGCCAACCCATGTTGCTGTTCTCTTTGTAACCATTCAACAAATACTAAAATGAATATAAAAATAAAGGGTTTTATATCAATAGTCGGAAAACTGATTAATGTTTTCGTAAAAATAGCTTTTATATATTCTATTGCTTTACCAATTGATTCTGCTCTAAAGAAAATCCAAGCAAAAAGAGTTAATATAAATGTAATGCTTATTTGAAATATTTCTTTTAGATTGATAAATATTTTCCCTTCGGCCACAACATTGGTATTGGTTCTGTTTTTATTGAGTAGGAGCAAGGGAAGAAAATATAATGCATTTAAAAATCCCCAAGCCAAAAAGGTCCAATTAGCACCATGCCAAAATCCACTCACTAAAAATATAGCAAATGTATTACGGATTTTCATTTTTGTCCCACCTTTGCTACCACCTAATGGTATATATAAATAATCTCTAAACCAAGTCGATAATGATATATGCCAACGCCTCCAAAACTCGGCAATGTCTCTAGAAAAATAGGGGAAGGCAAAGTTTTGCATTAAATTAAACCCAAATAACCTAGCAGTACCAATTGCTATATCGGAGTACCCTGAAAAATCACCATAAATTTGAAAAGCAAAGAATACTGCTGCAATTATTAAAGAACTTGAATTGTATTCGCCTTGATTTTCAAATACTTGATTTACAATTAGTGCACAGTTATCAGCTATAACAATTTTCTTGAATAAACCCCATAAAATTTGTCTTAATCCATCGACGGCATTAGTATAATTAAACTTTCTTTTTTTATAAAACTGTGGTAATAAATTTGTAGCTCTTTCTATTGGTCCAGCTACTAGTTGTGGGAAAAAACTAACAAAGGCAAAAAATGCAATAATATCTTTTGTAGGCTTTAATTTATTTCGATAAACATCAATAGTGTAACTCATAGTTTGGAAGGTATAAAAACTTATACCTACAGGGAGTATTACATTTAAAGTTAATGCATCAAACTCATACCCTAGTTTTAAAAAGGCTTCGGCTAAAGATTCTGAAAAAAAATTAAAATATTTAAATACTCCTAAAAACCCTAAATTAACCAACATACTAATTGCTAGCCAAAGCTTCCGTTTATTTTTAAGTTGTGCCTTTTCAATTTGCAATCCACATGTATAATCAATTATTGAACTAAAAATAATTAATGATAAAAATCGCCAATCCCACCAAGCATAAAAAACATAGCTGACTACTAATATCAATAAATTTTGCCAGCTTAATTTCTTCTTAAAAACAAACCAATACAGTAAAAATACTGTAGGCAAAAAAATTAAAAATTCAAATGAATTAAATAGCATTGTATAATTTGTGAATTAAATTATTATTTTTTAATTAGATATTTTTTTGTAACTTTTTCTATATCAAACTTAGACAATAAAACATTCTTGTTACTCTTTAATATTTCTTTATGTATATCTGATGAAAGTACAGTAGAAAGTGCTTTAGCTAACTGTTTTTCTTCCTCTATAAAATTATTATCACTAGGAATTCCCAATTTTCCATTAAAAAGATTTGGTGTTACAATTCCGGATTCCAATTGTGTGTTTTTTTGTATCTCATTATAATCTTTTACTCCCATTAATTCAGTAATCCCTCTAGTACAAAATGAAGATACTATGGGTGTATCGACACAAATAGACTCTACAATTACATTTGGTGTACCTTCGTAATGAGAGGATAAAGCTAATACTTTCGCTTTAGCTAAATACTTATAAGGATTACTCTTTCTTCCTAAGAAAAATACATAGTTTGAAATTTTTAATTCCTTAATTAAACCATTTAAATATTTTTCTACATTAGGGTCACCATCTCCAATAAATATAAGTTTTACATCTGGATGATTTTTTAACACTAAAGAAAATGCTTTTATAAGATGCCATGGAGATTTTTGAATAGATAATCTACCTAAAAATAGAATTGTTTTTTTAGAAAAAAGACTATTTTCTTTGTCTTTCTCAATAGGTAATTTAGATAATTTATTGATTTCGTCTAAATCGTGAGGGTTATAAATAATTTCTAGCTTATCAACAAATTTAAAATTACACTTTCTTATTAAATCTTCTTTGATATCTTTACTTATACACACAACTTTATCAAGAAAATAGTACGATGTTTTATAACTTATTTTAAAAATAGAATTAAATAAAGACTGATTAACAAATTCAACACTTTTTAGAGCATGTATACTGGCAATTTTAAATTCTTTAGTTAAAGTTAATGAACTAAATAAATTTGCCATATCTCCAAATGAAATGCTATGTGTGATTTTTTCTTTTTTTATTATTTTTCTTATAAGCCATGGAGTAGTTATATAAAAAAGACTTCGTTCAATTTTCGACATTGAACTGAAATCATATGATTTTAGGTAGAGTTCATTCTTTCCAAAATTTATTATATCAGTTTTTAATTTTATAAATTTAAGTGCCTTTACTTTATATCCTTTACTGAGATAATGTTTGTAAAATGATAAGGCTAATCTTTCCATTCCTCCAACACTACCATATGGCATTATTAATAATATTTTTTTCATAGCTTTAGTTTAATTAGGCTTAAAAATAGATCGTGCCATTGTGGTACTATATTTTCAGGTAAATATTTCTTTGCTTTTTCTCTTGCTTTTTTACCCATTTGTAATCGTAATAAATTATTTTCTATTAGCAAGATTAATTTGTCAGTATATGTTTCAATATCTCCATTTAATATTAAAAAGCCACTTTCTTTATCAGTTATGATGTCTCTTGGTCCACTTGGGCAATCAAAAGAAATACAAGGGAGTCCATAAGCCATTCCTTCAATTAAAACCATGCCAAAACCTTCAGATCTAGATGTCATCGCGTAAATTGAAGCTTCTTGGTACTTATCTCCTATGTTTTTTACAGGATTGTGAAAATTAACACTATTATCTATATTTAATTTTTTTGCTAAGGCTATATAAGTTTCATTTTTATCAATCTTACCATATACATCAAGTTTCCATTCGGGAAACTTATCTGAAACACGTTCCCATATTTGAAGCAACCTATCCAATCCTTTCTGATAGCCATGGTTTCCAACAGTAATCACTTTTTTATTATTACCATTAGATAAAGTGTTAGGATAAAAAGAAAGGGGGTTGGCAATAACTGTTAGATTATCCAGCTTCCATTCATTCGTATTATAATTTGTTAATACAACAAAAGCATCATAATTTTTAGCACCATAGTGCATCATTATATCAATCACTTTATATTTTATTTTTTGTAAAATATTAGGAGTATCTGTTTTCTTGAAAATATTTTTTGAAGCATGTCTTTCATAAATCATAATACATGGCTTATGAATTATTTTTGGAACAAAAAAACCTTTAAGACCATCATCACAAACAGATATTATATCTGGCTGTATGGTATTAATTATTGATTTTAGGCAGTTACGATATTTAATAAAATACTGAAGATAGTTCCCATTAACTGTAATATCGTGGTATTTTAATTTATCGCTAAATTTATAAAAAAGAGGTGCATCATTTTGATTAAGAGTAACGACATGAACATTATACCCTAACTTATCAGCTAGGTAACTGGCTTTGATAGATAAAACACGTTCTAAACCACCTGAACCACATATTTGATTTGTAATATAAAGTAGTTTCATTAATACGCTTTAATTAATGGTATATTCAAATTTTACAGATTATTAATAAAGTCTCTGCATCTTTTCTTTAGAGGGCTGGCTAACTTATGATGTTTCTCAAAGTTCTTGACCATTGTATTTTTATCAATTTTACCTTTTAAATCAAAATTTGCTTTGTAATCGCCTGTTTTTGCATTAACATCTATTCTGTTAAAAAGGTCTAATATACCATCAAAGCGACAAGAATCAACAAAGCTATCAAACCCATTAACAAATATAACGGGAGTGCCTAGGGCTAGGCATGGTAATGCACAATGTATTCTTGATGTAATCACTAATTTTGCTCTTGCATACTTTTTTAAAAGCGATTCTGCCATTTCAAATTTTTCTTCATCAGTATATGTATTTGAAGGAGGTTCTTGATTTATAAATATTGCAGATTTAATAAGCTCTTTATCTATAAATTTTTTAATATGCTTGTCTTTTTTACCTAAGTTTAAAATTTTTCCGTTTAATATGCTTCTTATAAAAGCTTTAAAGTTGTAAAAAACTTTCTCTTTTCTCGGATAATTATAAAGCGGATCTACAATATAAATAGTTTCATTCCTTTCAGAATCGTCAACTTTATAAGTATCCAATGTAAGCGTTAAACACCCAGTAAAATAAGCATCGATTCCTTTTGCTTTTAGTATATCTACAGTAAATTGATCTCTACATCCAATGGGCTCATGCTTTTTTAAATAAGAAATACCTTGGCTACTCAACATGAAAGGAGCTGCTGTGTTATTCATGTGGAAAGACACAAAAAGAGGATCAATATCATCTGAGGGAACCCAATTATGAATATTATGAGTGAACCAACCATTTGCAATAAGTTTAGTTTTTTCGCCTTTGTATTTTCCTAATCTTTCTCTATTCAAAAACACATCAACTTTGGGCAAAAATTGTTTAGCCGCTAAACTTTGTATGTTATCCCCAACATTGAAAAACCGCTTGTTTTCATCATATTTTAATAGTCCATACTTCATAATTTTTTAATATCTGATTCTTTTATATAGTTTGAAAAATAATGGAAATTTATTTCGAAGAATGAATTTGTATTTATTTGTGTCAATTTTTTTAGCTTTATTAAGGTTTTTATTGAACATTAAATCTAATTCACCGTTTTTAATTCTTTCTAAATAAGATGATTCATATTTTTTATCTTCAAGGATAAAGTATTCATTTGTCGTTTTCGCTTTCTCCATTAATTCCCACCAAAAATATTGAGTGCCTTTTGAAAATGACGACGAGTTTAATATTTTGAAAATTTCTGGATAAAATTCCTTCTTCACTTTAAAGCCAAAAGCGTTCGGGTTTCTCCCAGATAAAATAATTCCGAGGATAGTTCTAAAACATTTTTCACAATTACTACAATTAAAGCCTTCTCTAAGCTCTGAATAGCATACACGAAGTTTGAAATTTGTATCTGTGTCAGTTGAAAATTTTGTTATTAAATCAACTTTATCCTGTCTTTTTAGTTCAAAACCGTCATGAAAGACTTTAATTGAAGCCCAAGATATTTTTTCATCAATTTGTGGTGTAGAACCCCAAGCAATATCAATATGTTCTGTATATGATGATGCAATGTAAATATTGGCATATGAGTTTATATATGAAATAGGAGCAAGAGACCCAATCAATGATAAACCGTGTTGTACTTTTCCCCACCAGCCAATATCTTTAAGCAATAGCTCTATTTGATAGGTGTAAAAATTTCTAACATTAGTTTCTATATATTGTTTTTTGTTTTCTTGTAAAAGTTTTTCGTTTTCTATAAAATCGGTGAATGCATTCCATTGTGATTGGTCATCTATTTCAATATCAGCACCTAAAATGGTTACTAAATCGGGAATTTTGTTATGAATTCTTATATAAGTAGCATAAGCATCAATGCCTCCACTAAAAAGCATTGCATTATTATTACCATTTATTATATTTTTTACTAGTTGTTTTGCAATTAAATTACCTATTAATTCATACTCTGAAAATTGCTTTTCAAACTCAATTTTAACAAGCTTCATAGCATCATAAAAATCCTCATCTACTTCTTGTACTTCAATGTCAAAACCAGCAAACCAAGAAATTGTAAGCATATTTGATAGGAATGGGATTACTAAAATGCTTTTGGGAACTTCACTAACATCTAAGTCATATTTTACATAAAACGGTTGGTCTATATTAAAATATTTTTTTAATTTATTATCAAAAGAATAATCATAATTAACTTTTCTACCATTATCTGAAAAAGATATATTGTTAAGTTTTAAAAGGTTATCCATTTTTTTATCTTTTTAATACTTTATAAAATGCTTTTCTAAATAGTTGCTTTTCGAACTCGATTAATCCAATATTATAAGCTAAAACACCAAATATAATAGTGTAAATAATTGATTTCACTAGGAAATTAATCCAGCCTATCCCAGGTATTAAATTGATTATAAAACCTATACCTATTGCTAAGACTATTGACAAAACTGTTTTATTAAACAGTTCTTTAAAAAACCTAATGATGTTAAGTCCAATTTTTATGTGATAATAAAAATTCATCACATTTTGAACAATTATCCAAGCAATTACTGAGCCAGTCATCATACCAATTGGTCCATAACGATTTGCCAATAAAGCTCCTAGAATAGTGCCTAAAATCATAAACGAAAGATACAAAATAGCTTTAAATGCTAATTTGCTTTTTGCTTCTAAAATAGAATTTCCAAAACCTTGTACTAAAGGTAATGTATAAGCAACCATAATCATAAGAGCAATAACCCATGATTGAAAGCTACCATCTTCACCTAATTCTCCACCAACCCATAAAAACACAAACTGTCTGCCAAAGAGTATAAATGCACTTAGAACAAACATTAATATAATAAAAGACAATCTACCTATTTTAATCATCATATCTGTGAGTTCTTCTCCAGAGGCATTTTCTACAGACATTTTTGTGGCTCTTGGTAAAAAAACACTGGATATTGCAGTTGAGAAGGCACCATAATACGTTCCCAAAACAATTCCAATTCCATATATGGTTAACACTTCGGGGAGGCTAATTCTGCCAAGTACCCAATGTCCCGCTTTCCACTGAAACATTGCAACCAACGAAAAAACAAAAATCCATGTAGAATACCCAAAGATCTCTTTAACAAACCGAATTGAAAAATCGTGAAATTTTATTTTAATCTTTAATTTTTTGAAAACATAATAACCCGTTATTAAAATAATCAGGATATTAAATATCGAATCAATAATAACTAATGCTATTGCTCTACCACCAAAGAGCAATACAGCAACAACAGTAATTGATCTTAATATGTACCTTATAATATTTAAAGATTTGGGAAATACAAATTCTTCGTAGCCATAGCATATACCTGTTAAGGCAGCACCAGGAAGCCCAATGGCCAAATTAAAAATAAAAATTGAGAATATTACTTTAGCTATAGCTAATTCTTCTATAGTCATTTTTGTAAAATAAGTATCAATAAAACCAAAAAAGACAACTCCGAAGACAACCACCATTATGGAAATAATAGAATAGAGAGCCATTGTTGTTGCCAAAAAATTTTCTTGTCCAATGCTGTCTTTTTCTGCTCGATATTTGGCAACAAAACGCACTATTGTATTATTAAGACCAAAATCCAACAATGAGATTGTACCTACTAGTGCGCCAATAGTTATATAAATACCATACTCTGCTTTACCCAAATGATTAAGAATAAAAGGTGTTAGTAATAACCCAATAACATTTGTTAAAATGATGGTTGTATAGTTTAAAACAACTCCTTTTTTTAATTGGCTCAAAATAGTAGGTTTTAGTAATTATTAAAAGATTATAATGAGTTTATAATTCTTCCATTAATATTTTCTTGGTTAAGAACATCTTTACCTTATATAAAATAACTTTAGGATTTAATAAATATAGTAAATCTTCTTCAAGGAATTCGCTATGTTCTACTTTTAAAAGAACGGCATCAAATTTTTTTGATGGTAATTCTCTTATGGTTTCTAAATTATATTTGTATTTTACTACTTCTAGACTCGTTAAAGTATCGTAATTAGTCACATTGTTGCCAAAAATATTTAATTGGTTAGTAGTCATTAAATTTGGGTTTAATTTTAAGTTGAAGCAAATATGTGAAAAATAATTTAAACTTAAGTTATTATTATATTAAGTAAGTGTTTTTCACGACAAACATCACTTACACAGAGAATCTGTATAAAATTGCCGATAAACTAATGAAATTATTTATAATTGGCTTTAAACTAGACAGGGAACAATGTCATTCCATGCTTTATTGACATATTGTGGTTGTAATTGTGTTAATTAATTTATCAATGTTACTCCAAATGCGGATGAAGCTACTGTTATTTAAAAGTTTGTTTGGATTAAGAGATTGAGAGAATCAAGATGATTTTTAAAATAAAAAGAAGTAGAAGGTTATTTGATAAAAAAAATCATTGTTGTCCGATAAAAGATGTAAGACCGCTCCGCTGTAAGAGCAAAGAACAAAGACTTGATTGTAACTATCCCGATTGCTATCGGGAGACAGACATATTTTTAAACAATAGTAGTTTTAGTTAAAATATAAAATTAAAAAAAAAGTAAAAAGCAAGGTGTGTCTTTGTTAAAAACGTTCAATCTATTGCTATATATAAGCTTTTAAACGTTAGTGTAAATTTTAATCGGACAGCAGTGAAAAAAAATAGAAAATTTTATTTTATTCTAATTGTTTTTATTGTTGCTATCGCTTCACAGTTTTCAACAGTTAAGGCAATATTTTTATCATTGATCTCTTGTTCAATAATATAAATTTTACAAGAATCGAGATCTCTATTTACTTCAGAAAAATCTATATCTCCCGATTTTAATACTTTAGAAATTGTTAATGAGTCGATGGATTTGTTTGTGATTAATTCAATAACATTTGGAGAATAGACAAGTTGTTTTGTGCTAATATTTTTTAGCACTCTAGCATCTGGACCATAACTACAAGAGGCCCTTTTACCACTTAAAAAAAAAGCTAAAAAAATAAGTCCAATAGAGAATCCTCCAAGATAATAACCTAAGCGATGTGTAAATTTCATATATAATCGTAAGTTAACGTGAGTTCGATATAAAATTAAAATTTAATTATGTGATAATTAATTATTTGATGATTTATTTTAGTAAAAAATATCAAAAACAGATTAATCCTGCAAGGTTTATACCTACAAGGTTTGTAAAACCTTGCAGGAATTCCTTGTAGGTATGATTTTCAAGATAAAATTTCTGATTACCTTGTATATCAAATGATTTTGTTATGGATGTTTCATATGTGATTATAAATTAGTGCTTTTAAAGCACTTAAAAAATTAGAAGATTAACATCACTGTAATCCAGATCAAACCAATCTGCTACAGATTTGTTGGTTAAAATTCCGTGGTAAAAATACAAACCATTTTTTAAACCACGATCAAAACGCAGTGCATTTTCTATGCCACCATCTTCGGCAATTTTTAATAGATATGGTGTAAAAATATTACTTATTGAAACTGAAGCAGATCTGGAGTAACGCGCAGGAATATTTGGCACACAATAATGAGTAACGCCATGTTTTATAAAAGTTGGATTATCGTGTGTGGTAATATCACTAGTTTCGAAACAGCCACCCATATCTATACTAACATCTATAATAAGTGCACCATTTTTCATGCTTTCAACCATAGTTTCACTTACCAAAATTGGAGCTCTATTTTTGCCTCTTACTGCGCCAATGGCAACATCACAACGTTTTAGAGCCTTAAGTATATTTTTGGGTTGCATGGTAGATGTGTAAATGGTTCTTCCTAAATTTGTTTGAAGAGAACGCAATTTTGTAATCGAATTATCAAAAACTTTTATGTTTGCTCCAAGTCCAATTGCAGAACGTGCAGCAAATTCTCCAACGGTTCCAGCGCCTAGAATAACCACCTCGATTGGAGGAACACCACTAATATTGCCAAACAATAAGCCATTTCCATCATTCACATTAGAGAGTAACTCGGCAGCAATTAATACTGAAGCTGTACCAGCTATTTCACTTAATTGCATTACTGCAGGATATGCACCATCTTCATCTCTAATAAACTCAAATGCTAATGCTGTAGCTCTTTTTTTTGCTAAAGCTTCAAAATAAGCTTTGCTTTGTGTTTTGAGTTGCAATGCCGAAATAAGGATGGTTTGAGGATTGAGAAGTTTAATCTCATCAAAAGAAGGCGGTTCGACTTTTAAAATAATAGGGCAGGAAAATACTTTAGATTTCACCTTTGTGATTTTTGCTCCTGCCTCACTATAATCTTTATCATTATAATTTGCGCCATCTCCAGCTCCAGTTTCTAAAAGGACTTTATGACCATTGTTTACCAATGCCGAAACAGCATCAGGTGTAAGGCAAACACGTCTTTCTTGAAAGGAGGTTTCTTTAGGAATACCAATATATAAATTACCTTTGCGTTTAAGCACTTCCAACATTTCTTCTTGAGGAAGCAGTTGTTCTTTTGTAAAAGGAGAGAGAGATTTACTCATAGTTAGGTTAATTGAAAACCCAAATTACAAATAAATTTGAAATAAAATCTAAAAATAATCTGTAAAGGAGCTTGGTTTCTTTTTTAATTCCTCTTCGAGTTCTTCCATAGTCTTTCCGGCATCATTTAATTTATTAAACATTTTAGCCCTTAATAAATAAATAGAAGGTATTATAACTGCCATGACTGGTAACAAATATAAAATTTGATTTTCATCTGCAAATTCTAGTTCATCATTTAAGACAGTAAGTATTTGATAAACATACATCGCTATTGGCACTAATAATACATGATACCACCAATTACGATTTGTAAACATCCAAATTATTAATAAGAAAAGAGGAATAAGTTTACCTAATATGGTCCAAACTAAAGTTTGTACGTCGAAATAATAAATGGTAGTATAAGTAAATAAAAAAGTGTCCCAGGTCTTTTGAGCTGGAACACCTTCCCATAATGTAAATAAATAGGGAGTAATAGCTATATAAGTAGCTATAATACTTCCTACAATCAGTTCTTTTTTACTGACCTGGAATTCTGATACTTGATTTCCTAACTTCGGTTTTTGTTTGTCCATCTAAATCTATTAGATTAGTAGCTTGTGCTGTAAACAAAACACCTCCAAATATCGCAATAGCGATTAAAACTTTTTTAGTTTTCATAATTCAAGGGATTTAATTAATTAATTATTGTAACAAAGATAACTTTTGGGCTTTCCTAAAAGTGTTAATATTTTGTTAAAATCAATTTATCAAACCTCTTGAATAGTACGGTTTTACCGTACTATTATGATTTTGATTTGGGCTGTGTTTACTTATTTTTACTAATTATTTTTAATTTATTTTACTTATTTCGTTATAAACACTCAATTTAAGTGCTCTAGAACCGTTTTTATTCAGTTTTAATTGCAAAACATCGGCTTCATTTGGTATAAAAGCTCTAATTTTTTCTGGCCATTCTATAAAAATCCAATGTCCAGAATACAAATAATCTTCTATTCCTATGTCTAAAGCTTCATTTGCATTTTCAATTCTATAAAAGTCAAAATGATAAACAATATCATCTTTTACTTTATATTCATTCACAATCGAAAAAGTTGGGCTTGTCGCTTTAACTTTGCCTCCTAATGCTTTTACTAAAGCACTTATTAGCGTTGTTTTGCCAACTCCCATTTCGCCATAAAACAAAATTGTTTTCGTTTTAAAGCTTTTTAGTAGCTTACTTGCTACATCATCTATAGATTCTAAACCAAAATGTTCTGTTTTATTCATCAATTGTTAAGCAATGTTAGTAATTATTTTACAAATAAACAAGAAAAATGTGTATTTCATCGATGTTTTGTGCAATTTGTGGATAATTTATGTATAAATCTTTCTTTTTAAAGGATAATCATTATCTGAAAATGAGGTATTTAAACAAGTTGAGTTAAAAGAAAAAAGATAATAGAGTCAAGAACAAAGACAGCTTATTATAAAGGAATCTTTCATCTATGTTCTAGTTTCTTTTCTTCTTTACATTGCAAAAAGTTTTATTTGAATTGATATAACTTTCAAAAAAGAAGTTATCTACCTTGGATTTAAGACCACAAACGAGATGTTGTCAATGCATTTTATTGGTCTCAAAAATAGTTAAAACTATGCTACCGATAGCTATCGGTATTAGTGCATTTCGCTTTAGCTTCTAAAAATATTTTAGGGTTGGAAGTTGGGAGACAGAAGACCGAAGATTACATCCCAACTTCTGTCTTCAAACCAAATAAGTTTCATACTAAAACGAATTTCATTCGTTGTCAAACCTATGGTACTTTAGTCCATAGTGGTTTATTTTTTACGCTTAACCTTTACTGGGTTTTGTCTTGAATCAAAAATATCAGCGATTTTCACAAACCCATTTGGTTCATCAACAGAGTAGATAATTTTATAGTTGGTATAAATCAAATATCTATATTCTGTGTTTCTATCAATTAGTAAGTCTTCCATTTGTCCAATAAATGGAGTTTTTCCAAGTTTTTTGGTTTCAAGAAGAATATTTCCAGCTATTTTTTTAGCCGTTCGATTGCTAATGTTTTTAAAGTAATATTCAAAAATTTCATCAAGTTGTTTTTCTGCAAAGTCAGACCAAATTACTTTTAAGATCATTATTGGTATTTGGTAATTAATTCAGAGTTACTTTTATATCTATTATTTTCAAAGTCAGATTCTGACTCATCTATTCGTTTGTTAAGTTCTTCAGTTGTCATTGGGTCTAAAGATAATTCCCTTTCCAATTTAATAAATTTTTCTATACGTGATATTGCTCCTTCGCTTTGAAGTTTTAAAAATTCTTGAATCAATGTTAATTTTCTTGTTTGTATGTCCATTTCATCTAATTTTAGATAAAAATACTAATTTAATTGAAATTCATTTCAATTATCGGTATTTTTCTGATTGCTGACAACTCTTTTTATATCAATAAATATGGTAATGTTTAGACGAGTTCAGCATGACATTGTAACGTCTTTTTATCATCTGGCAAACATCCAGCTTCTACCTTGGATTTAAGACCACAAACGGAATAATAACTTCTTCTAAAGAGACTCCTCCATGTTGGTAGGTATTACGATAATAACTTACATAATGGTTATAATTATTTGGGTACGCGAAAAACAAATCGCTTTTGGCAAAAATAAAAGAACTGTTCATTGTTATTGATGGCAAAAAAATATTTTTTGGGTCTCTTGCTGCCAAAACATCTTTCTCCTCGAAAGTTAAGCTTCGTCCTGTTTTATAGCGTAAGTTTAGACTTGTATCTCTATCTCCAATAACTTTGGATGGATTTTTTACATTAATAGTTCCATGATCTGTAGTGATAATAAGTTTAAATCCTAATTGCTGTGCTTGTTGTATTATTTCTAATAAAGGAGAATTTTTAAACCAGCTTACAGTAAGCGATCTATAAGCTTTGTCGTTAGAAGCAAGTTCTTTTACAACATCCATTTCGGTTTTTGCGTGAGAAAGCATATCTACAAAGTTGTAAACAACTACAGTAAGGTCGTTGTCTTTTTTAGACTTAAAATTGTTAGCTAATTTTTTTCCTGATTTTAAATTTGTGATCTTAAAGTACTCATGTTTAATATGATTAAGTCCTAATCGTTTTAATTGAGCTGTCAGAAATTCGTTTTCATACAAATTTTTGCCTCCTTCATCATTGTCGTTTTTCCAGTAGTTTGGATGTAAGCGTTCCATATCACTTGGCATTAATCCAGAAAAAATCGCATTTCTTGCATATTGTGTAGCAGTTGGTAAAATACTATAATATGGTGTTTCGCTTTCTTTTTTAAAATAACTATTTACAATAGGCTCAAATGCTTTCCATTGGTCGTATCTTAAATTATCTATAACTACTAAAAGAGTTGGCTGTTTTTTACTTAATTCTGGTACAATCTTTTCTTTAAACAAAGTGTGAGACAGTATTGGAGCATCTGTATTTGGTTGAAACCAATCCTCGTAACTATTATCGATAAATTTACCAAACTGGAGATTTGCCTCATTTTTTTGAGATTCTAAAATCTCGAACATGGCAGGATCTTCAATATCTTCAAGTTCAATTTCCCAATAGATGAGCTTTTGATATAATTCTACCCATTCTTCATAACTGTTTACCATAGATAAATCCATAGCTATTTTTCTAAATTCTTGCTGATAACTTGATGTGGTTTTCTCTGAAACCAATCGCGTATGATCTAAATTCTTTTTTAAACTCAATAAAATTTGATGTGGATTTACCGGTTTAATAAGGTAATCTGCAATTTTGCTTCCAATGGCTTCTTCCATGATATATTCTTCTTCACTTTTGGTAATCATTACAACTGGAAGATTGCTCTGTTTCTCCTTAATTTCGGCTAAGGTTTCCAACCCTGTTAAACCTGGCATGTTTTCATCTAAGAAAACAATATCGAAGTTTTGATCTTCAATAATCTCAATGGCTTCTGTACCACTTTTACATGTTGTAACAGTGTAGTCTTTTTTTTCTAAAAATAAAATGTGTGGTTTTAATAAATCTATCTCATCATCAACCCAAAGAATGTTTATATTGTTCATATATTTATATTTGCATAAATTTTTAACTCAATTAGCGTTTGCATACTAAAAACAAACTTAAAATATTTAACGATCCAATTTACGGATTTATTACGATTCCGAATTCTTTAATTTTTGATTTGATAGAGCATAAGTACTTTCAGAGGCTACGTCGAATCACTCAAATGGGATTGTCTTATTTAGTGTATCCCGGAGCGCACCATACAAGATTTCATCATGCATTAGGAAGTATGCATTTAATGCAAAATGCTGTTAGGATACTTCGTTTTAAGGGAGTTACAATTTCTGAAGATGAAGAAAACGCATTGTTAATTGCAATCTTGTTGCACGATATTGGTCATGGTCCGTTTAGTCATTCGATGGAGCATAGTATTGTAAAAGATGTTTCGCATGAAGAAATTTCGTTATTATTTATGCAAAAACTGAATACTGAATTTAACTCAAATTTAACGCTTGCTATTAAATTATTTAAAGGAGAATATCATCGTAAGTTCATGTGTCAGTTAATTTCCAGCCAAATGGATATGGATCGTGCCGATTACTTAAAACGCGATAGTTTTTACACAGGAGTTTCTGAAGGTAATATAAACAGTGCACATTTATTAACTATGCTAAATGTTGTTAATGAAGAACTCGTTGTAGAAGAAAAAGGAATTTATTCGGTTGAGCGATTTTTAACAGCAAGACGATTAATGTATTGGCAAGTATATTTGCATAAAACCAGTTTGGTTGCCGAACAGTTAATGATTAGAACATTACAACGTGCAAAAGAATTAACTCTTAAAGGCGAATCGCTTATAGCAAGTAAAGCGTTGTTATACTTTCTGGAAAATAAAATAGCTAAAGATGAGTTTAATGATGAAGCTCTTGAGACTTTTGCCAGTCTGGATGATATTGATATAATTTCAGCAATGAAAGATTGGCAATCTCATAATGATTTTGTGTTAAGCAACCTTAGTAAAATGATTATTAACAGAGACCTTTTAAAAATTGAGATAAAAAACCATCAAATTAAAAAAGAGAAATTAAAGACGCATATTACTAATTTGATGACTGATTATAAGATTACAAAAGATGAAGCTGCGTATTTTGTATTTAAGGGAGAAGTAACAAATCAAGCGTATCAATTAAAAAATCAAAAAATTAATATCTTGTTTAAAACTGGAAAAGTAACAGATATTGTAAAGGCTTCAGATCATCTAAATTTAAAAGTGCTTTCAAAACCAGTTACCAAATATTATATATGCTATCCAAAAGACAAACTTTAGAACATTTTTTATATTTTTGCGTCAAATGAAACGAGCATGCTAAAAGTTTTATCACTCAAGGGAATGATTAATAGCGAACAGTCCCGATAGCTATCGGGATGACCATTGAAAAAAAATAAATAGAAACACTTGAAATTTACAGCAACACAAATAGCAGGAATTTTAGAAGGAGACATTGTTGGATGTCCAGATGTTGAAGTCTCTAAACTTGCAAAAATTGAAGAAGGAACCAAAGGGACACTTACCTTTTTAGCCAATCCAAAATACACTCAATATATATATAGCACAAAGGCTTCAATCACAATTGTTAATAAAGATTTTAGCCCTGAAAATGAATTAAGCACCACTTTAATTAAAGTTGAAGATGCATATAAAGCATTTTCAAAGTTGTTGGAATATTACAATGAGATTAAAATGAATAAAACTGGAATAGAACAACCTTGTTTTATTTCAGATTCTTCAACTTATGGAGAACATATATATATTGGAGCATTTTCTTATATTGGAGATAATGTAAAGATTGGCAATAAGGTAAAAATTTATCCTAATAGCTATATTGGTGATAATGTAACTATTGGTAATGGTGTTGTAGTGTTTTCTGGAGCGAAAATATATTCTGAATGTATTATAGGTAATAACTGTATCATAAATTCTGGTGCAATTATTGGTGCAGATGGTTTTGGTTTTACGCCAAATGAAAAAGGGGAGTATAACAAAGTGCCACAAACTGGGAACGTTATTCTTGAAGACTATGTAGATATTGGAGCAGCAACAACTATAGATAGAGCAACATTGGGTTCAACAATAATTCGTAGAGGTGCAAAACTTGACAATCAAATTCAAATAGCACATAATGTTGAGATTGGCAAGAATACAGTAATTGCAGCCCAAACAGGAATTGCTGGATCTACTAAAATAGGAGAGAATTGTCAAATTGGTGGACAAGTTGGAATTGCAGGACATTTGAGTATTGGAAATAATGTTAAAATTCAAGCGCAATCAGGTATTGGGAGAAATGTAAAAGATGATGAAGTGTTACAAGGATCACCAGCATTCTCTTATGGAGATTATAACAAATCGTATGTATATTTTAAAAATCTGCCAAAGATTATAAAAAACATAGCCGATTTAGAAAAAAAAGTAAAAAACAATGGTTAATACCGAGTCTAAACAAACAACAATTGCTAAAGAAGTTTCTTTAACAGGAGTAGGACTTCATACAGGAAAAGAAGTGACATTAACTTTTAAACCTGCCGAAGTTAATAATGGGTATTCATTTAAGAGAATAGATCTTGAAGGCAGCCCAGTTATTGAAGCTGATGCAAATTATGTAAGCAATACACAACGCGGTACTTGTTTAGAAAAAAATGGAGTAACTATTCAAACTTGCGAACATGTTTTAGCAGCTCTGGTTGGATTAGAAATTGATAATGTTATTATAGAGCTTAATACATCCGAACCTCCAATCATGGATGGCTCGGCAAAATATTTTGTTGAAGTATTAGAAAAAGCTGGATTAGTTGAACAAGATAGTAATAGAAAAGAATACGTAGTTAAAGATGTCATATCTTATATTGATGTAGAATCTGGAAGTGAAATTACAATTATTCCTTCTGATGAATATCAGGTAACAACAATGGTCGATTTTGGCACTAAAGTTTTAGGAACTCAAAATGCAACGCTTCAGCATATTTCAGATTTTAAGAAAGAAATTTCTAATTCCAGAACATTTAGCTTTTTACATGAAATTGAAATGCTATTGGAAAAAGGTCTAATAAAAGGTGGAGATTTAAATAACGCTATTGTTTATGTTGACAAAGAATTATCAACTGAAACTATGGAACGCTTAAAAATAGCTTTCAAAAAAGATGATATTGCTGTTAAACCAAATGGAATTTTAGATAATTTAACATTACATCATCCCAATGAAGCTGCAAGACATAAATTACTTGATGTTTTAGGAGATTTGTCATTAATAGGGACCAGAATAAGAGGAAAAGTTATCGCCAATAAACCAGGACATTATGTAAACACACAATTTGCAAAAAAAATGTCTAAAATAATAAAGCTGGAAATGAGGAATAATGTTCCGTCTGTAGATTTGCATCAAACACCACTCATGGATGTAAATCAGATTATGGATATGTTGCCTCATAGACCACCTTTTCTATTAATTGATAAAATTTTCGAATTATCTAAATCTCATGTTGTCGGCTCAAAAAATGTAACTATTAACGAACCTTTTTTCTTAGGCCATTTTCCTGGAGCACCAGTAATGCCAGGAGTTTTAATTGTTGAAGCTATGGCACAAACCGGAGGAATTCTTGTGTTAAGTACTGTTCCAGACCCAGAAAATTACCTTACATTCTTTATGAAAATAGATAAAGTGAAGTTTAAACTAAAAGTTATGCCTGGAGACACCTTAATTTTTAAGTGCTCTTTAATAACTCCAATTAGAAGAGGGATTTGCCATATGCAAGGTTATGCCTATGCTAATGGAAAGCTTTGTGCCGAAGCTGAACTCATGGCACAAATATCAAAAGTTAAATAATATATGATTAGTGTACACATTTTGTGCTTTAAAAACAATAAAAACTAAGAAATGAACCAACCACTTGCCTATGTTCATCCTGGAGCAAAAATCGCGAAAAATGTTGTAATAGAACCTTTTACAACTATCCATAACAATGTTAAAATTGGTCAAGGCACATGGATAGGTTCTAATGTTACTATAATGGAAGGTGCTCGTATTGGAAAAAACTGTAACATTTTTCCTGGCTCTGTAATTTCTGCTATTCCGCAGGATTTAAAATATAATGACGAAGATTCAACTGTAATAATTGGTAATAATGTCACTATTCGAGAATGTGTTACAATAAATAAAGGAACTGCAGATAAAATGAAGACTGTAATTGGTAATGATTGCTTAATTATGGCATATTGCCATATTGCTCATGATTGCGTTGTTGGAAATAATTGCATTTTTTCTAATAACAGTACATTAGCAGGTCATATTACAGTTGGAGATTATGTAATTCTTGCAGGAATGACAGCAGTACACCAATTCTGTTCTATTGGTAATCATGCATTTGTAACTGGTGGTACTTTGGTAAGAAAAGATGTTCCTCCTTATGTAAAAGCAGGACGAGAACCTTTATCTTATGTTGGAATTAATTCTGTCGGATTGCGTAGAAGAGGGTTTACTTCTGAAAAGATTAGAGAGATACAGAATATTTACAGACTACTTTATCAAAAAAATTATAATAACACTCAAGCTTCAGAAATTATTGAAGCCGAAATGGAAGCAACTCCAGAACGTGACGAGATACTTCAGTTTATTAAAAATTCCCATCGTGGTATAATGAAAGGATACGTTAAATCAAATTAATACATAACAACAATGGCAAGTACTTCGGATATTCGTAACGGATTGTGTATAAAATACAATCATGATATTTTTAAAATTATTGAGTTTTTACATGTAAAACCTGGAAAAGGTCCAGCATTTGTAAGAACAAAACTTAAAAGTGTAACTACAGGAAAAGTTATAGATAATACATTTTCTGCTGGACATAAAATTGAAGACGTGAGAGTAGAAACACATCGTTTTCAATATTTATATCCAGAAGGTGATCTTTTCCATTTTATGAATGTTGATGATTATAATCAAATTATAATAAACAAAAATACCATAGATAATCCAGGATTAATGAAAGAGGGAGAAATTGTAACTATTATTATTAACTCCGAAGATAATATGCCACTTTCTGTCGAAATGCCAGCAAGTGTAATTTTAGAAGTTACTGCAACCGAACCTGGAATTAAAGGCAACACAGCTACTAACGCTACAAAACCAGCTACTGTAGAAACTGGAGCAACTGTAAATGTACCATTGTTTATTAATGAAGGTGACAAAATTAAAGTAGAAACCGAGAAAGGAACATACAAAGAACGTGTTAAAGAATAACTTAATTTGAAATTCCATAAACCATACACACTAAGTCAAATATCAAAAATTATTAACACTAAATACGTTGGTAAAGATGATTTCCCTGTTTTAGGAATGAATGAAATTCATGTTGTGTCTTCTGGAGATATTGTATTTGTTGACCATCCAAAATATTATGATAAAGCCTTGCAATCTGCAGCAACAGTAGTATTAATAAATATAGAAGTAGAATGTCCAGAAGGTAAAGCCTTATTAATATCTGACGACCCTTTTAGAGATTTCAATAAACTGGCCAAACACTTTAAACCATTTAATTCTTCTAATCAAAATATATCAAGTTCAGCAAAAATTGGAAAGAACACTATCATTCAGCCTAATTGCTTTATTGGGAATAATGTAGTTATTGGAGATAATTGTTTAATTCATTCAAATGTTAGTATCTACGATGATAGTATTATAGGCAACAATGTTACAATCCATGCTGGAACAGTTTTAGGAGCCAACGCTTTTTATTATAAAAAAAGACCAAAAGGACATGATAGATTGTTATCCGGAGGAAGAGTTGTTATAAAAGATAATGTAGATTTAGGAGCTTTATGTACTATAGATAGAGGAGTTACTAACGATACAATTATAAAAGAAGGAACTAAAATTGATAATCAAGTACAAATTGGGCATGATACAGTTGTTGGCGAAAATTGTTTAATAGCGTCTCAAACAGGCATCGCTGGTTGTGTAATAATTGAAGACGAAGTGACTATTTGGGGACAGGTTGGTGTAAAAAGTGGTATTACAATTGCTAAAGGCACAGAAATTTATGCCCAATCTGGCTTAGGGCATTCTACAAAAGAGAATAAAACCTATTTTGGTTCTCCTGCATCTGAAGCTAGAGAAAGGTTTAAAGAAATGGCTTACATCAGAAAAATTCCAGAAATATTAGAAAAATTAAAGAATAAATAGTAATAAAGTAACTTTAAATTAAGTTAAAAAATTACTTTTGTCATGATATAAAATAAATAATTAAATGAGCGTTTTAGTAAATAAAGATTCAAAAATAATTGTTCAAGGATTCACAGGAAGTGAAGGTACTTTTCATGCTACACAAATGATTGAGTATGGCACTAATATTGTTGGTGGTGTCACTCCAGGAAAAGGTGGGCAAACACATTTAGATAAACCTGTTTTTAATACAGTAGAAGATGCTGTTAATGCTGTTGGTGCAGATACAGCTATAATTTTTGTTCCACCTGCCTTTGCAGCAGATGCAATAATGGAAGCTGCAAATGCTGGTATTAAAGTAATTATTGCAATTACTGAAGGTATTCCAATTGCAGATATGATTAAAGTGGCAGATTATATAAAAGATAAAGATTGCCGTCTTGTTGGACCTAATTGTCCGGGAGTTATTACTCCTGGAGAAGCGAAAGTTGGTATTATGCCAGGTTTTGTTTTCAAAAAAGGAAGTGTTGGAGTTGTTTCAAAATCTGGAACCTTAACTTATGAAGCTGCTGACCAAGTAGTAAAACAAGGACTTGGAATTACAACAGCAATAGGTATAGGAGGAGATCCAATTATTGGAACAACAACAAAAGAAGCTGTAGAAATGCTGATTAACGATCCCGAAACCGAATGCGTAGTAATGATTGGTGAAATTGGTGGACAATTAGAAGGAGATGCTGCACAATGGTATAAAGCAAGCGGAAGTAAAAAACCAATTGTAGGTTTTATTGCTGGAGAGACAGCACCTGCTGGTCGTACAATGGGACATGCAGGAGCAATTGTAGGAGGAAGCGATGATACTGCTCAAGCAAAAAAGCGCATTTTAAGAGAATGTGGAATACATGTAGTAGATTCTCCTGCAGAAATTGGAAAAAAAGTTGCTGAAGTAATGGCATAAAAAATTTTATAAATTGTTAAAGACCTCACAAGTTTAAACTGAATTTAGTTCAGTGATTTTGTGAGGTTTTTTTATTTCATGAAACTTGTATTTGCTATCTTTGAAAAGATAATTAATAGCCAGTAGTAATAGACGAGTTAAAATAAAAGTATTCGTGTCTCGTCCCGATAGCTATCGGGAGCTATCGGGATCGTGGCAAAAAAACTATTTAAATGAAATTATTAGAAGGTAAAACTGCCATAATTACTGGAGCTAGTCGTGGCATTGGTAGAGGTATAGCTAAAGTTTTTGCAGAACAAGGTGCTAATGTGGCATTTACATATAGCTCATCTGTTGAAGCAGCTCAAGAATTAGAAAAAGAATTAAGTTCTTTAGGTGTAAAAGCTAAAGGTTACCAAAGTAATGCAGCCGATTTTGATCAAGCGCAAGAATTAGCAGCTGAAGTTTTAAAAGAATTTGGCAGTATAGATATACTCATTAATAATGCTGGAATTACAAAAGACAACCTCTTAATGCGTATTAGTGAAGAAGATTTTGATAAGGTTATAGAAGTGAATTTAAAATCGGTATTTAACCTTACCAAAGCAGTAATTAGACCAATGATGAAACAACGCAAAGGCTCTATCATTAATATGAGTTCTGTTGTTGGTGTAAAAGGAAATGCAGGACAAACAAATTATGCGGCTTCTAAAGCTGGAATTATTGGTTTTTCTAAATCTGTTGCATTAGAATTAGGTTCTCGTAATATTAGAAGCAATGTCATAGCTCCAGGATTTATTGAAACCGAAATGACTGCAAAATTAGATGAAGCTACAGTAGATGGTTGGCGTAAAGCAATTCCTTTAAAACGTGGAGGAACTCCAGAAGATGTTGCAAATGCTTGCGTGTTTTTAGCAAGTGATATGTCGGCATATATTACAGGTCAAACCATAAATGTTGATGGAGGAATGCTGACTTAATAATTATTATCATTCCCTCGAAGGAGGGAATCTTTTGCTGAAATGCAAAAGTTTCTTATGGAAACACATACTTTAATATATATAATCCTAGCTGGAATAGCAGCGCTTTTATTAGCGCTGTTTCAGTATTTATATAAAGCTAAAAAAAATAGTTTAAATAAAGTTTTTGCTTTTTTAAGATTCGTTACGCTGTTTTCAGTATTGTTATTACTTATAAACCCAAAATTTGAGCAAACCAAATTCTATAACGAAAAACCCAATCTTATAGTTGCTATTGATAATTCAGAATCTATAAAACATTTAAAAAAAACTGAAAATGTTGAGCAATTAATTGATAATTTAAAACAAGACAAATCATTAAATGAAAACTTTAATGTAGAGTATTACAAATTTGGAAAAGATTTTAAACAGTTAGATTCATTAAATTTTGATGAAACACAAAGTGATATTGCGAACATTTTTGGAAACCTATCCCAAATATATAAAAACACAGTTGCTCCAATTGTATTGATAACTGATGGCAATCAAACCTATGGTAAAGATTATGAATTCGAATCACTAAAATATAAACAGCCAATATTTCCTATAATTCTTGGTGATACAATTACATATTCCGATTTAAAAATTCAGCAATTAAATGTGAATAAATATTCCTATTTAAAGAATAAATTTCCAGTCGAAATTATTGCAATCTATAATGGCTCACAAAATGTAAGCACACAATTAATAATAACCTCTGGGAATTCTACGGTTTTCAAGAAAAATTTAAGCTTTTCTAAATCACAAAACTCTCACGTCGTAAACTTATCACTTCCTGCAAATAGAGTAGGAGTTAACACGTATAGCGCTGTCATTGTTCCTTTAGAATCAGAGCAAAATAAAGTTAATAATGTTAAACCATTTGCTGTAGAAATTATAGATGAAAAGACAAATATTGCCATTGTAAGTGATATAATTCATCCAGATTTGGGAGCACTTAAGAAAGCAATTGAAAGCAACGAACAACGCAGCGTTTCTATATTAAAACCAAATGGGTTTTTAGATAGACAAGATGATTTTCAACTTTCAATTTTATACCAGCCAAACACTAAATTTAAAGCGGTTTTTAATGCTATTGAAAAAGCTGAAGGCAATAAGTTTGTAATAACTGGCACCAAAACACAATGGTCATTTTTAAATGGAATACAGACTAATTACTCTCAAGAGATTACATTGCTAACCGAAGACTTTCAACCAACTTTAAATTCTAATTATTCTACATTTATAATAGATGATTTGGATTTTAATTCATTTCCACCATTACAATCAGAATTTGGTAACCTAACCTTTAAAACACCAATAGAAACACTATTGTATAAACGCGTTTTTAACGACTCAATAGAACAACAACCATTATTAGTAACTTTTGAAAACAATAGTAGGAGAGAAGCTATTCTTCTTGGTGAAAATATCTGGAAATGGAGAGCTCAAAGTTTCTTGAATAAAAAATCGTTTCAGGAATTTGATAGCTTTATTGGTAAACTTGTGCAGTATTTAGCTTCAAATAAAAAAAGAAGTCGTTTAAGTTTAGCTTATGAGTCATTTTATAATGGTGTTGGAGAGATAAAAATATCTGCTCAATTTTTTAATAAAAATTATGTATTTGATGCTAAAGCCAACTTGAAAATCACATTAAAGAACATTGATTCTGGCAGCATAACTATCTTACCATTTATTTTAAAAAACAATTCTTACGAAGTTAATTTAAGTGATTTTTCGCCATCCGATTATGACTTTATTGTAAGTGCAAACAATGGAGAAATGAAACAATCTGGACATTTAAAAATTTTAGACTACAATGTAGAACAACAATTTTTAAATGCCAATGTAACAAAGTTGCAACAAGTGGCTACTAACAGTAAAGGAACAAGTTATTTTATCGATAATTACAAGTCGCTTATAACTGATATGATTAATGATGTTAGGTTTAAAACTATACAAAAAAGTAGTAAAAATATCGTACCTTTGATCGATTTTAAATATCTATTAGCACTTATCGCTTTGAGTCTAGCATTAGAGTGGTTTTTAAGAAAATATAATGGACTCATTTAACCAAAATAAATAAAAAAATAATGGAAAAATTACCTAAAATTGCATTGCCTGTAATAATATTTTTTATTGTAGTAATCGTATTAATTTCTAAATCTGCAATTACAGTAGATTCAGGACAAGCAGGAGTATTATACAAAACCTTTGGAGGTGGAGTTGTTACTGACGAACCAGCAATGGGAGAAGGATTTCACATAGTTGCACCTTGGAATAAAGTGTATATTTATGAAGTTAGACAGCAAGAAATTTTTGAGAACATGCAAGTATTATCTTCTAACGGACTTGAGATTAAATTAGAAGCATCTGCTTGGTTTACACCAGACTACTCAAATTTAGGAAGGTTGCATCAAGAAAAAGGACAAAGTTATGTGTCTAGAGTTTTGCAACCAGCTATTAGAAGTGCTGCAAGAAGTGTTGTTGGACGTTATACACCAGAACAGTTATATTCTAGCAAACGTGATGCAATACAAGAAGAAATTTATATTGAAACTAAAAAAATTGTAGAAGGTCAATTTGTACAATTAAACGAGATTTTAGTTAGAGATGTTACTCTGCCAAATACAATTAAAGATGCCATTGAGCGTAAATTAAAGCAAGAGCAAGAAAGTTTGGAGTATGAATTCAGATTAATTACTGCCGATAAAGAAGCGCAAAAACAAGTTATTGAAGCTCAAGGTAAAGCTGATGCAAACCGTATTTTAAGTGCATCACTTACAGATAAGATTCTTCAAGATAAAGGGATAGAAGCAACCCTTAAACTTGCTGAATCAAACAATAGCAAAGTAGTTATTATTGGTTCTGGTAAAAATGGAATGCCAATAATTCTAGGAGATAACTAAATTTATTTGAAAATATTAGGAATTGTAATTTTTAATTCTGAACATTTGTACAGATAAAAAAACAAAATGAATTTTATTCAATTACATCATCATCATTTTCATACTTGCACTCAAGTAGGCTGAAGATGTATTGAATAAAAACTAATATATTTTAAAACCCGTTTGAGCAAATCAAACGGGTTTTTTATTCCTGCGCAGGCAGGAATCTTCCCCAACAAGATTTACTCAAACACAATTAAAGATACCCGCTTTCTCGGGCACAATATGAGTAAATTAAAAATTGCAGTTCAGAAATCGGGTCGTTTGCACGACGATTCTATGAAGCTTCTACGAGATATAGGAATATCGATAGATAATGGGAAAGACCAACTTAAAGCATCTGCCAAGAACTTCCCTTTAGAAGTCCTCTATTTAAGAAATGGAGATATTCCACAATATTTAAGAGATGGCGTTGTTGATGCTGCAATTATTGGTGAAAATGTGTTGATTGAAAAAGGTCAGGATATTTCAAAAATTGAAAACCTAGGCTTTTCAAAGTGTAGAGTTTCTGTTGCTGTACCCAAATCAATGTCATATAACAGCATTAAAGATTTAGAGGGTAAACAAATTGCAACCTCCTACCCAAACACAGTTTGCAAATTTCTAGAAGACAATAGTGTTAATGCAAATCTTCACATCATCAATGGTTCGGTAGAAATCGCTCCTAATATTGGGCTTGCCGATGCCATTGTTGATATTGTATCTAGTGGAAGCACATTATTTAAAAACAATTTGAAAGAAGAAGATATTATTCTTAAATCCGAAGCCGTTTTGGCGGTGTCTCCTAAAATATCAAGAGATAATCAGGAAGTTCTAAGCAAAATTCAATTCCGGATTAAATCGGTTTTAAAGGGTAGAAATTCAAAGTATATTTTATTGAATGCACCTAACGATAAATTAGAAGCAATTATTAATGTGCTTCCAGGGATGAGAAGTCCAACCGTTCTACCACTAGCTGAAAAGGGATGGAGCTCTGTACATTCTGTAATAAACAAAAATCAATTTTGGGAAATTATTGATGAATTAAAATTAAAAGGAGCACAAGGCATTTTGGTTTGTCCAATAGAAAAAATGGTTATTTAGTATGAAAACAATTATAAATCCAAAGAAGGAAATATGGTCTGTTTTATTACAACGTCCAACACAATCAGTTGAAGATATTGAAAGTACAGTCAATCAAATATTTAAAGATGTGGAGCAACATGGTGATGTTGCCATTTCAAAATACACATCAATATTTGATGGTGTAGTATTGAAAAATAATCTTGTCACAAAAACTGAAGTGCAAGAGGCTTCAAAAGATATTTCTCAAGAGCTAAAAGATGCTATCAATATTGCAAAACAAAACATTGAGGTCTTTCATAATGCCCAAAAAACAGCTAGAGTGGAATTAGAAACTTCTAAGGGTGTGCAGTGTTGGCAAGAAAAACGACCAATAGAAAAAATTGGATTATATATTCCAGGAGGAACTGCGCCTTTGTTCTCAACGGTTTTAATGTTAGCCATTCCTGCGAAAATTGCAGGCTGTAAAGAAATTATACTATGTACACCTCCAAATATAGAGGGTAAAATTGCCAGTGAAATCTTATATGCAGCACAGCTTTGTGGTGTAACCAAAATAATTAAAGTTGGAGGCATACAAGCTATCGCTGCATTAACGTTTGGTACAGCAACTATTCCAAAAGTTTATAAAATATTTGGCCCAGGAAATCAATTTGTAACGGTTGCAAAACAACTCGCAACAAAATACGGAGTGGCAATAGATATGCCTGCAGGACCTAGTGAATTGCTTGTCGTTGCAGATGATTCGGCTAATGCAGCTTATGTAGCATCCGATTTATTAAGTCAAGCTGAACACGGTACAGATAGTCAGGTTATTTTAGTGTCAACTTCAAAAGAATTAATTAAGAATGTTACACAAGAAATAGACAAACAAATACAGGTTTTACCACGAAAAGCTATTGCCGAAAAAGCCATTGCTAATTCTAAGTTAATTTATGTAAAGACTAATGAAATTGCTCTCGATTTAATAAATGAATATGGATCAGAACATTTTATTATCTGTACTGAGAATAGTATGTTTTATGTGAATGGTATTATAAATGCAGGCTCTGTATTTATTGGTAATTACACACCAGAAAGCGCAGGAGATTATGCATCAGGAACCAATCATACGCTACCAACGAATGGATATAGCAAAGCCTATTCTGGAGTGAATTTAGATAGTTTCACTAAAAGTATAACGTTCCAAAAGATTTCAAAAGCAGGTTTACTAAATATTGGAAATACTATAGAACTAATGGCTGAAGCAGAAGGACTTCAAGCGCACAAGAATGCAGTTACTATAAGGTTGAATGATTTAAAATAGAAATAACCATCACCTCGAGAGCAGTCGAGAGGTCTCATCATTAAAGATTAAATGAATACTACAAAGACAAATATTAAAAATCTGGTAAGACCAAATGTCAAACGAATGAAACCATATGCATCCGCAAGAGATGAATATATGGGAACAGTTAAAAATATGATTTTTCTAGACGCTAACGAAAACCCAATTGAGAATGGTGTAAATCGTTATCCAGACCCTCAGCAAACTCGTTTGAAGTCTATCTTGGCAACACAAAGGAATGTATCTATTGATAATATTCTTATAGGTAATGGTAGCGATGAAGTTTTAGATTTAATTTTTAGAGCTTTCTGCGAACCAAACCAAGATAATATAATCACGCTTCCACCAACTTATGGTATGTATGAGGTATTGGCTAATATAAATGCTGTTGATGTATTAGAAGTTTCTTTATCAAGTATATTTCAACCATTGGTTAAAAACGTGTTAAATAAACAGAACAATAACAGTAAGTTACTATTTATTTGTTCACCAAATAATCCAACGGCTAATAGCTTTGACAAAGACAAAATAGAAACTTTAATTAACAATTTTAATGGCATTGTTGTTATTGACGAGGCTTATATTGATTTTTCTGAAGAAGAGAGCTGGTTATGTAGGTTGAATGAATTTCCAAATTTAATTGTAACGCAAACCTTATCTAAAGCATATGGAATGGCAGGAATAAGACTTGGGATATGCTATGCTTCAGTAGAAATAACTGCGGTACTAAATAAAATTAAACCACCTTATAATGTCAATACTCTAACACAACAAAAAGCCATTGAGCAATTATCAGATAGTAAAATTATTGAAACACAAGTAGAGTTACTCAAAACACAACGAGAATTACTTAGGATTGAATTAGAAAACATTGATTTTATTGAGACTATTTATCCGTCAGATGCAAACTTTTTATTGATAAAAGTTGACAATGCTAGTAAGCGATATAATCAGTTGTTAGAAAAAGGAATTGTAATAAGAAACCGTAGTACACAACGCCTATGCGAAAATTGTATTCGGGTAACAGTTGGTACACCGCAAGATAATCAAGAATTAATAAACATATTAAAAATACTAACATGAAACGCGTATTATTTATAGATAGAGACGGCACACTCATAAAAGAGCCAGCAGACGAACAAGTAGATTCGTTGGAGAAACTAGTGTTCTATCCAAAGGTATTTCAATATTTAAGTAAAATTTGTAAGGAGTTAGAGTATGAAATTGTTATGGTTACCAATCAAGATGGTTTAGGGACTACTGCAAACCCAGAAGAAAGCTTTTGGTCGATTCATAATTTTGTAATTCAAACCTTTAAAAATGAAGGGGTTGAATTTGCAGCGCAATTCATAGATAGAACTTTTCCTGAAGATAATGCACCAACAAGAAAACCACATACAGGATTATTAACCCAATATTTTTCTAAAGAATACGATTTAGAAAACTCATATGTTATAGGTGACCGCTTAACTGATGTTGAATTAGCAAAAAACCTTGGTAGCAAAGGCATCTTTATAAATAACAATACCAATTTAGGGGAAAATGAAGTTACAGTAAAACGTGATGTGTTAGACAGTTTTATCGCTTTAGAAAGCAATGATTGGGAAGAAATTTACAAGTTTTTAAAAGCTAAAGAGCGTACAGGAAGTATCACAAGAAACACTAACGAAACTAAGATTAAAATAGAATTAAATCTAGACGGAACTGGAAAAAGCAATATTAGTACAGGCATAGTTTTTTTTGATCATATGCTAGACCAAATTGCACGTCATGGTCAGTTAGATTTAAATATCAATGTTGTGGGCGATTTAGAAGTTGATGAGCACCACACCATCGAAGATACAGCCATTGCTTTAGGCAAACTAATTAATACTGTTCTAGGAAATAAACTAGGTATTGAACGTTATGGTTTCTGTTTACCAATGGATGACTGTTTGGCACAAGTCGCTATGGATTTTGGAGGGAGGAATTGGCTGGTTTGGGAAGCAGAATTTAATCGTGAAATGATAGGGAAAATGCCAACAGAAATGTTTTTGCATTTTTTTAAATCCTTTACAGATGGTGCTAAGTGTAATTTAAATATTAAGGCAGAAGGTGGAAATGAACACCATAAAATTGAAGCTATTTTTAAGGCCTTTGCTAAGTCTATAAAAATGGCAGTAAAACGTGATGTGGAAAAAATGATTTTGCCATCAACAAAAGGAGTTCTGTAGATGCTTTGTCATTCCTGCGAAAGCAGGAATCCATTTAAGAGTTTAATTAATAAAAAAATTATTTTGAAACTAGTAATAATAGATTATGGTGCAGGAAATATAAAAAGCATTCAATTTGCTTTTAAGCGCTTAGGTATTGATGCGATGCTTACCAATAATCCTGAGGAAATTTTAAATGCCGATAAAGTTATTTTTCCAGGAGTAGGTGAAGCCAGTAATGCTATGATGATGCTTAAAGAGTCACAGTTGGATAAACTTATTCCGAAGTTAAAACAGCCAGTTTTAGGTATCTGTCTTGGCATGCAATTACTCTGTAAGCATACAGAAGAAGGGGATACTTCCGGATTAGGTGTTTTTAATGTAAATATTAAGCGCTTTTCAAATAAAGTTAAAGTGCCACAAATGGGCTGGAATACCATTAGGGATTTGAAATCAGATTTATTTTCAGGAATAAAAAACAATGAATATATGTATTTAGTGCATAGTTATTATGCTGAACAATGTAAAGAAACTATTGCTACAACAAATTACGAAACCAATTATGCGTCAGCTTTACAACATGAAAATTTCTATGGCGTACAGTTCCACCCTGAGAAAAGTAGCATTGCAGGTGAGAAAATATTGAAGAACTTTTTAACGCTTTAGTGTCACACTGAGCGCAGTCGAAGTGTTTAAATTGAAAATAATTAATAATTAAAAAGATTCCTGCCTGCGCAGGAAATATTATGAGAATTATACCAGCAATAGATATTATAGACGGTAAATGTGTACGACTCACTAAAGGTGATTTTAGTACTAAAAAAGTATATAATGAGAACCCTTTAGAAGTAGCCAAGGCTTTTGAAGCATCTGGTATGCAATATTTGCATGTTGTTGATTTGGATGGCGCAAAAGCAAGTCATATAATAAATTACAATGTATTAGAACAAATAGCATCCAAAACCAGTTTAAAGATTGATTTTGGTGGTGGTCTAAAAACAAATGAAGACTTGCATATTGCATTTAACTCCGGAGCAAATCAGGTAACAGGTGGTAGCATTGCAGTAAAAGATCCTGATGTTTTTGAATCTTGGATTTCTAAGTATGGTTCAAAAAAAATTATTCTAGGTGCAGATTGTTATAATGAAACAATTGCTGTTAGTGGTTGGCAAGAGCAAAGTAATCTAAAAGTAATTCCTTTTATTCAAGATTATAAGGCTAAAGGTATTGAGTATGTAATCTGTACAGATATTTCAAAAGATGGAATGCTTGAAGGGCCTTCGTTTAATTTATACAAAAGAATATTAGAAAAATGCTGTATGTCAGTTCGAGCGCAGTCGAGAACTAATAAATTAAAATTGATAGCCTCTGGAGGTATTTCAACTTTTGAAGACTTGCCAAAACTGGCAGAATTGGGTTGCGAAGGCGTTATTATTGGTAAAGCGATTTATGAACATAGAATTAGTTTAAAACAACTAGAAAACTATATACTAAACCAGTAATTATGCTAGCAAAACGGATTATACCATGCTTGGATATTAAAAATGGACGCACTGTAAAAGGCGTTAACTTTGTTAATTTAATTGATGCAGGCAACCCTGTTGAATTGGCTAAACAATACGCTTTAGCTGGAGCAGATGAGTTAGTGTTTCTAGATATTTCAGCAACTTTAGAAAATAGAAGCACAACATTGAATATGGTGCTTCATGTTGCCGAACAAGTTAATATCCCATTTACTGTTGGTGGCGGAATTTCGTCTATTGCTGATGTAGATGCGCTCTTAAAATGCGGTGCAGATAAAATTTCTATCAATTCTTCGGCAATACAACGACCAGAATTAATAAATGAATTATCAAATAAATTTGGAAATCAGTGTATTGTTGTGGCAATTGATGCAAAACAGATTGAAGGTAAATGGATTGTACATATGGCAGGAGGAACAATACCAACCAAACTGAAGCTGTTTGATTGGGCAAAAGAAGTAGAACAGCGAGGCGCAGGAGAAATTTTATTCACGTCTATGAACAATGATGGCACCAAAAATGGTTTTGCAAATGATGCACTTGCTAAATTATCAGCATCGCTAAACATACCAATAATAGCATCTGGAGGAGCAGGAACTATCCAGCACTTTGTTGAAACCTTTGCATTAGGAAAAGCAGATGCAGCTTTAGCTGCTAGTGTGTTTCACTTTGGGGAAATTCCAATTTCAGAATTAAAAAAAGAATTAAGAAATAATAATATAGAAGTAAGATTATAATGGAGATAAAATACAATAGTGACGGATTAATCCCAGCAATTATTCAAGATGCTAATACAAAAACAGTATTGATGCTGGGTTATATGAATGCAGATGCTTTGAGAAAAACCATAGCTACAAAACAGGTAACATTTTTTAGTAGAAGTAAACAACGTTTATGGACAAAAGGAGAAGAGAGTGGTAATTTCTTAAACCTTGTCTCTATTAAAAATGACTGTGATAACGATACTTTACTAATTAAAGTAAATCCAGAAGGCCCAACGTGTCATACTGGAACAGATACGTGCTGGAAAGAAGCTAATATGCAGGAATTTGGGTTTTTATCTCGATTAGAGAATGTTATAGAAGATAGAAAGGAAAATGCCACAGAAGACACATCATACGTAGCATCGTTGTTTAAAAAAGGCATCAACAAAATAGCTCAAAAAGTAGGAGAGGAGGCCATTGAAATGGTAATTGAAGCAAAAGATAATAACAACAACTTGTTTTTAAATGAAAGTGCCGATTTATTATTTCACTATTTAATTTTGCTGCAAGCAAAAGGTTATAAACTCAATGATATTGTTGAAGTTCTAAAATCAAGACATTAAAATTTTGAAGTGCATTGTAAATTATCGTACTTGTAAAGATGTTTAACAAACGCTACTATTACCTTATCAGGATTCAATATTTAGGTTATCGTTTTCATGGTTGGCAAAAACAGCCAAAATTGAAAACGGTGCAATTAATGATTGATAGAACATTGAAGTATATTTTAGAAGAACAGCCTTTTAAAACACTTGGTGCAGGAAGAACAGATGCTATGGTTTCTGCACAAGATGCTGCTTTTGAACTCTTTTTAGAAGATAAACCTCTTGAGAATTTAGAAGAATTTTTTGCGATTTTCAACCTTAATCTACCTCAAGATATACGAGCTTTATCCATTAAACAAGTTGATGATAAGTTCAATATCATACAGCATTCAAAAGTTAAAGAATACTTGTATCTATTTGCACAAGGACAAAAGAATCATCCGTTTTGTGCACCAATTCTAACTACTATTCTTGATGAGTTGGATATTTCAATAATGAAGCAAGGTGCAAAACTGTTTCAAGGCAAACACAATTTTAAATCCTACTGCTTTAGAACTACCGAAAAAGGTATTTATAATAGAGAAATAATGGCTTGTGAGCTTGTAGAAAACAAAACACTTACTGCTAATTTCTTTCCGAAGCAGACATATTTATTATGTGTAAAAGGAAAAGGTTTTGGGCGAAATCAAATACGATTAATGATGGGAGCACTCATAAAACTTGGAAAAGGAGAAATAACTTTAAAATACATTGAAGACAGCTTAAAGCCACAAAGTAATGAAGTTATGGATTATATCGCACCAGCTTCAGGTTTAATTCTTAACAATGTAGAATTTGAATAGTAAAGCTGTTTTTGTAATTTTCAGAATATTTCCTTAATGCTTTCATCAAAGCAATAAATAATCTTGTCATTCCTGCGTAGGCAGGAATCCATAAAATAAATAGCTATGAATGTTATAATACCAAAATCTGCTTTTGAATTTTTAAAAAAGCTTGAAAAGAACAATAATCGCGATTGGTTTAATGACCATAAAAAAGAATTCAAAGTGATTGAAGCTGAAGTAAAGGGAGTTTATAGCACCATTTTTGAAAACATTAAATCGCACGATGATGTAGACAAACTCAAAATGTTTCGTATTTATCGCGATGTAAGATTTTCAAAAGACAAGACACCTTATAAAACACATTTTGGTTGTTCTTTTCACAGAGCAAAGCCAAAATTAAGAGGAGGATATTATTTACACCTTACTCCAAATAATCAATCCTTTTTAGCAACTGGATTTTGGGAACCTAATAAAGACGATCTATTTAGAATTAGAAAAGAATTCGAAATGGATGACCAAGAAATTAGAAATATTCTATCTAATAAAAGGTTTAAATCTGTTTGGGGAAATCTTTTAGGAGACGAACTAAAATCTGCTCCAAGAGATTTTGATAAAGAACACAAAGCCATTGATTTAATACGGAAAAAACAATTCATTTTTACCAAAAAATTTACTGATAAAGAAGTGATTTCAGAAGGATTTATAAAAGAAGTCGATAATTCTTTTAAAGCAATTCGCCCATATTTTGATTATATGAGCGATGTGCTTACTACAAATTTAAATGGAGAGTCTTTGTTTTAAACCGCAGCTAATGTTTTAGACTCAGAATAAAAAACTTGAACATTATCAATAATGCATTCTTTTACAATATTCATCATGCGCTTGTTTAATGCTGATGAATTTTGAATATAGAGTTTGTATTCTTCAATTGTAAATAATCCAATAACCATTCCCTTTATACCATTTCTAAACTTCATATCTTTATGAATGGCATTTCCTATATAATCTATCCGCTTTTCTAGCGATAGACCATAAAATACATTTTTATGTTTAATAGTATAGTTTTTAAATACTTCAATAAATAAATCATTTTGCAACTTAATTATTGGTCTCAAAACTAAATTTTGAAAGCGCTCTTCGATGCTCATTCCATTATTAATGGTAGTGGTCATGAAATCTGGACGAATACGTTTTAAATCAAGGTTTCTTGTTTTCATGATGCAAAGATTTTTATTAAAAATAGAGAATCTTTGAAGTGATATATGTTAGAAGTGTCAATTTTGTTAACCGTGTTATTAACAATAAAAAAGCCAGTCAATATTAACTGGCTTTTCTTTCAGAATCAATCCTTTAAGAATTCTTCAAAAGTTTTGATTTTGAAGTCTTTTAATCGTGCTTTCTTTTTAAGTTTTGCAAAATCTGTTTTTGCCTTGTTAAAGCGCTCTTCTATAATGCTTAAATTGTCAAGTTCTGCATTTGAGGGCTTATCATAACTGTTTGCAATTTTACTGTATAAATCTGCCATTTTCTCTCTTAATTGTGGTTCGGCTGAACCTACATAGTTATCGCCAGTAGTGATAACTAATGTTTCCTTTAAGTCATTTAGAGAAGCTACTATTTTTTTGTTTTTATTTGTAACAACATCTAAAACAGCATCCAGCTCATAGACCAAATATGCTAAATCTTGAGTCATATTGTACATTTTCATTGTTGTGTCATACTTAAGCTCTCTATCTTGGCTTGATAAACCCGAGTGCTCATCATAAACCAGCTCAAAATTATGTTCAAAAGTTTCTTTGCCTTTGGTTAACACAGCTTTGTATATTCCAGCTTTAACTCTTGGAGAGGTAAACCCGCCAAAACTAAAGGTTTTTCCTTTGGCAACTTTTGGTTGCTTAATGGTATAATTCCAGTTTACAATGTTAATTCCTTTAGATTTTCCAGGGCCAAGAGAAGCAATCTTTTTACCGTCCATATCCTGAATCTCTAAAGTCATTTTCCCAAAGGTATGACGCTTAGGAAGCAAATACTTTATTTGTGCCGCTTTGGATGGATTACGTCCTACAAACTGTGTTTCGGCTCCAAAGTTTCCTGAAAAACCGCTTTGATCTTTCATAACCGTTGGTTTAGAAGTAAAGAAATGTACTTTTTTTGACATAATCTCTGGAGAAATTTCGCGAAGTGGTGAAATGTCGTCAATAATAATTATACCACGACCATGAGTCCCCATAACCAAGTCGTTGGTTCGCTTTTGCAAATCAATAAAATGTACTGCAACCGAAGGCATGTTTTTAGTAAACTTACTCCAGCTTTTCCCACCATTTAGAGTAATGTACAACCCAAATTCTGTTCCTAAATACAGTAAATCAGGATTTACATAATCTTCCTGAATGTTTCTAACAAAACCAACTACATCGTCTGAAATTATATTAGTCCAAGTTTTACCATAATCGGTTGTTTTATATGTATAAGGTGTCATGTCTCCAGTAGTGTGACCTTCAAACACAGCATAGGCAGTAGCTTTATCATGTACGCTCGCTTCTATATGATATACCCAAGTATTTGCAGGTACACCAGAAACATTAGCAATAGTGTTTGTCCAAGTTTTACCACCATTGGTAGTCACTTGTACATTACCATCATCAGTTCCTACCCAAATCACATTTTCATCAAATGGTGATTCAGCAATAGTAAATATTGTGGTATGATTTTCTGCACCAGAATTATCCATCGATAATCCTCCTGAACCCTCTTGATTTTGTTTGCTCTTATCGTTTGTGGTTAAGTCTGGAGAGATAATAGTCCATGTGTCTCCCATATCTTCTGATTTATGAAGAAATTGACTTCCCATATAAAAACGATCTGGCTGGTGTTCACTTACTGCCATAGGAGGATTCCAGTTAAAACGTAACTTTGCATGTCCTTTTTTTGGTAATGGCTGTACCGTTTTTATGAGTTTGTTTTCAACATCATAACGCCACACGTTTGCTGCACCTTGCATTTCGGAATATATTATTTTTTTAGTGGGATGTCTTAATACTCTAAAACCATCACCACCACCAATAGAGTTCCAATCTCTGGCATTAATACCTCCGCTTGAAGTTGAAGGTCCATACCAAGATCCATTATCCTGAAGTCCTCCATAAATATTGTAAGGTTCTTCATTATCTACACTAATATGATAAAATTGTGATAACGGAAGGTTTTCTACAATTTCCATTGTTGTACCTCCATTCCATGAGCGATATACGCCACCATCTGTCCCTACATACATACGATCAGAATCATTAATATCAAAAACTATATCATGAATATCTGCATGCATTCTTCCTAATCCTTTAAAGGTTTTCCCACCATCTCTTGAAATAGAACCACTTAATCCGCCTTTTACAACAACATCCGGATTTCTGGGATCGACTACAATTCTTGAAAAATAGAAAGGTCTTACCGTAAGTCCAAAATCGTTATTAAGTTGTTTCCAACTTTTACCTGCATCATCACTTCTATAAAGACCTTTTTTACTATCCTTTTCAGCTTCAATAACGGTATATAAAATATTAGAATCGGAAGGTGCTACAGCAATTGCTAATCTTCCTAATTTACCTTCAGGAAAACCATTATGAATTTTATTCCAGCTTTTTCCGCCATCAATTGATTTGTAAAGCGCACTTTTATCACCTCCAGAATTAAAAGACCATCCTGTTCTTCTAAATTCCCACATTGATGCATATAATATATCAGGATTATTAGGATCCATTGCCAAATCTGCACATCCTGTAGATTCGTCAACATACAACACTTTAGACCAAGTTGCTCCAGCATCCAAAGATTTGTAAACACCACGTTCGTCACTATCAGACCAAAGTGCTCCTAAAACAGCTACATAAACTTCGTCTGAATTATTAGGGTTTACAATAATGTTTGCAATACGCTCGGACTTATCAAAACCTAATTTCTTCCAATTGGTACCACCATCGGTTGATTTATATAAGCCATCTCCAACAGACACACTATTACGTGTCCAGGTTTCACCTGTACCAACATATATAACTTTATCTGGGTTATTCGGGTCTATTTCTACAGCACCAATAGATTGGCAATAATCGTCAAAAATAGGATTGAAGGTTGTACCAGCATTATTAGATTTCCATACACCGCCTCCAGCTGTTCCTGCATAAATAATTCTAGGATTTGTAGGGTGAACTTCCATGTCGTTAATTCTTCCACTCATTAAGGCTGGGCCTATATGTCGTGCACTTAGGTCACCAAATAAATCTTTAGCAATAATAGGTTTTGAATCTTGAGCATTAGTGTATATGGGAAGTAGCCCAATACACATTGCCATTATGAATAATAAGTGTTTCATTTTTGATTGAATTAGTTGAATATGAATAAAAAAAATCCCCAATATTGAAACATTGAGGATTTAAAGATTTTTAATTTTTATTATCGTCTGTAGGTACAGTTTCAGTTTCTTCAGGAAACTCAAATTCTGCATCATCTACTACAGGATTAAGCTCAATAGATGTCATAGTGATTGGAGATCTAGGTTGCCCTTTAACTCCTCGTGTCATAGAAAATGGAAAATATAAACCTTCCACTTCTTGGTAATCGCTAAACGTGATTTCCAAAGTCATTCCTTTTCCTTGACCAGATTTTATTTCAGTTTGAACTGCAATAGGAACAAAATTATCAACATCAAAAAAGTAGAAACTAACATCTGCTTCTTCAACACCATCAACTGTAATTGGTTCTTTTGTTAATTTAATTTTAAAAGTCTCTGTACCATCAATGGTTTCATTACCTAGTAATTCTACATTATATCCTTTTTCTTTATAATCAATAAAAGGATCAGGGAAGTCATTACTATTTAACTTCATATTTGCAGTAGTTTCTGCATCATTTTTTTCAGCTTTCATAGTCATGAAATTATGACCCCAAAGCGTTTCACCATCAAAAACACCTTGTTTTAACTCTTTTCCTTGAAAGTTAATAATAGTCAACTGTTTTCCATCTTTAAACTGGTAAATCTCAAGAGGAATTTCCATACCTCCATTATTGACCTTTGCAGTCATTTTCATGCCTTCAATTTTTTTTAAATTTTCAAGACCTCCAATGTTTTCGAAATAGGTGTTGATAATTTCATCTGCTGTTTGTGCGTTAATATGTGTAGTAAAACTAAATACTAAAGCAACTAATACTAATTTTAATGTCTTCATGATTTTTTTAACGTGTTTAAATGTTTTTTGTATGTCTTACAAATTACGAAAATGTTACTGTTCAAAATTGATTTTTTATTAACATTAACAATTAAATTAAATAATAGCAACTAATTCTTTTTCGTTTCTATCACTTCTTCAGGCATATTAAAGACGCCTTCATCAACATCTGTATTAAACTCAACCATATTAAAAGAGGGTTCAATTCCTATTTGACCATTAAATTTTTCTATCACCGAAAACGCAACATAAACTCCTTCTACTTCTTGATAATCACTAATAATAGTTTGAGAAGTAGCTCCTTTTGCAGGTCCAGATTTTATAACTGTTTCTATTGCAATAGGTATATAGTTTTCAGTGTCAAAAAAATACATGTCAATATTTTCTTCTTCTTTGCCATCTACTAAAACAGGAGTTTTTGTGAGTTTAATTTTGAAGCACTCTGTACCTTCCCAATCTTCCTTGCCAAGTAATTCTACAGAGTAGCCCTTAGCTTTATAATTAAAAAATGCTCCTGTTAAGTTATCTTTAGCTTCATTTTTATAATTAATTGATGACTCAGAGTCTAAAGCTTCTGCCTTTTGAGTATTGAAATTCATATTCCAAGCATTTTCTCCATCAAAAGCTTCAACTATAAAAGAGTTCCCTTGTAAATTAACATCAATAATGGCTCTGCCGTCTTTCATATAAGTAGCAACAAATGGATAGTCAACACCTTGTTGTTTTCCAACTCCAGTAACTTTCATCGATGTAATTTTAGACCATGCTTCTTGACCTCCAATGTTTTCGATGTAATTTTCAATAATATCTTCTACACTTTGAGCTTCAAGGGTAACTGCAAAACATAATATTAGTCCAAGAGCTGTAAATTTTAAAGTTTTCATAATTTATAGTTTTAATTTTGATTGATATTTTGTTTGACTAACAAATTACAAAAAAGTTACATGCAATTTATTTTTTTAACTATAACAGTTCAAAGGTTTGAATACGTATCTTTGATAAAAATTTAAGCTAAAAAAATGCAAAAACAACTCATAGAATGCGTACCAAATATTAGCGAAGGGCGTGATATTGGCAAAATAAACGAAATCGCAAATATTGTTGAAACTGTTGACGGTGTTAAACTATTAGATATTGATGCTGGAGCAGCCACAAACCGAACAGTTATCACCTTTGTTGGAGAACCAAATCAAGTTATAGAAGCTGCTTTTTTACTTATTCAAAAAGCATCACAGCTTATAGATATGAGCAAGCATACTGGTGAGCATCCACGTTTTGGTGCAACTGATGTTTGTCCATTGGTTCCTATTTCAGGAATTACTTTAGAAGAAACAGCAAAATATGCAAAAACACTAGGAAAAAGAGTAGGAGAAGAGCTTGAGATTCCTGTGTATTTATATGAAAATGCAGCACAAGAAGAAAAGCGTATTAACCTTGCCAATTGTAGAGCTGGTGAATATGAAGGCTTAAAGAAAAAATTATCTGATGCTGACTGGAAACCGGATTTTGGTCCAGCCAAGTTTAACGATAAAATTTCAAAAACAGGAGCAACAGCAATTTCGGCACGTGATTTTTTAGTGGCTTATAATGTTAATTTAAATACGACATCAACGCGTAGAGCTAACGCAATTGCCTTCGATATACGTGAAGGTGGAAGAGTAAAACGTGAAGGCAATCCTATAACAGGAAAAAAAGTTTTAGATGCAAATGGTGAACCTGTAAGAATTCCTGGAAAGCTAAAGGCTGTAAAGGGTATTGGTTGGTTTATTGAAGAATATGGAATTGCTCAAATATCGTATAATCTTACAAACATTAGTATTACATCAATGCATGTTGCTTTTGATGAGACTTGTAAATCGGCTGAAAGACGTGGATTACGAGTTACAGGTTCAGAGCTTATTGGATTAATTCCGTTAAAAGCCATGCTTGATGCTGGAGATTTTTATTTAAAAAAACAACAGCGTTCTTTGGGTATTTCTGAAGCTGAAAAAATTAAAATTGCTGTGAAGTCTTTAGGATTGGATGATTTAAAACCATTTAATCCAGATGAAAAAATAATTGAACATGTATTGAAATCTAAAACAAAGCAGTTAATTGATTTGACCTTAACCGAATTTGCTGAAGAAACTGCTGGTGAATCTATGGCTCCTGGAGGTGGCTCTATTGCTGCTTATGTTGGTGTTTTGGGCGTTTCATTAGGTACTATGGTTGCTAATTTATCGGCTCACAAAGCAGGTTGGGACAATCGTTGGGAAGAATTCTCACAATGGGCAGAAAAAGGACAAGCTTATAAAAACAAATTATTGGCTTTGGTAGATGAAGATACTAACGCTTTTAATAAAATTATAGATGGTTTTAGAATGCCAAAATCTAATGATAAAGAGAAGGAGGAAAGAGCCATAGCAATTGAAGAAGCAACAAAATATGCAACTGAAGTACCTTTTCAAGTTATGGAAACGGCTTATCAATCAATGGAAGTGATGCAAACCATGACTAAAATTGGTTTACAAAATTCTTTGTCTGATGCTGGAGTAGGAGCCTTATGTGCACGAACAGCAGTTTATGGTGCTTATTTTAATGTGCGAATAAATGCAAAAGACATCAAAGACAGAACATTTGCTGATGATATTTTAAGCAGAGCAAAAGCTGTTTTTGACAATACTGTTGCTTTAGAAAATGAGATTATAGAACATATAAACGAAACTATATAGTATTAATGAGATTTCACACACGTAAATGGGTAAAACCAGAAGATTTAAATCCTAATGGAACTTTATTTGGGGGACGACTTTTAGCTTGGATCGACGAAGAGGCTGCATTATATACAGTAGTGCAGTTAGAAAACTCTCAAGTCGTAACAAAATTTATTACTGAAATTGATTTTAAATCTTCGGCAAGGAAAGGTGATATTATTGAAATTGGAATTGAAGTAGCCAAATTTGGTAAAGCTTCAATAACCTTACGTGTTGAAGTGCGTAATATGATGACAAAAACTACAATTATAACCATTGAAAAAATAGTGATGGTTAACTTGGATTCTGAAGGAAATCCTACTCCTCATGGTAAAACAAGTGTGGAATATGTAAAAGACAGGTTAAAGTAGTTTAACAATATTTCTTACTTAGATTCTCACTCCTAATAGCTTTCGAGATTTAAGAATGACAATTTCAGATGATAACTTCTAGGAATTCATTTTAATTAAAAACACTTGGCTTTCGTAAAATTCATCATTTATACATTATTGGTAACACCTTGATTTCATTGTAATAAATCGATTTTGAGCACTATTGCTAATCATTTTTTTAAAATGTGGATATCGTATCTTAAACTATCAATACTAATGCAAAAAGGAAGCTTTTTATAAATTTGTCGGCTTACAATTTAATTTGTTAATTGAGACTTACAGCAGATTAAAAAATCAAGCTATTCATGAACAAAACATTGTTTGACAAAGTATGGGATTCACATGTTGTGAGAAAAATTGAAGATGGTCCAGATATATTATTTATTGATCGTCATTTAATTCACGAAGTTACAAGTCCTGTGGCTTTTGTTGGATTAAAAACCAGAAGGTTAAGTGTTTTATATCCAGATCGCACATTTGCAGTTGCCGATCATAATACGCCAACAATCAACCAGCATTTACCAATAGAAGACCCATTATCTGCAAAACAATTAAAAACCTTGGAAGAAAATGCTAACGAGTTTGGAATCAGTCACTGGGGATTAGGGCATGAAAATAATGGAATCGTTCATGTTGTTGGACCAGAAAATGGCATAACACTTCCAGGAGCAACCATTGTATGTGGAGATTCTCACACATCAACACATGGAGCATTTGGGGCTGTTGCATTTGGAATAGGCACTTCAGAAGTAGAGATGGTATTGGCTGCGCAATGTATTATGCAACCTAAGCCTAAACAAATGTGTATCAATGTGAATGGTACTTTAAACAAAGGAGTAACTCCAAAAGATGTAGGGTTATATATCATTTCTCAATTAACAACTTCAGGTGCAACAGGATATTTTGTTGAATATACAGGAGATGTTTTCGAAAATATGACGATGGAAGGTCGTATGACAGTTTGTAATTTAAGCATTGAAATGGGTGCTCGTGGAGGAATGATAGCTCCAGATAAAAAAACATTTGAATATATAAAAGGGCGTACCATGACTCCAAAAGATGCAGATTGGGACAAAGCAATGACCTATTGGCAAACATTAAAAACGGATGAAGGTGCAACATTTGAAAAAGAATATAACTTCAATGCAAACAATATTGAGCCAATGATAACCTACGGAACAAATCCTGGTATGGGAATAGGTATTTCACAAAGTATTCCTTTTGCAGATGCTATTAAAGTGGAAAAAACGACTTATAGCAAATCATTAGCTTATATGGATTATACCGAAAACGAACCTATGATCGGTAAAAAAATCGATTATGTATTCGTTGGAAGTTGTACTAATGGTAGAATTGAAGATTTTCGTGCATTTGCAGGGTTAGTGAAAGGAAAGCAAAAAGCAAATAACGTAATAGCTTGGTTAGTTCCCGGTTCTCATACTGTAGAGGCGAAGATTAAAGAAGAAGGAATTTTAGATATTTTGAATAAAGCAGGGTTTGTTTTACGTCAACCAGGATGTTCGGCATGTTTGGCAATGAATGATGATAAAATTCCGTCAGGAAAATACGCCATAAGTACTTCAAATAGAAACTTTGAAGGAAGACAAGGTCCAGGATCAAGAACATTGTTAGCAAGTCCATTAGTTGCAGCAGCAGCAGCAATTACAGGAGTTGTTACAGATCCAAGAACATTAATGTGAAAATTATAATTTTTCAATGTAAATTATTAAATAAAAAATATGGCATACGATAAATTTACAACCTTAATAAGTAGTGCAGTTCCTTTACCAATTGAAAACGTAGATACAGATCAAATCATTCCAGCTCGTTTCCTTAAAGCGACAGAACGCAAAGGATTTGGAGAGAATCTATTTCGTGATTGGAGATATAATAACGACAATACACCCAAAGAGAGTTTTATTTTAAACAATCCTATTTATAGTGGAAGAATTCTGGTTGGAGGGAAGAATTTTGGATCAGGTTCATCAAGAGAGCATGCGGCTTGGGCAATTTACGATTATGGTTTTCGCTGTGTGGTATCAAGCTTTTTTGCCGATATTTTTAGGAATAATTGTTTGAATATTGGTGTGCTACCTGTACAAGTGAGTGCAGAATTTTTAGAACAAATTTTTAATTCAGTTTATGACAATCCAACTACGGAGTTAGAAATAAATTTGGAAGCACAAACTATCACTTTGCTTTCATCTGGATCAAAAGAATCCTTTGTTATTAATGGATACAAGAAAAAAAATATGCTGAATGGTTTTGATGACATCGACTATTTACAAAATATAAAAAGTGATATTGAAACGTTTTCAGATTCCCGTCCTTTCTAAAATATGAGTGTCAAGAGAATAGAAATAATGGATACCACTTTACGTGATGGTGAACAAACATCTGGTGTATCGTTTTCTGCATCAGAAAAACTTACTATTGCAAAACTTTTGTTGGAAGAATTAAAAGTTGACAGAATTGAAATTGCATCTGCAAGAGTATCTGAAGGTGAGTTTAAAGCAGTAAAGAGTGTAACAAATTGGGCTTCAGAAAAAGGTTATTTAGATGCTATTGAAGTGTTGACATTTGTTGATAATGGTATTTCAATTGATTGGATGAAAAAAGCAGGAGCAGTGGTTCAAAACCTGCTTGCAAAAGGATCACTTAACCATTTAACTCATCAACTTAAAAAAACACCTAATCAGCATTTTAAAGAAATTTTAGATATAATTTCTCTTGCTAGAGAAAATGGTATCGAAACAAATATTTATCTGGAAGATTGGAGCAATGGTATGCGTAATTCCAAAGCATATGTTTTTGAGTTTTTAGAGTTTCTATCACAACAAGCAATAAAGCGAATTATGCTTCCAGATACTTTGGGTATCCTAACTCCTTCAGAAACTTTCGAGTTTGTATCAGAAATAAGAGAGAAATATCCTTATTTGCATTTCGATTTTCATGCGCATAATGATTATGATTTAAGTGTTTCCAACGTTATGGAAGCATTAAAAGCAGGAGCAGACGGACTTCATTTAACAGTAAATGGTATGGGAGAACGAGCTGGGAATGCTCCTTTTGCAAGTGTTGTTGCAGTTATGAACGATTTTATGCCAAATATTCAAGCTACTATAAATGAAAAAGCTTTATATACAGTTAGTAAATTAGTTGAAACTTTTTCTGGTTTTATGATTCCTGCCAATAAGCCAGTTATTGGTGCAAATGTATTTACTCAAACTGCGGGCATACATGCTGATGGAGACAACAAAAAAAATCTTTATTTCAATGATTTATTACCTGAACGCTTTGGCAGAAAGCGTGAATATGCACTAGGTAAATCATCTGGAAAAGCTAACATCCAAAAGAATTTGCAAGAGCTTGGGCTACAATTAAATGAAGACGATTTAAAAAAAGTTACTCAGCGTATTATTGATTTAGGCGATAAAAAGCAAGTTGTTACAAAAGAGGATTTGCCATATATTATTGCAGAAGTTTTAGATAACTATTCTAATGAAAAAAAAGTAAGTGTAGATTCTTATGTTTTAACACATTCTAAAGGATTGCGTCCTTCAACAACAGTTTCGCTTACCATTAAAGGAGAAACCTTTGAAGAACATGCACAAGGAGATGGTCAGTTTGACGCTTTTATGAATGCAATTAGAAGTGTATTTAAAAAGAAGAACTTGCTTTTGCCAGATTTAGTGGATTATGCGGTTCGTATTCCACCAGGAAGCCATTCGGATGCTTTATGCGAAACTATTATTACATGGAAAGACATTGAAAAAGAGTTTAAAACACGTGGTTTGGATTCAGATCAAACCGTATCTGCAATTAAAGCCACAGAAAAAATGCTCAATATTATAACTAATTAAGAAAATATGAAATTAAATATTGCACTTTTAGCAGGTGATGGAATAGGTCCTGAAGTTATTGATCAAGCAGTAAAGGTAAGTGAAGCGATTGCAAAAAAATTCAACCACGAAATTGTATGGACAACTGGAATTACAGGAGCTGCAGCAATTGATGCCGTTGGTGATCCATATCCAGATGAAACTCATGATGTTTGCATGAATGCGGATGCTGTATTATTTGGAGCTATAGGTGATCCAAAATATGATAATGATCCAAGTGCAAAAGTACGTCCAGAACAAGGGTTGTTAAAAATGCGAAAAAAATTAGGCTTGTTTGCAAATGTAAGACCAACATTTACATTTCCTTCATTAATTGATAATTCACCTTTAAAAAGAGAACGTATCGAAGGAACAGATTTGGTGTTTATAAGAGAATTAACAGGAGGAATTTACTTTGGAGAAAAGGGCAGAAGAGATGAAGGGGAAACAGCATTCGACAATTGCGTTTATACAAAACATGAAGTAAAAAGATTAGCTGAAAAAGGATTTAAACTAGCAATGTCACGCTCTAAAAGATTATGTTGTGTGGACAAAGCAAATGTATTGGAAACATCACGTTTATGGAGAGAAACTGTTCAAGAAATGGAAAAAGACTATCCTGAAGTAGAAGTGAGTTATGAATTTGTTGATGCAGTTGCTATGCGATTGGTACAATGGCCAAATTCTTACGATGTATTGATTACCGAAAATTTATTTGGCGATATTTTAACTGATGAAGCATCTGTGATTTCAGGCTCAATGGGATTAATGCCTTCAGCATCAATAGGAGAACATACGTCTTTGTTCGAGCCTATTCATGGATCTTATCCGCAGGCAGCAGGACTAGATATTGCAAATCCATTAGCAGCAGTACTATCGGCAGCAATGATGTTTGAAGACGCCTTCGGATTAAAGGATGAAGCAGAAGCAATTCGTGCAGTTGTAAATAAATCGCTGGTTGAAGGGATAATAACTGAAGATTTATCAGGTAATAATAAATCGTATAAAACCAGTGAAGTAGGAGATTGGTTAGCTAACAATCTTTAACCTTATTTATTATTTCTCTAAAAAGCTGGAATTATTTGGAAGCTCAAAAATCTCCAAATTAAAATAAGGCACTGCTGCAATAAGATGATCGAAAATATCCGACATGATATATTCGTAATTTTTCCAACGCTTATCACTACTAAAGGCATAAATCTCTAAAGGAATTCCTTGAGTTGTAGGTGACAATTGACGTACCATTATCATCATGTCCTTATTAATTGCAGAATGTTGTTCGACATAAGTTTCTAAATATTTTCTGAACACTCCAATATTGGTTAGATTTCTTCCGTTTAACAATAAATCTTTATTGATATTATTTTGAATGTTATAATCTTCAATATCTTTTTGTCGAGTTTCTAAATATGAAGAAATCAATTCAATTTTTTTCAGCTTATCTATTTCATTTTTAGATATATACCTTATGCTATCTAACTTAATATTTAAAGCTCTTTTAATTCGCCTTCCGTCTGAATCTTCCATGCCTCTCCAGTTCTTAAACGAATCAGAGATAAGTGCGTAAGTAGGAATAGTGGTTATTGTTTTATCGAAGTTCTGCACTTTTACAGTTGCAAGATTAATTTCAATAACATCACCATCTGCTCCATATTTTTCAAAAGTGATCCAATCGCCAATCCTTACCATGTCGTTTATTGACACTTGAATACTAGCAACAAAACCAAGAATGGTGTCTTTAAAGACTAATATGATTACAGCAGAAGCTGCGCCTAAAGCTGTGAAATATGCCCAAATCTCAGTATCAGTAACAATTGCAAAGGCAGAAAACGCACCAACTACCCAAGCAAAAATCATGAATACTTGTATGAAACTATCTATGGGTTTGTCTTTTAAGCGTGGTAATGTTTTAAAATAATCCTTAAGAGTATTTAAAAAACTTCTAACAATCCAAAGAGTAAGTATTATTGCAAATACCTGCAGCCCTTTTTCTACTATATTTTCGGCATAATCAAAATCTGAAAAAACCACTGGAATAAACTCTAAAGCAATGAGTAATGGTATTATATGTGCAATATTTCTAGGTGCTTTGTTCGAGATTAGTATATCATCAAAATTAGATTTGGTTTTATTGGCAAATCTTGAGAAAATATTTAATAAAATTTTTCTTGTAATAAAGTCTATAAGTAAGGCAATTATTATTAATACTAAAAAAAGAGCAAGCATATTAAGATACTTTGCCATTGTCTCTGTTGTTCCAACTGAAACTAAATAATCGTATAATAAATGTTTTAAGCTATCCATAATTTAGCTAGTTTTTAAATATTTCCTATCTATATAAAATGTGCCAAAAGGAATTATTGAAGCCAATAGCACATAGCCAAAATTCTTTCTATCCCAATCAAACTCTTTTTTTAGCATGAATGCTATAGCGACATACAAAATAAATAAGAGACCATGTGGCATTCCTAACAGTTTAACATAAGTTGGATCGTCTAAAAAATACTTAACAGGAGTTGCTATGCCTAAGAGCAATATGTATGATAAACCCTCAAGAAAGGCAATAATTCTAAATGAACTTAATAGTGAAAACATATGCTATTTTTATAAGAGTACAAAAATAACATACCTGTAATGATATATTAGTTTTTTATGACTTTTTTAATATAATTCTTTATAATTTGAAGTGGGATTTTTTTTTAAACGGAAACAATGTCATAAATTGCAAGATTAATTTTTACAGAAGCTATAAATTAATTTTTCATCTTATAACAATTAAATTTGACTAACAAAGAACCCACCATTTTAAAAACCTTATACGACTATCAAGAAAAAGATTTAAAAAAGATTTTTGATTATTTTCATGAAAAATCATCCAATTACAACCTCTTATATCAACTACCAACAGGAGGAGGGAAGACCGTAATTTTTTCAGAAATTGTGAGACGATACATTACTGAAACCAAAAAGAAAGTTGTGGTTTTAACACATAGAATTGAGTTGAGCAAACAAACTTCCAGAATGTTAACCGAGTTTAATGTGGTTAATAAAGTGATAAATAGCGATGTAAAAGAGCTTAAAGATCAAGATGAGTATATGTGTTTTGTCGCTATGGTAGAAACACTTAATAATAGACTGGAAGAGGATAAATTAGATATTAAAAACATTGGGTTGGTCATTGTAGATGAAGCACACTACAATTCGTTTAGAAAACTCTTTAAGTACTTTGAAGATTCTTTTATTCTAGGAGTAACTGCAACACCTTTAAGTTCTAATATTAAATTACCTATGAATGATAATTATGAAGAGCTTATAGTAGGAGAAACGATTCCTTCACTCATTAAAAAGAAGTTTTTATCTAACGCAAATATTTTTTCTTATGATGTAGGTTTGAAATCTCTTAAAGTAGGTATAAGTGGCGATTATACTGTAAAATCTTCAGAAGAGTTATTTACAAATACATTAATGCAAGGTAAATTACTAGGAGCATACGAAGAATTGTCCCTCGGAAAAAAGACGCTTATATTTAATAATGGCATAAATACTTCAAAATATGTGCATGCATTATTTAGCAATGCTGGATACAATATAAAACACTTAGATAATACTTTAAATAAAACCGAAAGGAGAGAAGTATTGGAATGGTTTAAGGAAACACCAAATGCTATTTTAACTTCGGTTAGTATCCTTACCACAGGTTTTGATGAACCTACGGTTGAATCGATTATTCTTAACAGGGCGACTAAATCGTTAACACTATATTTTCAAATGATTGGAAGAGGCTCCAGGGTTCTTCCAGATAAGAATGAGTTTACTGTTATTGATTTAGGAAATAATGTATCCAGATTTGGAATGTGGAACGATCCTGTAGATTGGGAAAAAGCTTTTAAATTCCCTAATTATTATTACGATAATTTAATTAGTGACGAAGAGATAGAGCGCAATTTTGTTTACGAAATGCCTAATGAATTGTCTATTTTATTTTCAAAATCCAAAACTACAGATTTCGATATTAAAGCTGTATATAAAGAAGTTGTTTCACAAGGATTTAAATCTAAAAAGACTTTAGATCTTTCGGTCGATCAACATGCACAGATGTGTGTCGAAAATGCTGAAGATATTTTTGATGCAAGACTTTTAGCCAAAGAGTTAAAAGATGATATTTCGTATCGTGTTCGTGTGTATTCGTATTGTATCATGAATAATACAGTTAACTATAAAGAATGGTTGGAGGAAGACTATATGCGGAAACTTCGTAGTAAAATAAGTCAGCTATTTGCTTTAATGGAGTAGAATAGTTTTTGATTGTAAAATATTCTATTTGACATAATATAAATTATAGTACAAATATAGTAATTTCTGTATAGCCGTATTTCAGGCTATTTACACATAATTGTAGATATAGTGCCTTTAGGTCTATATCGTCAAAAATTATGTTAAAAGAAATTACGGCTTATTAAACTTCTAGGTTTATTTGATTGCTATAATTACTCACGCTTTCTAATGTTCTACATTTTGGAGTTCGTGTTAATGCTTCGCAGTTCTATACTATGTAAAATATCCCTGGAACCTTTTAAAACCATTACGATATTTTGCACTTTGCTCATTAAACTCCCAACTTTTACAGGTAGAGTCTAATGCTAAATTTTTCATAAAAACCTCTCAAATATCTATCAATGAATATTATTTTGTACATTTGTTAACCAAATAGTTAAATCGTTTAGTTAAAAATGGCGAAAACAAAAGATATAAATACAGAAATGCAAATACTTGCTGCTGCAAAAAAAGTTTTTCAAATAAAAGGAATGAGTGGTGCACGAATGCAAGAAATTGCAGATAAGGCAAAAATCAACAAGGCAATGC
>JAKITV010000017.1 GCA_021647885.1 Flavobacteriaceae bacterium | reverse complement strand
GGCATTATGCAGAACAGGCTTTATTTTGCTTATTCATATCAGCTAACAATAAACGACCTTTCTGGGTTTAACTCAGGTACGCACATGATTACCATAGGTTTAGATTTTATGCAAGGTGCTAGTAATTGCCCATGTACACAAGGTACAAGTTGGAGAAAGTATAGATAATGCTTTGGAATTATTTCCATCTCTTGCCTTTTTAGCCTAAAAATATGGTCGCTCCACTCTCCTACTTGTCTGCCGAAGTGTAGCGTAGGTAGATTGTTTTATCCAAATCGAACTTGTGAGATTCGCGAACTCCTCTAAAACAATGTTAACTAGGTGAGCAAATCGAGTTAGCGAGATTCATGAGCTAAAAAACTTAAAATAGTAATGAAGCGAATAAAGCAAAGTTATATAACGCAGTACATTATAATACATTTCAAAAAAAATAAAAGATAAGTAAAGCCTTTAAAAAGAATCCTTAAATTTGCTTATGCAATAGATTCAAGTTTCTTTAAAAAAATTATACGTTTTTAAAGATTTGATTTGCGGTAAATTTGTTTCTATTTTAAATATAAGTAAATGGGTTTTTTAAATACTTTTAGAAATAAAACATTTTGGTTTATTGATTTTTTAAAAGGTGGCCCAATTAGGAGTCATTATAGAGAAATAAAATTCATTTTAGAGAATTACCATTCGGAAAAATCTGTTAAATTAAGAGAAGGCTATCTTTCTAATTTGCTTAATCATGCTGTATCTACAACTCCCTTTTATAAACCTTATCAAAATACAGTTTCGTTAACAGGTTTTCCGGTTATAAATAAATCTATTGTTAAGAATAATTTCGAGAGTTTTAAATCACTTTCATATAATAAGAACAAGAATAATTTTAAAGTTGCCACCAGTGGATCTACGGGAACACCATTAAAATTATATCAAGATAAAAACAAACACAATAGAAACTTTGCAGACACTATTTATTTTGCTGAAAAAGCAGGTTATAAATTAGGAACCCAATTAATTTATATGAGAGTTTGGACACCTCGAAACAAAAAGAGTCCTTTCTTGGCTTGGATGCAAAATATAAAAATGCAGGATATCCTTAATCTTAATGATGAAGAGTTAGCAAAGCTTATTAAAACCTTAACTAGTAATAATAAAAAAGGGATTATTTCTTATGCATCCTCTTTAGAAACTATATGCAAATATCTTGATAAAATTGAATCAGATCCTTTAGATTGTAATTTAAATTCAATTATATCAAATGCTGAGCATTTAAACGAATATACAAAAACAGCCATTCAAAAATATTTTAAAACACCTGTTGTTTCAAGATATTCTAATAATGAAAACGGAATTTTATCTCAACAAAATATTCATGGAGGTGATGAGTTTGATATAAATTGGGCAAGTTATTTTATTGAAATTTTAAAATTTGAAGAAGATACACCTGTAAAACCCGGAGAGCTTGGAAGAGTTATTGTTACCGATTTGTTTAATTACTGCATGCCCTTAATTAGATATGATACTGGAGATATCGCCTGTATTGAAAACAATAGTGATAATATACCTGTTTTTAAAAGTGTTGAAGGTAGAAAACTGGATTTGATATATAATACTAATGGTGAGATTATTTCATCTTTAATTATTGGAAGTTTAATGGCAAAATATTCTGATTTAAATCAGTTTCAATTTATTCAGGTAGGAAAAAAAGATTATGTATTTAAGCTTAATACAACACAAGAGTTTAATGAAGAATCTCAATTAAAAAGTACGTTTAAAGAACATTTAGGAAAAGATAGTAATATAAATATAGAATATATAGAGGAAATACCATTATTGGCATCTGGCAAACGAAAATTAGTAGTGAATGACTATATTAAAAATTGAGGAAAATGTTGTTTATTTCCCAACTTCGCAATTCAGCAACATTTTCCTTAACATTTAATCGAAAAGAATTCCTCTAGGCTCTGCCTCGAGGATAGTTGGTTTCAAAAAATTCTTTATTTAGCTTAAAGCCATTCTAAAAAATAATCCATCATTTCTTCTTTAAGCTCATAATGAAGCTTAATATAGGTTTTCATATCGTCTCGTAATGGGCTTTGTTCATTTTGTAATCTCCCATCTAAATCTTCTTGATAATTTACATGATTGATATTTTTCATTTTTGCTTTACATTTATGCGATAGTTTAGAAATAGCACTTTTTTCTAACATAATACGATTCTGAAAACCTTCTAAAGGAATTAAAGATTCTTTACTGAATTCTCTACTTGCAATTTCCTCAAGTTTTTCTTGAAAAGTATCCATTTCGTTAAAATGAAATCTTAATTCTCTTCTCCATGTTTCTAAATTAAACTTTAGATCACTTAAATATAATACCTTGGTCTGCATATCTATAAATTTTAATTGTTAACACTATTTTGTATTAATTCTTCCTGAATATTATGTGGTACTGGTTGATAAGATGAAAACACAGAGCTAAATGTAGCTCTACCTTGTGTTATTGAACGTAAATCGGTTGAGTAGCCATACAGTTCGGCAACTGGAGTAATACATTTTAATATTTGATAATTATCATTAGTATCAAAGCCCTGTATAATTGATCTTCGAGATTGTAAGTCGGTCATTACATTGCCAACCATTTCTTCAGGAACTTTTACAACTAATTCCTGTACTGGTTCTAGTAATTTAGGTTTAGCATTTAAAAAGGCTTCTTTAAATGCATGAGCTCCTGCAATTTTAAACGATATATCATTTGAGTCAACCGAATGCATTTTACCATCATAAACCATTACTCTTACATCTCTTACATACGATTTTGTTATTGGACCAGTTTCCATTACTTCTAATATACCTTTCATAATAGATGGTAAGTAACGTAAATCTATAACTCCTCCTACAATACAGTTATAGAACACTAATTTTCCTCCCCAAGATAATTCTATTTCTTCTTTACCTCTAATGTTAAATCCTTGAGGTTCTTCTATGCCTTCATACCAAGGTTCTATTTTTAAATGGACTTCTCCAAATTGACCAGAACCACCCGATTGTTTTTTATGCTTATAACTTGCAGTAGAAGTACGCTGTATTGTTTCTCTATATGGTATTCTTGGTTTTTCAAATTTAGCCTCAATGCCATAAATATTTTTTAATGCCCAATCTACTGTAGCCAAATGTAATTCGCCTTGACAGCCAATAAGTTGCTGTTTTAGTTCTTTAGAATATTCTGATATTACTGTTGGATCCTGACTATGAATTTTTTTAAGAGCTTCATGTAATTTTTCCTCATCCTTTTTATTAACTGCACTTACTGTTTTTTTAATTCTTGGCTTGGGATATTTAATTGGTTTTATTGTAATAGGTTTACGCGCAGCATGTAAGGTGTCGTTGGTTTCGGTATATTTTAGTTTTAATGTGGCGCCAATATCACCAACTGTTAACTTTGATACCGATTCTCTTTTTTTACCATCCATGATAAAAAGCTGATTCAAGATTTCGGTTTCATCGTTTCTGGAATTTACCAATTTATCGTTAAGTTTTACTTCGCCAGATTTAACTTTAAAAAATGTTATTTGACCTAAATTAGGTTGATAAACAGTTTTGAAAACAAATAATACAGTTGGTTCCTCTTTTTTACGAATTATTTCATCTCCTTCAACACTTTGCTCCGATTTTAAATCGGCTGCAGATGGAGCAACATTATCTATAAAGCCCATTAATCTTCCTGTTCCCATATCATTTAAAGCCGACACACAAAATACTGGGAATAATTCATGATTTAGCATTCCTGCTTTAATTCCTTGACGCATTTCATCTTCGTTTAAGGTGCCTTTATCAAAGAATAATTCTAGTAATTCTTCATCATTTTCAGCAGCCTTTTCAATCAATTCATTATGTAAAAAGTCAGCTATTTCTTTTTGATCTTCTGGAATAGGGAATTTTTCAGGCTTCCCTCCTTCTGGACTAAACTTATACATCTTCATTTTTAAAACATCTACAATACACTGCGCTCCATCGATCACCATAGGATACTGAATTTTAACAGCATTATTACCTACTAAGGTTTTTATACTTTTAAAACTATCTTCAAAATTAGCATTAGGATGATCTATTTGATTTACAACAAACAACGTTGGTTTTAAATATTTATCAATATAATTCCATATAATTTCTGTTCCAATCTCTACACCATATTGTGCATTTAAAACTGTAACAATGGTATCTGAAACCCTAATTGATGAAATTATTTCGCCAATAAAATCGTCTAAACCAGGTGTATCAATAATATTAATTTTGTAGTTACGCCATTCGGTGTGAAGTGGTGTTGCAAAAATTGAAGTTTCTCTTTCTTGTTCTATTTCGTGATAATCTGCAACAGTGTTTTTTTGTTCAATAGTACCTCTTCTCTTGATTAATCCTGCTTCAAAAAGCATGGTTTCTGCTAATGTTGTTTTACCACTATCATGTGCACCTACAAAGGCTACATTTTTGATGTGTTTGTCATCATATATCTTCATATCTAAACGTTTATTTAAAGATATAAAACTAATTATTAATAACAACTCAAAATATGATTTTTGTTAGTTTCTTTTTAAATAAATTAAAATAAACAGGCTATACAACCATATAATTATAGTATAACTTTTACTTATTAAATAGTTTTATATAATCCATAAAATTAGCAACACGTTCATAACTTAAATCATTTTCCCAATAACCTTCTTCTTTAAAATAAGAACCAACAATCATAGCATCACAGATTGGTAGATAAGTTAATACATTATCTTGTGTAATACCTGAACCAACAAGTATAGGAAAGTCTAAAACCTCTTTTAAGGCTTTCAATTCATCAACAGAAGCGGCTTCTCCTGTATGGCTTCCAGTTACAATAACACCATCGCTTAAAAAGAAACGCGCAGCTTTTGCAGTTTCTAATAATGATATGTCTTGAGTGATAGCATGAGAACTATGCTTCTTTTTAATATCTGTAAAAACAGCTACATCTTCTGCATTAATTTGTTTGCGATAACGCAATAAATCTCCTGCTTGTGCTTCAATAATACCTTCGTCTGCTGTATGTGCAAACACAAACCCTTCAGCACGAATAAAATCTATTGAGGAAGCCTTTGCAACAGCCAAAGCTTCTTTGTTAGCTCCAGCTAGAATTTGTATACCAACAGGTAAATTGGTTTCGTTTTTTATTAAATATGCTATTAGAGCCATTAAAGAACTCACCTCATGTCCTACACCACCTTTTATATATGGAATATCATGCATGTTTTCAATCATAATAGAATCAATTCCAGCATCTTTATAAATTCTAGCTTCACTTAAAGCTTGATCTATAATTTGTGATGACTCTAATTTATGATTCGGAGTTCCAGGTAAAGCCTTTACATGAATCATTCCTATGATAGGTTTTTCCGTTTTAAAAATTGATTTAAACTTTTGCATATCTTTACCTCTATATCTTGTAAAATTACTTAAATTTAAGAGAGTTTTTTATTTAATACTATATAAAGATGACAGATAAACCTAAAATAACCGTAATTGGTGCATCCAATATTGATTTAATTGGATTTTCTAAAGAAAAACTAATTTATAAAGATTCTAATATTGGTACACTTGAAACTATTCTGGGAGGTGTTGGGAGAAATGTTGCTGAAAATTTATCTCGCCTCGATTTTAATGTTGAATTTTTAAGTGTTTTTGCTGATGATGAATTCTCTAAAACCATAACTAACTCTTGCGAAGCATTGGATATTTCGATTAAAAATAGTCTGTTCTCTAAAAACAGTAAAACATCTTTTTTTATAGCGATAATGGATCACCACAATGATTTGGCACTAGGACTTACTGCCATGGACATCTACGATGATATTCCAGATTCTTTTATCCTAAACAATTTAGAGGTTATTGCCCAAAACGATTATTGCGTTTTAGAAACTAATTTACCTGCTTCCATTTTAGAATTGGTAACTGAAAAACTGCCTGATACGCGTTTTGCTTTAGAAGCCGTTTCTGCTAAAAAAGCCTTAAAGGCAAAGCCAATTCTTGACAGACTACATATATTAAAGTGTAATGCTTTAGAAGCAGAATTGTTAAGCAATATTAAAGTTGAATATGAAAGCGATTACGAAAAAATTGTTGCTCATTTTTTAGAGTTGGGCATTAAAAAAGTATTTATCACTTTAGGCATGGATGGTGTGGCTTATGGCGATGAAAATGAAATATATATAGACAAAAACAATATTATAACACCTGTAAACACTAATGGTGCAGGAGATGCCTTTATGGCTGGAGTGCTCTATGGTGAAACTAAAGGATTCGAATTATACGACATGGTTCAATTTGCGTCCTCTTGTGCACTAATTACTATTCAGCATAAAAATGCGGTACATCCAGATATTTGTGTAGAAATGGTTTTAAAAACTATGGAATGATAGAAAATTATCTCGATATACATCCTGAAGTTGAAAAGGCATTGGTTAACAACTTACCTGTTGTTGCTTTGGAATCTACAATTATTTCACACGGAATGCCATATCCTCAAAATAAGGAAACAGCATTACACGTTGAGCAAATTGTTAGAGACAATGGTGCAGTACCAGCAACTATTGCTTTAATTGGTGGGAAAATAAAAGTTGGACTTACCGAAAATGAAATAGATTATCTGGCAAAATCTGGTTCCAAAATTGTAAAAGCAAGTCGTAGGGATTTACCCTTTTTATTATCTCAAAAAATAGATGGCGCAACTACAGTAGCTTCCACTATGATTGCTGCTGAACTTGCAGGAATACGTGTATTTGCAACTGGTGGCATTGGTGGTGTGCATCGAGGAGCCTCTCAATCTTTTGATATTTCTGCCGATTTACAAGAACTTGCAAACACTAATGTTGCTGTTGTTTGTGCAGGCATAAAAGCAATTCTTGATTTGGGTTTAACACTAGAATATTTAGAAACTTTTGGTGTTCCTGTTATTGGTTATCAAACCGAAGAATTACCTGCTTTCTATACTCGAAAAAGTGGTTTTAAAGTGAATAATAAACTAGATAGTGCTTCTGAAATTGCAGATCTCTTAAAAACCAAATGGGATCTAAAACTTAAAGGTGGTGTTATTATTGCTAATCCGATTCCAAAAGATAAGCAACTGGATTTTGAGGTTATGAAAAATGCCATTGATAAAGCCTTAATTCAAGAAAAAGAATTAGGTATTAAAGGAAAGGACAGCACACCTTTTTTACTAGGTAAAGTTAAAGAACTTACAGATGGTTTAAGTTTGGATGCCAATATAGCACTGGTTTACAACAACGCAAAGTTAGCTGCTCAAATTGCACAAGAACTTAAATAAAAGATTTCGAGTATCGTACAGTAAAAACTAGAATTATTAATTTTCAATTGCAGTTTAGTTTTTGCAAATAGTTTCTTTAGACATATAATTCTTCTCCTTCATCAGAAATATCTTTATGTTCTTCATTTGGTGGTTCTTCAATCTGTTTAAACAAATCTGAGTAAGCTTCGCCTAAATATTCTATGATATGACTTGCAATTAAGGATTCGTAACCAAAATCTTCAGCAGCAAAATCGGCAGCTTTACCATGTAAATACGCACCAAAAATTGCTGCTTCAAGTGAAGAATAATTTTGAGAAATTAATCCTGTAATAATTCCTGTTAAAACATCTCCACTTCCTGCTGTTGCTAATCCAGGATTTCCTGTAGAATTAATATACAGTTTATCCTCAAAAACGGTTATTGTATTTGCACCTTTAATTACAACGATGACATTGTGTTTTTTAGAAAATGCTTTTGCTTTTTTAAGCTTATCAAAATCGTCTTTCCATATGCCAACCAATCGCTCTAATTCTTTAGGATGTGGCGTTACTATAGTTTGCTCTGGCAACAATTCTAAAAGTGATTTCTTTTTAGATAATATGTTAATTCCATCTGCATCAATAACTAGTGGCAATTCATTTTCTTTTAAAAAGGATTCAAAAGCAGTAATTGTTAAATTATCTGTGCCAATACCAACACCAAAACCAATGACTGTTGGTTTAATATTATATTCAATATCAGTAATTATATTTTTATCAATATCTGTTAAAACCATTGCTTCCGGAAGTGCAGTTTGCAAAACTGTATAGCCACATTTAGGAACATAAGCAGTTACCAAACCTGCTCCCACACTTAATGCAGCTCTACTTGCTAAAGTAACAGCTCCAATTTTTCCGTAGCTCCCACCAATAATCAAACTATGTCCAAAATGTCCTTTATGAGAAAACCGTTCTCGCGGTTTGTACATTGGCAATACTTCAAATTTCCCAATTAAATCTGCTTCAGTTTCTGTTGCTAACAAATATTCAGGATCAATACCAATATCCAATACGTCCCATTGGGTTACAAATTTTGCAGTGTCAGGTAGAAAGAAGACTAATTTTGGAGATTGAAAGCTTAATGTGAAATTTGACCAAACCACACCATCTTCATCTTCTGGAACTTTATATGCATATAAACCTGACGGAATATCTATCGACAATGTAAATGCCTCTGATGTTTTAAAATGCTGAAACAATGCCTTAACCCAATCATATGCTGGTCTGTTCAGCCCTACACCAAAAACGGCATCAACTATAATATCATCACGACCTATTTTTGGAAATTCTTCTTTACAACTTAAAAGTGTTGGCCAATCGTTAGTGACATTCTTGATTTTATCGTAATTAATTAAAAAATCTTTAGAACGTTTATCACTACAATTAACAACATAAGTAAATACATTATAGCCATGAGTTACCAAATGTCGCGCTAACACCAAACCATCTCCTCCATTATTTCCTATGCCACAAAATATATGAATTGGCACTTGAGCACCTTGCATACGCTTGTGCAACCAATTAAAGATTTGTTTGCCTGCACGCTCCATTAAATCGGTTGAAGAAATATTTTGCCTTTCTACAGTTATTTTATCTGCTTCGTAGATTTGTTCTTTTGAAAGTATCTTCATCTATTTAGAATCTAAAACCTATTGTTAATATGATACTATTTTTACTTAAATATTAGAATATTCTAAAAAAAATATCAAATTTTAAATTATGTGTAAAAAAATATCTTAAATTTTTTTATTAGAGTAAAAGTAATACATTTGATTATGTATAGCATATAAAAATGACTAACACTCTTAAAAAACATCACCATTTTTCTTCTTTTATTATTGTAAAAGGTGCTACTTCTATTCTTACATTTGTAACTATTATTACTCTTTTGGGTTATTAATTATATACTATTAAGCCAGCATTGTAATTTTAAAAAATTACATTTAATAAATCTCAACTAAACCACTATGGACTAAAGTACCATAGGTTTGACAACGAATGAAATTCGTTTTAGCATGAAACTTATTTGGTTTGAAGACAGAGGACAGAAGACAGAAGTTGGGATGTAATCTTCGGTCTTCTGTCTCCCAACTTCCAACCCTAAAATATTTTTAGAAGCTAAAGCGAAATGCACTAAAGTGCATAGTTTTAACTATTTTTGAGACCAATAAATTATATCAAAACATAACAATGAAAGTTTTAAAATTTGGAGGAACTTCGGTAGGTTCGGCAAAAAATATCAATAAGGTTATTAGCATTTTAAATAATTATGCTGAAAATGACAGTATTATTTGCGTGGTTTCTGCTGTTGGTGGTATTACCGACAAACTCATTGTTTTAGGAGAGTTGGCTGTAGCAAAAAATGAAAGTTATACTGATGCTTTTGAAGCTATAAAACAAATTCATATAGATATTATTAATAAATTAATTCCGAAGCAAAATGAAACTGTTTTAGCTCAAATTGAAGAAAAATTACAAGCACTTAAAAGCTTGCTTGATGGCATTTATTTAATAAATGAAATCTCTCCAAAAACAACCGACAAATTATTGAGTTTTGGCGAGTTATTATCCTCTTATATTATTTCGGAAACTATGAAAAGTAGAGGTATTAATTCTGTATTAAAAAACTCGCAAGAGCTTATTACAACAAATTCAAATTTTACAAAGGCAGACATCGATTACAACATCACAAATACTAAAATTCAAGACTACTTTAGTAAAGTCAATCAGAAGGTTACGATACTTCCCGGATTTATTTCAAAATCCAAAAGTGGAGAAGTAACAACACTTGGTCGTGGTGGTTCCGACTTTACTGCAGCAGTAGTTGCTGCAGCTTTAAAAGTTGATCAACTAGAAATTTGGACTGATGTAAGTGGCATGTACACAGCAAACCCAAAGGTAGTTAAACAAGCATTTCCTATTAAAACCATATCGTATCAGGAAGCTATGGAATTGTCTCATTTTGGAGCCAAAGTATTATATCCTCCAACCGTTCAGCCTGTATTAGATTTAGAGATTCCAATTGTAATTAAAAATACACTTAACCCAAATGCAAGTGGAACACTAATATCTAAACGTGTTACAAATGAAAAAACCTCAGTTAATGGAAATACTCCTGTTAAAGGAATTAGTACTATAAATAATATTGCACTTTTTACGCTTCAAGGCAATGGAATGGTTGGTGTTCCAGGATTTTCTAAACGTCTATTCGAGACTTTAGCTCAAGAAAAAATTAATGTCATTCTTATTACACAAGCATCTTCCGAGCATTCTATTTGTTTCGGAATCGATATAAAAGATGCTGATGTTGCAAAATCCACCATTGATATAGCTTTTGAAAATGAAATTTCGCTTCATAAAATTGATCCTTTAGTTGTTGAGAAAGGCTTGTCTATTGTAGCACTTATTGGTGATAATATGAAGAATCATCAAGGCATTAGTGGCAAAATGTTCAGTACATTAGGAAAAAATAATATTAACGTTAGAGCTATTGCACAAGGTGCTTCCGAAAAAAATATTTCGGCAGTAATTGCAGAAAAAGATGTTAAAAAAGCATTAAACACTTTACATGAAGTGTTTTTTGAAGGGAACATAAAACGACTCAATGTGTTTATTACCGGAGTTGGAAACGTAGGTGAAAAATTAGTAGAGCAAATAAAACTACAAGAGCAATATTTAAAAGATAATCTCGAAATAAATTTAAGAGTAGTAGGATTATCCAATTCAAGAACTATGACTTTTAATGAAGAAGGTATATCGCTGGATTCTTGGAAAGAACAATTATTAAATGGTGAAAAAGCTTCATTACAAGAGTTTCTTGATACAGTAAAACAACTCAATTTGCGTAATAGTATTTTTGTGGATGTTACTTCAAATTCCGATGTAGCAGATTTATATCCTGAATATCTAAAACATAGTATTGCAGTTGTGGCTTGCAATAAAATTGCGTGTTCCAATGATTTTGAAGATTATAATCGGCTTAAAAAATTATCTCTTAAATACAATGCTCCTTTTTTATTCGAAACCAATGTTGGTGCTGGATTACCAGTAATAGACACACTTAACAATTTAATGGCTTCTGGAGATAAAATCACTTCTATTAAAGCTGTGTTATCAGGAAGTTTAAACTTTGTTTTTAATAATTATGATGGAAATAATAGCTTTCATGATGTTGTAAAACAAGCTCAAAATGAAGGTTATACCGAACCAGATCCAAGAATTGATTTAAGTGGCGTTGATGTTGCTAGAAAAATTTTAATCCTTGCACGTGAAAGTGGAGTAAAAATGAATTTAAGCGATATTGATAATATTTCATTTTTAACCAAATCAAATTTAGAAAGTAATTCTGTCGATGATTTTTACAAAACATTAATTAAAGATGAAGCACATTTTCAAAAACTAGTTGCTTCAGCTAAAAAGAATAATTGTCAGTTAAAGTATGTTGCCGAATTAAACAATGGAAAAGCAAAAGTTGGTTTACAGGAAATTCCCAAAGGACATCCATTTTACAATTTAGAAGGCAAAGACAATATCGTTATGTTTTACACAAAGCGTTATCCAGAGCAACCAATGATTATTAAAGGTGCTGGAGCTGGAGCAGATGTTACTGCCTCTGGGTTATTTGCAGATATAATTAGGATTGGAAATGACTAAATTAATATGCAGTTTTCAGTAAAATAGAACGCTGATGATGCAGATTTTTATGATGTAACACAGATTTATCAGCGAATATCAGTTTAATCAGCGTTATCTGTGTTCTATAAATAAATTAAAAATGAACGAAATTAAAATATTCTCACCAGCAACTGTTGCAAACGTATCCTGTGGATTCGATGTCCTTGGCTTTTGCTTGGACAGTATTGGAGATGAAATGCTTGTAAGGAAAGTTGATAAAAAAGGAGTTTATATCACAAAAATTGAAGGTTATAAACTTCCATTTGAAGCTGATAAAAATGTGGCAGGAGTGTCTGCTTTAGCACTAATTGAAGAAGCCAAACCAGATTGCGGATTCGAAATCGAAATTTACAAGCATATAAAACCAGGAAGCGGAATTGGAAGCAGTTCTGCAAGTGCTTCCGGAAGTGTTTTTGCCATTAATGAATTATTAGGAAAACCTTTTAATAAAACACAACTCACCTATTTCGCTATGCAAGGCGAAAAATTGGCAAGTAAAAGTGAACATGCCGACAATGTAGCACCAGGGATTTTTGGAGGATTTACATTGGTTAAAAGCATTAAGCCTTTAGAAGTGTTAGAAATTCCAACACCTAAGGAATTATATGCAACCATAATTCATCCACAAATTGAAATTAAAACAGCAGAATCTAGAGCAATTCTGCCAAAAGAAATCCCATTAAAAGATGCCATCAAACAATGGGCAAATGTTGGTAGCTTAATCCATGCGCTACATACTAGCAATTACGAACTTATAAGCAGGTCGCTGCAAGATGTAATTGTAGAACCACACAGAAGCAAACTCATTCCTTTGTATAATGAAATCAAATTAGCTTCAATTAATGCAGGAGCTTTGGGTTGCGGAATTTCAGGTTCTGGACCTTCAATTTTTACTTTAAGTAAAGGTATAGAAATAGCTAAAAAAGTTGAATCTGCAATGAAAAATATATACTCTGAAACCAATATTGTATTTGAAACTTATGTGTCAAAAATTAATACTGAAGGAATACGAATAATATAAAAGTGTTCAGTATGCAGTGGCAGTATTCAGCTAACATAAAAAAATATTCATGTCCCGATAGCTATCGGGATCGTGGCAAAAAACATTAAAATGCAGTACTATAGTTTAAATAAAAAAGCACCAAATACATCGTTTAAAGATGCTGTAATAAAAGGGTTAGCACCAGACAAAGGCTTGTATTTTCCTAAAAGCATTACACCTTTACCAAAATCATTTTTTGATGACATTAATAATTTATCGTATTCTGAAATTGCATTTGAAGCCATAAAACAATTTGTAGAACCAGATATTCCTAAAGACATTTTAAAAAAAATTATTACCGAAACTTTATCGTTTGGTTTTCCTATTGTAGAGTTAAACAAAAACATTTCAGTATTAGAACTTTTTCATGGACCAACTATGGCGTTTAAAGATGTTGGTGCTCGATTTATGGCGCGTTGTTTAGGCTATTTCAATAAAGATAACACGAACGAAGTTACCGTTTTGGTTGCTACTTCTGGTGATACTGGAGGAGCAGTTGCCAATGGATTTCTTGGTGTAAAAGGTGTAAATGTTGTCATTCTCTATCCAAGTGGTAAAGTAAGCGATATTCAAGAAAAACAACTCACAACTCTTGGGCAAAACATTACAGCTTTAGAAGTTAATGGTACTTTTGACGATTGTCAAGACATGGCAAAAAATGCTTTTTTAGATGAAGACTTGACCAAGAAAATGCAACTCACTTCAGCCAACTCTATAAATGTTGCACGTTGGTTACCACAGATGTTTTATTTCTTTTTTGCTTATAGACAATTAAAACAAAAAAACATTGTCTTTTCTATACCAAGTGGTAATTTCGGTAATATTTGCGCTGGCATGATGGCACAACAACTCGGTTTACCAATTGCACATTTTGTTGCCTCTAATAATGAAAATAATGTGGTTACAGAATATTTAAAAACCAAAACCTTTAACCCAAAACCTAGCATTCAAACCATAAGTAATGCGATGGACGTTGGTAATCCGAGTAATTTTGTTCGAATTCAAGAAATCTATAATAATAATTTCGAAGCCTTAAAAGAGAACTTATCTTCATATAGTTTTACAGATGATGACACTCGTGCTGCAATGCAAGAAATTTACAGCAATTATAATTACGTTGCCGATCCTCATGGAGCTGTTGGTTACCTTGGTGCAAAAGTCTATTTGAGAACAAATCCAACTGCACATTGTGTTTTTTTAGAAACTGCACATCCAACCAAGTTTTTAGAAGTTGTTGAAGAGGTTATTAAAGAAAAACAAGAGTTGCCAGCTCAAATCAAAGGAGTAATGGATAAAAAGAAAGTGTCCATTAAGATTAAAAGCTATGAGCAATTAAAAGCTTTTTTATTGAAATAGAATGCTTTCAATACTCTTTCATCCTTATTTTTATTGGCAATAGTTTATTAAACATTGTTAAAAACAAATCACTAGATGCTTTGTTTTTAACTTGATTTTAAAATTTTAAAAAACCACCTTAGCTTATCGTCTGATATAATCAATCTTGTAATCAACTTGATTGAGTACAAAACTAACCATATCATTACAGTAAGCGTAACTCAAAAAAACATCAAAAATTACTACTGATAGACAAACTAAATTAGCTAATCCAACTTCGGTAATTTAAAATCAATAAATATTTGTCAATAGAAACATCTTTAATAGAAGGTGTTTTTAGCAATTCTAGAATTACAGGTTAAGCATCAAAACATTTTTTTTAAATTAATATGTAAAACTGATACATATCATTTCAAATTATTTTTGATCTTATTAAATTTAACATATAAAATAAATTATTCATTAACCTTAAAAATTTAAGTTATGTCAAACGATAGCGGAAATGTATTATTAGCTCTGTTAACAGGTGCGATAATAGGTGCTGGAGTTGGGATTTTGTATGCTCCAGACCAAGGGATTAAAACCAGAAAAAAAATTAAGAACAAAGTTGTGAGTGCCAAAAATGATATTTCAGAACGGGTTTCTCACGCCAAAGATGAACTTACTAAAACAGTAAATGCCAAAAAAGAGGATTTTGAACAAAAATTAGAAGATACCATTTCTAATATGAGCTATAAAGCAGATGATATTATCAACACTTTAGAGCACAAACTGGAAGAACTCAAAAAGAAAAACGCACACCTTCAGAAATAACGATTCATGGCTTTTGAGGAATTAAAAAAGAGTTTATTGGAAGTGGACATTAACGTTCGCTCGTACATAGAAAGTAACAAGGAATACTACCAACTCAAAGGTTTTAAGGTTTTGATGAAGGGCATTACTTCTCTAACCAAATTGCTATTAGTAGGCTCAGTGGTATTGTTAGCGATGCTCTTCTTGTCTTTTGCTGCAGCATTTGGTATTGGTCAGGCTTTAGACAATACTTTCTACGGATTTTTAATTGTGGGTGCGTTCTTTGTTTTAGTGAGCATCATTCTTTATTTATTAAGGAATAAGTTGGATAAACCCTTATTGAAAAAGTTTTCCAAATATTATTTTGACAAAATATGACACAGCATAGATACAATTCATTTGATGAAATAGATCAGCGACTTAAAATTTTAAGCCTCCAAAAGGAAATAGACAAAGAAAATATTAAGTTGAATATGCATAGATCCAAAAATAATCTTTGCCCTACCAATCTTTTAGGTGGATTCGATGGATTTATACAAACCGTCGTGCTGACTTTTGTGACCAATAAACTGTTTAAAAAGTTCTCAAATAGATTTGGTAAACAGAAATAAGTAAAATGGTATTTTATGAAGATTTGAAAACCTGCTTATTGAAAAATTAAATTTTACTTTTCACTTCCTGTTCTTGATTGATTCCCAAAAAATAGTTATGGTAATTCAATAATGGCAATTATTGGGTTAAGTTAGGTTAGTTTATAAAATGCAAAAAATCATTAATTCAAAATAGGTTTGCGAGTATTTATTAACAGTGTTTTGTCATTTCTGTTAGGTCATTACAGCGTAAAATTCAGTATAGCTAATCCATAATATTAAAGCCCAATTGAAAATAGATTGCTGATTATTGCAGAAATGACAGCAAATTAATCCAACTTCGGCAATACAAAATCATCTAATGCACTTTTTTGTGTCATTAATGCTTCAATTTCTTCAGACTTTCGTGGAGCTTCAGCCGATAAATTTACTGGGCCGTTTTCGGTAATTAAAATATCGTCTTCAATACGCACTGCAATTCCCCACCACTTTTTATCGCAATCGCTTCCTTCTGGAATATAAATTCCAGGTTCTACTGTAATAACCATATTCGCTTCATAATCTCCACGCAAATTTAAATCATGCACATCTAATCCAATATGATGCGATGTCCCATGCGGAAAATACATATGTCTTGTGTCAGCCGATTTTATAATACCTAATGCTGCTAACCCTTCATTTATTACTTTTTTTGCAGCACTATGTGTTGAGTTTCCATCATTCCCAATAATTGCTGCAGCAATTCCAGCCTCTTGTGCTTCGTAAACAATATCATAAATCGCTTTTTGCTCAGGAGAAAACTTGCCATTTGCTGGAATAGTTCTTGTAACATCAGCAGTATAGCCATGGTACTCTGCCCCTAAATCCATTAACACCAATTCGCCTTCAATCTTCATCTTATTGTTTTCTACATAATGCAACACACAACCATTATTTCCTGCACCAACTATAGATGGGTATCCTTCATACTCACTACCATACTTTTTATAAACGAACTCATGGATGCCTTGTAATTCGGTTTCAGACATTCCAGGATGCATGGCTTTCATTACTTCAATTTGACCTTGAGCAGAAATACGAATAGCTTTTGTTAAGAGTTTCATTTCTTCTGGAGTCTTTATTTGCCGCAATCCAGCCATAAAAGTATTAAGCAATATAATATCAATCTTTGCTTTTTTTGTAGCAATATTATTTTCTTGATTCATTTCAATTGTTAGCTTATCGTTGGTTTTAACAGCAGTTTCTTCCAAATAATAACCAATTTGTGCCTTAAAAGATGTAACCAAATCATACATGTCTGCTTTATTGCGTTTACTGTCTCTGTAATCGTCTTTAAAGTCATTAAATAAAACGGCATCATATGTTGTAAAATCTATTCCAGAATTCAAAAATTCTTTCCCATTAAAAGCCATTTCAAAACCTAATTCATTTTTAGCTCCTTCAGTACCTAAGCGACGTCCTGTCCACATTTCCCAACGTGCATTTCGTTCTTGTACATATAATATTTCATTATAAGCTTTGCCTTCAGCATTAGTTTGCATTTCAGAAAAAATAACCAAAACAGAATGAGGTTCTTTGTAACCTGTTAAATAATAAAAATTAGGATCTTGATGATACATATAATCTACATCGTTTGCACGATTACGAACAGGATTAGCGAAAAACACAGCCACAGTGTTTTCTGGCATTTTATCGCGAAGGGCTTCTCTCCTATTTTTATGAAATTCTGAAGACAAGTAATCTTGTGGCAAACCGTCTTGTGCAAAAATGAAAACAGCAAATGATAAACAAAAAACTAAAGAAAATATAGATTTCATAGCAACTAACTTTATAAGCGTAAAATACATAATAAACTACAAGAAAATTAAATTTTAACAGAACTTTTATAAAAGAAATGAAACAAAATTTATGTAGTTTTGAACCTTATTATTTGGGTTTAATTAGAATAAAGAGATTCCCTCCCGATAGCTATCGGGATTTGAGGGAATGAATTAAAAATAATTCAATGAAAAATACAGCTTTAACTTCAACACATAAAGCGCTTGGTGCAAAGCTAGTCCCTTTTGCTGGTTATAATATGCCTGTGCAGTATGAAGGTGTTAATATAGAACACAAAACCGTGCGACATGCGGTTGGTGTTTTTGATGTATCTCACATGGGCGAATTTTTAATTGAAGGTGAAAATGCATTAGCTTTAATACAAAAAGTAACCAGCAATGATGCTTCAAAATTAACGATTGGAAAAGCACAATACAGTTGTTTCCCTAATGATGATGGTGGAATTGTGGACGATCTTATTGTTTATAAAATTAAAGAACAAGCCTATTTATTGGTTGTTAATGCTAGTAACATTGAAAAGGATTGGAATTGGATACAATCTAAAAATGATGTTGGTGCCGAAATACGTGACTTAAGCAAAGTGTATTCCTTACTAGCTATACAAGGCCCAAAAGCTATAGAAGCTATGCAATCTTTAAGCAGTCATGACCTTTCCAAAATAAAATTCTACAATTTTATAGTTGGTGATTTTGCTGGTATCGAGCATGTTATTATTTCGGCAACAGGTTATACAGGAAGTGGAGGATTCGAAATCTATTGTAAGAACAATGAAGTAAAGCAAATTTGGGATAAGGTTTTTGAAGCTGGAGCAGATTTTGGTATTAAACCCATTGGTCTTGCTGCACGTGATACTTTGAGGTTAGAAATGGGCTACTGTTTATACGGAAACGATATTGACGACACAACTTCACCAATTGAAGCAGGTTTAGGTTGGATTACAAAATTCACAAAAGATTTTACAAATTGTGAAGCACTTAAAGCTGAAAAAGAAAGTGGAGTGAAACGAAAATTAATTGCTTTTGAACTCGACGAGCGTGGCATACCACGACAAGGTTACGATATCGTTGATAATAATGGGAGCAAAATTGGAGAAGTTACTTCTGGCACGATGTCACCTTCACTTGGTAAAGGTATTGGTTTGGGCTATGTACCAACTATTTTCACTGAAATTGGCAGCAAAATAAATATTCAAATCCGAAAAAATACTGTTTCAGCAACCATAATAAAACTTCCATTTTATAAGGGGTAAAAATATTTTACTGTTCAAGAAGTGATGTCATGAAGAGGATAAACAGCAAACATAGAATTTTAATTTTAGGCGCAAGTGGTTTTATTGGCAATGCCATATACAAAGAGCTCTGCTCCTATTTTTTTACGTTTGGTACCTATTGTACAAATGATATTTCCTTTAGAAACAATCAACATTTTTTTCAGTATAATATTGAAGAAGACGATATCTTCGATATTCTTGATGCAGTAAAGCCAACTATTATTATTTCTTCATTACGTGGTGATTTTTCGACACAAATAATTACACATCTACACATAATAGAATATATAGTAGAGCATAGATGTAAACTTATTTTTATGTCTTCGGCAAATGTTTTTGATGCTTATAGTAAATATCCTAGTTATGAAAATGACAAAACTTTAAGCGAAAGTATTTATGGCCGCCTAAAAATTAAAATTGAAAATATGCTACTACGTTTACCAAAACGTAAATATGCCATTTTAAGATTGCCAATGGTATTTGGTGCATTATCTCCTAGAATTGAAGAGGTTAAAATTCATTTGAAAGAAAAAATACCAATTGAAGTATTTCCAAACTTAATAATGAATGTTACGACAGACAAAAAACTATCACAGCAAATTCACTATATCATAAATAGAAATAAATCAGGAATATTTCATTTAGGTAGTAAAGATTTAGTGCACCACGACGATTTTATAAAAGAAATTATCAGTACGCTTGGAGATTACAAGCCTGTATTTAAACATGTCTATACTACTAATGAAGATAGATATTTGGCAGTTTTGCCTAAAAGCAATCTATTACCAAAACATTTGCAGCTCTATAGCCAGGAGATTTTTTCTGAGTTAGAAATGTAATTAATTGACATGTTTTTAAATGTTTAAATTTAAAGTGATTAAAATAAATACTATGAAAAAACTTTCTGAAGAAGACATCGAAAAAAAATTATTACGGTTTCCAGATTGGGATTATTATGAAAACGCTATTCATGCCGAATTTGAATTCGATAATTTTAAAGATTGCTTTAGTGCAATGAGCAGAATTGCTTTTGAGTGCGAAGCCTTAAACCATCATCCAAATTGGACAAATGTCTATAACAAGCTAACTATTTCGTTGTCAACACACAATACCAATGGTGTTACCGAAAAAGACTTTGAACTCGCTGAAGCTATTGAAGCAATTGTAGAGGTGGAAGAATAATTTAATTGTCATTCCTGCGTGTCACGCTGTCCCGATAGCTATCGGGATTGTCGAAGTGAGGGCAGGAATCCATAAACTATATGCATAAAATTGAAGAAATATGATATTTTCTTTTCTTAAATTTGCTTAACAAGAAACTTAAGGTGAAAAATAATAAGATTCCTGCCTTCGCAGGAATGAAAAAATAATTTTCTATGGGAAGAGCTTTCGAATTTCGTAAAGCACGTAAAATGAAACGTTGGTCTGCAATGAGTAAAGCCTTTACACGTATTGGCAAAGACATTGTAATGGCTGTAAAAGAAGCTGGTCCAGATCCCGATAGCAACTCGCGTTTACGTGCAGTGATTCAAAATGCAAAGGCAGTTAACATGCCAAAAGATAACGTAGAAAGAGCTATAAAACGTGCTAGCGATAAAAGTCAAGGCGATTATAAAGAAGTTTTATTTGAAGGTTATGCACCTCATGGTATTGCAATTCTTGTAGAAACTGCAACCGATAATAATACAAGAACTGTTGCCAATGTTCGTAGTTATTTTAATAAATGCAATGGTAGTTTGGGCACTTCTGGCTCTGTGGTTTTTATGTTCGACCATACCTGCAATTTCAGGATTTCTAGTGAAGGATTAGATGCTGAAGAAATTGAACTTGAGTTTATAGATTTTGGTGCCGAAGAAGTTTTTGCAGACGACGATGGTATTTTAATCTATGCACCTTTTGAAAGTTTTGGAGCAATACAAGCCGAACTAGAAAAGCGTAAGATAGAAATCTTATCTTCTGGTTTTGAACGCATACCACAAGTCACTAAAGAACTATCTGCTGAACAAGCAGCTGATGTTGAAAAGCTATTAGAAAAAATTGAAGAAGACGATGATGTGCAAAACGTGTATCATACTATGGCAGAAGCTACAGATTAAGGCACAAGTAAATTACACCTAATTTGGTATATTGGTAAATCAATGGAAAGCGTATAGAGATTCAAAGTAAATGAACCCAATATGTAAAATAGTAATGACATAATAATTCGGAAAATTAAGACAGAAGAAATTGATATTCTTGAGGATATTGCTTTATGAATCAGTATATCAATCGGACATAACGTACCCAATTCCGCAAGATGTGATGAATATTCCAGAAGCTCGTGTGTACATTGAAAAATTTGGACAGAAAAAAGACGATTATTGTTTGGCTGTAAATTTGAATGATCAAATAATTGGAGCTGTTTGGGTTAGAAATAGTTGATGAAAACAAGGAGGATTATATAATGTTGCTAAAATTAAAAAACGTAAAAAATGAAATATTATTTGCTGATGAAATTACATATTAATTTACCATCCATGATAATTAATTCCAATTAGTTGCGCTTTTATCAGTTTCTGATTAAATTGCTGAAAACAAATAGTTTAAATATTCTTTTTTTACTAACTAAAAAACAAAATTATGGCAACCACAAACAAACCAGATATAGTATTTTGGATTATTGGAGTTATTGCACTTATTTGGAATGGAATGGGTGTAGATGCTTATTTACAACATGCATATAAAACTGAAGCCTCAATGGCTGATTTGAATGCCGATCAAATAGCCCTTTTAGAAAGCCTTCCTGCTTGGATAACTGCTTTATTTGCTATTACAGTTTTTACTGGAGTTATTGGCGCCATAGCATTGTTAATGCGTAAAAAAATAGCTGCTATTATATTGTGTATATCATTTGTTGCAGCAACAATTCAGCAATTATATTGGTTATTTGGAACAGATATGGTAGAGGTTTTTAGTGAAATGCAACCTTATTTAAGGCCAATTACGATTATTGTAATTGCAGCTTTTCTTGTTTGGTATTCTAAAAATCAAAAAGGAAAAGGCGTATTGTCCTAGTACTTTAATATAAAAATAAATCTAGCCTGAACTCAATGTTCAGGCTTTTTTAGCTAATTATGTTATATTTGATTGCTCAACTTATTAATCCATTTTTACAAATGAAAAGTCTAAAATTAATTTCAAAAGAAGCAGTACTATTTCTGTTTGCAATATCTATTGCATTAATTTCTTGTAAAGAAAATTCCATGACCCAAGAACAACTTATTACTAAAGCAAAAGCCATTCATGAACGTGTTATTACTCTTGACACACATTGTGATATAAATGTTAAGAATTTTACCGATTCTATAAATTACGCACAAGACATTAAATCTCAAGTTACTTTGCCAAAAATGAATAAAGGCGGATTAGATGTGGCTTGGTTTATTGTTTATACAGGACAAGATTCCTTAACTGACAATGGTTATGCAAAAGCTTATGAAAATGCAATGTCTAAATTTGATGCCATACACAAGTTAGTTAACGAAATTGCTCCAGACCAAATTGAATTGGCAACAACTTCAGACGACGTAAGACGTATCCATAAAGCTGGAAAAAAAGTAGCCATGATTGGTATTGAAAACGGCTATCCAATTGGTCTTGATATTAACAATGTTAAGAAATTCTACGATTTGGGAGGACGCTATATGTCGCTTGCTCATAATGGTCATAGTCAATTAAGCGATAGCAATACAGGCGAAAAGGATGATGTTTGGCTACATAATGGTTTGAGCGATTTTGGTAAAGAAGTCATCAAAGAAATGAATAGATTAGGAATGATGATAGATGTATCTCATCCTTCAAAAGAAGCTATACGACAAATGATTGAGCTTTCTAAAGCACCAATAATTGCATCTCATTCTTCAGCGAGAGCACTTTGTAACCATAGTAGAAATCTTGATGATGAACAATTACAATGGATAAAACAAAATGGAGGTGTCGTGCAAACTGTAGCATTTAAATCGTATCTCAATACAGAAAAATATGAAACAAGAAATACCAAACTAAAAGAAATTAGAGAAAAAATTGTGGATTCTTTAGGAGTCACTTGGTATGATTGGAGTGAGTTTAGACAGCTATCCGATTCGGTACAGTTAGATTTTATTGCCAACCGAAGAAAAGTTATGGCATTAGCCAATAAAAAAGCAAATACGATTCCTGACTTCCCTCCTGCTGTGAACGTGTCTGATTTTATAGATCATATTGATTATATGGTTGATAAAATAGGTATAGATCATGTTGGAATTAGTAGTGATTTTGATGGTGGAGGTGGTATTGAAGGGTGGAATGATGCTTCGGAAACATTTAATGTAACTTTAGAACTTGTAAAACGTGGTTATACTGAAGAAAACATAAGTAAACTATGGAGTGGCAACTTACTACGTGTATTGGATGAAGTTGCTAAAATTGCAATTGAGTTAAACTAAAAAAAGAGAGCTTTTTAAGCTCTCTTTTTTTAAGTAATTTTAATACTTTTAATAGGTTTTTTCTTTGCCTCATCATGTTTAGGAAGTAAAACTTTCAAGATTCCTTCTTTGTAAGAGGCAGAAATCCTTTCAGTATTTACTGAATCTGGTATGGCAAACGTACGTTTAAAGGATGAGTATCCAAACTCTCTTCGTGTGTAGTTTTCAGATTCAGTATTATTTTCTATTTCTGATTCTGCAGCAATAGATAATACATTGTTATCTATGTTTATATCAAAATCAGATTTATTCAATCCAGGAACTGCCATTTCTACAATAAATTCATTTGCAGTATCCTTAACATTTACAGATGGTAGTGTTAAACCAGTATTGAAATTTGACATAAATTCAGTTCCAAAACTTCTACCTAGAATATCATCAAACCAAGAAGGTAAACTTGGTAAGGTATTAAAATTTGAATCGATACTCTTTTTACTAACATTTCTCTTTGTTGGAATTAAAGTACTCATAACAAAATATTTTATAGTTAAACAATCAATTTTTATTAATTGTCTGACAAAAAAAATACCAACTGTAAATAACTGAAAATATTTCAGTATAAAACTGACAATTTTTCATCATAAATGCCATGTTAGCAAGGTTCTAACTAAGACTTAAGCAGTTCGTTAAGAGCAGATTCAAATCTACTTTTGGGAAGGTATTGGTCTTCTAACTGTGAAATAAAAGGAATAGGGGTTTCAATACTCGCTACTCGTTTTACAGGAGCATCTAAATATTCAAAACAATGTTCCATAATCAATGCCGAAATATCTGAAGCAATACCTCCAAACAATGAATCTTCTTGAAGTATAATGGCTTTACCAGTTTTCTTTACAGAATTGTAAATCGTTTCGGTATCTAATGGTTGCAATGTTCTTAAATCAATAACATCTGCACTTATGCCTGAGTTTTTATCTAAAGTCTCTAAAACCCAATGCACTGCAGCTCCATAAGCAATAATAGTAATATCGTTTCCTTCTTTTAAAAGAGCAGCCTTTCCAAACGGAATTGTATAATAATCGGTTGGAACATCTTGTCTAATAGTTCGATATAACGCCTTATGCTCGAAAAACATAACAGGGTTTGGGTCATTAATTGCAGTAGCCAACAAGCCTTTTGCATCATAAGGAAACGCTGGATACACGACTTTTAATCCTGGTGTTTTGGTAAACCAAGCTTCATTTGTTTGCGAATGAAAAGGTCCTGCTGTAATTCCTGCTCCACAAGGCATTCGTAATACAATATCTGCATTTTGGTTCCATCGATAAAACGATTTAGCTAAATAATTAACAACTGGATTAAAGCCAGACGTTACAAAATCGGCAAATTGGAGTTCAACAACACTTTTAATTCCGCAAATAGATAAACCCATTGCGGCTTCAATAATGGCGGATTCGCAAATTGGAGTGTTTCTTATGCGTTCTTTTCCAAATTCATCCACAAAACCATCTGTGACTTTAAAAACTCCACCATAATCTGCTATGTCTTGTCCCATTATAACAAGGTCGTTGTGCTTTTCCATAGATTGTTTTAAGCCTTCAGAAATAGCATCAACAAAACGAATTTCTTTAGTTTTACTATTTGACTTAACTTCTTGATGTTTAAATGGTTTATATACATCATCTAACTCATTAGTTAAATTAGGAATTATATCGTCTTCCTTATAAGCAATTTGTAGATTATCATTTATCTCATTAATAATTTCCTTTTTATAGGCAACTTCTTCCTCTTGAGATAGAATGGACTCATAAATTAAAAATTCCTGAAAATTTTCAATAGGATCTTTAAGTGCCCATTGGTTCAATAAATCCTTTGGCATATATTTCGTTCCGCTTGCTTCTTCGTGACCACGCATTCTAAAGGTTTTAAACTCGATTAAAACTGGTCTTGGATTTTTTCTTATACTTTCAGCTAATTTAGACACTTTTGTATAAACTTCAATGATATTATTTCCGTCTATAATGAAGGATTCCATACCATAACCATTTCCTTTATCTGCAATATGTTTGCAATTATATTGTTCAGACGTTGGAGTTGATAAACCGTAACCATTATTCTCTACACAAAACATAACAGGAAGTTTCCACACTGAAGCTACATTTAAGGCTTCATGAAAATCGCCTTCACTCGTTCCGCCTTCTCCTGTAAATACTGCAGTAACTTGCTTGTTCTTCTTTAAAAGGTTAGCAAGGGCAATGCCATCTGCTACACCTAATTGTGGTCCCAAATGCGAAATCATGCCAACAATTTTGTATTCCTGTGTTCCAAAATGAAACGAACGCTCCCTGCCTTTTGTAAATCCGTTGGCTTTTCCTTGCCACTGCGAAAACAAACGGTCTAACGGAATTTCGCGAGTAGTAAACACACCTAAATTGCGATGCAATGGTAATATATATTCCTCTTTATTCAATGCCATTGTGACTCCAACAGAAATGGCTTCCTGACCAATTCCAGAAAACCATTTAGAAATTTTTCCTTGCCGCAAAAGAATTAGCATTTTTTCCTCAATCATACGAGGCTTTAGCATGTTTTTATAGAGTAACTTTAAAGTATCATTATCCAAGCCCTTCTTGTCATAAACAATAGGTTGAGTATAGTTAATTTTATTGCTCATGTATAATCTTTGATTAATCAAAAGTAGCAAAATATTAGCTATAGATTAGTTGTTTTTTCAGTATTTAAAACTTGTAGCATATTAATTTATTTTAATTTTCAATTTCAGTATATTTATTGTCTGTTTTTAATTATAATATTATGGATCTACAAGACCAACTTAAAAATATATTTCCAGATCATACGCCTTCAGAATCTATTAATCCTAAAGGCGATTCTAAAAGAATTTGGATACAAACCGAACCAATAATTTGCAAATACGAAAAGCGAAAAGGGAAGCCAATAACTATTCTTGAAGGCTATACAGGAACAACTCAAGATTTTAAAGCCTTGACTAAAGAACTTAAAAAGAAGTTAAGTGTTGGCGGAAGTTTTAAAGACAACAAAATTATCATACAAGGAGATTATCGCGATACAATTATGCAAATACTTAAAGAGAAAGGCTTTGCGGTTAAACGTGTTGGTGGATAAGTTTTATTAACGTAAAACAAATTTATTATGAAACGAGCATGCTAAAATGTTTGTCACCTAAGGAAATGATTAATAGCGAACAGTCCCGATAACTATCGGGATGACCATTAAAAAACAATGAATATAAACACATGAAACGAGCATGTTAAAGACTTTATCACCCAAGGGAATGATTAATAGCGAACAGCATGTGACCTTAAAAAAACAATAATTATAAACACATGAAAAAACTAATTAAATATTTACTCTACAGTATTTCATTTCTAATTCTTGCACTATTTATTATTGGTGCAGTGAATACTAATAGTTTTAAAGAAGGAAGTCTTGACTTTACTCCATCTTGGCAAGGTAAGTTTATAACTATTGAAGGGGAAAAAATCAGGTACATACAAAAAGGTACAGGAAAAAATGTTTTTTTAATTCATGGGACTCCTGGATCTATTGAAGATTGGCAGCCAATTATCGACAGTTTATCACTAACTTATAAAGTTACTGCCTTTGATAGACCTGGAAATGGTTTTAGTACTGCAAATAATTACGACTATAGTTTGGAGTTTAATGCTAGAATGGCAAATAAACTTATCAAAGAATTAAAATTAGATTCGGTTGTTGTTGTAGGTCATTCTTATGGAGGTTCTATTGCTGCATATATGGCAACTGCCAAAAGCGATAACATAAAGTCGTATATAATTGTAGCTTCTCCATTATATCAATTTAATCCAGATGCACTATATAAGGCAGTTACTGCACCAATTATTGGCAAAGGTCTTACTGTTTTAATAAGCAAAACGATTGTTTCTCAAAAAATTGAAGAAGGTTTATCAGATTCTTTTGGTGGAAATAAAGAAATTTTAACTGCTGAATTCTTAAATATCAGGAAACAACTGTGGTCTCAACCAAAAGTGCTTTATTCAACTTCTAAAGAGCGTATGAATTATTCTAAAGATTTAAATGAAATTTCACCCCAATACAAATTAATTGATATAAAAGTTAGCATTTTAGTTGGTGATAAAGATCATCCACATATAATTGAAGATTGTAAACGATTACAAAAAGATATTCCAAATGCTGATTTCTATTTCTTAGAAGATACTGCTCATTTTATTCAATTTGAAAAAACATATTATTTGCTTGAAATAATAAAAAATCATCTTTAGAAAAACCATATCATTTCGTTAAAATATACGTAACGTTACGTATTGTTTAAATAATAATAATTCTTTATATTTGAAACTGTTACTTACAAATACATTATTAATAATTGCATTTTAACTATTTTTTTTGTATTTTGTCGACATAATTAAATCCCCTAATCGCCTATGTTTTTAACAATTATTATTCTTGTTTCTGTTTTAATAGCCATAAATTTCTTATTATTAAAGTTTAGCAGCAATAGGATTGCTCAAAGAAAAAAAGCTGAAAAGCCATTTATTTTAAGAGAAAGAACAACTATTATTACCACCCAACAGCTTCCAAACCTACTTGCTCCAACTGGGAGTTAGTCTTTCTAAAATGTTTTAACAAACGTGATAAAGGAATATGCATTGAAGTAAAATTCTATGCTGTTTTTCTTATGCACATATGTGGATTTATTAGCTTTTTAAATAAACCTTTCAAAAAATCCAACTACAAAAATTATTATCTTTACATTTAATCTAGTCTTAAAATGAAGCCAGTTACTGTACGCGACATAAAAAAAGAGTTGGATCATCTCACTCATAAGGAAATACAAGAACTGTGTTTGCGTTTATCTCGTTTTAAAAAGGAAAATAAGGAGCTCCTCACCTATTTATTGTTCGAATCTTCTAATGAAGCTACTTACATAGAAAGTGTAAAACTTTATATAGATGAACAGTTTGAACAGATTAATATTAAAAGCTATTTCTATATCAGGAAAAGTGTACGTAAGATTTTAACAAACACCAAAAAGTATATTCGTTACTCACAAAACAAAGAAACCGAAGTAGAATTGCTTCTCTATTTTTGTACAAAACTTAAGGGTTTTAAACCATCTATTAAAAACAGTCCACGACTACAAAACACTTACAATCGCCAAATAGAGTTGATTAAAAAAGCAGTAACAACGTTTCATGAAGACTTGCAATATGATTATAATTTGGTGTTAGAGGAATTGGAAAGTTAGTTTTAATGTCGTTTTTTGGAGTTACGCTTATTGGTGGCAATATGAAAAGTTGGGCATTTTGAAACACAAAACTTTCAATATACTACACCGCTTATTTATTGCTAACTCGTTCATATTTACCAATATCTGCCCAATTTTTTATATTGCGTGTTGTAGTGCGTTATTTGCCAAACTTAAATCTTGATATCTTTTTATCTGAATACAAATCTTGATTACCATTTTCAAACCAAAAGTCCAAAATATTTATTTTTCCTAATAATGGTTCTATTTTGAAAACTTCTGATGTATTTTCTTCATCATAAGGTGCTTCCAATCCAGATAGTTTAGTGCAATCACCAATTACTACATATTCTTGAATGGGAGTTCCTGTACTCGAAATCAAATTATTGATATATTCAATATTGCCTTCATTTTCTAATCCCAGTCTGAAAATATATGGATTGCACAATTCATAATAAACTGCTTCTCCATCAGGTTTATGCATCCAAATATTAGGAGTGAATAAATTTGTAGAATCAACAAAAAAATTAATTGTTGCTTTTCGGTTTTCCGTTGATTCTCGATAAACAGACAGTTCTAATATTCCATCTTTATACTTTTCTCTGAAATCAGAAGGAAGTTTTTGAGGAACATAATAATTGTCCTTAACAAACAATAGTTTACCATCATTTGACATTGCAATTTGTTTTAAATCGCCAGGAGTCTTGATTTTGTCAATGGATGTGAAATAAACAAAATTAATATTATTCAATTTTTTTGTCCCTTGAAAATTCCACTTTGATGATTTTAGAGTTAGCGAATTCTCAATCATTTTTTTGAATTCTTCTTTTGTATGATGAAATATCTTTAAGAAAGGAGTCTTAAAATCATCAAAATACCCAATTCCTGTATAGTATTCAGATAAGTTCTTTGGCCCATATATTTTACACTTGAAAAGAGATGAATTATCTTTAAATACTTGTTGCAGGTCGCTATTCTGAAACTGTATTTTTAATGTAGCACCAAGTGCTATGTCAACATAAATTGAATTAATAATAACATCATTATCTTTTACTAATAAGTTCATTAAAAAAGTAAAATGTTGAATCCAGTTAAAATTCTTTTCACCAATAATAATCAGTTCAGGTAGAATTATTGATGCTCCTTTCTTATGGATTAATTTACATTTTATATATCCATCAAATTCTGTTGATATGTCATAATTCTCTCCATAATTATATGGGTTATAAACATTATCTAAACTAAATTCTATTCTGTTCAATTTTTTGTTTTTGTATGTCATATCTTTAATGCACTACAATGTTTTGATATAGTCTGTTTTAATAAACTATATCATCCGATAAGCGAAGGTATATTTTTTAAAATTAAAGGTCAATAACTCAAAAAATGGATTCCTGCCTTCGCAGGAATATTAACCCATAATCCTTACCAACAACTCTTTAAGCAAATCACCTTGTGGAACAGCGTTTGCGCCTACGCCTTTACTTTTTACATCAAACTCGCGTAAGGTAGAAATAACCATGCTTACTTTTTTCATTGGGTAATTTCGTGCAGCAGAAATATATTCATTCACAAAATAAGGGTTAATTCTTAATGCAGAAGCTACGCTTCGTGACGATTTATCGTTTAAACCATGATAATGCAATAATTGAGCAAAGAAATTAAACAATAACGAAACGGTTACAACCATTGGGTTGGCTTTGGGATTTTCGCCAAAATAGTTTACAATTTGTTGCGCTTTAACTACATCTTTATTTCCTATGGCTTTACGCAACTCAAAATTATTATAGTCTTTACTTATACCAATGTTTTCTTCAATAAGCTCTGGTGTAATCTGGCTGCCTTTAGGCAAAATAATCTGCAGTTTCTCCAGTTCGTTATTTATCTTACTTAAATCAGTCCCTAAAAACTCCACTAACATTTGTGCAGCTTTTGGTGTTATAGAATACTCTTTTGGCGATAATACCCGACGAATCCATTCGCCAACTTGATTTTCGTATAACTTCTTACTTTCGTAAACAACACCAATTTTATTTATCGCTTTATAAAGTGCTTTACGTTTATCTAACTTTTTGTATTTGTAATTAACAACTAATACTGTTGTTGGTTGTGGATTTAAGGCATAATCCACTAACTTTTCAATTGTACGCGATAAATCTTGGGCTTCTTTTACAATAACGACTTGTCGTTCTGCCATCATTGGGTAACGTTTGGCATTGGCAACAATATCGTCTATGGCAACATCGCGACCATAAAGCACCATTTGGTTAAACCCTTTCTCTTCTTCCGAAAGCACGTTTTGTTCTATAAAATCTGAAATCTTATCTATATAATACGGTTCTTCTCCCATTAAAAAGTAAATGGGCTTTAAATTACCGCTTTTAATATCTGCTACAAGTTGTTTTACTTCGTCCAAAATATTACAAATTTCAAATTACAAGCACCAAATTCCAAAAATTAACATTGGTATTTGGTATTTGGATTTTGTAGTTTAGCTTTGGAAAAATCCCAATAATAATTTATGGAGGAACTAAACTTTCCAAAGTTTTCATTTCGATTCAAAAATAGCGAAAATAAAATTTCTATTTTCGATGAAATTCGTAAAAAATTTGTGATCCTTCAACCCGAAGAATGGGTTCGTCAACATTGTGTGCAGTTTTTAATTCAAAATAAAAATTATCCGAAATCATTAATTAATGTTGAAAAGGAGTTAAAAGTAAACGATTTACGCAAACGCTACGATATTGTAGTATTTAATACAGACGGAAGCATACGCCTTATTGTAGAATGTAAATCGCCAAAAATTACAATAAACCAAAATGCTTTCGACCAAATTGCACGTTATAATCTAACACTAAATGCCGATTATTTAATGGTAACAAACGGATTAAATCATTATTATTGCAAAATGGATTTTATAGCAAAACGCTATCAATTTCTAAATGATATTCCTGTTTATGAACACAAATAGAGTTTTTCGGTTAGGCATACTTGGTGCTATATTTTTAATTGTACCAATGATATTAGGAGGTTTATTGATCCCAAATTATAATCATCTTGAACAGTTTATAAGCGAAAGTTATGCAATAAACACACAATATGGAATCTACTTAAGAATTTTTGGATATATACCAAGTGGTATTTTTATAGCTTTATTTGCTTTTTTTGCAATTAGAACCTTGCCTAAATCCAAATTAACTTCAATTGGGCTTTTAGTGTTTGGAATATCTTATGGTATTGGCACAATAATAGTTAGTATATTTCCTTGTGATGCTGGTTGCAATAGAGAACTTATAGATCCAAGTTTCTCACAACTTATTCATAATTTATTTGGTGCAATCGTTTATTTATTTACACCTTTTTGTTTAATTTTAATAGGTATTAAAGCTAAATATTGGAATAATGGCAAAGGCATTTCAACGACATCAATTATATGTGGAAGCATTGCGATACTATCTGTTATACTATCTTTTAGCGATTTCGAAGGGAATTATATTGGATTATATCAAAGAGTTTTTGAAGCATCCATAATATTTTGGATGATGAAACTTTCATTTTATATAAAACACTATAAACAAAATTAGCATTAACTTGTAGAAACATTATCGAAGTTGAAGAGTTTTATTGAGAAAGAAAAAAGAGTAAAGAAAATAGAATAAGGAAAAAATCATTTATGAATTCGTGGCAAAAATAAAAACAGCAATCGTAATACTAAATTGGAACGGAAAAAAGTTATTAGAACAATTTTTACCTTCTGTTGTTGAACATTCAGAAGAAGCTTCAATTTATGTAGCTGATAATGCATCTACTGATGATTCTGTAGCATTTTTAAAAGCCAATTTTCCAACGGTTAAAATTATTCAGAATAAAACAAATGGAGGCTTTGCAAAAGGTTATAACGATGCTTTACAACATATAGATGCAGAAATATTTTGCCTACTTAATAACGATGTGGAAGTTACACAAAACTGGCTCTCTCCCATCGTTGACACGTTTAAAATCGAACCAAACACAGCCATCATTCAACCAAAAATTTTAGATTATAAGCGTAAAGATTATTTTGAATATGCTGGAGCTGCTGGTGGATTTATAGACAAGTTTGGATATCCATTTTGTCGTGGACGTATTTTTAATACTGTTGAGAAGGATGAGAACCAATACAACGATTCAACCGAAATATTTTGGGCTTCTGGAGCTTGTCTTTTTATAAGAAAATCCATTTTTGAAGAACTAAAAGGTTTAGATGAAAACTTTTTTGCTCATATGGAAGAAATAGATTTATGTTGGAGAGCAAAAAATTTAGATTACAACATAAAGTATGTTGGAGCTTCAACGGTGTTTCATGTAGGTGGAGCCACGCTTAGCAATACTAATTCTAAAAAAACATATTTAAATTTTAGAAACAGTTTATTTGCTTTAGTAAAGAATGCTAAAGGCAACTTGTTCTTTCTGGTATTTACAAGATTATTATTGGATGGCATAGCTGGAATTAAATTTTTATTCGAGTTTAAGTTCATACATATATTAGCAATTATTAAGGCACATTTTAGTTTTTATAAATATTTACCTAAACTATTAAAGCAGCGAAAAACACTTCAACAAGAAAAAAAATATTACAAAACGACATCTATAGTTTGGTCGCATTTCGTACTTAATAAAAAGACTTTTATTAGTTTATAAAAATGTTAGTAAAAGTTTTGTTAATACTAATTTAAACAAGTCTTTTTTATCTATTTTTACTTTTTAAACATCTATTAAAAATTAATTATAAAAAATTATGAAAAAGATCCTACTGTTTAGTCTATCTACAATGTTCTTATTAAGTTCATGTGTATCTAAAAAGGAATTCGCTTCTCTTGAAGCCAAACAAAAAGAAACTCAAGATTTGCTTAATACTGCGACTGTAAAATTAAATGTATGTTTAACTGACGAAGCTGCTGCTTCGGCACGTGCAAGAGCTTTAGAAGAACAACTTGCAGATATGCGAAAAACTAATCAGGACTTAATAGTGAGTAATAAAGGTCTTACAATGCTAACAGCAAAAGGTGCCGATAATATTGAAAAAACTTTAGAAAGTATGAAGGAAAAAGATTTAAGAATCTCCAGATTACGAGACGCTATCTCCAAAAAAGATAGTGTTATGTTGGCACTTGTTACCAGCTTAAAGAAAGAAATAGGTATTAACGATCCTGACATTGAAATTAATGTTGAAAAAGGAGTTGTCTTTATTTCTATAGCAGATAAATTATTATTTAATAGCGGAAGTTATGTTGTGTCTTCAAGAGCAAAAGAAGTGTTAGGAAAAGTTGCAACAGTAGTAAATGGAAAACCAGATTTTGAATGTATGGTTGAAGGCTATACTGATACAAAATCTTACAAAAGTGGCGTACTTTTAGATAACTGGGATTTAAGTGTAAAACGTGCAACTTCAATAGTTAGAGAATTAATAAAGTTAGATGTTAATCCTGAACGTCTTATTGCTGCTGGGCGTGGAGAATTCCAACCTTTAGTTGATAACGATACTGCTGAAAATAGAGCTAAAAATCGTAGAACACGAATAGTGATTCTACCAAAAATTGATCAATTCTATGATATGATAGAAAAGGAAATGAAGAATCTATCTACTGGTAATTAATTTTACAATTTGTTATGATGGAGCCCAATTGAAAGATTGGGCTTTTTTTTGCTTTCTTTCTTGAGATTCCTGCCTTCGCAGGAATGACAAAATTATAATATCTCCAAACTCCCTTTACCTTCTCTAACAACAAAAGGTTCGCCTTCAGAAAAATCGATAATAGTTGAAGGTTCATTACCTCCAAAACCACCATCAATAACAAGATCTACTAAATTATTCCACTTCTCAAGAATCAATTCTGGGTCTGTAGTATATTCAATAACCTCATCTTCGTCATAAATAGAAGTCGAAACAATTGGGTTTCCCAATTCACGAACAATGTCTAACGCAATAGTATTGTTTGGAATACGAATTCCTACTGTTTTTTTCTTTTTAAATGCTTTAGGTAAAGTTTTACTTCCTGGAAGAATAAATGTATAAGGACCTGGAAGCGCTCGTTTTAATATTTTAAAAGTTGATGTGTCTATGTTTTTTACATAATCACTTAAATTGCTTAAATCATGGCACACAAACGAAAAATTAGCCTTTTCTAATTTTACATTTTTAATTCTTGCAATACGTTCTAATGCTTTAGTATTTGTAATATCACAACCCAATCCATAAACAGTATCTGTAGGATAAATAATTAATCCTCCCCTTTTTAGAATATTAACTACTCTATTAATTTCTTTAGGGTTGGGATTTTCTTCGTATATTTTTATAAATTCTGCCATAATAGTTATCTTGCCAAAACGTTTACAAAGAAACTAATAAATTCAATATGTCAAATCTAAAACATATAATACTTAATGTTCTAATACTATTTTTAGTTATATCATGTTCAAATAATGATTCTGAAGTCATTACTGAACAACCTCAATCCCTGGAATATTTTGAAGAATTAGATGTTTCTTATGGAAATGATGACGATCAAAAATTTGATATCTATCTTCCAGCAAATAGAACTTTAGATACCAAAGTGATGATTTTGGTTCATGGAGGAGGATGGTCTGCAGGTGACAAAAATGACATGAATTACTTTGTAGATTTAATCTTTCAAAACTTTGAAAACATAGCTGTAGTTAATATAAATTATAGACTAGCCGATGAAAACAACCAACCTTACCCAATGCAAACCAATGATATTACATCAGTAATAAACCATTTAAAAGCCAAGCAAACTGATTATGTGATTAATGACGAATTTGGCTTTATTGGCACAAGTGCTGGAGCACATTTATCAATGCTTTGGAGTTATGCTCTAGATACAAATAGCGATATAAAAATGGTGTGTAGTATTGTTGGGCCAACAAATTTTACAGATCCAGCTTATTTAAATAATACAGATCCAAATGTACAAGAACTTATTGATTTATTTGGATTAACTGCTACAACCGAATTTTTAGAAGAAGTAAGTCCGTACCATAGAGTTACAACTTCTGCACCACCAACTATTCTATTTTATGGAGGACAAGATCCTTTAATACCAACAACTCAAGGCACAGATATGAGAGATAAATTGGTAGAACTTGGAGTTACTCATGAGTTTACCTTATATGAAGACGAAGCACATGGTTGGGTTGGAGCTAATGCTTTAGATACTTGGTTAAAATTGAGAACTTTTATTGAAAATTACTTATAACTTCATTGATAATACTATTTAAATAAAACCTCACAGGTTTTGAAAACCTGTGAGGTCTCTAATGAATTATCCAATAACTTCCAACTTCGCAAATCGAAGCAACAATTTCTTTTTACCACCATTTTCAAAATTAATTTCAGCTTTTGCATCTGCTCCAACACCTTCAATTTTTAAAACTTCCCCTTTACCAAAACGTAAATGTTTCACAAAATTTCCGGCAACCAATTTGCTGTTAAACAAATTAGTGTTTCCTTCCCGATAGCTATCAGGAGTCTTTGTTACTTTTTTTAAATTTCTTGGTGTACTGATTTTAAATTTTTCGGGTTTTGCTTTTTGTTTTTGTATTGGTTTTTTAAACCTAATTGTATTAGGCTTTACATCTCCAAAAATACTGGCATCAAGCATTGGATTGAATCGCCTTTCTTCAATTGGAGTAATTGTTTCCAGATACTTATCATCAATTTCTTCAATAAAACGACTTGGTTCTGCATCTATCAATTTTCCCCAACGATAACGCGATAAAGCATAAGTTAAATAGGCTTGTTTTTCGGCTCTGGTAACTGCAACATAAAATAGCCTTCGCTCCTCTTCTAATTCGCTGCGTGTATTCATACTCATAGCACTTGGAAATAAATCTTCTTCTAGTCCAACTATAAACACATTTGGAAACTCCAATCCTTTTGCTAAATGTATGGTCATTAAAGCTACATGATTTGGGTCACCTTTAGTATTATCTAAATCGGTCGCCAATGCAACATCTTCTAAAAATTCTGCTAAAGAATCTGAAACATCTACCAATTCTTTTTGTCCTTCAACAAAATCTTTAATTCCATTTAAGAGTTCTTCAATATTTTCCATTCTGGTTACGCCTTCTGGAGTGCCATCTTTACCAAGCTCTTTTATTAAACCACTTGCTTTTGTAACATGTTCGGCTAATTCAAAAGCATTAGCTGTTTGATTTAAAACCTGAAAACTCTCAAGCATTACTACAAAATTTTGAAGCTTTGTTTTTGTTCCAGAATTTATGTTGATCTCTAGCTTATTTATATTTTGTAATACTTCAAAAATAGTTTTGTTATAATTGTTTGCTGCAACTATTAATTTATCGATTGTAGTTTGTCCAATACCTCGTGCTGGAAAATTAATGATTCGTTTTAAAGCTTCTTCATCTGCTGGATTAATTACCAATCGCAAATAAGACAGGACATCTTTTATTTCTTTTCGCTGATAAAAAGACAATCCACCATAAATTCTATATGGAATGTCTCTTTTTCGTAAAGCGTCTTCAATAGCACGAGATTGTGCATTGGTTCTGTAAAGAACCGCAAAATCGCTATTTTTTAGCTGATTTTGCATCTTGCTTTCAAAAATTGTACTCGCTACATAACGTCCTTCGTCACCATCTGTTAATAAACGGTTTACTTTAATCTTTGCTCCTTCCTCGTTGGCAGTCCAAACAACTTTTTCAAGTTTGGTTTCATTTTTATCAATAATTGAATTTGCTGCATTTACGATGTTTTTTGTAGAACGATAATTCTGTTCTAATTTAAAAACTTTAACATCATCATAATCACGCTGAAAATTGAGAATGTTATTAATATTTGCACCACGAAATGCATAAATACTCTGCGCATCATCACCAACAACACAGATGTTCTGAAAGCGATCGGACAATGCTCTAACAATTAAATATTGCGAATGATTGGTATCCTGATACTCATCAACTAAAATATATCGAAACTTGTTTTGATACTTTGCCAACACATCTGGAAACCTCGTTAACAGTTCATTGGTTTTTAGCAACAAGTCATCAAAATCCATTGCTCCAGCTTTAAAACAACGATCTACATAAGCTGCATAAATATCGCCCAAACGTGGTCGTCTTGCCATTGTATCTGCTTCAATAAGTTCGGGGTTTTGAAGATATGCTTTTACAGTAATCAAACTGTTCTTATAAGATGAAATTCTGGAATAAATCTGCTTGTACTTATAGATTTCTTTATCCAGATTCATTTCTTTTATAATTGAAGCAATTAAACGTTGTGAATCTTGTGTGTCGTAAATAGTAAAGTTACTTGGATATCCTAATCTATCAGCTTCAAAACGTAAGATTCTAGCAAACACCGAATGGAAGGTTCCCATCCAAATATTTTTTGCTTCACTATCACCTACAATAGTAGCAATACGCGCTTTCATTTCACGAGCAGCTTTATTGGTAAAAGTTAAAGACAAAATATTAAACGCATCTACGCCTTGGCTCATTAAATAAGCAATGCGATAGGTAAGCACACGTGTTTTACCAGAGCCTGCTCCTGCAATAACAATCATAGGGCCATCTTTTTGCAAGGTTGGTGCTAACTGTGCTTCGTTTAACTGACTTAAGTATTTCTCCAATTTTGAAATTAAATTTAAAGCGTGAATTTAAGTAATGTTACACTTATATTATAAAGTAAACGTGAATAATTGTAAACAATTCTGATTGTTTCTAATTAGTAAATAAATTTAAATATCTTTAGGGCTTAAATTTTGTTAAGCATGAACAAATTACTCTTTCTATCAGGAATATTTTTAAGTATTTCTTTTCAATTATCAGCACAAAACAATAGAGTTGATGGCAAAATAATCAAAGATTTTGGAGAAACTTTTAATGTTGAAAATCAAGATATTAAAACAGATGCATCTGCAACATTCAAAGTTATTTTTGATGTATCAAAAACTTCGGAAGACAAAAGTATTCCAAATAAATATATCGTTACAGCTGCTCGATTTTTAAATATGCATGCTAATGAAGGCATGTCAAAAGATCAACTAAAAGTAGCGATGACCATACATGGTGGCGCATGGCAAGATGTTCTCAACAATAAAGAATACAAAGAAAAATTTGGTGAAGATAATCCAAATCTAAAACTTATCAATCAATTAAATGAGTCTGGTGTCGATATCATTTTATGTGGTCAAACTGCTGTTTACAGAGGTCTCAACAAAGACAATGTAATACCAAGTGTAAAGTTTGCACTTTCGGCTATGACAGCTTTAATACAGTATCAAAATAACGGTTACATTTACATAAGTTTCTAAAATAACTAACATTAACCAATTATATAAATAGATGAAAAAACTACTCTTAACCCTTACCATTTTAACAAGTTTTATTGGATTTTCTCAACATGGTCTTGATGCAGACATTACAAATATTGAATCTAAAGTCATAGAATGGCGTAGGCATTTCCATGAAAACCCAGAATTATCGAATAGGGAATTTAAAACTGCTGAAAAAATTGCCGCCCATCTAAAATCTTTAGGACTTGAAGTGCAAACTGGAGTTGCACATACAGGAGTTGTTGGTCTTTTAAAAGGAGATAATCCCGGAAAAGTATTGGCTTTAAGAGCAGATATTGATGCTTTGCCAGTTACTGAAAGAGCTGATTTACCATTTAAATCTAATGTAAGAACTACATTCGACGGTGTTGAAACTGGTGTGATGCATGCCTGTGGTCATGATACACATATTGCTATTTTAATGGGAGTTGCAGAGATTTTATCTAAAAATAAAGACAAAATAAATGGTACTATAAAATTCATTTTTCAACCTGCTGAAGAAGGTGCACCAAAAGGAGAAGAAGGTGGTGCAGAATTAATGGTTAAAGAAGGCGTGCTAGAAAACCCAAAAGTAGATGCCATTTTTGGACTTCATGTAGGTTCAGGACAACCTGCTGGAACTTTGGCTTACAAATCTGGAGGTATTATGGCTGCTGTAAATACTTTTGAAATTAATGTAACAGGAAAACAAACACATGGTTCTAGACCTTGGGCAGGAATAGATCCTATTATGGCTAGTGTAAAAATTATTGATGGTTTACAGACTTTAGTAAGCCGTGAAATGAATTTAACTAACGAAGCAGTTGTATTGTCTATTGGAAAAATTACAAGTGGTGTACGCAGTAATATAATTCCTGAATCAGCACAAATTATTGGAACACTTCGTACACTAAATTATGATATGCAAGCAAAGATTCATAAGCGTATGAAAGAAATGGTTCCAGCAATTGCAAAAGTTTATAGAGCCGAAGCTACAATAGATATAGATAAAGGTTATCCAATAACGTATAATGATCCAAGTCTTACCAAACAAATGCTTCCTTCATTAAAAGCAGCTGCTGGAGAAAGAAATGTATTCGAAATAAAAGCAATTACTGGAGCAGAAGACTTTTCGTTTTTTCAGGAAAAAATTCCTGGGCTTTATTTCTTTTTAGGAGGCATGACTCCTGGAACTACTGAAGCATTTCCTCACCATACACCTGATTTCTTTATTGATGAAAGCGGAATGCTTTTAGGTGTAAAAACATTTATTCAATTATCTTTGGATTATTTAAATAATTAAATCTTGGAAGCTTTTTTAGACTTTTTAGGAACTATAAGTTGGTGGTTGTGGATACTTATTGGTTTAACATTAATAGCGTTAAGGGATATTTTTTTTCAAAAAGCACATACTATAAGTCATAATTACCCTATTGTTGGTCATTTACGCTATTGGTTAGAAAGTATTGGCCCAGAAATGAGACAATATTTTGTGGCCAATAATAGAGAAGAATTACCTTTTAACCGTATAGAACGTAGTTGGATTTACGCTTCGGCAAAGCACGAAAACAACTACGAAAGTTTTGGAACAGACAGGGATATTTATGCTCATCAGCATATTTTTATAAATAATGCGATGATGCCATATAAAATTGAAAATAATCATCCAAACACAATAGATAAAACCTTTTTGCCATGTGCAAAAGTGTTTGGAGAGTTTAATAAACGTAAAAAACCATTTCGCCCTGCTTCTGTAATAAACGTATCTGCAATGAGTTTTGGTTCGTTGTCCGCAAAAGCAATAGAATCCCTAAATAAAGGTGTTAAAATTGCTGGAGCTTATCACAATACTGGAGAAGGCGGCTTATCACCTTACCACAGCAATGGAGGTGATGTAATTTTTCAAATTGGAACAGGATACTTTGGAGTTCGTGATAAAGATGGTAATTTTTCTATGGGAAAATTAGAGAAACTTGTAAATGACAATCCATTTATCAAGGCTATCGAAATCAAGCTATCTCAAGGTGCAAAACCTGGAAAAGGTGGCGTGCTTCCTAGTGCAAAAATCACAAAAGAGATTGCAAAAATTAGAAGTGTGGAAATTGGTATAGATGTATTGTCTCCACCAAACCATACAGCCTTTTCTAATGTTTCTGAAATGGTTGATTTTATTGAAACTATTGCTAAAGAAACCGGATTGCCAGTTGGTATAAAAGCTGCTATTGGTAAATTGGAACAATGGGAAGAATTAGCTGATATTATGAAGGCAACGAGTAAAGGTCCGGATTTTATTACTGTTGATGGTGGCGAAGGAGGCACAGGAGCAGCGCCTCCAAGTTTTGCAGACCACGTCTCTTTGCCTTGGGTTTATGGATTTAGCGATTTGTATAAACTATTTAAAGATAAAGGGTTATCTGAACGTATTGTGTTTATAGGAAGCGGAAAACTTGGTTTTCCTGCTAAAGCAGCTATGGCGTTTGCCATGGGAGCCGATTGTATTAATGTAGCTAGAGAAGCAATGATGAGCATTGGCTGTATTCAAGCACAAGTATGCCATACCAATCGCTGCCCTAGTGGTGTAGCTACACAAAGCAAGTGGTTACAGAGTGGCATAAATATTCCTTTAAAATCTGAACGTTTAGCACAATATTTTAAAACGTTTAGAAAAGAGTTTGTAGAAATAACTCATGCTGCAGGTTACGAGCATCCTTGTCAGTTTACAATGAGTGATGTTGATGTAAATGTAGATGACCATAACCTTTCAAAAGAACTTAATAAAACTTATTGCTACGAAAAAACTCCTGTTCCATTTACAACAATGCAAGATTTAAAAGATTGTATATATTTGGGAGGGAAATGTTAGTTGGTAATGTTCAATTTGGAATTTAAAATATCCCATATATTAAATAATTATTTTATGTTTGTTTAAATCTAAAACTATTTGCCATGGAAGCTTCAAAGATTTTCGAATTATTACTTTTTACTGTACCTGCACTTATTACAGGAATGATTGCTTACTACTTTTTTAAAGAGCACACAAAAAATGAAGATGGCAGAAGACGATTTTTACTGCATAAAGACATGCAAGTAAACACCTTGCCAATACGCTTACAAGCTTATGAGCGTATGGCTTTATTTTTAGAGCGTATAACACCTTCAAAATTATTAATTAGGGTGTCTCCAATATCTTCAAGTAGAGAAGATTATGAGTCTTTGCTTATACGAAGTATTGACCAAGAATTTGAGCATAATTTATCCCAACAAATCTACTTAAGTGACGAATGTTGGAACATAATTACAGCCGCAAAAAATGCTACAATTCAACTTATAAGAAAAGCTAGTTTGCTTGAAAAAACAGATTCTGCAAATAAGCTTCGGGAAGTTGTTTTAACCGAAATGATGGAAAAACGTGCACCAAGTGATGCAGCTTTAGCTTATATCAAAAAAGAAGTTTCCGATTTGTGGTAAAACTAATCTTTAAGTTCTTCAAAAATTTAACTGCGAATTGAATAAAAATTCATTCAAACTGTAAACAAATGTTACATCGAATTCAGGTTTTAAGTTCGTTAGACTCTAAATCGTTGTGCTTCATTTTTGCATGGTTATATCCTTTTCTCCACCATTCGACCATTAGTTTTTTATTAAATATTAATGAATCTTCTGTTAGCTTTGAAGGTGTATAATACAAATTAAGCTTTACATTTTTATTTCTAGCTGCAAGTTTGCCAATTGTAATATCGTGCTTTTCAACTTGGTACAATAAATGACTAAACAAATTTAGCATTAAAGAAAAAGGGTTTTTACCTAATACTTTTTGTTGTTCCATGATTTCCGATTCTAAAATCACAACATCAACTTCGGTTGCCCCACGTAAAATTGCTTCACGAATTGGTACTACACATCCTAATCCTCCATCGGCATATTCGTAACCATCTTTTACAGCCAAAGACATAAATGGCACATAATTACAAGAAATCCATATCCAATCGCAATATTCTTCATAGCTATAATCGTGTATCGATTTATACTCAACTTTATTTGTAGATAAATTTGACACTGTTACTACAACATCTTCTTTAGTTTCTTTAATTTTATCATATTCTTCTTTGGTGAAATTTCGTCGTATGTTTCTTTTTAGAGCCTTACTTTCACCAAAAGTACGTTTCATTTTAATAAATTGAATCAATGAATTAAAAAAGTTAATAGATACAAATTCTCTATTTCCTTTTTTTCGTACTATAAATGGATTGATACTAAATATATGTTTCTGCTTTACATTGGTAAAAATGGTATACAATTTATGTATATCTCCAGTAGCTAAATGTTGAATGAGCAAACTTCCTGTTGAAGTACCTAAAAACATATCGTAATTCTTTTGTTTATCTTCAATAAGATATTGTGCAACCCCACCAGCAAATGCACCTTTACTTCCACCTCCTGATATTACTAATGCTTTCATTTATAATTTTTAATAAAGGTAACCCAAAATAATGTACTCTATCCATTAAATATAAAAGCTTTAAACAGATATATCCTTAATGATTTGAAGCCTCTCCTGCTCCACTGGGAATCCTTATATTTTCAACAATATCTTGAACCTCTTTAGGCGGTTTAGGAGTAAATACAGAAATTACTATAGACACAATAAAATTAGCTAACATTGCCACTGTGCCAAAACCTTCAGGTGAAATTCCAAACCACCAATCTTCTTTTGTGCCACCACCAAACCAATCGAATTTAAATTTCATCATATAAAAAAGCATCAGCAATATACCAACTAACATTCCTGCTATAGCACCTTCTTTATTCATACGCTTATGAAAAATACCTAAAATAATTGCTGGAAAAAAGGAAGCAGCTGCAAGTCCAAAAGCAAGTGCAACGGTTGCAGCAACAAAATCGGGAGGATTTATACCAAACCAACCTGCAATAATTACTGCCACAACTGCTGAAAAACGAGCAGCCATTAATTCGCCTTTTTCAGAAATTTTTGGGTTAATTATTTTCTTAATTAAATCATGCGAAATTGAAGATGAAATTACCAATAATAATCCTGCTGCAGTAGATAGGGCAGCAGCCAAAGCACCTGCAGCCACTAATGCAATTACCCAATTTGGTAAATTCGCAATTTCTGGATTAGCGAGAACCATTATATCTCTATCTACTGTCAATTCATTTACAGAAGCATCACCAACATATTGTATTTTACCATCGTTATTTTTATCGTTAAACTCAATTAGTCCAGTAGTTTCCCAATTAGAAAACCATTCTGGTACTTCGTCATACTTTTTATTACTTACTGTTTCAATCATATTCGTTCTTGCAAATACTGCAATTGCAGGAGCAGTAGTATAAAGAATAGCAATAAATAGTAATGCCCAACCAGCAGATTTACGTGCATCACTTACTTTTTTTACTGTAAAAAAACGAACGATAACATGTGGTAATCCTGCTGTACCTACCATTAAAGCTGCTGTAATAAAAAATACATCAATAGTTGATTTGCTTCCCGAAGTATATTCATGAAAACCTAATTCTCTATGCAAACCGTCGAGTTTATCTAATAAATACACACCATCGCCTCCACTACTTCCAAAACCCAATTGCGGAATAGGATTTCCTGTCATTTGAATAGAAATAAAAATTGCTGGAACCATAAAAGCAAAAATCAATACACAGTATTGTGCCACTTGAGTATATGTGATGCCTTTCATTCCACCAAGCACAGCATAAAAAAGCACGATAAACATGCCTATAATTACTCCAGTATTAATATCTACTTCCAGAAATCTTGAGAACACCAAACCAACACCTCGCATTTGTCCTGCAACATAAGTGAAGGACACTATTAATGCACATAATACAGCCACAACTCGAGCTACATTAGAATAGTATCTGTCTCCAATAAAATCTGGAACTGTAAACTTTCCGAACTTACGTAAATAAGGCGCTAACAATAAAGCAAGTAAAACATAACCACCAGTCCACCCCATTAAATATACAGAGCCATCATAACCACTAAAGGAGATTAATCCAGCCATAGAGATAAACGATGCTGCACTCATCCAATCGGCTGCTGTTGCCAATCCGTTTGCAATAGGATGCACACCTTTTCCAGCTACATAAAATTCTCCTGTAGAACTGGCTCTTGAAAAAATTGCAATGCCAATATATAAAGTGAATGTTAGTCCGACTAAAATCCAAGTCCACATTTGTATATCCATAGCTTAAGAATCTAAATTAAATTTTTTATCTAATCGATTCATAAGCCTGATATAGACAAAAATCAATATTACAAAAACATAAATTGAACCTTGTTGCGCAAACCAAAAACCTAATTTAAAGCCTCCAATTCTTATTGTGTTTAATTGTTCTACTAATAATATTCCGAATACATAGGAGACCAAAAACCAGATGGATAATAGTATTGCTAAATATTTTAGATTCTTTTTCCAATAAGCTTTTGCTTTTTGTTTATCTGTCATGCTTTATCGTCTTTAAGTCTTTTTGAATAGGCTTTAAATTCTTTCACAACTTTTGGAGCTAAAATTATTGTTGCTGTCATCGTTGGTATTGCCATTAATGCGAAAACACCATCAATAAGATTTATCATCATACTTAATGAGGTTGTTGCACCAACAATGATACTTACTATATAAAAATAATTATAATAGTGTTTTTTATCTGCACCAAACAAAAAAGACATGCATTTGGTTCCATAATATGAGTACGAGAATAAAGACGAAATACTAAAGATTGCAATACATATTAACAAGAGATATTTACCAATTCCCGGCATTGCATCTCCAAATGCTGAAGCCGTTAAGCTTACTCCATTATGGCTAGTGGTTTCCCAAACTCCTGTTACTAAAATGGTCAATGCCGTTAATGTACATACTATTAATGTATCTATTGCTGGACCAAGCATTGCAACAAGACCTTCTCGAATTGGCTCATCTGTTTTTGCAGCTCCATGAGCCATTGGAGCAGTACCAATTCCTGCTTCGTTAGAAAATGCCCCACGACGTATTCCTAATAATATCAATGCTCCAAGAACACCTCCAAACATAGCATCTCCTGTATAATTATTGGCAGCAAAGGCATCAGTAAATATCATTACTAAATATTTAGGAACTACATCAATATTAACAGCAAGAATAAAGAGCACTAACACAAAGTACAGAACCACCATAGTTGGAACCAATCTTGATGCCGTTTTGCTAATGCGGCTTAATCCTCCTAAAATAACAAAGGAGGTAATTATTACCAAAATACCAGCAATAATTAAGTTAGAGCTTAATCCTACGGTAACTCCATTAGGTATCAATAAAATATCGTTAATAGCTTGAGTTAATTGATTTACATTAAAAACCGGAAGCGCACCAACTAAACCACACACACTAAACATAATGGCAAGTGGTTTCCAAGATTTTCCTAAACCTTCCATTATAAAATACATTGGACCTCCTTGTAATTCGCCTTTACTATCCTTTCCTCGAAACATAATAGCTAATGTGCAAGTAAAAAACTTGGTTGACATCCCAATTACAGCACTTATCCACATCCAAAATATTGCTCCTGGTCCACCTATAGAAATGGCAACAGCCACTCCAGCTATATTTCCCATACCAACAGTTGCTGATAATGCAGTTGACAAAGCTTGAAAATGACTGATTTGACCAGGATCATTTGGATCGTCGTACTTGCCACGTAATACTTGAATAGCATGACCAATATACCGAAATGGTAAAAATTTAGATAAAATAAGAAGGTATAAACCTCCACCAATTAATAATATAATAAGAGGCAAACCCCAAACAAAAGATGCGAAGTCTGCAATTAGCTGATCCAGTTTATCCATAAATGTTATTAGTTAGTCAAGTCTGAACTATGAATTAGAAAAGTTATAAATGTAATAAAGATGAATGAAACTATTAATACTATTGATAAATTCTTACCAACTCCGTGCGTATTGTATTGATTTTAAAGTTTTTAATAATTAGCTCCGTTTATATAAATATTGTATTTAAATATGTGTAGAATACACGTTAGGCAATATTTGGAAAATCACATAAAATAAGCGAACTTTACAAAAAAGAATAGTTATGTCTGGTTTAGAAAGTATTAAAAATAGTTTGATTGATAGAATTTTAGCCACCAAAAATGAGAAACTGCTTAATGCTATAAATAATATTTTTGAATCTACTCAAAAAGGGGAAGTTTTGTCTTTAACCTCTGAACAAATAGAAATGCTTTTAATGAGTGAAAAAGATATTGAAGAAGGAAACATCGTATCTGAATCTGACTTAAATAACGCTGACTCTGAATGGCTAAATTAATTATCTATTGGACTCAAACTGCTCTCAAACAAAGAAATTACATTTTTGAATATTGGAATACTAGAAATAAAAGTAACATTTATTCCAAAAAACTAAATCTAAGTATTAAAGAAAGAACGGTTTTGCTAAAAACCAATCATAAATTAGGAAAGAAAACCGAATTTAATAATACAAGGGTTTTATCTTTAGGTCATTATAGCATTCTTTATAAAAAAGACAGTTTAAAAATTATTATAACTGGTTTTTGGGATAATAGGCAAAATCCAAAAAAATTACTCAATTTTTTAACTGATTAATAAAGCCCGTTGATAAATTCTTACTAACTCGGTACGTATTGTATTGATTTTAAAATTATTAAATAGTAACTTCGCTTCTGCCTGCCATAGGTAAGTATCTAAAGAAATAGTTAATTGAAACAGGTTATATCATAACCATTAGCAACTATAAAACAGGAAAAATGAAACAATATCATAAAATATTAATATTTGCATTTTTAGTAATAATATTTAGTTGTCAAAACTCGCAGAAAGAAAGAGAAGATGTATTAACCAATTATTTGAAATCAAATTGGAAATCACCGACAGATTATGTTATTGATAAATTTGACACACATAATTATGTATTTATTGGTGAATATCACAGAATAAAACATGATGTTGATTTAATTCTAAGATTGATTCCTGAACTATATAAAAATGGAATATACAATCTTGGAATAGAATTTGGAGATTATAGAGACCAACACCTTGTCGATTCATTATTATCTCTGCCTTACTTTGATAGAAAATTAGCTAGAGAAATTATGTTCAAAAATAGTCCTGTCTGGGGATATAAAGAGTACATTGATATTTATAAAATTGCTTGGGAAGTAAATCATTCTGAGGCATCAAAAAGCAAGAGAAAATTCAGAGTAATAAATCTTGCAGCACATTATGACCCATGCAAAGAGGGTGGAGCATGGAAAGATATTAATCCTGATGCTTTTATGGCTGAAGTTATTTTTGATGAAATAATATTTAAGAATGAAAGGGTTCTTATATATTCTGGTAATCATCATGCGTTTACTAAATATTATCAACCATATTATGATTTCAAAAAAGACACTTTAATTAGCTTTACCACAAGCAGAATGGGAAATATTATTCATGACTCCTTGCCAGAAAAAACATTCAATATTTATTTACATGCTGCATGGACATCAAATAAAGGTTGGGACGCCCCATCAGTCTTGCCAGTTAACGGAGTCATAGATTCTACTATGCCACAATTTAACAATAAACCCGTTGGTTTTGATGTCGTTTATACCCCATTTGGAAAACTAAAAAGTACTGATTCTTAC
>JAKITV010000016.1 GCA_021647885.1 Flavobacteriaceae bacterium | reverse complement strand
CAATGAAGAAGTGATAAAGAAATATTTACAAGATCAAGGGCAGACGAAAATAAATTACACAAAAATTCATTCAAGTCAATTGAGCTTGTTTTGATACCTCGACGGCTCTGCCTCGGGGTAGTTCATTAATTTTTTTAGTTCCGACACGAATTCCATCAGAAACTTTAACTATATAAATTCCTGCAGCTAAATTTGCTAGGTCAATTTTTTCTATATTGTTGTTTTCTTTAAAATATGCAACAACTTGACCTAGTAAATTCGTTACTTGAACAAAATTAATTTGCTCATTAGATGAAATATTCAATATTCCATTTGTTGGATTTGGATATAAAACCAAATTATCAAATGAAACATCGTCTATACCTAAACTCTCTTCATTTATTAAATAAATGCGTTGAAATTTAGTTCTTGTTAATGCTCCAGCAATATGAAAAGGTAAAAATTCAAACCAATCATACATTGCAACATCTACAAAGAAATCGCCTAAACTATTGGTTTGGATATTTCCAATTCCGTATTGGGCATAATCTGCCCAAACTGACCATCCAGAAACCTCACCGCCAATAATATAACTAGGGTCAATAATATTCCCAAGCCACGAGTTCAGATCAACAGTATCGTCAATAACTAAAACTGAGTCAAATTGATCAGAATCAGTCAAAACATCATTTTCAATCTTTTTGCCCATGTGGACAATAACACCATTTAATCCTAATTGAGGTGTAAAAGTCTCAGAAGGTATTACAATGTTTCGACGATATAATACTGATATAGATTCATCAGGACCTAGTATCGCCAACGGTATGCCATTTAATTCAATAGGCTCAAGGACTGTTACAACTTGCTTAGATGGAGTATTAAAATTAACAGCAGCTGGGTGATAAGAATAAGCACCTATTGCTGAAAATCCATTATCTCTAAAATCATATTTTTTAAATCTAGAAAGTGGATTAAAAATATTAGGCCAACTTTCCAGCATTTCACCTGAAGCTATGAATGTTCTTTGCAGGTTCGTAGGTCTAAGATAAAAATACATCCAAGCCTGCTGAACATCAAGATATTCACCGTAGTCATAATTTCGAAGTCCACCCTCTACAACAATAAAATTTTCCGTAATATGAATATTACGCAAATTGTTCCCATTATCAGACATTTGAAATCCTGAATTCGTTTTCTCGTTCCAGTTTGAATCTAATAAATACACTACGTTTCTGACAACATTTACCAGACTTCCTCCTGGTGGAGTATAGTTATAGCTCGCTAGTGTTAATATTAAATCCCCATTCGGGACTATTTCAACAGTTGCGTCTCCAAGGTAGAATTCTCTACGAACAACAAGTCCTGTTGTTAGGTCAATTTCTGCAAAAAAGATGTCTCTGTCAATACCATTACTAACGCCAACCTCTTGTGAATCTCTCATTAGTCTGACCAGCAAATTTCCATTATGAATACCAAGAAATCCATTTTCAACAACAACATGTTTAAACGCTGAGTCTTTCAAATGTGAAAACAATATCGGATTAGACATATCAGCGTTCATTTTGAAAATAAACGTTTGTATGTTCCCTGTAGATGCATCATATTCAGCATTTATAGGGTTATTCCAGTCAGCAGCAACAGCCACAGTGAAATTATTATTAATTGTTATAAAAGATACAAATAATATGTCATTAACTATTGCAAATGCATCCACAGTTACTTCTTTAAAAGATAGTCTGTTGTCAGTATCAAGGATATTAGTATTAAGATCATATCTAAATACTGCGGTCTCATCAAAGTCAATTTTTGCATAGAAATACAAAGAATTATTATAATAAACCATATCCCTAGCAAAAAAGTTTGATATAAAATTACCTGAGCCAAAATTAGGCAAGGTAAATGCTGTTCCCAAAAAATTACAATTATCATCATACATATCTAGTCTGTCGTTTCCTCCAGGAAGATCCAAGGCTACATAATGTATGCCGTTAACATAAACATGGCTCATGACAAATTTATCAATGAAACATGGTGTTCCTACATCCGTTTCTGATGTGTTAATTTGTGTGTGTACATTTTCTAATGCAAAAACACTTATTAGTAAAAAAAAGAAGAATTTTTTCATAGTTTATTGGTTAGTTGCAACCCTAAATTTAAACCTTAATTTTTAATTTCTTTAACAAAATTTTAAGATTTTTTAAAAGGTATAATTTTCATTAGTAAAAAGTTAACTTTCAATGAACAACCCCGAAGCAGAGCATACGAGGTATTAAATTGAATTTATTTTTCTATTTCTACGCAGAGCGTCGGGGAATTAAACCCAATCTTCTCGTCCGCCGAAGCGAACGCGAAGGAGGATTAAAATAAAATAGATTTTCACTACAATTATTATAAAACATGAATTTAGATTAATCTCATCTTCACCAGATCCCTAGAGTTTAAAACTCCAACAAAAATCCCTTCCAGAGTTTTAAACTCTGGAAGGGATACTTTAGTTAACACGTTTTTAAGATTTTTTTGCTATAAATTTCATATTTTCAGCAGCTAATTCAAACTCTTTTAAGATCTTTGCGATTTGGGTCGGACTAAATTTACTTTTTCTCATAATTACTGTTTAAAATTAATACTTTTTTCTACTTTTAAACAGTTCGGATTTTGGGGAAGCTTACATTTATATAAATTGAATTCTAAATTTTATTGTCGAATTAGTTTTTTGGTAACAACTTGATTATTCGAAAACATTTTTACAAGGTAAATTCCTTTATTAAGATTTGAAACGTTAATATCTTTTTTGGAAGAGTTTATTTTGCCCTGTAAAACTTGTTTTCCCAATACATCATATATTATAATATCTAAATCTTGTGTTGAAGAAAAATAAATGAAATTATCTTTTACTGGATTTGGATACATTGAAATATTTGAAATGCTTTCATATTTGGTTGTAGAAAGCACATTTCCCCAAATGTTCAATACATACTCTGGATGATCTATAAAAGGGTTTGCATTACCTTGATAATTATAAGCAGCAGTATTTCTTACATTTTCTCTTGTACTTACAGGATCGTTTAAATGCCAACTATATAATAAATTAATATACCAAGTTTCATATACCTGATCGTTTGTTCCGTTTAAAGGGTTTTGAGGAACACTATTGTGAGCGTCCCAAGTGCCACTAGTAACTTCATCTTCATAACGAACGGCAAAATATAGTAACATTCTAGCAATATCGCCTTTAAACTCGTCAATTGGTTCAAACACAGTTCCAGTATAGCCAGGGTAAGTGTTTGGGCCAACTTTAGAACCATTTAATGAAGTCCAAGTAGGGCTGTTTATTTCTCCGAATGGATAATTAGATCTTCTACTATTTACATAACCATCTGAAGGAACTACATGATGGATATCTGTTCTCATTGGAGTTAAACTATTAAAGAATCCTTGAGGAAATATATGTTCTCGATTATAGCAATCATTTTCAGCTGTTGGAGCTGTTCCTCCACAGGCATCTCCAGGAGCTGTTCCACCATTTGTATCATGTGCAAAATTATAAGAATCAGCAGCAGCAGGATTTTCAGAATACATATCTAAAACCGTATTATCATTTTCATAAAATGTATCGTTATCTGAAGTTAAATAACCTGTATATAATAAACTGTAGCCTTGATCGATATGTCCTGTTGTGATTATTGTTTTTAACTGTGTTTTTAATGTATAACCACTACCAGTTGCAGAATCATAATAATTGCCCGGAATTTGTGCAAAACAGATAGTTGTAGTAAAGAAAAATAAAATGTAAAAGTGTTTCATGTATAGGTTATTGTTTTCGTTCTAAAAGCGCCATATAAAATCCATCAAAACCAGATTTGTGAGCTAAAACCTTTTTGTCTTTTACAAATATAAACTCTTTTCCTATATCTGATGTTAAAAATTTCTCAACTTGCTTTTGATTTTCAGATGGCAATACAGAACAAGTTGCATAGACTAATTTGCCTCCAGATTTTACCATTCTTGAGTATTGTTGAAGAATCTCTTGTTGGGTGATTCTTATATTGTCTAAAAATTTGGGTTCTAATTTCCATTTAGAATCTGGATTTCTTCGTAAAACACCTAATCCTGAACAAGGTGCATCAATAAGAACTCTATCCGCTTTGTTATAGAGTTTTTTAATAGGTTTGGTTGATTCTATAACCTTTAAATCGATATTGTGAACGCCATTTCTACGCGCTCTGACTTTTAATTTTTTGAGTTTACTTTCGTAAATATCCATGGCTACGATTTGTCCTTTGTTTTCCATTAGTGATGCGAGGTGTAATGTTTTCCCTCCTGCACCTGCACAAGTATCCACAACTTTCATACCTGGTTTTACGTCAAGAAATTCGGCAACTAATTGTGATGATGCGTCTTGAACTTCGAACCATCCATTTTTAAAGGCTTCGGTAATAAATACGTTTGAGCGTTCTTTTAATTTTAAGGCATTTGGATGATTTGGCAGAAACTCGGTTTCAATATTTTCGGATTGTAATTTTAGTTGTAAATCTTTTTTGTTGGTTTTTAAAGTGTTTACTCTTAAAATTACTTCGGCTTGTTTATTTAAAGCCGCAATCTCTTTAGTCCATAGGTCTTCCCCTAATTCTCTTATGCCTAGCTCATCTATCCAATCTGGAATGGACTCTCGAAATTTTCTAATTTTTGACAGCTCATCAAATTTACCTTTTATTTTACGAGTAGGTGTATTTTCAAAATATTTCCAATCTGGTAATTTTATGCCTTTTAATGTTGCCCAAACAGCAAATAATCGCCACATGTCGTCTCTGCTAAAAGGTTCTTTTACATTTGCAATTTCGGCATAAAGACGTTTCCAGCGTACAATATCGTAAGTGGTTTCGGCAACAAAACCTCGATCTCGACTTCCCCAACGTTTATCGCGTTTTAAAAGTTGTTGTATCACTTTATCTGCATATTCACCTTCGTTAAAGATTAAAAGTAATCCATCAATAACTGCAAAGCATAAGTTTCTGTGTAATCGCATTTTAAAAAATTAAGCATACAAAGGTAGTTAAAAGCGACTAATACACGAATGTTTTTTTGTAATGTTAATTGAAGAGTTATACGTAGTTAACGTGAGTTAGATACAATAAATTATTAATAATCAGCGTGTTGATTAGTTTGCGTCACTGCGAGTTTTACTTTTTTTAGTAAAATAGCCTATACTCAACTTGATTGGGTATGGCAGCCTTACCCTTAAAAACAGATTGTCACAGTCGTCCCGATAGTTATCGGGACTCACTCGCAAAGACATAAATGCTTAATTTAATCAATTATAATACTTGTTATGTCGAATTCACGTTAGTTAGATTTTACTGTTTTACAAGGTTCGTTGTTGAATATGAGAGCTTTGGTGGTTATAATTGGAAATATTTAAGCGACAAATAATTTTGCACTATTCGATTTTTAAACGACAGTGTAGCTTATATTGCTGGAAAAGGTTGAATTAGTAAGTTGACTTTTAAGTGATACGATGACTTTAAGCCATCGTACCACTACTAGTTATCTACTGTTTCACAATTTTATAAATTGAATTTTGATTTGTCCACTTACCTGACAAAATGATTACTTTACCAAAATATAAACCACTGCTTAAAGACTCTATATCAATGCTTTGTTTACCTGAATTAAATTTAAGTTCTTTAACCTGTATTCCATTAATGTTAAACACTTGCAATAAAATAGGTACTTCTGTATGGATATTTAAAATTTCCTTTACTGGATTTGGAAACATTTGTACCAGTTGTTTAATAACATAATCAGTTGCTGAAAGTGTATTAATTGTTTCACAATCTGAAGTCACAGTACATCCGTTTTGCGTTACTTCAACAGCATATTCTCCATTTTCTGTTGGCGTGAATGTTTGATTAATTTCACCATCAATTGGTGTATTACCATTTGTGCAATCAATCCATTGATAAGTTGCACCAACTTGATTTGCCGTTAACAAAACAGGAGCTTCCTGATGAGTTATGGTATTATCAATTTCTGCATTAAAAATTACTTCAATATTGTTAGATGTTACAGTACAACCAGGAGAATTTATTCTGGTAAGCGACACACTAAAGGTTTCATTTGCAGTTACTTCAATACTTTGAGTAGTGGCTCCATTAGACCATAAATAATCTGAATTACCATCATCTGCTGTTAAGATAACCGTTGAGCCAAAACAAGCTGGCAAGGGAGTAGACGAACTAACTGTATTAATAGGATAACTAAAAACTTCTATAGTTTGAGTAGCAATACTATCTAAACCAGATGCAGTATCCTCTACTGTTAAACTTACATCAAATAATCCTGCTGTTAAAAAAATATGAGATGTGTTAATGTCAGTACTAGTGTCACCATCATCAAAATTCCAAACATGACTGTCATAATCAATACTATTGCTTGTGAAACTTATAGATTCTCCCACACAAATTGAAGTTGAATTAGCTTCAAAATTCGCAATAGGTAACACAGCTTTATTTATAGTATCTGTAGTTGCCACACTATACTGTCCATAGACATCTTTAAATTGCGAGTGAATAGTATGTTCGCCAGCCCAAATTGTTGTCATGTCCAATTCAGCAACTATAAAGTCCGCTACAATTGGATCAATTGCTACAGTTGTCTTAGTACTTTCGTCACCATCAAACCAATAATCATAAGATACTAAAGTATTATTAACTAAAATATCTGGATTAGGAGGACGAATAAAGATGTGGCTTACCATACTACTCCATTTTCCTGCATCGTCTAAAAACCGAATATAAAACACGTTAATATCACTGGTCAAACTGTTAACATCAATATCAGTGATTAGGTTAAAGTCTTGAGAAGGTGTAATAGGAACAAACTGTAAACCTTCATTATCATTAAACGCATACTCGTAAGCAATAATATTAGTATTAACAGTTGCTGAATCTGGTGGTCGAATAAAGATATGACTAACCATACTGCTCCATTTTCCTGCATCGTCTAAAAACCGAATATGAAACACATTAATATCACTGGTTAAACTGTTAACATCAATATCAGTGATTAGGTTAAAGTCTTGAGAAGGTGTAATAGGAACAAACTGTAAACCTTCATTGTCATTAAACGCATACTCGTAAGCAATAATATTAGTATTAACAGTTGCTGAATCTGGAGGACGAATAAAAATTTTAAAAATTATTGAACTCCAAAGACCATCACTATCCAAAAACCGAATATTAAACACATTAATATCACTTGTTAAGAAACTAACATCTATAGAGGTGTTTAAATTAAAATCTTGAGTTGGTGTAATGCCTACATATTGTAAGTTTTCACCATTATTAAAGGCATACTCGTAGCCTACAATGTCTTTTTGGGCAAAGGCGTGGATAGTAAAAAGCATACTGATTAATATCCAAATATTTGGAATTAATTGTCTTGCTTTCATAATTAATTGTCTTGAGCATGAACATTTATATCTACCTGGATCATTCCATTAACATCAGTTGTTGCCGAAATGTTTTTACTACTAATATGTGGATTGGTTGGAATTGAAAAATCTTTCCAAGGATAAAATCCTCCATATACTCCTGTTACTGTACCATCGTCTCCTAAATTAGCTGCTGCCAATGGTAATAAATGGTAATCGAAACTGTAATCAAAAGTTTCTATATCTGGATAAATTAAAGTTGTGACATCAGATAGTGTCATAAAATAATTATCTACCAAAATAGGATCTAAACCTAATAAAGGTGTTGTTGTACTTGTACAAAAAATATTGTTTACCCAAGTACTGCTTCCATTGCCTTCGCAAATATTGTTGTTATTTTGATAGAATACATTGTTTTTAAACAAGCAATTGTTTGCATAATTAACTACTTGATTACCAGAAGAAGGAGAAGAACGCAAAAATGTATTGTTGATAAAGCTTAAATTACGAGCATTATAAATTTCTCTAATAATATTATTGAAGAACATAGAATTTAGCATATTATCAACCTGTACTATAGGAATAATATTTTCTATAAAGGTATTGTTTTCAGCAGGTATTGTTCCATTTCCTAGAATGTACATGCTTCCATTAATTCTACAACGTTTAATGGTTACATCATTTACAGATTCGTTAATGTCAAACGAAAGTTGCCCAGTAATTTCTACGCCTTCTAGATATAAACCATCGGCTTCATCGCTAATAACAAAGTTTCCTGATATTTTGGTAAGATATGTTGCTGTGGTGGCACTAGGGTAATGTCCAGCACCAAAAATTGTGAGTTGTTTTTCAAATCTTGTTGGCGGAAAATGTGTGCCTCCAGGAAGATACAAAGTGTCTCCAGCAATTGCCGCTGTGTAAGCAGTTTGTAAAGCTATATCGTCATTAAAGTATTGCACTCCGTTTGTGGGACTGTGTAATACCACTATTTTTTGCGCAAACAGTATTATACTGCACAAAAATGTTAACGTAAATAAAATTGATTTTGTTTTCATAATTAAATTATTTAGAATTAGTATTAATTGTTGTATTATCACGCTAAGGCGCAAAAATTTTAAAAAAACAAATAAAGTTGTTTGTAATATCCTACAAAGTTAGGTTGGGATAATGAGATTGTCAATGACGCATTTGTGTCATTTTTCAATAGAACCCTTCAAGGGTTTTAAACCCTTGAAGGGTTTGGTTTTTTTGTCAAAGCAGCTATTTATTTCTTAATTATTTTATAAATAGAATAACCGTATTTTTGATTGTAGAATAGGGCATCAGCTTTTAAAAGATATAATCCGTCTTTTAAGCCGCTTAAATCTATTGTATGAACTCCTATTTGAATTTCTCTTTTTAGTATTTGTTTTCCATCTATACTTAAAAATTCAATCAACAATGGTATTTGAGTATTAATTGTTAGCTTGTCTTTTACGGGATTAGGAAATAAAGTTATTTTTTCTTGAGTATTGATTTCGTCTATAGAAAGTGGAGTTTCAAATTTTGATATTTTATTTCCCAAATGTTCTACAACATATAATTCATTATTATTAATCGCAAAAGAAGTGGGGCCGTTTAATCCTGTAACAACATCTGTGGCAGTTGGGACGGCATCTGTAACATCAATCTTAGAAATTTTATTCCCAGTATATTCAGCGATAAATAATTCGTTTCCGAAAAAAATAATTCCAATAGGGCTATCCAGCCCAGTAACAACATCTGTGGCTGTTGGTGTAGGATCTGTAATGTCAATTTTAGATATTTTATTTCCGCTTCGTTCATTAAAATATAATTCGTTTCCCTTAAAAGCTAACCCATCAGGATTCTGTAGTCCTGTAACAACATCAATGGCTGTAGGATTATTGTCTGTAATGTCTATTTTAGATATTTTATTTCCAGTATGTTCTGCAATATATAATTCATTTCCATTAAGTGCCATTGTAGCTGGACCATTTAATCCTGTTACAACAACTGCGATTGTTGGAGTAGCATCTGTAATGTCAATTTTAAATATTTTATTTCCAGTATGTTCAACAATATATAATTCATTTCCAATGAATAATAATCCATAAGTACCATTTAATCCTGTAAGAACATCTGAGGTAGTTGGAGGAGTGTCTGTAATGTATATTTTAGATATTTTATTTGCAGCATATTCGGAAATATATAATTCATTTCCATTAAATGCCATTGCGTTAGGTCTACTTAGCCCAACAACAATATCTACTGTCTGTGTTAAGATTAAATTTGTGCTTAAAAAGGTTATAATAAGCAAAAATAATTTTGTTTTCATAATTAAATTATTTAGAATTAGTATTAATTGTTGTATCATCACGCTAAGGCGCAAAAATTTAAAAAAAACAAATGAAGTTGTTTGTAATATCCTACAAAGTTAGGTTGAGATAATGAGATTGTCAATGACGCATTTGTGTCATTTTTTGGTTTTTACCGCAAAGACGCGAAAAAGAACCCTTCAAGGGTTTCAAACCCTTGAAGGGTTCGTTATTGAGTAGAAATTACACGAGACCTTCTCTTAAGGCTTTGACTACGGCTTGAGATTTGGTGTGTACATGAAGCTTGTTGTAGATGTGTCGTATGTGGTTACGTACTGTTTGTACGCTTATAAAAAGTTTATCGGCAATACTGTCATTGTCTAAACCATCAACTAATAATTGTAATACTTCTTGTTCTCTTGGTGTTAATGAAAAGGTATCATTTTTTATGGGAATATATTTTTTGAATAATTGAAGTACTCTATTTGCAATACTGGCATTCATCGGGCTACCTCCAATTATACATTCTTGTATACCATTTAACAACTTTGTTGGTGGGGTTTTTTTTAACAAATAACCGTCTGCTCCGGCTAATATGGCATTCATAATAATATCATCATCATCACAAACCGTTAGCATGATAATTTTAAGATTTGGAAAATGTACTTTTAGTATGGGTATGGCTTCAACACCCGATAGTTTGGGCAAGTTTATATCTAATAGCAATACATCTTCTTCGCCAGTAAGTTTTTCCAATCCTTCTTCTGCACTTGCAAAACTACCAACAAATTCAAAACCATTAGATGCTTTTAATAAATAGGAAATTCCGTTTCTGAAATCCTTATGATCTTCTATGATGGAGACTTTTATCAATGTGTAGTAATTATTATGAGTATAAATGTCTGATAATTATTTTGGTTATGCAATGACGCATTTGTGTCAATTTTAATGATTTAATAGGTTTGATATTCAATTCTTAATTGCTTCCTTCAATCCTTCAAGCATTCTTTCCTTCAATCATTCTATCATTGTATCATTTCTTAATTTTTTAACTTTCCCAAAACTATAGTACAACTACTGCCTTTTCCTTTTTCTGATTCTAATTTTAGACTTGCTTTTATTTCTTTGGCTCTTTGTTGCATGTTGCACATACCATGACCTTTATTTTTAACTTGTTCGTAATCGAAACCCACTCCATTATCCGAAATGCTAATCCTAATTTTTTTACCTTCTTTAAGCACCTCAATACTTACATGCGTGGCTTCAGCGTGTTTTAGGATATTGTTTAAGGCTTCTTTTAGAATCAAAAACAGATTTTGTTTGTATGTGTTTTTTAAAATATAGTTGTCATTCTTACACTTATTGTCAATACTAAACTCTATATTTTTTTCACGGAAAATATCTGAAAAATTTTTATTAATACGAATAAAAAGATTAGTTAGTGTTTCTTGTTTTGGGTTAATTGTCCAAATAAGATCGGTTATAGAATCAGTGGCATTGCCAACCATAGTTTCTGTATCGCTTATTAATGTTTTTACTTTATCTTGATTCCCAGTTAATTTATAACGCATTAAGGTTAGATAAATACTTATAGTACTGATGGTTGATGCTAAATCGTCATGTAAATCTCTGGATAGTTTTTCTCGTGTTCGATTTTGTGATAAGTTGGTTTGCCATTTGATGCGTTTTTGCTCAAAATAAAGATGAACTAATGCAATTACCATTAAGACACTTGTAATGGGCAATAGCGTAGAAAGAAAGAATGGATCATATTCAAACTTTAAAAACTGAAATAGATACAATAGCACTAAACCTACTGATAATCCAAAGGTAAATATTTTAAACCATCGGTATTTTTTATGTCCGATTTGCATAGAAACACCTATGCATATTAGTATAAAAATCCATTTTAATAATTCGAACAATCGGTGTGGGTCCAAGACTTGTTTTAATAAGAATGTTGAAATAATTTTACCTTTTTTTCGCCAACCTGTTACATCAGTTATCTCCAAATGGCTTCCTGTTTTGATATGTGTACGGGTTTGTACAATACCCGTAGGATAAACAACTTTAACAGCGACAAATTGGTTGTCTTGAATTTGAATGGGTTTATGCAAACTACTCATGGATGCATAGCCAGAACCTGCGGTAATTTGCTTGTAATAAATGAGTTGAGATGCGTCATTTAATCCACCATCCTTATATACATATATTTTAGAACCGATGGCATTTCTATTATTTTCATAACCTCTGACAGTTAATTTTATATAGGAATGAGTGTTTAATTTGTTTTTTAAAAACGTGCTACTTTCTCCTATATAGTTAGCTACATAAATATCTAAATCGCCATCATTATCAAAATCAGCAACTGCTGAACCCGTGCTGTAACCGTCTATATTAGCTCCATATTTTATTGTTTGTTTGGTAAATTTTCCTTTCCCGTCACTTTTAAATAGAGTATTATCTCCCACATTAGACAAGTAGATGTCTTTCCATCCATCACCATCAAAATCATAGATTAGTACTCCATTGGTTTTAAGGGAATCAACAATTCCTACTGCTTCCGTAACATCTGTAAAATTTCCTGTGCCATCATTTCTATACAACTTATTAGATTTTTTACGATTTGTTACATAAATATCGAGGTCTGCATCATTGTCTATATCGCTCATTATTACAGAATTGCTTTTTGTGTAATTATCTCCACCAACATTTGTAACATCTGTAATATCTTGAAATTGGAGTCTTCCTGTTTCTTTTAGTAAATTCTTGTACAACTTATTACTTGATGACCAATTAACGACATAAAGATCTACATCACCATCACCATCAATATCTCCAAAAGTAGCTCCCATTCCACCTTGTACAGTTTGCAACCCGAGACTAATTGTTGCTTCTGTAAAAATACCTACACCGTTATTTAGATAGATTCTATTTGTCGTGTATTCGTTAGTTATATAAATATCAATATCACCATCATTATCCACATCGACCATAGCACAAGTATTGGTTCTATCATTAGCTTGACCTATAGCTTTTGAAATATTTGAATAATCAACAAAATAATTTCCGTTACTATTTTTATAAATTTTATTGGAACCATTTAATACTGTTACATATAAATCATCAAAGCCGTCATTGTCAATATCTCCTGCACAAGCTCCTAAATTTAATGGGTGTGGTATAGTATCATCACTTACTCCGCTTACTCCCATTTTGGTTGAGTAATCACTAAATATCATATTACCTTGATTGATATAGAGATGATTAGGTTCAAACAATCCACAGGTAAAGATATCTATCAAGCCATCATTATTAAAATCTGTCGTAACCACACCATATTCGTCATCAATTAATTTGGCATTGGCTTTATGTGTTTTTTTTTCAAATCCCTTCCATTGGGATTGAAACTCTATCCGTTCGGGTTTTTGAGTATATAGTAGGATGGTGCCATCATTACCGAGACACCATCCATTATTTGGGCTTATATTACCGATGCTATTTAGGTTTTCCTTTATAGGGCTTATTTGCTCTTCCCATAGCTGGTTTTTATACGACAGCAAGAGTCCGTTAAGTCCAACAGTCTGCAATTCATTATTGCTATTTACTATAAAATCATTTACTAGCTTGAGGTTGTTGTGGAAACCTATCTTTTTAATAGAATCTGATTGCACGACTCCAAAAAAATCCGAACCTATAACATATAACTTGTCTTGAATGTATTTTGCTAGTCTGACCTGATCAGAACCATTTATTTTTTTCCATTTGTTTGTATAGTTATAAAGCCCGTCGAGTTGTGAAAGTGCCCATATAGTAGCTTTTTTATCTCTGTGTACATATATGATATTATTAATAGTTGGTGTTGGTAAAAATTCCCATTGCTTGTCATTTAGTATAGCTAATTCTCCTAACCCAGCGATTATACCGTTAGATGGATTGAGAAAATGACCCGATAAAATGGTATTCACTAAAGGATGATACTGTTTTTTCCAATCTTTTCCGTTCCAATAATATAGTTCAGATTCTTGGAATTTAGTATTTGAAATTATAAAAATAGAATTTTTATTGACGGCAAAAATCTTATCTACATTTAATGGTGGTTGCTTTTCTACCAATGTCCATTGTCCTTCTGATAATTGTATAATTTGCTTACCTGATGCTATCGCAGTTTGATCCGAAAATATGTGTATATAATTTAGATTGGAGTTTATGGGAGACGGATAAGCCTGCCAAGTGGGTTTATCAGACGATTGCGCTGTTGCTATTAGCACAACAAAAAAAAACAGTATAATAAAGAAAGCGTCGGTTTTCCAAAAAACTTGGCTTGGCAAATGGATACTGCACAAATAGTTTTTTTTCATTACAAAAGAGACTTTGGCTATACTATGTAAAGATACAAATTTTAAAATTTTTTAAGTGCAAAGTCTCGAGTCTAATTTAAACAGTTTGTTTTGTGATCTTTTTAAGCAGTTTTTCCCTATTTAGCTTCTATTGGTAATTTGTAATGATGCTTTTATTTGTTTAATCGAAAAGAATTCCTCTATGCTCTGCGTCGAGCCTGCCTGTCGGTAGACAGGGTTTCCGTTGAAATTGTCATTCCCGCGATTCCAATAGCTATCGGGCGGGAATCTAAATACAGAATTTTGGTTTTTTACCTTTTTATGGATAAATGAAATTAGCGAAATACTTCTATGGCTCTGTCTCGAGGATAGTTGTTTAGTTTTTCAATAAAACCAATAACATTTTACCAGCTAACTCTTTCAATGGGTAATTGGTCACTTTCATTTGAACTTGGTCTGTAATTTTCTATTTGTTCCTATTCTTTTTGACTGTATTTACTTTATAATAGTTAGATAAAAAAACACCAAGAGCAGGTTTTTCATCTTTAAAACCATCACCAAATTCGCTACCCTTTATAAAAATACTTTTTTCAACCAAAATAAATTCCATACCAATATTGCAGTAGTTCTCTCTTTTTCATGGTTTGTTCTTGTTCATTCTTTTTTGCCTCATGTTTTTCATTCTTTCCAGCATTCTTCTATTAAATTCATCTTCAGCAACTTTGAGCAAAATTATTTTTTGTGCAGATATTACTTCTCGTAGTTTAGAAATGAGTTGTGTTTTTTCGTTATGAAGTTCGTTTTCAGCTTCGAGAAATCTATCTAATAATTCATTGGCTTTCGCATCGGATAAAGTGCCTATATTTTGTCTTATTTCTTGACGTATTTTACTTATTTCTTCTCGTTTAATTTTAGAGGTATTTTTATCAAAAGTGTTATAAATAGGCCAAAATTTTTGTGCTTCAGTTTCAGTTAGATTCAGTTTTTCTGTAATAAATGCAATTTTAAGGGCTTTAATTTTACTATTTTTTGGTTGTGAAAAACTACTCAACGAAATTAGAAAAATTGTTATGTATAGTACTATTGTTTTCATGTGTTAAATTTATTATTCAATGATAATTTCTTCAATATCTAAATTCTCCAAAAGATAATTTTCTAAAGTTTCATCTGTAATATTTTGTTCTATAAAATCGGCTTCTGAAAAGTCATCTTCCGAAAATAAAGCTGCTAATTCGTAAGAATCGATGCCTTCATCAATAATATAGTTCTCTACAGTTTGAAGGTCTAAAGAATCGAAAGTTACTTCTTTATCAAAAATGGACAAATTAAAAAGCAACAGTACTGCTGCAGCAATACTTGATGCATACAAGATGTTTTTCTTGGTAAATAACGCGATTACTTTTGGCGTATTTTTCTTGTAAATTTTATTAAGAATAACATCTTCGAGATTATCGAAATAATCACTAGGTGTTTTAAATCCTGTATCTTTTACTTGGTTGAGGTTGTTTTCTTGCTGTATGGCATTCATTAGTTTATCCTCAACTGTGTCGAAGTAATTATCAGGTGTTTTAAATCCTGGGTTTTTTATGTTATCTATATTTGTTTTCATTTCTAATTGTTAGACACAATTTAGTTTAAATGGTTTAATTAGTTGTTAAATATGTTTCAATTTTTTTAACAGCGATATGGTATGAGGCTTTTAAAGCACCTTCGCTGGTTTCCAACACTTCCGACATGTCTCTATATTTAATATTATCGAAATATTTCATGTTAAAGACTAATTGTTGTTTTTGCGGTAAAGTAGCAATGGCTTTTTGTAATTTTAATTGTATGTCGTTACCTTCAAAATAAACATCAGCTTTTAAATTATTGATAGCATATTCTTGTACTGCTTCATTTGTAATATGTAAACGTTTTGCATTTTTGTTTAAATGTGTAATAGCTTCGTTTGTAGCAATACGATACATCCAAGAATAGAGTTTACTATCGCCTTTAAAGTTGTTTATGTTTTTATAAATTTTTATGAAAGTATTTTGTAATACATCATCACTATCGTCATGAGAAATAACAATTTTACGAATATGCCAATACAAGCGTTCTTTATAGAGAGTAATTAATTCTCTAAAAGCTTTTTCTTGTGTTTGGGCAGATTTGAGTTTTGATACTAGTTCTTTTTCGTTATCCACAAAAAAATTAATTTCTTCTTTAGACTCACTAATTTAAGAAAAGTTTAATTATTGACTTAATGTTATTAAAAATATTTTAAAACATTATGTTTTGTTAAATATCTATAAAACAACATGCTGCATATATTTATGTCGATTAAGTGTATTATATTATCGATAAAATGCATATTTTTTTTGGTAGTTATAAAAATTAGTTATACGTTTACAGCAACTTAACCAACTAATTTATTGCCATTTCCCCAAATGTGGTAATAATAAAAGGAAAGGACTATACCCAAATTTAGTCCTTTTCTTAATTTATAAAGGTTACTAAAAGAAAAGTTTATTGAATAGATTGCATTTCAACAAGTTTGCTATAAACACCTTTTTGGTCAAGAAGTTCTTGGTGTTTACCTTGCTCAACAATTTCCCCTTTTTGCATTACAATAATAGTATCTGCATTTTTAATGGTTGATAGTCTATGAGCAATAACTATAGATGTTCTGTTTTTCATCATATTTTCTAAAGCAACTTGTACCAGACGTTCGCTTTCTGTATCGAGAGCTGAAGTAGCCTCGTCTAAAATCATAATTGGAGGATTTTTAATAACTGCTCTTGCAATACTTAAACGTTGTTTTTGTCCGCCAGACAATTTATTTCCTGAATCACCAATATTGGTTTCTATTCCATTAGGTAAATCTTTTACAAATTCCCAAGCATTAGCAATTTTTAGGGCTTCAATTATTTCTTCGTCTGAAGCATCTTCTTTTCCTAAAAGAATATTATTTTTTATAGTATCATTAAAAAGAATAGCATCTTGTGTTACGATACCTAACTGATTGCGCAAGGATTTTATAGTTATATCTCTTATATCTATACCGTCTATTAATATGGCTCCTTTATTTACATCGTAAAATCGTGTTATTAAATTAGCAATGGTGCTTTTTCCGCTGCCCGATTGTCCAACAAGTGCAATGCTTTTTCCTTTAGGGATTTTTAATGAAAAATCTTTTAGAACATATTCGTTTTCATATTTAAAAGAAACATTTTTAAAAGATAATTGGTTATTGAAATCTTGTTTTACAATTGCGTTTTCTTTGTCTTTTAAAAGGTTTTCGATACCAATAATTTCTTGAATTCTTTCGGCAGCAGCGCCACCTTTTTTAATATTATAAAGACCACGAGAAATTGCTTTTGCAGGAGTTAGTACATTATAGGCTAAACCCAAATAGACTAAAAAACTACTACTGTCCAGTGCTAAATTCGGATCTTTATTTAGCACTAAATTACCGCCATACCATAGTATAGCTGCTATCATGCAAATGCCCAAAAACTCACTAGTTGGTGTTGCTAAATTTTGACGGTTTAAAAGTTTATTTGAAAAATGATAAAAGCGATTTGTTGATTCTTGAAATTTTTTATTGAATTTACTTTCGGCATTAAACCCTTTAATTATGCGTAAGCCTGTAAGCGTTTCTTCTAATGTTGAAAGAAACAAACCTTGTTCTTTTTGAACACGATCTGATTTTCGTTTTAAGCTTTTACCAATTCTAGAAATAATAAATCCCATTATTGGAATAAATATAAACACAAATAAAGTTAATTTTGTGCTTATAATAAGCATTGCTATTATAGTGAAAATTATTGTAAGTGGTTCTCTAACAATAAGCTCTAAAACCGAAAGAAAAGAATATTGCAAGTCTAAAACATCGGTTGTTACTCTCGCCATTATATCGCCTTTTCTTTTTTCAGAAAAATAAGACAATGGTAAATCAACGGTTTTTTTATATACATTGTTTCTTAAATCTCTTATTACACCATTACGTAAAAACACTAAAAAATAGTTAGCTAAATAACCAAAAATGTTTTTTAGTAAAAACATAATAATTATTAAGCCAATAGCAAATGTTAATGCTTTAAAATTGTCTCCACCAGTATATTGATTCATATAAAATGCTAATAAATTCTCAGCATAATTACCAATTTCTAACAAACCAGTCCATTCTGGAGAAGTTGTAGGTGCTACTTTGTCTTTCTTGAAAATAACATCCAACATTGGCATTAAAGCAATAAAAGAAAGCATACCAAACAATGCAAAAAACACATTAGAAATAATATGACCTATGGCATACTTTTTATATGGTTTTGCGTATTTTAAAATGTTATAAAAGTAATTCATTAATTAAGCTTCATGTTTTTAATTATTGCATCAATTTTAGCTTCTAATTTAGCTTCCTTTTTAATAAACTCCTCAACTGAATCTAATGAAGTGTTTACGCTAATATAGAACTTAATTTTTGGTTCTGTTCCACTAGGTCTCAAAGCAATTTTACTTCCATCTTCTGTGTAATAAATAAGTACATTGGATTTTGGAATGTCAATTATTTCTTCTTCATTAGAGATCATGTTTTTTGCAATTGATGTTTGGTAATCTTCAAGCATTACCACTTTAGAGCCATTAATTACAGTTAGTGGGTTTTCTCTAAAGTTAATCATCATTTGCTTTATTTCTTCTGCACCTTCAATACCTTTTTTTGTTACCGAAATTAAACGTTCTTTATAAAAACCATGTTCTATATAAAGTTGAATCAGTTCCTTATAAAGCGAACTTCCATTAGCTTTAGCTTGAGCTGCAATCTCACAGGCTAAAAGTGTTGCTGTTACAGCATCTTTATCTCTTACAAAATCACCAACCATAAATCCAAAACTTTCTTCACCACCACCAATAAAATCGAGTTCAGTAAAGTCTTTTATCATTTTGGCAATCCACTTAAAACCAGTTAAACCAATCTTACATTCTACATTAAAAGCAGCAGCTAAATCACTCATCATTGGTGTAGAAACTATTGTAGAAGCAATAAACTCTTTGCCTTTTATTTTGCCTTGATCTTGCCATTGTTGTAGCAAGAAATTGGTCATCATAACCATAGCTTGATTTCCGTTGAGTATAATCATTTTTCCATCCAAATCTCTAACAGCTACACCAACTCTGTCACTATCAGGATCTGTGCCAATAACAATATCACCATCTACTTTTTGAGCCAATTCCAAAGCCATTTTTAAGGCTTCTGGCTCTTCAGGATTTGGGGATTCAACTGTTGGGAAATCGCCATTTGGTTCTTCCTGTTCTTTTACAATATGAACATTGTTATAACCAGCACGCTTTAAGGTTTCTGGAATAATGGTTATAGATGTACCATGAAGCGAGGTAAATACAACATTTAAGTTGTCTTTCGCTTCCGCAGAAGTATTAAAACTTCCGTTTTTAACTGAAGCATCGATAAAGACATCGTCGATATCTTTTCCTATATAATTTATAAGATGTTGGTTTGCATCAAAATTGATTTCAGAATAGTCTAAACTATTTATTTCTTCAATAATTTGAGCATCTTGTGGTGGAACAATTTGTCCTCCATCTTGCCAATATACTTTGTAACCATTGTATTCTGGTGGATTATGTGATGCTGTTAATACAATTCCGCAGTGACAATTTAAGTGTTTTAATGCGAAAGATAATTCTGGTGTTGGGCGCAACTCTTCAAACAAATACACTTCAATATTATTTGCCGAAAACACATCAGCCACCAACTTTGCAAACGATTTACTGTTATGTCTGCAATCGAAAGCAATAGCAGCTTTTAGTTTTTCATTTGGAAAACTTTTATGTAGGTAATTGCTCAACCCTTGCGTGTTTTTTCCTAATGTATATTTATTAATACGGTTTGTGCCAATGCCCATAATACCACGCATTCCACCAGTTCCAAACTCTAAATCTTTATAAAAACTTTCTTGCAGCTCTTTTGGGTTTGAAGCAATTAAATCGTTAATGTACTCTTGAGTTTCTTCATCGAAAGCTGGAGTTAACCAATTGCTAACTCTATCTAATAATTCGTGTTTAATATCAATCATGTGGAAATAAATATGCTGCAAAAATAAACATTTAGGTAGATGTAAATATTTAAAAAGTAGTTAATTTGAAGCCTTTGCTATAAATTCAATTCTTCTTTAATTGAATATCGTTTTTTATCATGTTGAGAACGCAGAATAATTTCTCCTAAAAAACCTGCAACAAAAAATTGAGTACCAATAATCATTGTTACAAGAGAGATGTAAAATTGAGGACGTTCTGTAATTAATCGACCTAAAGGGTTTACAAATAATTTGTCTATACCTATGTATAAAGCAAATCCAAATCCGATAATAAACATTATGACTCCTAAAGCTCCAAAGAAGTGCATTGGTCTTTTGCCAAATCTAGAGACAAACCAAATGGTTATAAGATCTAAAAAACCAAATATAAAACGTTCCATACCAAATTTTGTTTTTCCGTATTTTCTAGCTTGATGCTGTACTATCTTTTCACCTATTTTTAAAAAGCCTTCATTTTTTACTAACACAGGGATATAACGATGCATTTCCCCATTAACATCAATATTTTTTATAACCTCCTTTTTTAATGCTTTTAAACCACAATTAAAATCGTGTAGTTTAACTCCAGATGTTCTGCGAGCAGCCCAATTAAAAAGTTTTGAAGGTATATTTTTTGCGATTACAGAGTCGTATCGTTTCTTTTTCCAACCAGATACTAAATCATAATTCTCATCAGTGATCATTTTGTAAAGGCTAGGGATTTCCTCTGGATTGTCTTGTAAATCGGCATCCATAGTAATAATAACATCGCCTTTAGCTTTTATAAAGCCAATATGTAGGGCTTGAGATTTTCCATAGTTTTTAAAAAACCGAATCCCTTTAACGTTTACATCTTTATGTACTAAAGATTGTATGGTTTGCCAAGAATCATCTATACTGCCATCGTCAATAAAAATAATCTCATAAGAAAAATGATTGGATTGCATAACCTTTGCAATCCAATCATGTAATTCGTTTAAAGACTCTTGTTCGTTGAGTAGTGGTATAACTACGGAAATGTTCATGTAAAGAATTTCTTATTTTAATGTTTAAAAGTAAAGAAATTATTCTGTTTCAGGATTCTTTTTCATAACTGCTGCTACAATTAGGCCAACAATACTAAACATTACCATTTGTAGAGCTAAACTTGTTGCAATATTACCAATTGAAAATTGATTATCCTTTTCTAGTTTGTCTACAGCTTCTGCAATGGCTTCAGCAGGAGCACCAAAACCTTCCATGAAACCTATTGTAGTTTCAATTGTTTTCTCTTTTAAAATATTGGCGGCTTCAGGATCTATAATATTAAAAATGATGTATGAAACAACTGTACTTATAACCAGACCAATTAAAATGGTAAGAAAATAAGCCGTAAAACTTTGTTTAAATGTAAGATAGCCTTCAGATATTTCTTTGGCTTTTTTAACAGAAATGATTCCAAATACAATAATAGCAAGTAAAATAAAAATACCATACCAAGTATTTGTCATTAAGTCTAAGTTTACTGCATATACAAGAACTGTTAATATTGCTAATAGTCCTCCTAAATAAACTCCGTAATTTGTTGCTATAGATTTAATAGTAATGTTCTTTTCTTCCATGATTTATATCTTTTTAGTTAATGATACTAGTTAGTAAACAAATATACTAAAACGTTACACTTTATTCCCGTGCAGACGGGAATCTTATTAAACTTAAACAAAATTAACCTTATAAGAAAGCGGGAATCTTATTCATTTAGAATGTAGCTTGAAATAAATTTATAAAAATCATTGTTGATTTATAAAAAATACTTAAATTTGCAGCTCGAAAAATGAAACGATTTTAAAGTTTAAGTGATGAAACGAGCATGTAGAAATTTTTCTCGTTAAAGAGAATGATTAATAGCGAACAGCATGTGACCGTTGAAAAAAATAAGAATAAACACATGAAAAAAGGTATACATCCAGAAAATTATAGATTAATAGCTTTTAAAGACATGTCTAACAACGATGTGTTTTTAACAAAATCTACTGCAAAGACCAGTGAAACATTAGAAGTTGATGGTGTTGAGTATCCATTAATTAAGATGGAAATTTCTAGAACATCTCACCCTTATTATACAGGAAAATCTAAATTAGTAGATACAGCTGGACGTATTGATAAGTTTAAAACCAAGTACGCTAAGTTCAAAAAATAATTTAAGCAAAAAAATATATTTCACAAAAGCCTTTCAATTATTGAAAGGCTTTTTTATTTTGTAACAGTTTTATAAAATGTAACTTTGAATACTGAATACTGCTTGTCCGTCAGAAGTGAAACGGAGGCGGAAACACAGAACCTATGAACTATATACTTTTTGATGGTCCTTCTCGAAACAACTTGTTGCCTTTTACATTTACTCGACCTGTTGCAGATATAAGAATTGGTATTTTAACCATTAGAGAAAAGTGGGAAAAAGTTTTAGATACAACAACCACTACAGTTACCGAAGATTATTTGTCCGACAAATATCCAATGGTAGAGTTAGACGAAAACGTAATGATAAATGCGTCTTTTTTACCAAACATGGAGTTGGTAGAAATGGTTAAGAATTTAAAGGAAAATCAAGCCATTTTTAAGGAGGAAGATGTTATTGCTTTTTTTACAAAAGAAACACAAGAAGAAGTAGATTTGGACGCTTATGAAGCAATAGAATTTAATAACCATGTATTAAAAATTGAACATACTTGGGATATTTTTTCAAAAAATGGAGACGCAATACAAGAAGATTTTAATCTGCTCACTAAAGGAAGACAATCTCAAAATATACCAGAAACTGTGCATTGCATCAATGCTAAAAATATCTTTATAGAAGAAGGAGCAAAAGTAGAAATAGCAGTTTTGAATGCATCCACTGGACCAATTTATATAGGAAAAAATGCAGAAATAATGGAAGCATGTGCCATTAGAGGTCCTTTTGCTTTGTGCGACAGTTCAGTTTTAAAAATGGGAGCAAAAATTTACGGACCAACTACAGTTGGACCTTACAGTAAAGTTGGAGGAGAAGTAAATAACTCTGTTATTTTTGGCTACTCAAACAAAGGGCATGATGGGTTTTTAGGAAATTCTGTACTCGGAGAATGGTGTAATTTAGGTGCAGACACAAATAACTCTAACCTTAAAAATAATTATGCCGAAGTGAAACTTTGGGATTATAATACTGAAGGTTTTACAAAAACAGGATTGCAGTTTTGTGGACTCATGATGGGAGATCATAGTAAATGCGGAATAAATACCATGTTTAATACAGGAACAGTTGTTGGTGTTAGTGCCAATATATTTGGCAGTGGTTTTCCTCGTAATTTTGTGCCAAGTTTTAGTTGGGGAGGACATAAAGGATTTACCACTTATCTAACTAAAAAAGCCTTTGAGGTTGCAAAAGTAGTGATGTCACGTCGGGACATTGAGTTTACAGAGATAGATACTGCTATTTTAGAGCATGTTTTTGAGGAAACCAAGAAATATAGGAGAGATTAACACCGATTTTTTTAAGCTTTAAAATCAGGTTTATCAAAAAAATATATTTGTAAATTTGTGCTCTTATAAAAGATTATTATTTCGGTGTCATATTTAGCGCAGTCGAAATATCCTAATAAAAGATTCTTCATCCCGATAGCTATCGGGACATTCAGAATGACAAAATATAGATGAGAAAAAAAGTCGCATTTTATACTTTAGGCTGTAAGCTTAACTTTTCTGAAACCTCTACCATTGCCAGAGATTTTAAGAGTGAAGGCTTCAATCGTGTTGATTATTCAGAGCAGGCAGACATTTATGTTATAAATACATGTTCGGTTACCGATAATGCAGACAAACGTTTTATAACCATTGTAAAGCAAGCCTTAAAAAGTAATCCAGAAGCTTTTATTATTGCAATAGGTTGCTATGCACAATTAAAACCTCAAGAATTAGCAGACGTTAATGGTGTGGATTTAGTACTTGGAGCTACCGAAAAATTCAATATTACAAGTTATATAAACGATTTATTAAGTCATCCTGAGCGCAGTCGAAGGGTTGGCGAGATCCATTCTTGCGAGATTGAAGAAGCCGATTTTTATGTAGGCAGTTACTCTATTGGAGATAGAACGCGCGCTTTTTTAAAAGTACAAGATGGCTGCGATTATAAATGTACGTTTTGTACAATTCCTTTAGCAAGAGGTATTTCGAGAAGTGATGAGCTTAAAAATGTATTGCACAATGCCAAAGAAATTTCTGAAAAGGGTATTAAAGAGATTGTGCTTACAGGAGTAAATATTGGTGATTATGGTAAAGGAGAATTTGGAAATAAAAAACATGAACACACTTTTTTTGAACTTGTAAAAGAATTAGATAGAGTAGAAGGTATTGAGCGTTTAAGAATATCGTCAATAGAGCCCAATTTATTGAAAAATGAAACTATAGAGTTTGTTGCCCAAAGTAAATCGTTTGTGCCTCATTTTCATATTCCTTTACAAAGCGGAAGTGACGATTTACTAAAAAAAATGAAGCGTAGATATAACATAGCATTATATAAAGATCGTGTTTCAAAAATAAAAGAAGTGTTGCCTCATGCTTGTATTGGTGTTGATGTTATTGTAGGGTTTCCTGGAGAAACAGATGAACTCTTTTTAGAAACCTACAATTTTTTAAATGCGTTGGATATTTCTTATTTGCACGTGTTTACCTATTCTGAAAGAGATAATACAATAGCTATAGAAATGGAAGGTGTAGTGCCTAAAAATGTGAGAACTAAACGCAGTAAGATGCTACGAGGATTATCGGTAAAGAAACGTCGTGCATTTTACGAAAGTCAAATAGGAACTAATAGAACCGTTTTATTTGAAGGCGAAAACAAAGAGGGTTACATACATGGTTTTACTGAAAATTATGTAAAAGTAAAAACACCTTGGAATCCAGAATTAGTGAATACTCTTCATCAAATCGAACTCACTAAAATTGATGAAGATGGCTTGGTACAACTAGAATTTACTAAAGAATTTGTTGCATAAAAAACCCCAAAGCATTTTTATTTTGCTTCAGATTTTAATTTTTTTCGTAAATCGTAAATCAAGTTATATTCTAATACCTACAGGAAGCATTCTTTTATAACGTCTGTTTTTTCTAATAAATTTTGCAATTGGTGGACTTGTGGGAACCACACAAATATTGCGTTCTTGAATATTTTCCATAACCAATTTTAAAAAATCTTCAGTAAAACTCTCATTATTAACAGTATCTGGAATAATGAGTTTAGTTAAAAATATTTTTCTGTCTTGAAGAGAATATTCAATTATTGCGAGTTCACTATCTGCCTTTAATTCGAATTGGCGTAAAAAGGCATTATCAATAAGTTCTGCAGCATCAATCATAATTAGTCTATTTTATTCAACGGAAGAAGCACTATTTTGTATAGTTTTGTAATGCAAATTTACAAAAAAATTGCTAGCAACCATAGATTATTGAACCTTAATTACTTATGAATAGAGAAATAATACATGTTTACTTTATGCCTGGAATGGCTGCAAACCCCTCTATTTTTGAGCATATAAAGCTGTCAGAAGACTATTTTAAAATACATTGGCTAGAATGGATTATACCAAATCCAAAGGAAAGTATAGAGAATTATGCTAAAAGAATGTCGCAAAAAGTAAAGCATGAAAACAGTGTTCTATTAGGTGTTTCCTTTGGAGGAATCATGGTACAGGAAATGAGTAAATTTCTTAACCTTAAAAAGTTGTTTATCGTTTCTAGTATTAAAAATAAGTATGAACTGCCCAAACGCATGAAGGTTGCCAAAAGGACAAAAGCCTATAAATTGATACCTACACAATTATTAAGTAATGTTGAAGCATTAGCTAAATATGCCTTTGGAGAAACCGCTTCAAATAGAATAGAGCTTTATAAAAAATATTTGTCGGTTAACGATAAGCGATATTTAGATTGGGCAATAGAACAAATGGTGTGTTGGACTCAAGAAAAATCAATACCAAATATAATTCATATACATGGCGACAAAGATGGTATTTTTCCTATGTATAATATAAAGGATTGTATTGTGGTAAAAGGAGGAACACATATAATGATTATTAATAAACATAAATGGTTTAACGAGAATCTTCCAAAACTCATATTAAGTTAAATTTCATTACTATATGATATTTTTTTTTACATTTAGAGCAAATAAACTTTTAGAGGATGAAACCTGCCTACCGCAGGCAGACGAGCATGCTAAAAAGTTTATCGCCCAAGTGAATGATTAATAGCGAATAGTCCCGATAGTTATCGGGATGACCGTTAAAAGACAATAAATATAAACATATGAAAACAATTAAAAATATTTTGGCTTTCGTTGGCTTATTAAGTTTATCTGGACTATTAATTTTTGCTGTCCAAGATGCTCCAAGCGACGAAAATTTAGAAAAAAAAATCATTAACGATTATAATGTTTATGCATTAAATGTACCAGATAATTTAGATTTTTCTGGAGAGTTGATGCCTTTGAGTAATCCAGATGTTTTTGAGCGAATGGATAGAGAATTGTTGGTAAATACATATTGGCAATCTAATGGTTTATTGATGTTTAAACGTGCCAATAAATACTTTCCAATTATAGAACCAATATTGGCAAAAAATGGAATTCCTGACGATTTTAAGTACCTCGCTGTAATTGAGAGCGGTTTAACCAACGCAGTTTCTCCGGCAAAAGCTAGTGGTTTCTGGCAAATTATGAAAACTACTGGAAGGGAAAATGGTTTAGAAATAAACACAAATGTAGATGAACGATATCATCTTGAAAAAGCAACTGAAGTTGCTTGTAAATACTTGCTAGCTGCAAAAGAGAAATTTGGCACTTGGACACTCGCAGCAGCTTCTTATAATGCTGGAAAGACTGGGATCTCTAGACGATTAAATAGCCAATCGGCTACTACTTATTACGATTTGCTTTTAGGAGAAGAAACAGGGCGTTATATTTTCAGGATTGTTGCATTAAAAGAGATATTAAATAATCCAGCCAAATATGGATTCAATTTTAGATATAAAGATTTGTATAACACTGTTCCCACTTATAAAGTATCTGTAGATACAGCAGTTACAGATTTTGTTGCTTTTTCAAAGCAGTTTGGAATTAATTATAAAATATTAAAATTACATAACCCTTGGTTAAGAGAGCCACACCTTAATAATAAATCTGGAAAGCAATATTATATAGAAATTCCAAAAGAGGGCATTTATATAATAGAACCTTAAGAGATAAGCTAATTAACGTCTTCTTTGTTGACGATGACCACCAAAATGCTGATTAGGTATTTGTGCTTTCTTCATTTGTTGCTTCATCATCTTAATTTGGTCTGCTAACATATTTCGTTTATCCAGTTTTTGCGCTTCGGCTAATAATTTGTTAGCTTCTTGCCTACGTCTTTTGCTAAATGCTATTCCAGCTAAATTTAATTTTGCCATTGCTAGGTCATGATCCATAGATAAGCCTAAAGTAATAGCAGTTTTAAAATACTTTTCGGCTTCATTCATATTGGTTTGTGAAACCATTATACCATTTAAGTAGTTGTAATAGCCTTGCTGTTTCTTTGTTAAAGCACTTTTGGGATTCTTAATCTTGTCAAGCCATTTTTTTGCGCCTTCAAAATCTTGTTTCCGTAACTTTAAAAAAGACAATAAAATAAATTCGTTTTTTAAATAAAGAAATATAAATATTAGTGATAAGAGAATATACATGATTCCGTTGCCAATATATCCTTCATAAAATTGATACACAGCAAAAGCATTAAGCAAAACGGCTATAAATAGTTTTATATTTTTGTTATACATTTTTTCAGTTTAATTTAGAGATTACAAAGGTAGTAAAAACAATTCAAAATATTTTTTATTTAAGGTTTGTCAAAGTGAAAACTCTTTGTATATTTGCGCCGCACTTTTAGGAAGAAATAAGTGTTGACAATAAGAGATATTTTAGAAGATTTTAAAGATAAATTATAATGAAAAGAACATTTCAGCCATCAAAAAGAAAGAGAAAAAACAAGCATGGTTTTAGAGAAAGAATGGCATCTGTTAACGGCAGAAAAATCTTAGCTCGTAGAAGAGCAAAGGGAAGAAAGAAATTATCTGTGTCTTCAGAAATGAAACATAAAAAATAATGATTAACAATTGTTAATATATTAAAGGTGTTACTACAGGTAACGCCTTTTTTTATACCTGTTTGATACCTATTTTTGAAAAATTTAAAATCAATTATTGCAAATGCCAAAAAGAAAAGACCTTAACACTATTTTAATAATAGGATCCGGACCAATCGTTATCGGACAAGCTTGTGAATTTGATTACTCCGGAACACAAGCTCTTCGCTCATTATACGAAGATGGAATAGAAACAATTCTTATCAATTCTAATCCTGCAACAATAATGACAGATCCCTCAATGGCAGATCATGTGTATTTATTGCCATTAACAACTAAATCTATTGTTCAAATACTTGAAGAACATCCTCAAATTGATGCAGTTTTACCTACAATGGGAGGACAAACGGCGTTAAATTTATGTATTGAAGCAGATGAAAAAGGGATTTGGGAAGATTTTGATGTAGAAATTATTGGTGTTGATATTGATGCCATTAACATTACTGAAGACAGAGAAAAGTTTAGGGAGCTTATGCTTAAAATTGGCATAGGAATGGCTCCTCAATCTACTGCTAACTCTTATTTAAAGGGAAAAGAGATTGCACAAGAATTTGGATTTCCTCTGGTAATTAGGGCATCTTACACTTTGGGTGGAGATGGAGCTTCTATTGTATATAAAGAAGAAGATTTTGATGAATTGTTAGAACGAGGTTTGGAGATTTCCCCAATCCATGAAGTAATGATAGACAAAGCACTTATTGGTTGGAAAGAATTCGAATTAGAATTACTAAGAGATTCAAACGATAATGTAGTTATCATTTGTTCCATTGAAAATATGGATCCTATGGGAATTCATACAGGAGACTCCATTACAGTTGCTCCAGCAATGACTTTAAGTGATGCAACCTATCAAAAAATGCGTGATATGGCAATACATATGATGCGTAGTATTGGCGATTTTGCAGGTGGCTGTAATGTGCAATTTGCGATTAGTCCAGACGAAAAAGAAGATATTATTGCAATTGAAATCAATCCACGTGTCTCGCGCTCTTCAGCATTAGCAAGTAAAGCAACAGGATATCCTATTGCTAAGATTGCTGCAAAATTGGCGATAGGCTATCATTTAGATGAATTAGAAAACCAAATTACTAAATCTACTTCAGCATTATTCGAACCAACATTAGACTACGTTATTGTTAAAATTCCACGTTGGAACTTCGATAAATTTGAAGGAAGTAATAGAACATTAGGATTGCAAATGAAATCGGTTGGTGAAGTGATGGGAATTGGACGATCGTTTCAAGAAGCCCTCCATAAAGCAACGCAATCGTTAGAAATTAGAAGAAATGGGCTAGGAGCAGATGGAAAAGGCTACAAAGACTATGACCAGATTATTAGTAAACTCACACATGCAAGTTGGGATCGTGTTTTTGTGATTTATGATGCCATCCAGATAGGAATTCCGTTAAGTAGAATTCATGAAATCACTAAAATCGATATGTGGTTCTTAAAACAGTATGAAGAATTATACTTTTTAGAAAAAGAAATCTCAAACTATAAAATAGAAACCATTAAACGCGATTTATTGCTCGAAGCGAAGCAAAAAGGATATGGAGACCGACAAATAGCACACATGTTGGGTTGTTTAGAAAGTCAGGTTTATAATAAAAGAGTAGAATTAAGCATAAACAGGGTTTATAAATTAGTTGATACTTGTGCAGCAGAATTTAAAGCAAAAACACCTTATTATTATTCCACTTTCGAAAATGAAGTTGAAACACCAGATGGAAATCGTTTTTCTGACAATGAAAGTGTTGTTTCAGACAAGAAAAAAATTATTGTTTTAGGTTCTGGGCCAAACAGAATAGGGCAAGGTATCGAATTCGATTATTGTTGTGTTCATGGTATTTTAGCTGCAGCTGAATGTGGTTACGAAACCATAATGATTAATTGTAATCCAGAAACTGTTTCTACCGATTTTGATACAGCAGATAAACTCTATTTCGAACCTGTGTTTTGGGAACATATTTACGATATTATTCGTCATGAAAAACCTGAAGGCGTTATTGTGCAACTTGGTGGACAAACAGCTTTAAAACTTGCTGAAAAGTTAGATCGATATGGAATTAAGATTATAGGAACAACATTCAAATCACTTGATTTAGCTGAAGACAGAGGGAGTTTTTCAAGTTTACTAAAAGAAATTAATATTCCTTATCCAGAATTTGATATTGCTACCACTGCAGATGAAGCACTTGCTGTTGCCGATAAATTAAACTTTCCAATTCTGGTTCGACCTTCTTACGTACTTGGTGGACAAGGCATGAAGATTGTGATCAATAAAGAAGATTTAGAAGAGCATGTTGTAGATTTATTGCAAAAAATACCAGGTAATAAATTACTGTTAGACCATTATTTAGATGGTGCTATTGAAGCCGAAGCAGATGCGATTTGCGATGGTGAAAACATATATATTATTGGTATCATGGAGCATATAGAACCTTGCGGAATCCATTCAGGAGATAGTAATGCCACATTACCACCATTTAATCTAGGTGATTTAGTGATGCAACAAATTAAAGACCACACTAAAAACATCGCATTAGCTTTAAATACAGTTGGGTTAATTAATATTCAGTTTGCTATAAAAGACGATATGGTTTACATTATAGAAGCCAATCCAAGAGCTTCAAGAACAGTTCCATTTATATCAAAAGCTTATGGGGAGCCTTATGTAAATTATGCTACCAAAGTAATGCTGGGAGAAAAGAAAGTAACCGATTTCGATTTTAAACCTCATTTAAAAGGTTATGCCATTAAGCAACCTGTATTTTCTTTTAATAAGTTTCCAAACGTAAATAAGCAACTTGGACCAGAGATGAAAAGTACAGGAGAAAGTATTTTGTTCATAGATAGTTTAAAGGACGACCAGTTCTACGATTTGTATTCTAGACGTAAAATGTATTTAAGTAAATAAAGGGTCGTTTTAGATAACAATTTTCAATTTTAACAGAAAAATTATTTTTTTTATATAAATTGCATACTCAAAATTATGAAATTAAGATTGTTATTAGCCTTAAATTTACTATTAACACCTATTCTTATACATTCTCAAAATGATATTTTTGATGTATGCAGAAAAGGGACAGTTAAGGATATTTCCGCTATTTATAATAAAAGCCCTAATGATATAAATATAAGAAGTTCAGAAGGTTATTTACCTTTAACTTTGGCATGCTATCATGGTAATGAAGAAGTTGTAGCATTTTTAGTTAATAAAGTAAATGATTTAAATGGCTCAAGTAGTTTTGGTACTCCATTAATGGCTGCAGTTGTAAAAGGGAGTTTAAATATTGTAAAAATACTTTTGAAAAATAAAGCCGATACAAATATTGCAGATGTTAACGGTACTACAGCATTACATTATGCAACTATATTTAATCAAGTAGAAATGGTTAAGCTCCTAGTTGAAGCTGGAGCTAAGATTGATATTAAAGATAATAGAGGGCAGTCTGCTTTAGACTATGCTACTCTTAAGAATAATGAGCAAATAATAACACTTTTAAATAATAATTAACTATGAAAAAAATTACATTTACAACCCTTTGTTTGTTAGCATTTGTTTTTACAACTTATTCGCAAACATTTAGTACTGGAACAATTATTTTGTCTAATACTTCTGGATTAGAATATTCTGCAAAAATTGATATTACTGCTTCCGAAGTAACCTTAACTTTAATTGGTCCAGCTGATAGATACTTAAGTCTTGGTTTAGGTGTACAATCTATGACAAATAATGGAGATGTTGTTATGTATCTTAACGGAACTACTTTAAGCGATAGAACTTTTGGTGGAGTAGGAGTTGTTCCTTCAGCTGATTCTAATCAAGATTGGTCAACTGTGTCTAATGTTACCTCTGGTGGAGTCAGAACATTAATTTCTACAAGAGCTCTAAATACTGGCGAAGCTAATGATTATGTGTTTAGTACTTTGGATACATCTATTGATTTAGTATGGGCTAGAGGGAATTCAGCTTCTTTTGCATTGGTTTATCACGGAGCAGCAAATAGAGGAATTACATCTTCAGGTATTACTTTAGGGACTGAAAGATTTGAGTTAACCAATAATTTTAAAATTTATCCTAATCCAGGATCTACAGCTTTTAATATCGAGTTACTTAATAATTTAACGGCTGCTAATTTAGAAGTTTACGATATTTTAGGAAAGCAAGTATATGCAGGAGAAGTTTCAGAATTTAATTATAAAGTTAACGTTTCTCAATGGAATAGTGGTATTTATCTCGTTAAGGTTTCAAATGAAATTTCAACACAAACTAAAAAGTTTATAAAACAATAGTAATCTAAATTATAATAAATATTGAAAACCATCACCACGATATTTTCCCAAGTATTTAGTATCGGTCTTCAAAGTTGATAAAGCATTTCTTAAAGCGTTTATTCAAGCTTCTGGATTTGCTTGCACTCCGGATTTAATAATATTTCTTGTAATAACGCTTGTCATGTTTTTATTATGATTATTAAATTATAACATTCCATTTTTAGGGAATAATTAAAAATATTCCGCTTTAAGGGAATAATCAAATATATTACGTTTTTAAGTGATAAATAGGAACGCCATGTTTTTAATAGATAAACAAATACGCTTCGTTTTTAGAGAAAAATAAAAGAGTTATTCTTCAACGTCTTCGGCACGGTTTAAAATATTCTCTGGAAGAGCTTTTTTGGCTTTAGCTCCAAGTTTTTTAATTTTTTCAATACTTGAAATTAAATTTCCTTTGCCATCAACGAGTTTGTTCATTGCAGAATCGTAACTTTCTTTAGAAGTATTTATAGATTTCCCGATTTTTAATAAATCTTGAACAAACCCTTCAAATTTATCATACATTGCTCCAGCACGTTTTGCGATTTCGAGTACATTTTTCTTTTGATCTTCTTGTTTCCAAATAGAAGAAACTGTACTTAATGTAGCTAATAAAGTTGATGTAGAGACTAAAACAACGTCTTTATCTAAAGCTTCTAAATACAATTTGTTGTTTTCATTTAATGCAATTAAAAGTGCTGGCTCAATTGGGACAAACATTAAAACATAATCGGGTGCATTAATTCCATAAAGATCTGTGTATTGTTTTTCTCCTAATTCTTTAATGTGTTTTCTAATGCTTGTTATATGTTTTTTTAGATTTTCATCTTTTATGTCTTCATTTTCAGCATTATAATAACCCTCATAAGCAGTTAATGAAACTTTTGAATCTACAATTAAATGTTTGTTGTCTGGTAAGTTGATAATAAAATCAGGCTTTTTTAATTTTCCATCTTCATCTCTGTAACCACCTTGAGTGGAAAAGTGAATGTCTTTACTTAAACCTGCTTTTTCTAAAATTATTTCAAGCTGAGTTTCTCCCCAATCCCCTTGAGCTTTGCTATCTCCTTTTAAAGCATTTGTTAGGTTGATGGCTTCTTTACTCATTTGGGTGTTTAGCTCTTTTAAACCTAATATTTGTTGTCTTAAAGCTGCATGGTAATCAATGCTTTCTTTATGGGTTTTGTCAACCTTATCTTCAAAAAGCTTGATTTTCTCCTGCAAAGGATCAAGTATGGTTTTAAGATTTTCTTTATTCTGGAGTGTGAATTTTTCAGATTTCTCATCCAAAATCTTGGTGGCTAATAATTCAAAATCTTTTCGTAATTGTTCTTGGCGTTTTTCCAATTCTTCATCACGCTTCAGGTTGAGTTGTTTAAGATTTTCGTATTCTGTGTTTTTTCTTGTGAGCTCGGTATTTAAAAATTCTTTTTCACGGCGAAGCTCATCTCTTTCTGTTTCAGTTTTGTTTAAATTTTGACTTAACAAATTTTCACGTTCTTCTAAAGCACTTTTTTTACTTTCACTTTTCAGTTTATAAAAGAGCATCCCAAGATAACCACCAATGCCAGCTGAAATAATTATTGCAAGGATAAGAATAAGGTTGTCGTTCATAAAATGAATAGAATTTATTCAAAGATAATTAAATTCCTTTTGTCTTTTTTAAGTTTTTTTAAAGAAAAAATAGATTAGTAGAATATAAAATTAGTAAGTATTAGTCATATTACTATCCACACAAATAATAAAATCGGCTTTATTTTTATTTTCTTCAAGTAGTTTATTTACATTCTCTTGAGAAACAGTAGAAATTGTGGCGTAATTAATTTTAGGTCTTTCTCTTTTTATATACCATAAAATCCCTTCATAATCATCGGAATGATACGACCCATTATAATGCAGAAACGTATAACCTTTTCTATAATTTTTTAAAATAAAATAAGCCATGGTCGCATCTTTGGTGGCTTGAGCCATTACCAGTTCTGGAGTTCCGTGATCTCCCATAGATTTTAATATATCTTTATAGGTTGTTAATTCACTATCAAATGGCATTGGCAAAGGAGCCATCCATGTTTTTTCTTTAGGAGAAAGTGTGTCAAGTACTTTAAACCCGTTTTTATTAACCATACGTGCATACCTTCTTGGAATATTTGTTGCTATAAAAGGAAGTTTGTTTTCTTTTGCAAAATCTACCAATGGTGCATAATCTGTTTTATAATTTGGCCATAATCTTGCCAAAGAGTCTAACTCTTTTGAGTTTATAGAGTCCTTTAAATACTCATTTAATATGTCTTGGTTATCCGCTTCAAACATTTCAGCTCCTAAAATAAGTTGATTTGTTTTATTAAGATCGGATGTTACTTCAAATTGTAGCCAATGCGAAATAGGATTATCATGCGACTCACCAAATAAGATCACCTCTTTTTTTGCAATAGTTTTTAGCATTTTTTTATAGGATACTTTTTTCCCTTTGGAATTATAAATAACGTGAGATTCTTTTTTTTGGCTGAACGATGTTAGTGTAAATGCAAGTAATGTAACCGTAAGTAATAATCTTTTCATCTGTTTGTTTTTTAGCGGTTATAAGTAACATTCATTTAATTATTTCTTTGACTCTATTACTAGCCATGAATGTTTCATTATTATACTTTAGAATTATAAATTATTTGCTCAAAAATAGTTAAGTCCTTTGAAAGATGAGAGTTAAACTTTTCACAAATTATTGTTTAATCTCACAAGCTAATGGAATTAAATTAGTTGATTTTAAATGATGCTGTACTTTCATCAAAAACAATCAAATCTTTTGGAAATAACGAATTAAAGTTCCCTTGTGTTATATGATTTTTAGGCGTGTCAATAATAACTTTATCGTCAGTCATCACAATAAGTTTGTCGCATAACTGAATTGCCAAATCAATTTCGTGAGAGGAAAACAAAATGGTTTTTTGAGTGTCTTTAACCATTTTTTGAAGCAGTTTTAAAATATATGCTTTATGGTACATATCCAGATGTGTAGTAGGTTCATCTAAAATTATTAACGCTGTATCTTGAGCAAATGCACGTGCTATCATAACTTTTTGGAGTTGCCCATCACTTAATTCGAAACATTTTTTATGTTTTAAATCTTCAATATTTGTTTGATTAATGGACTGATTTATTATCTCATTATCGTGTTCTGATAAATTACCAACCCAATTGGTATATGGTTGTCTGCCAAGTGCTACCAATTCAAAAACAGAAAGGTTTTTTGATACAACCTGTTCGGTTAAAACTAAACTTAAAACTTTTGCTAATTCATTTGCATTGTAGCTAGTTAATTCTTTCTCATTAATAATAACATTGCCACCTAATGATTCTTGTACTTTAGTGAGCGTTCTCAATAACGTAGATTTTCCAATGCCATTTGCACCAACTAAACCAATAAGTTCGCCTTGTTGTAGCTCAATATTTATATTTGAAGCTACAATTGTTCGTGTTTTTTTAGAACTGTAACCAATGGATAGGTTTTTGGTTTTTAGGATTGTATGTTTTTTGTTTTTTGCCACTAATTCACAAATAAAATTTATATAAACCCCAATTATAAAATTCCAAATTCCAAGGATTCAAAAGGATAAGCTTTTTGTCTTTCATCTTTTATCTACTTTAAAATATCATTTTTCGTTTTCTAACCAACAACCAAATCACAATTGGTGCTCCAATTAAAGATGTGATTGCATTAATTGGTAAGGTATAATCGCTTGTTGGAATTTGAGCAATACTATCGCAGATAAGCATAATAATTGCACCAAAAATAAAAACTGCTGGTAACAATATTTTATGATTTGACGTGTTAAAAACTTGACGTGTAATGTGCGGAATTGCCAAGCCAATAAAAGCAATAGGTCCAGCAAAAGCAGTAATTGTTCCAGCCAATAAACTTGTTGCAATTATAATAACGAAACGACTTTTTTTGATGTTTACACCTAGACTTTTTGCATAGTTTTCACCAAGAAGCAAAGTGTTTAATGCTTTTATGGAGGCGACACTAAACAGAATACCAATACAGTAAATAAAAACAAAGATTAAAAGTTCGTTCCACGATAAGTTACCAAGACTACCAAATCCCCAAAAAATATATTGTTGTAATTGTTCTGCCGAACTAAAATAAGAAAGCACACTTACAACAGCAGCAGTAATGCTACCAAACATTAAACCAATAATGAGTATTGCCATAGTATCTCTAACTTTAGCAGATACCATCATTACAGCAAGAAGAACTAAAAAACTACCTAAACTTGCTGCAATTACCAAACTCCATTTAGTTAGTAAAAGAGTTGCGAAAAAGCCTCCAAAAATGGACGCTCCCATAATTACCAAAGCAACTCCTAAACTCGCGCCAGAACTAATGCCAAGCACAAATGGTCCAGCCAAAGGGTTTCTGAATAAGGTTTGCATTAATAAACCGGAAATACCTAAACCAGATCCAACTAAAACAGCAGTAAAGGCTTTTGGTAACCTATAATCTATAACAATATATTGCCAAGATTCGTTCGAGGTTGTGACTCCGATTAAACTATTAAATACATCTTTAAAAGGAATAGCTACCGAACCCAAACTAATATTTGCAAAAAAGATAACTATTAATAAGACTGTTAAGATTAAAAAAGAGAATTTATAATTTTTTTGCATCTGAAAAATCCGTCAATTAGAGTAAATTTTGCGAATTAATAAGTTCGCGAAATTTATATCGAAAATAGGTTTTTATTTTTAAAACCATTTATTATTTGAGTTTTTCCTTTTTGAAAAGACCTCACAGGTTTTTAAAAACCTGTGAGGTCTAAATATTTTTATTGTAAAGGTTTAAAAAAGAAAGGTACATAATCTGGCAGTAATTCTGGATGACAAATTTTTATAATATCTTTTAGTACTAAATCTGGTCTTGCCATACCAAGTTCATAATACAATACACCTCCAGTTTTTCCAGTCGTATTGGTAAATGAAAAAATGGTTTTATTCTGAAATGCATTAAATTTTGTGTAATGAGAATTTGCTTTCCCCAATGCTTCTAAGCTTGGATAATTTGATGGACTTAACCAAAGATCTGCATCTTTTGCTTTTGCAAAAACCGCTTCAAAACTTAAAGCTAAACTCCCTTTTCCAGTTGTATCGCTCCACAAATAATTTACATTGGCATCATTTAAAAATTGAGCTTCTGTACTGGTTCCATGAGGTAAATACCAAATGTCTTTATGCATTGCTCCACTTAAAATGGTAGGTTGGTTTTTTACTTTTGAAGCTAATTGCTTGGCTTTTAAATAATCGTTTTCAATTTTGTTAAAAATAGAATCGGCTTTCTTTTCTTTATTGAACAACACTCCAAAAAACTTAATCCATTCTGCTTTAGCAAGTGGAGAGTTCTCTACCCAATCTCCATTGTAAATTACAGGAATATTAGCTTTTTTAGCGGTTTCCAAAGTTTTGTTTGTGCCATCAACACCAAAAGCAACCACTAAATCAGGATTCAATTCTAACAAGACTTCAGTATTTATACCTTCGTTTTTACCAAGCTCCCTAACAAAACCATCATCAATACGTTGTCTTGTCTTTTCAGAAGAAATATAATTGGTTCCAGGGAATCCAACCAATGCTTGCTCAACACTAAGTAATTCTAAAGAAGGAATATGTGTAGTTGATGTAACTACAATTTTTTCAATAGGAGTTTTTATATTAGAATCAGATAAGATGTATTTATAAGATTCTTCAGCATTTGGCCAAGGGCTTTTAATTTCTAATATTTTGTAGTTATCAAAATCGGTAATCGTAAAGCCTTTAGCATATTTTAAAGGTATTGTCTTTCCTATTATTTTTTTTGTTGTAGCAGTTTTCTTCTCGTTCTTACAAGAAACAATTATAATTAATAATATAAAAAGTAATGCTTTTTTCAAGGTTGAATTTTTATCAGTTCAAAAATAAGATTATTTAGCCTTTTGTTAGTGCCATTAAACTATTTGTTTAATTTTGTATCGAAATTTGGTTTGACAAGGTCATTAATAAAATTTGTTTAGTATTGTGAGATACCAAAACAAGTTTGATACGACTGCGTCGATTAAAAGGGAATCTGGTGCAATGATTTACGATTGCAGTCTCGATAGTTATCGGGATTAGATTTACGATTTTTAATGTTTAGGAACTCGTAATTCGTCAATCATAATTCGTTAATTCCAGAACTGTTCCCGCAACTGTAATCTTAGTCACATTTTTTATTTGTGATGTTTATTGCAAAAACTTCAAAACCACTGGAGGATGAGATTGCCACAGCAAAATCAATTTTGCTTCGCAATGAAATTTCCGGGAAGGTGAGCAATAAGACGAGAGTCAGGAGACCTGCCATTTTCAAAACAAATAAGTCAAACTTTCGGGATAAAAGTTTAGGTATGATAATCCATACTTCTCTCGAGTAATTCGTATTACAATGAACAAACAAACATTTATTTTTGGTATGCTGTGTTTTGGTATATCATTAATTGGTTTTACACAACAACTTCCGATAGCTATCGGAATGGATTCTTTAAAAATTCAACAACTTGGTGAAGTTGTTGTTTCCGATTCAAAATTTAAATTAAAACAAGAACTTTCTGGAAAAGTAATTACCAAAATCACACAGCAAGATTTACAGCAAGCACAAGGAAAAACAATTGCCCAAATTATTAATGAAACTGCTGGAATAGAAATTAATGGAACCAAGAGCAATGCTGCTCAAAACTTAAGTTATTTTGTTCGTGGAGGACGTAACCGACAGGTTTTAATTTTAATTGATGGTATTGCAGTAACAGATGCGTCGCAAATTGCAAACGATTACGATTTGCGTTTGCTTAATGCAGATCAGGTAGAATCTATAGAGATTTTAAAAGGAGCTTCCAGTACTTTGTATGGTTCTGGAGCGGCAACTGCTGTAATAAATATTAAACTGAAAGATGCTTCTAAAAAACCTATTTCGGCAAATTTTAAAAGTGTAATGGGTTCTAATCAATCTCAAAATGAAAATGATTATACGATTGAAAATTTTATGAATAGCGCTTCTGTAAACGGAACATTAAATAAGTTTAACTATCTCGCAAGTTTTGGACATCAGTTTACCAATGGATTATCTGCTGTTTCAAACGGAACAGAAGCTGATGCATTTAACTCTATAAACGGAAATTTAAAATTAGGGTATCAATTTTCGGAAGCATTTAAAATAACTGTCTATGGGAGTTTTGATAAAATTAAAGCAGATTTTGACGATGGTTTTATGTTTGCTGATGCAGATAACCTCTTAACAACAGACCAATACAGGATTGGCATTGCACAAGATTACAATTATAAAAACGGAAGTATTACTCTTAATGCAGCTTTTAATAGCGTAAAACGTGAAATTGAATCGAGTTTCCCTACACAATTTAAATCTGAAGGCTTTGTGGCAGATTTGTTTAACAAATACAATTTTAACGATAAATTTTATACTGTTTTAGGACTTAATGTTCAAGACAATAAAATGGAAAGTTTTTCAATTCCGTTTGGAAGTACAAACTTTGAGCAAAGCATAAATCCAGACAATGCATCTTTCACTATTATAGATCCTTATACCAATGTGGTTTATGTTTCAGATTTTGGTTTAAATATTAATGCAGGAATGCGTTTAAACAATCATAGTGAATATGGTTCGCATTTGGTATATAGTGTAAATCCGTCGTTTAAAAAAGATGTGAGTTTTGGTTACATAAAAGGCTTGGCGAGTTACAGCACAGCATATATTACACCTTCGTTATTCCAGTTATTTGAACCTTCTTTTGGTAATGTTGATTTACAACCTGAAGAGAATACAACGTTTGAGATAGGAGCAGAGGTAAATATTAAAGATAAAGCAACTTTTAACCTCGTATATTTCAACAGGAACGAAACTAATTTTATCGATTTTGTAGATTTAGGAAGTTTTGTGTTTCAATATAATAATGTTGAAGATTCTTTTACTGCAAGCGGAATAGAGTTTACTGCAAATTATAAGGTTTCAAATAAATTAAAACTGAATACAAATGCTACTTACACTAAAGTTGAAGACGATTTAAACCTTCGCATTCCTGAACTGAAAATAAATGCAAGATTAGATTATCAATTAAAAGAAAGCACTTTTTTGAGTTTGTCTTATCAATATAATGATGATAGAGAGGATGCGTTTTTTAATAACACAACTTTTGAAAGTGAAACAGTAAACTTAAAAAGTTATAGTCTTTTAGATTTTTATGTGAGTCATAGCATCATAAAAAACAGAATGACACTTTTTACTAATATCACAAATATTTTAAATGCAGATTACCAAGAATTATATGGTTATACTACAAAAGGAAGAAATGTGAATATTGGATTTAATTTGAGTTTTTAAACTGAAAAAGCATCATATAAAATTAGACCTCACAGGTTTTTAAAACCTGTGAGGTCTTTATCTTTTTTATTGGTTAAACTCTAACCTTTTAAAAGCTTCTTTTGGAAGTTTTTTATCGATAATCATACCACCTTTTTCAAAAGGTAAAAAGTCATTACTATCGCCTAAAAGTTCAACTTTTGGTAAAACAGGATATGACATTCTTCCTGTTCCTAATATATCAGCAAGAGCTGCAGCTAATAATGGTTCGTTTGCATTACCTAAAACACCATAATTAAATCGGTATTCTTCTAATGGGATTGTTGGTATTAAACCTGTAGAAGGCACAACTTCATCATTTTTATTTACTCCTATTGCAACAAGAGGTTGCATTGCATACAAATGGTTTGGATTAATATCATCTTTATTTGTTAATTCTGGTGAATCATAAACTGTAATTGAAGCTTGAGATTTACCAGTTGTGTTAGTTCCTATTTGTATTACACTACTAATATAAGCTCTTAAACTGTTAATTACCATTTCACTTGCAGACGCTGACCTTTCTGTAGTTAAGACATATACTTTATCAAGATTTAAACTATTAATAGCACTACCATCATTTAAACTATTAGTAAAATTAAATGAAGAATTATGCTCTTGCAAATCATTGTTGTAAATAAGTTTTGCAAAAACTTCACCATTAAATTGTCCAGTTATCATACTTCCTAATAAAGTTGCAGTGTTTACACTGCCACCAGGATTGTAACGAAGATCTAAAACCAAATGCTGAACATTATTAGAAAGGAAATTTCCAAAAGCACTATTTAATTGGTTATCAAAATTTGATGTAAAACCGTTATACATTAAATACCCAACGTTTTCTCCAGCAACATCAATAATTTCTGTTCTAAAAACAGGATTTTCGGTATATGGAACTTTACTTATTGTTACACTTTCTGTTATAGGATCTATAGTATCATCAGTAGTTTCTGGAGTTCCATTATCATTAAATGTAGCAAGATTAAGTGTATAAGTGTCTTGATTTAATAATGTTGAAAAATTACTTTCGGTTAATGGACTACCATCAACTGCATAAAAAATATCACCACGCTGTAAATTGTTAATGTCGGCTTCACTATTTGGAAGCACTAACCTAATCACTCCAATAACTTCAGTAGAACTATTTGGAGCAAAAAACAAACTAAACTCCATTCCATTACTTTTGCTTACTCCACTAAAGAGTTGTTCTAAAGCAATATAATCATCTGTAATCCAACTAAATCTATCAACGGTTTCTCTTTGGTAAATTACACTTTCAAATAAATCTTCAGGTGTAGAAAAACTGTTTAAATAGTTTCCATATTCTAGGTTAGAAGAAAACCTATCGTTTGCTAAATCAGGAATGTTATCTTTATAAAGGTAAACGGCATTCATGCCTTTCCATACAAAATCATTGATTTCGCTGGCAAGAATAACATTATCATCTCTGTCGTCATTAAAGCAACTAGTAGTAAATGTTAATAATACAATTGCTAACAATAAGTTTTGGGTAAATTTTCTCATAGCTTAAATTTTTCTTTTAAAACTCTAAAGTTAGTTACATTATTGCAAAATAAAAATTTTAATTCTCGCAAAGGCGAGAACCTGTTTGTGTGAAACGGAATTATTCTTTATTTTACTCATGGTAAAAATAATTTTTTACAACACTGTAACAAAATAGATATTGCATCGTCGTAATAACAAATAGGAAAACTATTTATTCCTTTTTAAGTTTTCCCTTTGGGAAATCATAGATTCAACGATACAATAACTTAAAATGAGTTTCATTGAGTTAAAATGTAAGTAGGGCAAAGGGGAATTAACCAACCAAAATGACACAGTCGGAGTTTTTAAACATAGTATTGCCTTTTAAAGATAAGGTGTTTCGTTTAGCAAAACGATTGTTAGTGTCGAAGGAAGAAGCTGAAGATGCCACACAAGAAATATTACTTAAACTGTGGAATAAAAAAGAGCAGATGCAAGATTATAAAAATGTGGAAGCTTTTTCGATGACAATGACAAAGAATTTTTGCCTTGATAAACTAAAATCTAAACACGCACAAAATTTAAAAATTGTGCATAATAATTATCAAGATAATAATTTATCGTTGCAGAAACAACTAGAAATAAATGATAGTTTGGATTGGGTCTCTAAAATTATGGAAGAGTTACCTGAGCAACAAAAAATAATAATGCAGCTTAGAGATATTGAGCAATACGACTTTAATGAAATTTCAAAAATGCTGGACATGAACGAAACAGCTATTAGAGTATCCTTATCAAGAGCAAGAAAAACATTAAGAGAGAAATTAACTAAAACCCATAGTTATGGTATTAGATAACATAGAAAAATTATTAGAAAAGTACGACAACGGAGAAACTACTTTACAAGAAGAGCAGCAGTTAAAACACTATTTTACTCAAGAAACTGTAGCGCCACATTTGGAAGTATATAAACCAATGTTTCAGTATTTTGTAATAACACAGGAAGAACAGTTTACTAAAGACATTCCATTAAAACCAAAACAAACATACACTTTGTATAAATGGATTTCGGTCGCAGCAGTAGCAGTTCTAATGTTTGGGATTTACACACAAGTAAACAAACCCATTACAGATTTAAGTCAATTAACCCTTGAACAACAAGAAGCTTATTTTCAAACAAAAAAAGCTTTGGCTATGGTGTCTTCAAATTTTAATGAAGGCGCAACGAGTTTAAATACTTTAAAAATAGCATCTGAAAGTTTTGAAAAAGGTGCAGAACAAATGAATTACATAAATGAATTTTCAAAAGCAACAAATAAAATTTTTAAAACAAATTAAAAGTAAAAATCATGAAAAATTTAATAAATTTTCACGAATACCTAAACAATAAAAAAATCATGAATAAAAAATTAGTAATAATAGTAGCGATAGCGTTAGCTCCAATAGTAACTTTTGGACAGAGTATCTTCGATAAATATGAAGATTTAGATGAAGTATCATCAGTAATTGTCAATCAGAAAATGTTTAGTATGCTGGCAAGTATAAATATAGATTTAGACGATCCCGAAGCCCAAGGATATGTAGATATGGTAAAAAAAATCACAGGCTTTAAAGTGTTTTCTACTGGAGATGAAAAAGTATCGGCTAATATGAAAGCCACTGTTACCAAATATTTAAAAAGTTCGGATTTAGAAGAATTGATGCGAATAAAAGATGGTAATCAAACTGTTAAAATCTATGTTAAAGAAGGTAAAGATGAGAACCATGTAAAAGAACTATTGATGTTTGTTACAGGTTTAAAAGAATTAACAAAAGGAGAGGATATAACCATCAACGGTAAAAAACGTGAAATAGAAACAGTATTGTTATCCTTAACAGGAGATATAGATTTAAGACAAATATCCAAGCTTACAAACCAAATGAATATTCCAGGAGGGAAGCATTTAGAAAAAGCTGGAGACAAGAAAAACTAATTAAAGTATAAATTATCATCATGAACATATCAATCAAAAGCATTGTAATGTCACTCTTTATAGTTGCGGTTTTAACAAGCTGCAACTATGGAGAGACCTTACAAGGATATTACGTTTCCAATCAAGAAACACCAAATTTTATTTCGGTAGATATACCTACAAGTTTTGTTAATATAGATGAAACTATTTTAACCGAAGATCAAAAAGAAGCTTACGAGTCTGTTGATAAATTAAACATGTTAGGCTATCGTTTATCAGATGATAATATAGAGGAATATCAAGCAGAATTGATTAAAGTGCAAAACATATTAAAGGATGAAAGATATGATGAGCTTTTTAGAGGAGGAAATTCTACCGATGGAAAGATTATAGTAAAATATATTGGTACAGATACATCTATTGATGAGCTAATCGTATTTGTAACTGCAAAAGATAAAGGCTTTGCAATAATTAGGGTTTTAGGAGATAATATGGAACCTGCTAAAATAATGAAGCTTGGAGGTATCATTCAAAATGCAAATCCAGATGAAAGTAGTGTAAAAGAATTTATGAGTTTCTTTAAGTAGTGAAACTAAAAATCCTTCAATAATTTATATTGAAGACTATATATTAATGTTAAAAACTGTCAATCCCGTCCCGATAATTATCGGGATCTATCTGGAGGCAGTTTTTTTTTTGTCTTTACCTTTCGATTTTACAAGAATTATATTTACAACTATTGCAAAAAAGCCAACAAACAAAATCGTTTTAACCAAAAAATGGCTCATAATATCAAGCAATCCACTTATAAAAAAGAATAGCGTAAATACAGCAGTAGATAATAAAGATGTTTTATCATTCATTTTAAATTCCAGTATAGTTACTTGGAGAAATCGCTTTAAGTTCGACTTTTAAAGCGTCATTAACGTTTAAAGTATCAATAAAATTAGATATAGAAGTTTTAGTAATAGCTTCATTGGTTCTGGTTAATCCTTTAAGTGCTTCATAAGGATTTGGGTAACCTTCACGACGTAAAATAGTTTGAATAGCTTCTGCAACAACTGCCCAATTGTTTTCTAAATCTTCGGCAAATTTAGCTTCGTTCAGCAATAATTTATTCAATCCTTTTAAAGTCGATTTAAAACCTATTAAGGTATGTCCAAAAGGAACGCCAACATTTCGAAGTATAGTACTGTCGGTTAAATCTCGCTGCAAACGAGAAATGGGTAATTTGGCAGACAAGTGTTCAAAAATAGCGTTTGCAATACCCAAATTACCTTCGCTGTTTTCAAAATCTATAGGATTTACTTTATGTGGCATTGCAGAGCTGCCAACTTCACCTTTTTTAATTTTCTGTTTAAAATATTCCATAGACACATAAGTCCAAATATCTCTGTTTAAATCTATTATGATTGTGTTGATGCGTTTTAAGCAATCAAACAAAGCTGCCATATGGTCGTAATGTTCAATTTGTGTAGTAGGGAAAGAGTATTGTAAACCCAGTTTTTCCTGAACAAAACGCGATCCAAAATCTTTCCAGTCTATATTAGGATAAGCTACGTGGTGCGCATTAAAATTACCTGTTGCACCTCCAAATTTTGCTGCACTTGGTATATCGTTTAATAAATTAAACTGTTCTTTAAGCCGAACAACAAAAACCTCAATTTCTTTACCTAAACGAGTAGGGGAAGCTGGTTGTCCATGTGTTCTTGCCAGCATTGGTATGGCTTTCCATTCTTCAGATAAAGCTTTTAATTTTTCCAGAACAGTAAAATATTCTGGCACATACACATCATTCATCGCGTCCTTTATACTTAAAGGAATCGCTGTGTTATTGATGTCTTGAGAGGTTAATCCAAAATGGATAAACTCTTTATATGCTGAAATACCTAAGGTCTCAAACTTCTCTTTAATAAAATACTCAACAGCTTTAACATCATGATTTGTAATACCTTCAATTTTTTTAATAGCTAAAGCATCTTCAGTGGAAAAGTCGTTATAAATTGCTCTTAAATCATTAAAAAGAGTAGTATCAAAATCGGTAAGTTGAGGTAGCGGAATTTCGCAAAGTGAGATAAAATATTCAATTTCAACCTTAACACGATATTTAATTAATGCTTCTTCAGAAAAATATAAAGCTAAAGATTCAGTTTTACTTCTATAGCGACCATCAATAGGAGAAACGGCATTAAGCGTTGATAAAGACATAGGTTGTGTTGTTTTTTGAAGTTGCAAAGATAATTCTTTTGGCTAGAAGACCGAAGACCGAGGACAGAAGTTTTTTAACTGCAACTAGAACTGTATAGATTAATACTGCGATTTACGATTTTTGATTTATTTAAACTGTAAATGGAACACAGATGACATGGGTTTTTTATGATAGAACACAGATTTGCTTTCTGAGAAAATTGACTTAATCTGTGTTATCAGCGTTCGAATTTTTTGTTGAGTTATTAAAAATTTAGTCTGGAATTTGGAATTTATCCCGATAGCTATCGGGATTGGAATTTTTCTTCAGTTTACGAAGAAGATATCTTGCACGAGCTTTAAATCCTGAACTTTGCATTTGAAAATCGCGTTCTAAAATTAAAACTAATTCTGGATGAACCCAATCGTAATCTTGTCCTAAAAGAAATAAAGTATTCATGGCGTAAGCTTTTGGTGCAATTTTTTCGTCGTTAATCATCCAATCAAAACAAGCTTCAACAATTTTCTCTTTGTGTTTTGTTTGTAATGCTGTTTTTATCCTGTTGTCTTGTTTAGAGTAGTATGCCTTTGCCAGATATTCGCAAACTTTGGCAACTGGACGCACAGCAGAATCTAAATGAACGCTATGAGCTTCTTCAGTAAATTTATCTAAATATGGAATAATTGCATCAAGATTTTCGCCACACATAAACTCAAAAACCCAAGCTGCTCTGCAAGATATTTTATCATCTACCATAAATAAAATCTTTAATAGCTTAGGAATTAAATCTGGATTTTCGATTACCAGATTTGCGTATTTTAATCGTTTTTCGCGTGAGTGATCTACGTAATCTAATTCCTTGTATAATTCTTCTGTAGTCATTAATATTTTAGTACATTTAAGAAACTAAAATTAAGTAATAATGAAGATTCTAAAAAAAATATTGCTCCTATTATTAATTGTGTTAATCATTGCACAATTTTTTGGACCAGAAAAGAATGAAGGAAATACTGCCTCTATTGAAGCATTTATAGCAGATACAAATCCACCAGAAGCCGTTAAACTCATTTTAAAACAAAGTTGTTTTGATTGCCATAGTAATAATACGCGTTACCCTTGGTATAGTAATATAACTCCAGCAAATTATTGGATGGCAGATCATGTAAATCATGGAAAAGAAGAATTAAATTTTTCTAATTGGAATGCTTACACCATTAAAAAGAAAGATCATAAGTTAGAAGAATTGATAGAAATGGTTGAAGAAAAAGAAATGCCTTTACCTTCTTATACCTGGACGCATAGCGAAGCTAAACTTACTGATTCGCAAATTGAAAGTATGATTGCTTGGGCAAAACAAGTTCGAGTTAAGTATAGTTCAGAACTAAAATCTGAATAAAAGCTTACAGTATTCAGTTGCAATAAGCAGTAAATTTATTTTTAAGTCTAATTAATTAGATTCGTGTATTCGTGGCAAAAAATATATTAATCATCGGTTTTGTGTGGCCAGAGCCAAAAAGTTCTGCAGCTGGAAGTAGAATGATGCAGTTAATTAAAGTGTTTCAATCTCACAATTACAACATAACTTTTGCAAGTCCTTGTGCTAAAAGTGACAATGCTTTTAATCTCGAAAGCGTAGGAATCTCTCAAATAAGTATTGAGTTGAACAATTCAAGTTTTGATGTTTTTATAAAACAACTGAAACCAGATATTGTACTGTTTGATCGTTTTATGATGGAAGAACAGTTTGGTTGGCGCGTTGCAGAACAATGTCCTGATGCCTTACGAATTCTGGATACCGAAGATTTACATTGTTTACGAAAAGGAAGACAAAAAGCTTTTAATGAAAGAAAAGAATTCAACACTTCTTATTTATTTAATGATATTGCAAAACGCGAAATAGCGAGTATTTATAGATGCGATTTGAGTTTAATTATTTCGGAAGCTGAAGTAGATCTTCTTCAACATCAATTTAAAGTAGATAAATCGCTACTGCATTATTTACCATTTATGTTAAACGAAGTTTCTTCTGAAGCTGTTAAAAACCTTCCGAAGTTTGAAGAACGACAACACTTTATAAGCATTGGTAACTTTTTGCACGAGCCTAATTATAATTCGGTGTTGTATTTAAAAGAAGTGATTTGGCCATTAATTCGTAAACAATTACCAAAAGCAGAATTACATATTTATGGTGCTTATGCTTCGCAAAAGGTTAATCAATTACATAATGATAAAGAAGGTTTTCTCATAAAAGGATTTGCCGAAGATGTTAATTATGTCATGCAACAATCTAAAGTATGTGTTGCACCTTTACAATTTGGAGCTGGATTAAAAGGCAAATTAATTGATGCCATGCAAAACGGAACACCTTGTGTAACTACAAACATTGGAGCAGAAGGTATGTTTGGAAATATTAAACCAAACGGATTTATTGAAGATAATCCTCAACTATTTGCAGATAGAACAGTTTCATTATTTACTAATGAAAACATTTGGAAAGAGAAGCAACTAAATGGCTTTGAGATTATTAACAAGAGATTTAATAAGAATCAATTTCAAAGTAAGTTTCTTGAAATGCTAGAAGTAACGACTCCACAACTCCACAACAAACGCCTTAGCAACTTCACAGGACAAATGTTACAGCATCATACTATGCAAAGCACTAAATATATGAGTAAGTGGATAGCCGAGAAGAATAAGTGATTTTTAGGGTTTCGTTATCGGTTTGGCTATGCTTAGTTGCGACAATTTAGCACTTAATTTTATAAGTACAAACCCAACTTGGAAAAATCGGAGATTTTTCCAAAGTAGCACAGAACTAAGCAATTAAGTATAGCCGTTGTTGCCACCAGTTATTTTTCGTTCAAATATTCAATTGCTTTTTCTAAAACAGGGTCTTTATTTTCCATATAATCAGAAAAACTTTTTTTCACTTCGATATCTGGTTGAATTCCAATACCAACAAATTCTCTTCCATCTGAATATGTATCTTTTTTTGTACATATTCGTACTGAACTACCATTTATTAACTCAAAATACATTGGTTGTCCTGTACTTCCAAAAGTTGGCTCGCCAATTTTTGTCATATTTTCTTGATTATCAGCATAAATCAAAAAGTCTTCAGCAGCAGATGCTGTATTGTGTCCAATTAATATAACTGTAGGAATTTCAATTCTTGTTATATCCAAATTCGCTGTAGAATAGGATTGGTATGGAAAGTCATAATAATATTGGTCACGATAGGTCAAATACGATTGTTTATTCCAGGCACTATTTACAGTATCTTTTACTTTAGTCCATTTTCCCCAAGCCTTATAAGTAGGTATGTGTAATCTGCTTTGCGATTTAGAGCCATAAATAATAGTATCTTTTGTGAGGTGTTTTATAATCTCTCGTCCTATGTTTCCTTTTCCACCTCCATTTTTTCTTATATCTATTATTAGTTTTTTTGCTTTTTGAATTTCTGAAAATTTATCTGAAAATAAGCCCATTATATCCCAACTTGCAAATGAATTTAAAGCAATATATGCTATATCTTTGTTTATCCATTTAAACTCAAATAATTCAGTTTTATCGTCAGGATATAATTCTTTTTCTGTGCTTTTGCTAAGTGTAAGTTTTAAAGATTTTGTTTTACCATTCGGTAATTTTAATTCAAGATTAAAAGTTGATTTTATATAACCTTGAAGCATATCCTCTATTGACCTATCATTTAGAATATGTTCCGTAGATGATGAAATATAAGGTCTTACATTTTTATCAATGAATT
>JAKITV010000015.1 GCA_021647885.1 Flavobacteriaceae bacterium | reverse complement strand
TGTTGCTATGACAATCATAACATGATGCTTTAATTTTCACTTCTATACGTTCTGGAACATTAAACACAGTCATAAAATCTGATTGTGAAATAGTATTACTTTGATTTAATTTTGTTGGTATAAATTGTATGCCTATTAAAACAATAATTAGTGGTATTACTATTTTTTTTAAAATCTTCATTATTACTAATATAATAAGACCTACAAGGTTTCCTACCAACTACAGTTAAGTTTAAACCTTGCAGGTCGTACAAATTGCTATTAATTGATTTGTTTTTTTATACTACCACATTTCATCATTTTGGCACCAAAATATGGGTTTTTAATTTCTTCAACTTCACTTAACCAATAGGCTCCTTTATTATTATTTGCCATTGGACAAAAATCTTGATACAAGGTTTTTTCGGTTCCTAATAAGGTTATCAGGTCATTTACATCTGTACTTAACACTTCAAAATGCTCTCTCTGGTGTGCTATATCACTTTTTACAATATGCTCTGCATGTTCTTTTGCGCTTTCTATTATTTCCATATATTCTTTGTGAGTTTCACCTTTTAATGTGGTCATATCAAAATTAGAAAAAGCTGTTATCATTGCTGTTCCTCCTTTTGCAGCTCCATCTTTATCATCGGCAACTAATGTATTTTTAATTTGGAGGTAGCTGTCAATAATTTCAGATGTTGCATCATTTTTTTGTGTACTTGCTGCAATCTGTCTTTCGTTAGAAGAAGCATTGTCATTATCGTGACTCATTTCAGTATTCATTTCCATTGATTGCATTTCACCATTTGAGTCTGTTTTTTTGGTGTCGTTTTTACAAGATGTTACTGTTAATGTTAGCATGGTAAAAATTAAGATGCTAAAAGTTGTTTTTAAATTTTTCATTATTTTAGTTTTTATATTAATATTTGTTTAGTGTTCTTATTTCTATAATACAAAGAGTAGGACAGTATTTAATCTCTAATCCTTATTCTTTGTTCTACGTTACTTATACAGATTAATCCGTCTCCTTTTTCACCAGTTTGAGCATGTTCTTTTATTATTTTCACAATACTATCTACATCTTCTTTATTACATACAAGTTCTATTTTAATAACTTTGTTATGTAAAAAAGGAAATTTTAAGCTTGGAAATCTAGTGTTGGGATCTGTATAATCTCCCATACCTTCACCTTCAAAAACTGTAAAACAGCAGAATTTTTCTTTTTTGAGATTTTTAGCTACTTCAATTAGCTTTTTTGGTCGTATAAATGCTTTTATTTCTTTCATGACGAAATTATTTATAAGTTAATATGTTGCTTTTACTTCTCCACAGGTAAGCATTGCTTTGCCAAAAAATGGATTTTTAATTTCCTTATCATAACTTAACCAAAACCCTCCTTTGTTATTATCTGCCATAGAGCAAAACTCTAGGTAAAGGGCTTGTCCATTTTCGGTTTCAATACCTAAAGTATTTATAACATCTGATAAGTTTTTGCTTAAAATTAAAAAGGCATTTCTTTGTGTTCCTATCTCTTTTGAGTTTTGAATTTTGGTAGCAGCTTCTTTTATAGGTTTTAGTGCTTTCATCCAAACATTGTGTGAGTCTCCAAGTAGTAAAAGCATATCTACATTCTCTAATGAGTTTTTCACATTTCTCGCTTCTTTTTGTGCCAATGTTGTATTATCATCAGTAAATGCATCTTTTAGTTTTATATATTCAGTGACAACTTTTCCTATTTGTTGTTTGAATTTTTTATCGATTTTAGATTTGTCTATCATAACCATATTGCTCATGTCTTCGTTTTCAGTATTTTTCAAATCACTCTCGTTATCTCCATCCATATCCATACCTTCATGTCCACCTGTACTTACTTTTCCTCCTTCTGGGTTCATCATGCTTTTTTGCCCTAATAATTGCGCAGAGGCATCAATTCTAAACACGCCATTTGTAGCTATAATTTCACCTTCTTTTAAGCCATTTTTTACGATGTAAAAATCACCTAAATCTTCGCCTAGAATAATTTCTCTATACACAAATGAAATTATTTTTTCGTGAGGTACTTTTACATATACAACAGCTCTTTTGCCAGTCCAAAGTGCTGCTGATTTAGGAATCATTATGGCATCTTTTACATTGGTTAAACTTGCTTTAATGATACCTGTCGCATACATTTCAGGCAAGAGCTTGTTGGAAGGGTTTTTTAGTTCAACTCTTACTTTGGCAACTCTTGTATTTGAGGATACAAAAGGGTCTACATAAGTAACTTTTCCTTTATATGTTTTACCTGGAATGGCTTGTATGGTAAACTCAACTTCATCGTTAATATGAATCCAAGGAATATCAGATTCATAAGCTTCAAACATTACCCAAACAGTATTTAAATTTGCAATGTCAAATAAATTACCTCCAGCCATTATATGGTCGCCTAGTTCAACATTGCGCTTCATGACATAGCCTGAATAATCTGAGTAAATATCTACTTGCTCATTTACCACTCCCGATTTTTCAATAGCATCAATTTGTTTGTCGGTAAGTTTCCAAAGTTTTAGTTTATTACGAGTTGCAGTATATAGTTGTGGGTATATGTCTTTAGATCTAATGGCTTCAAAAAGTTCTTTTTGTGCTGTAACTAAATCAGGTGAATATAAGCGTACTATTTTTTGACCTTGATATACTTTTTCACCAGTGAAATTAATATACAAACGCTCTATTCGTCCTGGAATATGTGATACTTGAGAATACAATCTTCTTTCATCAGGTTTTACTCTACCTAGTAAACGAATTTCTTTGTTTGCATTGGACTTGGTTACAATAGATGTTTGAATATTTGCCAGTTGTATTGCTTCTTCAGTCATTACAATTTCATTTGAAGCTATATTTTCTGAAGTGTTGCTTGTTCCTTCTAATGGAATAAGCTCCATACCACAAATTGGACAGTCTCCAGGTTTGTCCATTCTTATTTGCGGATGCATAGAACAAGTCCAGATTTTAGATACAGGATCTTGAACATATTCATGTTCACCATTTTTAGTTGTTACTTCTGAATTTCCACCTGAAAAGATATTGCCTAATATAATTCCGAGAATTAAAATACCAGCTCCTATAATGTAATTTTTATATTTTTTCATTTTATATTTTTTAATTTCCTATTAAATATTCAACAAATGCAGTTGCTGCATTTTTATCAGTTAATGCTTTTTGATATGCTAATCTATATTTTAATAATTGACGCTCTATACGTAAAACCTCTTCAAAATCTTTAGAATCAGTAGAGTAGGAGATTATTAGAACATCCAATACTTTTCTAGCAATTTCAGATTGTTTTTGGTTTAATAATATACGTCTGTCACTATCACTAAAATTTTTAAATGTATTTTCATATACGGTAGTTAATGTATTTTGCTTGTCTTCTTTTTTCGATAGTTCAGCTTCTTGTAAATATTTAGCCTCTTTTATAAGTGCTTTATATTTATTTCGATATAACGGTATTTTAATCCCTATGGAAGGAAATAAAAATGCATCTCTGCCATTATCAGAAAATGAAGATCCAGAATTTTTACTAACAATAGTATAACCAAGACCAATATTAAATTTTGGCAAGCCTTCTTTTTTTGCTACGACCACTTGATTCACGAACGCATTAAGTTTATGCTCTATACTTTTTAGTTCGTGATTTGAGTTATAAATTTTATCTAAAACAGCTTGTTTATCAATGGATAATTCATCTTGCCATAACGTTTCAGGGACATTAATTACCTCAGAGGTTTTTACATTTAATAAGTTATTAAACTTAACCTGTAACACGGTTTTTGTGTCTGAAAGTAATGCTAGTTGATTTCTTAAATCGTTCAACTCTAACTCTACACGTAACTCATCTACTATTGATGCTTTACCAGCTTCAATTTTAACTAATGATAAGCGTTTAAAAACTTCAAGGATTAGAATGTTTTCTTGAGTTATTTCAATGGCTTTTTCAATAAAGTAATAATTGTAATATGCTGTTTTTATTTCAAAGAAAAGATTTGATTTAGTGTTTTCAAATACTTCATACTTTGCATTAGCCATTTCGGTAGCAACATCTTCTTTTGCACTTAATAGACCAAACCAAGGAAAGCTTTGTGCTAAATTAAATCTCCAATTTTGTGGACCTACTCTAGTTTCGACAGGTTGAATAAAATACCCAAAAGCAAAACTTGGATCTGGTAATGTGCCTACTTGTGGCACTTTTTCCATGGCTGCCATGTAATCACTGAACTTTGCTTTTAGTCCAGGATTATTCTCGGCAGCTGTTTCTAAATAGTTGTCTAAATATTCCCTTCCTTCTTGGCTAAAACTTTGTAGTGAGAAACCTAAAATGAAGGTTAAGAGAACATATATTTTTATTTTGATATTCATCAGTTTACGCTTTTAATTGTTTTAGTTGCTTTTTTAAATTTTTCTCTTTCCACATACTGTATAAAACAGGTACAACAAACATGGTCATTACCTGTAAAAGCATTCCGCCAAAAGTGGGTATTGCCATAGGTATTACTACATCGGCACCTTTACCTGTTGCTGTTAAAACAGGAATTAGGGCGATAATGGCAGTTGCAGCGGTCATCATTGCTGGGCGAACCCTCTTGGAACCTGCTGTTATTACTGAAGTTCGAATCTCCTTAACTGTGCTAGGTTTCTTTTCATCAAAAACTTGAGTTAAATAGGTTCCCATAATAACACCATCATCTGTGGCAATGCCAAATAAGGCTATAAACCCTACCCAAACGGCGACACTTAAATTTATGGTATGTAACTGAAACAAATCTCGCATATCTACTCCTGCGGCATTAAAATTTAAGAACCAGCCTTGTCCGTATAACCAAATCATAATAAATCCACCAGCAAATGCTACAAATATTCCTGAGAATATCATTAATGAAGGTATTAATGATTTGAATTGGAAATATAAAATTAGTAGAATCATTATTAATGAAATGGGTACTACAAGCATTAAGCGTTTAGATGCTCTAATTTGATTTTCATAATTTCCTGTAAAACGATAGGTGACACCATCAGGTAATTTAAACTCTCCACTATCCATTTTTTCTTTAATAAGTGCTTGTGCATCTTCTACTACATTGGTTTCGGCATTGCCTTCTTTCATATCAAAAATCACATAGCCTGTTAAAAAGGTGTCTTCACTTTTAATTACTTGTGGTCCTCTTACATATTCTATTGATGCCAGTTCACCTAACTCAACCTGAACTCCAGCAGGCGTTGGTATCAATATTTTTTTAATATCATCAGGATTGTCTCTAAACTCTCTGGCATAACGTACACGAACAGGAAAACGTTCTCGGCCTTCAACTGTGGTAGTTAACTGTTTACCGCCTATGGCAACTGATAGTTGCATTTGCATGTCTTTAATGGTTAATCCATATCTAGACATTGCTTGACGGTTTAACTTTATTTCTAAGTAAGGTTTACCAACCACTCTATCGGCAAAAACGGTTGTAGGTTCTATACTAGGAACTTCTTTTAAAATAGTCTCTAATTCATATCCTACTTTTTCAATAATTTCTAAAGTTGGACCAAAAACTTTTATACCCATTGGTGCTCGCATACCAGTAGCCAACATTATTAAACGTGTTTGAATAGGTTGTAGCTTGGGTGCAGAGGTTAGCCCTGGAAATTTAGAGTGTTTTACAATTTCTTTCCAAATATCATCGGGTTTTCTAATTTTTTCTCGCCATTGCCTAAAATTTTCACCGTCATCATCGATAATGAGTTCTTCTTCGGTTATTTTTCTAAAATCATCTTCGCCATATTTATAGGTAGTGCCATCTTTTAAAACAAAAGCTTCATCGTTATTTACTTTAAATCTTACCCTACGCCCATCTTCATCTAAAATATATTCAGGAATATAATTAATGGTGTTTTCAAACATAGATGTTGGTGCAGGATCTAAAGCTGAATTTACACGTCCCCATTTCCCTACGGACGATGCTACTTCTGGTATAGAATTCAAGTGTTTATTAATACTTGCAATAACCTCCATATTTTCTGCAATACCAGAGTGTGGCATTGTAGTTGGCATTAATAAAAACGAACCTTCATTTAAAGCTGGCATAAATTCATTACCCAATCCTGGGAATGTTTTTTCTAAACTATTCCATGCTACATTATCTTTTGCAAAATTTGGCATAAACCCAAAAACTTTAGCAAATCCTAACCAAATAGTTGCCCCAAAGAAAACGACAATAATTGGGATGGATAAAAACTTCCACTTGTTATCCAAGCACCAAACCAGAAGGGTTTTATAAAAATATACTATTGTCATCAAGGCTCCTAAAACCACACCAATTACAATTATTACAAAAATAAAGTTGACAAATGTTGAGTTTGAAGCACCTAGAGGCATCCATTCGATAGTTAAGAAGTACACTAATATTATTATGGTAATAGCTATGTTAATATAGTTGGCAACTTTATCGGAATATGGTAATTTTATTTTTCCTTTAAGGAAACTTTTTTCAGGAACTTGTGTTAATAAATTATTTACACCAAAAGCAATTAATGCAACGGCTATTACGCTTCCATATACAAATAGGAAAACAAGGCCAAAACCAATTAAAACACTATTAAATATTCTGCTTGTCCTTTTTTTATCAAGTTTAATGGAAAACATTACTTGTGCTAAAGCCGGAATAAACATAATCCCAATAAATAGTGCAGAGATTAATGCAAATGTTTTAGTCCAAGCCAGAGGCTTAAATAGTTTTCCTTCAGATGCCTGCATAGCAAAAACAGGTAGGAAACTTACAACAGTAGTGGCTAGTGCAGTAATTATAGCCGAAGCAACCTCAACCGTTGCAAAATATATTACTTGAACTAATTTTTTACCTCTTACTCCTTTATTTTCGGGCATCTCGAGATGCCTGACTATATTTTCGGTAAAAACAATACCCACATCAATCATAACTCCAATAGCAATGGCAATACCAGATAATGCAACAATATTGGCATCTACATTAAAATATTTCATTAATATAAAGGTCATTAATACCCCAACTGGTAATATGCTTGAAATTAATACGGATGCCCTGAGATTTAATACTAAAACAAGGACAACCAGAATACTAATCAATATTTCGTGTGAAAGTGCCGATTCTAAAGTTCCTAATGTTTCTTGGATTAAACCAGAACGATCATAAAAAGGGATTATGGTTACTTTTGAAACGGTTCCGTCTGCCAATGTTTTAGAAGGTAATCCAGGAGCAACTTCAGCAATTTTATCTTTTAGGTTTTTTATCACTGCTTGTGGGTTCGCACCATATCTAGCAACAACAACACCTCCAACAGCTTCAACACCACTTTTGTCAAGTCCTCCTCTACGAGTTGCAGGACCAAATTGTATTTTAGCCACATCTTTTAAGCGTATAGGAACGTTATCTCTAACTGTAACAACACTTTCTTCTAAATCGCTTAAATTTTTAATATACCCTAATCCTCTTACCAGATATTCGACTTTATTAAACTCTAATGTTCTCGCACCAATATCAAGATTACTGTTTTTTACAGCATTCATTATCATCTTAACATCAACGTTGTTGGCTTTCATTGCGTTAGGATCAATTTCTATTTGATACTCTTTTACAAAACCACCAATAGAAGCGACTTCAGAAACGCCACTAGCAGCAGTTAGGTAATAGCGTACATAAAAGTCTTGAATAGTTCTTAGCTCTTGAGGATCCCAACCACCTGTAGGTTTACCTGTTTCTGGATCTCTCCCTTCTAAAGTGTACCAATATACTTGACCTAATGCTGTTGCGTCTGGACCTAGTGCAGGTTTTACTTCATTTGGAACAGTTCCAGGCGGTAAGGAGTTTAACTTTTCGAGTATCCTTGTTCTACTCCAGTAAAAATCTACATCATCTTCAAATATGATATAAATACTCGAAAGCCCAAAAATAGAATTACTTCTAATTGTTTTTACATTTGGAATTCCAAGCAAAGCAGTTGTTAGTGGATAGGTGATTTGATCTTCTATATCTTGAGGGGATTGCCCCATCCATTCGGTAAAAACAATTTGTTGGTTTTCACCTATATCTGGAATGGCATCAACTGGGACTGGATTTCTTTCTATCCAAGGAATTTCCCAGTTAAAAGGTGCCGTAACAATACCTCCAATAATAAAAGTAGCGAGTAATGTAAATGTTATTAACTTGTTTTCAAGAAAATAGCGTATGGTTTTGTTTAACATTGGTATTCTTTATTTGATTTTATTAAACTTTTAATTTGATGCAGAACCTATAAATTGGTTATTATAGTTCGTATTTACATTGTTGTTAGGAAGAATAAAGCCTAATTAAGCAATGCAATAATGTCCAAAAAAGTTTAAAATCAAATAAGGAAAGTTTGATAAAGCACTTGTATGTCTTTATCAAATAGAGGAGGTGAAAAATATCTAAAAGGAGTTATTTTTTCTTTAACTTCAAAAAGATTTAAATAAGAATAAATAAAAGAAGTAACAAATAATTGCTGATCAAAAGAAAGTGAATTAATAGAAATAGTTAATTCATTTTGTCCTTCTTTAACAATATGTTCATTTTTACAACAGTTTTTATTTGTGATAATATTTTCTGAATTTGTTTCAGACTGCTGAATCTCCATTCCACAAGTTTTAGCTTGTTTAAAAACGGCAACATCTACTAAAATTTCTCCACAATAATGCTCATTAATGGTAAATGACATCGTAGAGAATAGCACTAAAAACGCTAAAAAAAAAGAGGTTGTATTTTTGAAAAGTACTTTCATTTCTAGTACAAATGTAGTAAATCTATATTAAATAGTTTTAAAAGTATGTTAAAGTTCTTTATTATAATTACTTAAACTTTGAGTTTGTTTACATGATTTAACTTAATATTGATGCAAAAAAATAAATTATATAATGCGATAATTTTCTTACCCTTTTTATATTGATTATTGTAAATTAGTCCATTAATCGGGATTAAATTGGAAAGATTAAAATTATAACCCATTTATAACAACTATACTCATTAAGTGTCATTAAGAAATGGTTAAAAAACTAAAAAGCATTAAGTCAGTAAGAATTAAAAAAATACTTTGCTAATACCTCTTGGTTATTTGGCGAAAAAATTCTTCGTATGTGTTGGTTGGGTTTTTTGTTGGAGTTTGGGTTGTAAGGTATTTAGGATCTGAGCAGTTTGGACTTTTATCGTATACGCATAGTTTTGTGTTTACTTTTTTATGTTCTATAAAATTTAGTATAAATCTTTTTTGAAGCAAAAAAATAATGTCAACAAGTCTAATCACTATCCTTTAATATTGAATACAAAGTGTTATGGCATCTTTAATTGTACACTAGTGTTTTTATATTTTTTTGTAGATTAAAGTAATAATTTGACTATTTAAAGAATATTTTTGATATACTTACTAAATTATAAGATGTTTACTGTTTAAATATAATAATCTCTATTAACCTAATATTTTATAACAGTTCTTTATGATTTTTAATTCTTTAGAGTTTTTTATATTTCTTTTCATTGTTTATATTCTTTATTGGTTTGTGTTTAAAAAAAGTTTAAAAGCACAAAATATACTTATTTTATTAGCAAGTTATACGTTTTATGCTTGGTGGGATTGGCGCTTTCTTTCTTTAATTTTATTAAGCACAATAGTTGATTATTTTGTAGCTAAAAAAATTGATTCTAATACAATACAATCCAAACGGAAGCTATGGTTATGGGTGAGTGTCTTTTTTAATGTTGGTCTTTTAGGGTTTTTTAAGTATTACAACTTTTTTGTCGATTCATGGATAGACATGTTTTCGGTTTTTGGGTATACCATAAAAAGCACATGGACTTTACGAATAATCTTGCCAGTTGGTATTTCGTTTTACACGTTCCAAACCATGTCTTATTCGTTTGATGTCTATTACAAAAAACTTAAGCCAACAACAGATTTTTTGTCATTTGCTACATTCGTCAGTTTCTTTCCTCAGTTAGTTGCAGGTCCTATTGAACGGGCTTCAAATCTTTTATCACAAATATTAAAAAAAAGAGTTTTTAGTTATGATCAAGCAGTAGGTGGACTAAAACTCATACTTTGGGGATTATTTAAAAAAGTTGTTATTGCAGATTCTTTAGGGCCTATTGTGGATGATATTTTTTCTAATTATTCACAATATCCAGCTTCTACACTTATTTTAGGTGTCACATTATTTAGTTTTCAAGTATATGGAGATTTTAGTGGTTATTCTGATATTGCAATTGGTACAGCTAAACTTTTTGGAGTTGAGCTGAAGTCTAATTTTAAGTTTCCTCAATTTTCAAGAAATGTTGCCGAGTATTGGCAACGTTGGCATGTATCGCTATCCACATGGTTTAGACATTATGTGTATATTCCACTAGGTGGATCTAGAGTTAGCAAACTAAAATCTGTCAGGAATATTTGTATTATCTTTTTAATAAGTGGTTTTTGGCATGGCGCCAATTGGACATTTGTTTTTTGGGGCGCATTTCATGCTTTGGCTTTTATCCCAGTGTTTTTAATGGGGCGCAACACTATTTATAAAGATAGTGTTGTAGGAGAGAATACATTTTTACCATCATTGACAGAGATTGGTCAAGTATTATTAACCTTTTCAATTGTAACTTTTTCGAGAATATTTTTTAGATCAGAATCTATTACTGATGCATTTAAATTTATAAAAAAAATTGTCACTAATTTTTCATATGAAACATACAACCATCCTATGGGTTATCGTATGATTGATTATTATGTTCTTATCGTTTTGTTTATACTTTACGAGTATAGTATAAGGAAAGATGAACGTTCCCCATTTAAGTTTAAATATAAAGCGATTAGATTTGTTGCATATGCACTTGTAATTTTAGGGATGTTACTTTTTTATGATAGCAGTATGGATCGATCATTTATTTATTTTCAATTTTAAAAGAGTCATTATAAAACGAAAAGATTAACTATTAAAAAATATTAATATGATAATATTAGGATTAAATTATTATTTTCATGATTCTACAGCTTGCATTAATAAAGATGGTGAACTAATTGCTGCTATTGAAGAAGAGCGTTTAAATCGTGATAAACATACAAGATCCTTTCCTATGTTAGCTATTGAGAGATGTTTAAAGATTGCCAAATTAGAGTACAATGACATTGATCATATTGCGGTATCAATAAAACCCAGCCATAATTTAGGAAAGAAAATCATGTATAGTTTAAAAAATCTAAAAACGCTTAAAGTATTTATAAACCACGAGCTAGTTCATGGTTATAATAAACAAAAAAGTTTTTGGAATTGGTTTGGTTATCATTGGGATAGCAAAAAGATGGGACCTAAGGTTCACTTTATAGAACATCATTTAAGTCATGCAGCTGGTACTTTTTTTGTGTCTCCTTATAAGGAAGCAGCTTTATTAAGTATTGATGGTTCTGGAGAATGGGCGACTACTTGGTTGGGTTATGGAAAAGGAAATACTACTGAATGTTTAGGACAAAGCTATTTTCCACATTCCCTAGGATCATTTTATGAAGCAATAACTCAATTTTGTGGGTTTCGAACTAGTTATGACGAAGGTAAAACAATGGGATTAGCACCCATGGGAGATCCAGAAGTATTTCTTGATCAAGTTGAAAAAATTGTTACTGTGAATAAAGATGGCCAATTATCGATTGATTTGAGCTATTTTAACTATCAGAATATGAGTTGGAAGCGTTGTTCAGATAAATTTTTTAAAATATTTGGTGAGCCAAGAAAGCATGGGGAAGAATTCAAAAAGCATCACATGAATGTTGCAGCAGCGTTTCAAAGAGTGTTAGAAAATAAAGTTTTAGAGATTTGTGATATTTTGTACAATAAAACTAGAGCAAAATATTTAGTGATTTCTGGCGGTGTATCATTAAATAGTGTCATGAATGGACGAATAGTTAGAGAGAGCCCTTTTAAAGATATTTACGTTATGCCAGCAGCTGGAGATAATGGAACAGCAATTGGAGCAGCATATTATTTGCATAATGGAATTTTTAAAAAGCCTAGAAACTTCACACATACAAATCCTTATGTAGGGACAAGATATACTAATGAAGAAATAGAAAAAGCACTTAAAGGCTCTAAACTTAATTATGAATGCCATAAAGACATTTGTGATAAGGCTGCATTATTGTTAGAAGAGGGTAAAATTATTGGATGGTTTCAAGGTGCTATGGAAATAGGTCCTAGAGCTTTAGGAAATAGAAGTATTTTAGCAAATCCAGCTTTTCCACAGATGAAAGATAAAATTAATGCTGAAGTAAAATTTAGAGAGTCTTATAGACCATTTGCTCCTTCGGCTATATTAGAATCTAAAGGCGATTTTTTCGATTTAGAAGTGGAGGCTCCTTTTATGTTAAAAGTATGTAATGTATTAAAAGAAAAACAAGATGTTATTCCAGCAGTTACTCATGTAGATGGAAGTGCTCGATTACAAACTGTCTCAAAGGATCTAAATCCACGTTATCACAATCTTATAAAAAAATTGGGAGATAAAACTGGAATCCCTGTGGTTCTTAATACAAGTTTTAATATACAAGGAGAACCAATAGTAGAATCTCCAAAAGATGCTATACGTTGTTTTTTTTCAACAGGACTTGATTATTTAGTGATTGGTAATTATGTAATAGGTAAAAATCAAATATATTAGTTATGGCTCAGGCTTTTTCAAAATTATTTAGACAACATACACTTAAAGATTGGGGATCACGATCAAAAATAAATTACGTAGAGCAATATTTATTTGACACTTACTTTACCGATTCTTCTTTATCAGTACTCGAGGCTGGAACAGGAGGAGGCGTTGTGTCGTTTTATTTGGAACATGAAAAGAAATTTAAAGTAGTGACCGCTTTTGATATTATTCCAGAAATGATTTTAAAAGCTCAAACAACAGCTAAATCACAAAACTCAAATATTCATTTTCTTGAAGGAGATGCATGTGATTTAAGTACGTTACAAACAGGTCAATTTGATTATTTGATTTATATGCAACAAATATTGTGCATGATCCCTCAGACCCATCTAAAACAAGCACTTCAAGAGGCTTATAGACTTGGAGCTCCAGATAGTATCTATTTGTTTAGTTTTCTAGACTGGGATTCTCGATGGTATAATCCTATATTAAGCTTTAATGTCAATGCGTTTCGGTTTTTTAAAGGACTTCCTTTTCAAAAATATTATCTTCCAGAAGTTAAATTTCATGGTAGTATTAACTGGCGTTTTTATAGCAAGAACCAACATGCTTTGTTGTGGGGAAAAAAAGATGATCTTGTTCATTTATTAAAATCTTCAGGGTTTGCCATTGAGTATATTTATAAAAATGAATCTTTAATACACAGAAAAGACAACGCACATTATTTTGTATGTAAAAAAAAAGGATATTAGCAAGCACATATTCTAATTAAATTATTATGAAAAAATTAGTGATTAAAAGTTTCTTATATTTTGTACTCATATTATGTGTGCTAGAGGTTTTAGTTCGCGTTTTTCATTTAACTAAAGATTATCCCGTTCGTATTGTTGATGAGTATAACGTTGAAAAATGGAAGCCTAATCAAGAAGGCTATTCTGTAACAGGGAATAGAAGACAAAATTTTAGTAAATTTTATATAAATAGTTCAGGATATAATTCTTACAGAGAGTTTACACCTTCAAAGGATAAAGTAGAAATAGCTCTGGTTGGCGATTCATTTATTGAAGGATTTCATCAAAATTATTACAATTCAATAGGAAAGAAGATTGAAGACAGGTTAATAGATGTCGAAGTTTATGAATATGGATATTCGGGTTATGATTTAGCTGATCAGCTTCATTTGATTAATCAATATGAATCTACTTTTAATTTGATTGACTATGTTATTATAGGAATAAAATTTGAAAATGATTTAAACAGAGGAGAATATAATATTGTTCAAGAAAGAATAAGATTAGAATCACCTATATATAGAGCAATGCGCCAAATTAAATTATTAGTCTATTTACAAAATATTGGTGCGTTTGATGCTCCTAGAGAGTTAATGAGAAAACTGCTTTCGAGAAGAAATGACAATGTAGTTATAATAAGTGAACAAGAAGAAATAAGACTACAAAAAGAATTAGAAACTAATTACATTAAAAACTTCGAAAACTTAGTAAAAATTTATAATTTTGATAAAGAGCGATTTATTTTGTTTTTGGATTCAAAAAAAAATCCTCTAATATTCTTAGAATATTTACATCATAATAATTTTAAGTTTATAGATTTTTCAAAGGCATTGAGTGATACTAAAATACCAACGACTTTAATTTACGATAAACATTGGAATAACCATGGAAGAAATATTATTGCTGAATTAATTGCTAATTATATTAAACTAACTATGTGACGAATTATCATACCTATATAGAGGAAAAAAATCAACTTTTAAATCCACCCCTTTTTCTTTTACTAAATTATTATAAACTTTTATGTTAGAAATATGTTTCCAGACTTTAAAAGGTTTAAAATCTTTTGAAAATGATGATTTAAACCTAAACAATTCATCGTCTTTATTACCTAATCCACCACCTAAGTTAAAATACTCATAACCTTCTTTGGTTCCTCTAATTCTCATTTCATCAATAAGTAATCGCATTGGAGATAAATTTAAAAAATCGGTTTTTGTTCCAGAAATATGGTATTGTATTATTCCATTTGTTTTGACCATCATTGCAGCTGAAACATTTTCGCCAGTTTCATTATTTATTGCAAATAGCAATTCTGTTTTAAAGTCCTTACTATTAATAAATTTTAAAAAATAATCATCATCAAAATAATACATATCTTCGGCATTAACTCTATCCATGTTTTCATAATAGAGGTTTTTAAATTCTAAAATATCTTCTTTTGAATTACTAATTCTAACATTAAGATATTTTCTTCCTTTATTTAAAAATCGTTTTGTAGTTTTTGAAAAAATGGTGCGTTGTTCTTCAATATCTTTAGTAAGATCAATATTAACTATATTTCCTAATGCTTTTATTTCGCCAATGCCATTAAGAACTAAGTCCTGATTTAAAATAAATGGGTTTAATCTAGAAAAAACAGATATTATCTTTGCTTTAATGAAATATTCATTTAATACTATCTTAAAATTCGAGTTGTTAAATTTGCTAAAACAATTTTTAAGTAAAGGGCCAGAATACCCATAAACAGATGTAGCATCAAAGTAATCAGAGTTTTCAATTTTTCTAATGATTAATGGTAAAGCTATTAATATTTCACCTTCTGTGTATTTAATTAAAATTGCTTCTTCATCTGTGCTTTTGGAAAGGTTATGATAATCATATGTATGATAAAAATCAAAATCCCTAACTTCATCAAGTACCTTTTTCCATTCACTTTTTGATGATATTATGCTTAAAGTAGGAGGTATTGCATTTTTTTTATATATAGGGAAATAAACATTAGAGTTACCAATTAGAGTATTAACACTACTATAATCGACTGTAATTTGCTTTATTAAATTATGGTATGCCTCCTGATTAATAACTTTTCTTCCCGTATAAAAAATAACATCCTCATCTTTTGGAAAAAAAGATTTTTTATACTTATATAGTCCATCTTTGTTTTCTCTTCCACCTCCTAACAAATAGTATGATATTTCATTATTAATTGCCCATTTTATTACTTCAATTTTTAAGAAATCATTTGGACGTAAATTAAAATACTCTGCTAGGGTACCACCTAAATGAGAATATAATACATTTCTTTCTATCACAATTAGTTCTGTAGATATAGGAATGTCATCCTTAAAAATTAAAGCAATTATTATATTATTTAAATTATTTTTTATTAAATTCTCAAAATAAGATTTTGAATAGAAAAAGTTTTTAGCAGCATTATTACGTTTTAGTGATTTTATATATATATAATAAAATTTGCTAATTATTTCATTATTTATATCTTTAGAATAGATTTTAGCTTTTAAATTATGTTTAAGTGATTTTCTATAGTTATTTCTAACTTTTTGCTTAAAATTCCCCCATAATGAATCAAAATCTATAATTTTACCTTTTATATTATTAAGGGTTGGAATTAATTGTCCTGAATAATATTTTTGGTTTCCGTTTAAACTAAACCTAATAAATTCTGTAACTACTTTATTTTTTTTATACCAGCTGTCTACTTCTTTCCAAAATAAAATGATTTCTTTATCAATAACATTTGTACTAAATATAGGGCCACTATATCCATAAGGTGATTCTGCATCATAATATTCGTTTGAGACACTCATATTATACGAAGAGTTATTTTTGTTTAAATAAATTGGCATTAAAATAATAGGAGTATCATTATTTGATAGAAGAAAATAAATTAGATAGTTTTGAGTATAGGAATTAATATATTCGTTAGAGTAAAAAATATTATAATTTTTTATTTTTTCAAGGATTGATTTATAAATAATTATATCCTCTTCATTTTTTACACTATTACATTTAAATTTATATATATTTTTCATTAGATTCTTAGTCATCTACTGTAAAGTTAATTATTTTCTTTATCTTTTATGCAGTATGTCAAATTTCAGCATAATTAACTGTTTGTTTTCTCTTTTTCAGTTCCAGTAAATTCTGGCATATTAATTCCTTCGTTACTATTAATTCCTATTTGGCTTTATAATCCTTTCAATAGTAAGAAAAATAATTTTCATATCAACGACAAATGATTGATTTTCAATGTGCCAAATGTCGTAGTCAAATTTTTTCCCCAAGACAGAGTATTTCCCCCTTTAATTTGAGCCCATCCAGTAATCCCTGGACGAACATTATGCCGTTTCTTTTGATAATTATACAACGGTAAATACTGTACCAATAAGGGGCGAGAACCAACAATACTCATTTCTCCTTTTAGAACATTAAATAATTGTGGTATCTCATCTATTGAATATTTTCTGATAAAAGCCCCTAATTTTGTAACTATCTTCAAATTATGATGTCTTTTTCATTACCTGATTCTAAATCTGTCATATTTTTAAACTTAATTATTTTAAAAATCTTTTCATTCCTACATAGTCTTGCTTGATAAATGTTTACCGTTATTATAGAATAATAAATATATAAAAATAACAATAAAAAAAGGAGAAATATCGGTAAACTAATAAGGACATTATAAGGGCTAAAAATCTTTTTAAAGTAATATATTTCATTATGTCATAAAAGTAAATGGGGTTAATTAATAAACATAAGTTTTACGTTCAACTGTGATTTTATTGATATGAGTTACATTAGGTGTTTTTTAAAATATTGTAGTCTTGTTTCTCTATAATCCGGATGGTTTTTAAAATAATTTTTTTTCCTTCTTTTGCGAACTTGGGATATAAAGTTTCAAAGGTGTCATTGTCTCTAATTTTAATCACTTTTTGACAAAGAATAATTCCTTCATCTATTTTATCGTCAATTATGTGGGTTGTGATTCCTGTTAACTTTACGCCATAATCCAAAGCATCTTGTATAGCAGTTTTAGTTGCTAAAAAACTAGGAAACAATGATGGGTGAATGTTAATTATTCTGTTTGGAAATGCATTGAGCATCTTTTCTTTAATTATGTACTTGTAATTAAGCAAAAACACATAATCAATTTTCCTTTTGTTCAGTTCTTGAATTAGTTTATTCTGATAGCTTATAGCGTTCGAAAAATCTTGTCTTATTAGTTTTAAGGTTTCAATACCATGATTCTCTGCCAACTCTTTAGCTCCACAAGGCTCTTCTTCATAAACAACTAATTTAATATTAGATTGTTTTAGTTTTCCATTATGGAAAGCTTCAATAGTGTCTCTAGCATTTCGACCCCAGCCAGTAACCAAAATTGCCCAATTAATTTTTTTATCTGATTGCATCTAAGTTATCTATAATTGAATTCGGATTAATAACAACGTTTTTTGATTTAATAACGTTAATTATAGTGTTAAAAAATATTGTTAAGTCCAACATGAAACTTATGTTTTCAATATATAAAATATCTTTTTATAAACGACTTTCCTAATCTAATAAATTTCTACTAGAAATTTGTGCCAAACATGGAATATCTGGTCTTACGTTGTGTCGTTTTTTTCTTTAGCTACCAATTGGATTTGTGTTTATTTACCCCAAAAGCTAAAGCCCACTTTGCTTTTTCCATAAAACCATAACTTTCGTTATGGTTTTCCTTTTGCGGAGAATGAGGGATTAACTTCGTTGTTCCCAAAAGCGCCACACCTTACAATAAAGCTCAAAACTGCTAGTGCAGTTTCGTTCATTTTCATTTTATTCCAAATCTTCAAACTACGTTTAGATTTTCCATAAAACGAAAAAGCCCAATTTCTTTTCAGAAATTGAGCTTTGCTCTAAGCGGAGAATGAGGGATTCGAACCCCCGGAGGTGTGACCCTCAACAGTTTTCAAGACTGCCGCATTCGACCACTCTGCCAATTCTCCAATTCGGATTTAAGTTTTTTTCTACCCCAACCCGATTTATAATATTTTTCTTTTTTCAAAGCCTCGACTTTTGTTACTACTTCTTCAAGATAGAAACGTTTCCAAGGTCCGAACTTTTTTGTATATGTCTTTTTACTGTGTTATGAGCCTTAAGTCTTTTATCGGGATTAGTCGTCATCCCAACATAGGTTTTATCATAAACCTCACTCCACAAAGCTTATACAAAGAACATAATTTCAATGTTTTACCGCATCTGATAACGTGATTCAGACTAAAATCTGAAAACGTTACTTACCATTTTATCACGTTGTTCCGCTTGCGGAATTCACGTGATCTGCCAATTCTCCGTTTGCGATCTGCGTCCTCTATAGCAGTTTTTGCGTAAGAGGATGCAAATATAGAATGCTTTTTTATTTCTTTCAAAGGTTTTTTGGTTTATTTTGTAAAAGAAAGTGTTAAGATATTCAAATTTATAATGTGTTTAAATTAATACTTTAAATGATTATTTTACATTCATGGTTATTCTTATTTTTACATCTATATTAAACGCATTTAATGTTTATTCTTGAATTTGATTATAATCTCTTATTACTTGTATTTGTAGGTTTTATTGCTGGTTTTGTTAACACAATAGCAGGAGGAGGATCTTTATTGACACTTCCTGTGCTTATTTTTTTAGGGCTGCCACCTTCAATAGCCAATGGCACAAACAGGATAGGTGTGTTTTTGCAGACATTAACAGGAGCTGTAGGCTATAAGTCAAAAGGAATTACAACCTTCCCATTCAGTATATATTGTGGTGCAACAGCACTTGTTGGTTCCTTAATTGGAGCTCAAATAGCTATTGATATAAAAGGAGAAACCTTCAATAGGATATTAGCAATAATAATGATCTTGGTTGTGATGTTAATTGTTTTTAAAAGGCATTTTATAGCGAAAGGGTTTGTTGAAAGGATACAGGGGAAACATCTATGGATTTCAATGATAGTATTTTTCTTTTTAGGGATATATGGAGGGTTTATAAATGCTGGCATTGGTTTTGTCTTGCTTCTGTTTTTGCAATATTTTAATGGAATGTCTTTGGTTAAAGCAAATGCAACAAAGGTTACTATAGCATGTATTTACACAGGAGCAGCTATCGTTTTGTTTGCCTTGAACGATAAAATAAATTGGACTTATGGCTTTTTTCTTGCCTCTGGAAATATGGTTGGTGCATGGATTTCAAGTAGATTGGCAGTAAGAAAAGGAGATAATTATATTCGCATTTTTCTAATTATTATGGTAAGCCTTATGGCTTTTAAATTATGGTTTTTCCAATAAAGTTTTGTGTGTTATTGTATTATCTTTTACCTAAAAAATACTATAACCCAACTAATTCTTATTTTTGTCAGGAACACTAAAATATGCTTATGAATATCATAGAAAAGTTACAATGGCGTTATGCAACAAAAAAATTCGACAGCAAATTATATGTCTCTACCGAAAAACTTAATATACTTAAAGAGGCTTTTAATTTAACCGCAACATCTTATGGATTGCAACCAATTAAGCTGGTGATTATAAAGAATAAAGCATTACAAGCAAATTTGCTAGAACATTCCATGAATCAGGAGCAAGTTGCACAAGCTTCACACGTTTTAGTATTTTGTATTGAGACTAAAATTGACGAGGATTATATTGAAGCTTATTTTAGTAGAGTTAAGACCATTAGAAACACACCTGACGATATTTCAAAACCATTTAAAGATTACCTAATAGAAGATTTTAAAATAAAAACAATAGAGAACATCAAAGATTGGGCAATAAATCAAGCCTATTTGGCAATGGGGAATTTGCTTACTGTTTGTGCTATTGAAGATATTGATGCATGTCCAATGGAAGGGTTTAACCCTAAAAAGTACGATGATTTATTAAAGCTAAATGATAAAGGCTTACAATCTATTTTAGTGATGCCAATTGGTTATAGGGCAAAAGACGATATGTTTGCCGGTTTTAAGAAAGTTAGAAAAACTGTTGCCGAAAGCATACTGGAATTGTAGCTTTGAACACTGAACACTGAACACTGAACACTGAACACTGAACACTGAACACTGAATTATGCCTGGATTTGAATTATTTGGCGATGCCGAACGCAAAGAAATAAACGATGTATTGGAAAGTGGCGTTTTAATGCGTTATGGATTTGATGCTATGCGTAATGGACATTGGAAGGCTAAAGAGCTAGAACTCGAATTGGAAAGTCAATTACAAGTAAAACACGCCCAATTGGTTTCAAGCGGAACAGCTGCAGTAACTATTGCCTTAGCTTCAGCAGGCATTGGAGCAGGAGATGAGGTAATAATGCCAACTTTTACGTTTGTTGCAAGTTTTGAAGCCATTATGATGCTTGGTGCTATCCCAGTTTTAGTTGATATTGATGATACGTTAACTTTAGATCCTGAAGCTGTAAAAAATGCCATTACTCATAAAACCAAAGCAATAATGCCAGTTCACATGTGTGGTAGTATGGCAAAATTAGATGATTTACAAGCCATTTGTAAAGCACATAATTTGATTCTTATAGAAGATTCTTCACAAGCTACAGGAGCAACTTATCATGGAAAACCACTGGGAAGTATTGGCGATTTAGGATGTTTGTCTTTAGATTATGTAAAAATAATTACTTGTGGTGAAGGTGGAGCAGTACTTACTAATAATGAAGAATACTATAAAAATGCCGACCACTATAGCGATCATGGACATGACCATATTGGTAACGATAGAGGAGTAGAAATGCACCCTTTTTTAGGCTATAATTTTAGAATATCAGAACTTCATGCTGCTGTTGGTTTGGCACAATTACGTCGTTTAGATGAATTTGTTGCTATTCAAAAGAGAAACTATACCATTATTCGTGAAGCACTATCGGTAATTCCAGAAGTTACTTTTAGAACAGTTCCTGAAGGAGGCGAAGAAAGCTATTCGTTTTTAAGTTTCTTTTTGCCAGATTTAGAAACTGCACGTAAAGTTTCAGAAGCATTTAAGCAAAATGGAGTAGATGCCTGTTTTCATTATTACGATAATAATTGGCACTATGTGCGTAAATGGGAACATTTAAAAGATTTAAAAACATTATATCCTTTGTCTCAAGAAGTTAACGATGGATTAAAATATCTTCAAACCAAAGAATTTCCTCAATCCAACCATTATATTGGTCGAAATATTTCATGCTTAATAAAACTTTCATGGACAGAAGATGAGGTTAAAGAAAGAGCTAATAAAATGGTAAAATGTATTAAGGAAGGATTGTCTTAATAACTCACATACTCAACAATCTCCAGCCCATAACCAATCATACCAACACGTCGTTTAGTTTGTTTGGTATTAGAGATTAATCGCAGTTTACTGATATTTAAATCGTGAAGTATTTGAGCTCCAATACCAAAGTCTTTAGCATCCATTTCCATTCTAGGAGCTTTTGTGATTTTGTTTGGTATTTGATTATCTTTTAAAACGTTTAAACGTTTCAATAAATTCATGGATTGAACTTGTTGATTAATAAATACAACAGCACCTTTGCCCTCATCATTTACTACTTTAAACATTTCGTCTAATTTCTTATCTGCATTGTTTGTTAGAGTTCCTAAAATATCGTTGTTTACTAATGTTGAGTTTATTCTTGTTAGAACAGCTTCATTTGGACTCCAAACACCTTTTGTTAATGCTATATGTATTTGATTATTAGTTGTTTGCTGGTATGCTCTTAAGCGATAACTCCCAAATCGTGTTTCAATTTGAAAGTCTTCCTTCTTCTCAATTAAAGAGTCGTGTTCCATACGATAAGCCACTAAATCTTCAATAGAAATTATTTTAAGATTAAATTTTTGAGCTACATTAATAAGTTGTGGCAACCTAGCCATTGTACCATCTTCATTTAATATTTCTACTAAAATACCAGAAGGTTTAAAACCAGCCAATCGTGCTAAATCTACTGCAGCTTCAGTATGACCTGTTCTACGCAAAACACCACCATTTTTTGCTCGTAAAGGAAAGATGTGTCCAGGTCTTCCTAAATCGAATGGTTTTGTATCAACGTTTACAAGTGCTTTTATGGTTTTTGCTCTATCCTGTACCGAAATTCCAGTAGTACAGCCATGACCTATCAAATCTACCGAAACTGTAAATTGTGTATGATGTAAAACAGTATTGTTTTTCACCATCATTGTTAAGTCCAATTCTTCACATCTATCCTCGGTAAGTGGCACACAAATTAAACCGCGACCTTGAGCTGCCATAAAATTAATCATCTCTGGTGTTACCTTTTCGGCAGCAGCAATAAAATCACCTTCATTTTCACGATTTTCATCATCAACAACTATAATTACTTTGCCCAAACGAATATCGTTTATAGCATCTTCTATAGAGTTTAGCTGTATTTTAGAAGTTTTATGTGCAGTTTTAACAGTTGTCATATTTTATTGTTATAAATGCAAAGATATTGCATATTTAAAGACCTATCTAATTTGTTTTAAATCTTCTTTTAGTTTATTCTTAAAATAGAAATTATAAATAAAGTATAAAGGAATTCCAAGAAGAATAAGGACTATCGCATTCGACATTATTTTGCCACCAAGAATCTTATAAAAGTTAGATTGACTTATAAAAGCTTTAAAAAAAGAAATTAGATATAATAGTGTTGCAATAGTACCGAGAACAATTAATATTTTACCAACAATAGGATAACCATTATTGTTTAAAACAGCTCCAATTATTTGAGATGCCAGTGATATAAAATAAAGTTTAAAAGCTATACTGGAATTTTCATCATAATCTATTTTGTAACGAAGCGCGTTTTCATAATTCTCATTAACAAGGTTGCCACCAAAGCGTAATTCTTCTTCAGTAATTCCTCTATGTTTTAATAATAATAATGATGTGTTTCTATAGCTATCATCAAAATCGTATTGTCTATAATTTTTTATAATATCTATAAGTTTTTTATTAGAGTAACTATTTAAATTAGAATATGCTTCAGAATTTTCATCTAGAAACACATTGCTATTTACTGGAGCAATAGTCTTATTGCTTAATAATTTTTTTAGTGGAACTAAAACACTATCCAGATTAAGTAAACTTCTATCTTTTGTAGCTCTGTTAGTAAGATAAATACTTAAGGGGAGCATTAATAATGTAGAAACCCAGGAGGCAACGATAGGATTTAAACTACTGTCTTCAGCACTATTTTTAGCAAAGATGCCTATAAAATGATAGGTTAAAAACAATGTTATAGCAATAATAATAGGCAAACCAAAACCACCTTTACGAATTAGTGCTCCCAAAGGTGCACCAATAAAAAATAAGATGATACAAGCAAAGCCCAAAGCAAATTTTTCATAAAAAGAAATAATGTGTTTATTAATGTTTTTTTCTTTAATGGCAATTGTTCTTTTTTTAGTTGCAATAATTTGATTGGTACTATTAATAGAATTCATTGCAACTTCTATAAGCTGAACATTTTTTTGAGGCGTAAATAGTTTCAAAATATTACCTTCAAAATTTACTGAATCATTTTGTGTCGGACTTATATTACTATTTAATGATGCTACTGTAGAACGATTATACATTGTAGTAGCAAGTTCTTTGTAATTGTTGGTTTCTATTTTTTTTAAAGAGTCAATGGAATAATTTAACTCTTTAACGTTTAACATAGTGTATTTTGACGAAATGTCTTGTTTATCGAAATCTACATTGTTAATTTTTGAAAGATATACATTAATGGTATATTTTTCGAATGTGCTTTTTGCATGTGGCTCTCTTTCACGTTCTTTACGGTTTTTAGGCTGAAGGTCGTCATGGTAATTGCCATCAAATAATACAAGTTTCAATACATCGGAATCTTCACTACTCGCAATTTCACCTGTTTTAGAAATGATAACTGTATGATTTCTATTAGAATTCCCTTTCTTTTGATGAATAATAACACCTTTTAAATATTGCCCACGATCGCCACTTTTTTCATCAACTTTTATGTTGATATTTCCTATTTGATTAAATTGTCCTTCGGCAATTGCCATAGCAGGCTTTACCTTTGCAATATTTTTTCTTAAATTATAAAAGTTAAACTCGGCCCAAGGCACTACATTATTAGCAAAGAAAAAAGTGGTGATTGCTAATCCTACAATAAAAACACTAAGGGTTCTCATGGCTCGTTGTAACGATATTCCTGTAGATTTCATTGCTGCAAATTCATAGTTTTCAGCAAAGCTTCCAAATACCATTATAGAAGCCAGCAAAATAGTTAGAGGTAAAACTAAAACTACAAGTCTAGGAGTAACATAGAGTAAAAATTTTGCAACAACGTCTATTTCTAAATCTTTACCAGCGAGTTCGCTTATATATAACCATACAGCTTGTAAAACAAAAATTAACATGAGAATAATAAACATGCTAAAAAAAGTTTTTAAAAACGTAATGAGTATGTATCTATCTAAAATTTTCACTGGGAAAACCTAATCTAATTTATTGATGTAATAATCTTTATACTTACTTTCATCAAAGGTAAACAAGGTTTTTGATAAGGGTTCGTTTGTTTTAAAAGAATTAACAGTAAGTGTTGTTTTAGTATCGTTACTTCCAATTTCTATTAAATTATAAATGTGTTTGGTTTTAATATCAATTCCTAATAGCACATATTTAATTTCTGAATTGGAATCTATAGGAAGCAATTTTACATACTGTATTTTTCTACCATTTAAATTTTGAATAATATCCATACTATAATTATATCCGTTTTCATAAAAAGAAAGCATTTTACTTGGAGTGATGGTGTTTTCATCTTCAGTGTTTTCGGTAGAAATTGTAACTTCCTCATCTTCAGGACTAATACTGTACATTGTTTTTCCGTCATAAATTCTGGTAATTCCTAAAATATTAAGTTTATATTTTTCACCTTCCATTACAACATCACCTCTTGTTTCTTGACTAATGTTTTCTTCTGAATTATTTAAAACATATTTAAAATCAATAGAAATATTTTTATAAGATTTTACTTTAGCAGTAACTTCATCAAGCAGAGACTTTGCTTCAGAAGAATTTTGAGCAAAAGTTACTGTACTTATAAATAAAACTAAAAGGATTACTATTTTTTTCATATTCATTTTCCGCGTAGGCGGAAATCTTATTAATTAGACGTTGCTTTTTTACTGCCTTTCATTTTCTAAAAGCTGATCTAAAGCTACAAGGTCTGGCACTAAAACTTGTCTTGCTTTACTACCTTCAAAATGACCAACTATGCCTGCGGCTTCCAACTGGTCTATTAAACGTCCTGCTCTATTATAGCCTAACTTTAATTTACGTTGTAATAAAGAGGCAGAGCCCTGTTGTGCTGTTACTATTATTTCGGCAGCTTGTTTAAAGAGCTGATCTCTTTCCGAGATATCTATATCAAGACTTGTGCCACTTTCTTCACCAACATATTCTGGAAGTAAGTGAGCTTCTGGATAAGCTTTTTGTGATCCAATAAATTCTGTAAGACGTTCTATTTCAGGAGTATCTACAAAAGCACATTGTATGCGAATAAGATCGTTTCCTTGTGTATAAAGCATGTCTCCACGACCTATAAGCTGGTCTGCTCCAGAGCCATCTAAAATAGTTCTCGAATCTATTTTACTAGTCACTCTAAATGCAATTCGTGCAGGAAAATTTGCCTTTATTAAACCAGTTATTACATTTACAGACGGTCTTTGCGTGGCAATAATTAAATGTATGCCAATAGCACGAGCTAATTGTGCTAAACGAGCAATAGGTGTTTCGACTTCTTTTCCAGCAGTCATAATTAAATCGGCAAATTCATCTATTACTAAAACTATGTATGGCAAAAAATGATGACCATCGTTAGGATTTAGTTTTCGTGCTTTAAACTTGGCATTATATTCTGTGATGTTACGACAAAAGGCATTTTTGAGCATTTCGTAACGATTGTCCATTTCAATACATAAAGAGTTTAAAGTATTTATAACTTTAGTATTATCGGTAATTATTGCTTCTTCGCTATCTGGAAGTTTTGCTAAATAATGACGTTCTATCTTATTAAAAAGAGTGAGTTCTACTTTTTTAGGATCTACTAAAACAAATTTTACTTCAGCTGGATGTTTTTTGTAAAGCAATGATGTTAATGCAGCATTGAGCCCAACCGATTTTCCTTGCCCTGTTGCTCCTGCCATGAGTAAATGTGGCATTTTAACTAAATCTACAACATAGGTTTCATTGCTAATGGTTTTTCCTAAAGCAATAGGTAATTCCATTTTAGCTTTTTGAAATTTTTGCGATGCAATTACAGAATACATAGAAACAATAGTTGCATTTTTATTTGGTACTTCTATACCTATTGTACCTTTTCCTGGAATAGGAGCGATGATACGAATACCAAGTGCCGAAAGTGATAACGCAATATCGTCTTCAAGATTTTTAATTTTAGAAATTCTAACCCCTGCTTCTGGTATTATTTCATAAAGAGTTACTGTAGGACCAATTGTAGCTTTAACGCTAGAAATGCCAATCTTATAATTACGAAGCGTTTCTACAATTTTGTTTTTGTTATCTTCAAGCTCATCTTTATTTACTGTTATGCCCTCTCCTTCATATTTTTTTAATAAATCTAAAGGTGGAAACTGATAATTACCAAGTTCTAAAGTCGGATCAAATTTCCCAAAGTCTTCTACAAGTTTACTAGCAAGGTTATCTGTTTCCGATTTTTCTTCAGCTAAAGTTTTAATTTCTATTTCTATATTATCTTCAAGGGTTTCTTCTTCTTTTTTATCAATTTTTGAATGATGTGATAGAGTAGGCTCTAAATTTTCTATTTGTACTTCAAAAGAAGCCTTAATATCTTCAGCTTCAGCTGTTAGATCGTTATCAATTGGTGAAAACTCATGTTCAGTTTTTGTGTTAAACTCATCTTTTATTTCCTTTTTTGCCGATTTAAATAATTTTCCAAAATGTTGTGCTGTTACTTTAAACCGAATGGCCAAATAAGTAATTAAGCCTAAAACAAGTAGGAGTGCAGTTCCTATTTTACCAATATAATCTTGGAGTAAGTCGTTCATTTCAAAACCAATTGTGCCTCCAAGTAATGAATTTTTTTCAGCAAGAAAACCAAAAAGTATAGATGTCCATATTACAATAAGTGTTCCCCAAAACCAATGGAGACGAAGCTTAGATTTGTTAATATTAAGAAGGATGAATATTCCTGAAATAAAAATCAATCCAGAAAAAATAAAGGCTGAAATACCAAAACCACGATAAATAAACAAGTCACTAACCCAAGCGCCAATTTTACTTAACCAGTTTTGTGCTTTAATCTTTCTTGTAGAGAATTCTGTTAAAGTACTTTGATCGGCTTCGCCAGTGAAAAAATAGGATAAGAATGCAATAAAAAGCAAAATACCAAGAATCAGCAATAAACTGCCAAATACCAATTGTTGTTGATTAGATAAGGTAAAGTTTAGTTTTTTAGTTTTTTTCGCTGATTTTTTATTGGTCGTTTTTTTCTTCGCCATGTTTACTTTCCGTGCAAGCGGAAATCTTTTAATTTTCAATATGATATCCTAAAACCATCCCGATAGCTATCGGGACAGGATTGAATCGTTTAGCCGATTCAACAAAAATACAAATTACTAACGTTAACGAAACTTTATTTTGAAAAATTGCATATAAGTGTTTTCAAAATATTTAGTTGAGTTAATATCGCTGAAAAGTTGAGATATGTTTTTTTTGTATTCTTCAAAGTAAAGTATTTAAAAAACCTTTGGAAAATAAATAAGACAACCAACTACTATCGCAGCGATAGAAGCTATAAAAACTGCACCAGCTGCAATATCTTTAATAAATCCAATTTTGTTATGTTGCTCTGGATGAATAAAATCTGCCATTTTTTCGATTGCAGTATTTAAACCTTCAATACTCATAACCAATCCAATGGCTAAGATTTGTATAGTCCATTCGGTTGAAGAAATATTATAATAAAACCCTGCAATAGTTACGAGTAGAGCAATAAAGAACTGAATTTTTATACTTGCTTCAGTTTTTAAAAGTAATATAGCTCCTTTAAAAGCACAACTAATACCGTTTAATCGGTTATTAATAAAGTTGCCTTTTTTATCCATTACGATAATGCGTCTAAAGCTGCTTTGTAATTAGGTTCATCTACAATTTCTGGAACTTGCTCTGTGTATAATACTTTACTGTTCTCGTCTAAAACAATTACACAACGCGAGTGTAAAGCTTCTAATGGACCATTTATAAAATTTAAGCCATACGATTTTCCAAAACTCCCTTCTTTATAATCTGAAAGATTGATTACATTATCTAATCCTTCAGCACCACAAAAGCGTCCTTGTGCGAAAGGCAAATCACGAGAAATACAAAGTACTTTTGTGTTTTCTAAATTGCTAGCTTCTTTGTTAAATGCTCTAACCGAAGCTGCACAGGTTCCTGTATCTATACTCGGAAAGATATTTAAAATGACTTTACTGCCTGCAAAATCGCTTAATGATTTAGTAGATAAGTCTCCTGCTGTTAATGAAAAATTTGGTGCTGTACTACCAACCAATGGGAGTTCACCAGAAGTATTAATTTCGTTTCCTTTTAATGTTACTGTTGCCATGTTATATTTTTTTGTTGAAAGTAAAAAATCCCTTTTAAACAAAAAAGGGATTTTAATAATAAAATGTATTATGTGAAAAATTATGTGTCTATTGAACCTAAAACCCGTTTCATAAAACTATTTAAAGCTTCCTTTTTTGGTGTGCCTTCATTTATCATTTTATTAACTTCAATAGCACCATACATATTAGAGATTAATTCTCCAATTACGTCCAGTTCTTCATCTTTAAGTGAAGAAACTTCGGTTAAAGCTTCTAACGTTTCTATTGTTTCAATAATAAAATCTTCGTCATTGTCTTCTATAAACTGTGTGAGGTGCTTAATTATTGGTAATTTCATAAATATGTCTTTTTGGCATTCCCTCGAAGGAGGGAATCTTTTTAATTTAAGTTTGTCATTGCGAGACTTTTGCTAAAAGTTGTGGCAATATTTTCTTATAATGAGATTGCCACGTCGTTGCGCTCCTCGTAATTGACAGTTAAATTTTAAACAACTTCGTTAACTAATTCTTTTAAAACATCAAACTTGTTAGTTTGTACTTGGTTCACAAAATTTCCATCTTTAAAAGTAGCAAATGTTGGTAAATTATCGACGGTTGCCATTTTACGGGATTCTGGAAACTTCTCTGAATCAACCATTACAAATGTAGCGTTACTATTTTCTGAAGCCAGTTTTTTAAACTTAGGTTTCATAATGCGGCAATTACCACACCAAGTTGCGCTAAATTGTACAATTACTGTATCGTTATTTGAAACGATTTCGTTTAAGTTATCTTGTGAAAGTTCTTGAATCATAGTTGTATGTTAAAAAAACCTCACAGGTTTTTAAAACCTGTGAGGATTAAAGTTTATTAATGAGAAGCTAAATACTCGGCAGTACCTTTTGCATTAGGCTTCATAGCATCTTTACCTTCTTCCCAGTTTGCAGGACAAACTTCTCCCTTTTCTTGTACGTGAGTTAGTGCATCGATAAGACGTAAAAACTCTTGGACATTTCTACCTAAAGGCATATTGTTTATTCCTTCATGTTGAACTGTACCTTCTTCATCAATGATGTAAGTAGCTCTATATGTTACATTATCACCTTCAACCTGAACAGTATCAGTAGCTTCGTCATAAGTTTCTTCAGTAATATCCAAGATTCCTAAAATACTGGATAAGTTTCTATTAGAATCTGCTAAAATAGGATAAGTAACGCCTTCAATTCCACCATTGTCCTTTGCTGTATTTAACCAAGCAAAATGAACTTCTGGAGTATCGCAAGATGCACCAATTACAATAGTGTTACGTTTTTCAAATTCTCCAAGAGCTTCTTGAAATGCGTGTAATTCAGTTGGACATACAAAAGTGAAATCTTTAGGATACCAAAATAATAATACTTTTTTCTTTTTATTTACTGCTTCCTCTAGGACGTTCACTTTAAAAGTGTCTCCCATTTCGTTCATTGCGTCAACGTTTAAATCTGGAAATTTTTTACCTACTAATGCCATGTGTTTTTATGTTTTAATTGTTAATAGTTTTCTTGAACACAAAGATAAGCACAAGTCGTCTTTTTTGTGCAACTAAAACGTTTAATTTTTTATTGAACTATAGATAATAATTATAATTGATTTTAAAATCAATAAGAATATTTTATTTATTAGCAAGCTGTTTAATTTTTATTGAAAAAGCAGCAAAAAGTAATGTCATAAAGGGACTTAACCAATTAAATATAGCAAAGAAAAAGTAATCTACTACAGGAACACCTAAAACGCCACTTTGGTAAGCTCCACAAGTATTCCAAGGAACAAGAACAGAAGTTACAGTTCCAGAATCTTCTAAAGTCCTACTTAAGTTTTCTGGTGCGAGTCCTCGATCTTCATATGCTTTTTTAAACATTTTTCCAGGCACAACTAAAGCCAAATATTGATCGGAAGCTGTGACATTTAAAGCTAAACAGCTAGCTACTGTACTTGCAAATAAACCAAATGTGGTAGTTGCCAAACTCAGTAACGCTTGACTAATTCTTGCTAACGCACCTATAGCATCCATAATGCCTCCAAAAACCATGGCGCAAATAATTAACCAAATGGTGCCTAACATTCCGCTCATTCCTTTACCTGACGCAGAAAATAATTCTTTTAAGGTTTCATTTTCTGTAGCAATTGATGTTTTTACAGTAATGGCATCCATAATTCCTTGGTAAGCCGACTTGAATGTTAGTGTTTCCACTCCTGCAATTTGAGCTACGATATGAGGTTGAAATATTATTGCAAATAGAGCACCAAGTAATGTTCCTGCTAATAATGCAATTAAAGGAGGTGTTTTTTTGACTATTAAAATGATTACAGTTAAAGGAACCAAAAAGATCCATCCATTAATATTGAATGTACTACTTAAATCTGTTAAAAGTTGTGAAGTATCTGCAGATCCAGAAGTGTCTTGAGTAAAACCTAAAATAATGAAAACAATAAATGTTATAAGAATACTTGGAATAGTTGTTAACGACATATATCTTATATGAGAAAACAATTCGCTTCCAGCCATTGCTGGTGCAAGATTAGTGGTGTCGCTTAAAGGCGACATTTTATCACCAAAGTATGCTCCTGAAAGAACTGCACCTGCAGTCATTCCTAAAGATATACCTAATGCTTCTCCAATTCCTATTAAAGCAATACCAACTGTTGCAGAAGTTGTCCATGAACTTCCTGTTGCAATCGATATTATTGCACATATTATTACACTAGCCGCCAAAAATATTGTTGGATTTAATATTTGTAAACCATAGTATATCATAGACGGAATTATACCACTTATTAACCATGTACCTGCAAGAGCTCCAACCATTAATAGAATTAACAAAGCACCAGTTGTGGATTTAATGTTTTCGGCAACTTCTTCTATCATTTGTTTAAAAGTTACCTTATTAAAAACACCAACTATAGCTGCAGCAGCTCCACCAAGTAACAGTATAAATTGATTTGAACCACTTAAAGCATCATCACCATAAACATAAACGTTGTAAGCAAGCATTCCTACCAAAGCAAAAACAGGGATTAAAGCTTCCCAAATATTCAATTCTATATTTTCTACAATATGCTCGTCTTGTGGTTGGCTGGGTTTAATGTCTTGGCTTTTCATGAAGAATAATTAGTTGATTTTTTAGAATTGTAATGTTACGATTTTCACATAAGCTTTGCAAATACAATAAAAAAGCCTGAAGATTACTTCAAGCTTATAAATTTTTAAACCATAAAGTATATTAAACGGTTTCTAATATTTTTTGATTTGAATCTAAAAACCCTAATTCATTCATGCATCTGCGCATCATTCTAAAGGTGCGTTCTATATCGTCATCCAACCCAATTGAAAAGCGAATAAGCCCATCGCTTAATCCCATTTCTTTTTGTTCTTCTTCAGGGATTTCACTAGATGTTGAACTTCCTGGAGCAGAAAATAAGGTTTTGTAAAATCCTAAACTTACAGCGAGATACCCTAAATTATTGTGTTGCATTAACTCCATTAAAGCATTGGCTTTATCTATCGAACCAACATCTATAGTTAGCATACCACCAAAACCATATTCTTCATTCATCATATTTTTAAATAATTTATGGGATGGATGAGATGCTAAACCAGGATATACTGTTTTAAATCCAATTGCTTCAAATTGCTTGGCAATATACATTGTATTTTTACTGTGTTGTTTCATTCTTATATGAAGCGTTCTCATATTTTTTAAGATTGAAGCAGCTCTTAAGCTGTCCATTGTAGAACCTAATAACATTGAAGCTCCATCGTTTACATTTCGTAATTGATCTATAAATTCTTGTGTACCACAAACCACACCACCAACAGTATCAGAAGAACCATTAATGAATTTTGTTAAGCTATGTATTATTATATCTGCACCTAACTTTGCAGGAGAAATTGATAAAGGTGAAAACGTATTATCAACAACTAATGTAAGGTTGTGTTTTTTAGCGATTTTTGATAAGCCTTTAATATCTGCGACTTCAAGAAGAGGATTGCTTACAGTTTCACAAAACAAAATTTTTGTGTTTTTGGTTATTGCCGCTTCTACAATATTTAGTTTTGTAATATCAATAAAAGAGGTTTCAATATTAAGTCTAGGTGCAAAGTTTTTTAAGAAGGCATAAGTGCCACCATAAATAGTTCTGCTACTAACAATATGGTCACCAGCATCACATAATTGTAGCAAAACAGGAGTAATAGCTCCCATTCCAGATGCTGAAACGTTAGCAGTTTCTGTGCCTTCCATAGCAGCAAGTGCTTCTCCTAAATACAGATTACTTGGTGTACTGTGTCTGGAATATAGATAGCAACCATCTGCATTGCCTTCAAAAGTATCGAACATGGTTTTAGCCGATAAAAATGTATAAGTGGATGAATCGGAAATGGATGGATTCACGCCACCAAATTCTCCAAAGTATTGTAAGTCTTGAATTTTATTTGCAGGTTTAAATGACATAACATTAAGTTTTAATGAGTTGTAATACAAAATTGATGATAATTAGATTAATAATCAATTGATATTATTATATTTAGAAAATAAATCTATAAAATGATATAAATTTAGTTATATTTTTATTATTTTGCTATTTGAATTCAGTTTAACTGAAAAATTTTCAACAATGAAATTTGATGATATAGATAAAAAGTTATTAGAGTTATTACAATTAGATAGTAAGCAAACCAATAAAGAACTTTCTAATAAATTAAGCCTTTCTGTTACTGCAGTCTATGAACGTATTAAAAAATTGGAAAGGATAGGTGTAATAGAGAAATATGTAGCTTTAGTTAAAAAAGAAATAGTAAATAAATCCTTTGTGGCATTTTGCCATATTAAGTTAGTTCAGCATTCACAAGATTATGTAATAAAATTTGAAAAAGATGTTGCAAACTTAAAAGAGGTTTTAGAATGTTATCATATTAGTGGTGATTTCGACTACTTATTAAAAGTGCTGGTTAAAGACATGGAAGAATTTAGAGAATTTATGGTAAAGAAGTTAACCACAATCGACCATATTGGTAGTACACATAGTACTTTTATGATTAGTGAAGTAAAGCACACAACTGCAATTACGATTTAAGATTGACGATTGACGATTGACGATTTTTGATTTAAGAATCAAGCTTCTAAATTATAATTTAACGCAAACTTAATCAGTGAATATCTGCAAAAATTAGCGTCATCTTCGTTCTGTTAAAATTGAATATTATATAGCTTGTTGATTGCTTAATATATGTTTACTTTTGCTAATCTAAAAATGTAAAAACTTATGAATTCATACGATGTAGCTATTATTGGTTCTGGTCCTGGAGGTTATGTAGCAGCAATTCGTTGCGCACAATTGGGCATGAAAACGGCTATTATAGAAAAATATACAACACTTGGAGGTACGTGTCTTAATGTAGGTTGTATTCCGAGTAAAGCCCTTTTGGATTCGTCGCATCATTACGAAGATGCAGTAAAACATTTTGAAACTCATGGCATAGAAATCCCAGGTGATATTAAAGTGAATCTTGAAAAAATGATTGCTCGTAAAGATAATGTTGTAGAGCTAACAACAGGAGGAATCGATTTTTTAATGAAAAAAAATAAGATTGACGTTTATCAAGGTTTAGGAAGTTTTAAAGATGCTACACATATTATCATTTCAGGAAAGGAAACTACTGAAATTGAAGCTAAAAATACTATTATAGCTACAGGAAGCAAACCTTCAAGTTTGCCTTTTATTACCATTGACAAAGAACGTATTATAACATCTACCGAAGCTTTAAAGCTTAAAGAAATCCCGAAACATTTAATTGTGATTGGAGGAGGAGTAATTGGTTTAGAGCTTGGTCAAGTGTATAAACGCTTGGGAGCCGAAGTTACAGTTGTGGAGTATATGGATAGAATTATTCCAACAATGGATGCTGGCTTATCAAAGGAATTGAACAAAGTATTGAAGAAACAGAAATTCAAGATTAATACCTCTCATAAAGTGACATCTGTGGAGCGAGTAGGAGATGAGGTTATTGTAAAAGCAGACAATAAAAAAGGAGAAGAAGTAGAATTTAAAGGCGATTATTGTTTAGTTTCTGTTGGTCGTCGTCCTTATACAGATGGCTTAAATGCTGAAGCAGCAAACGTAAAACTTTCTGACAGAGGACAAATAGAAGTTAACGAGTATTTACAAACATCTGCTCCAAATATTTATGCAATTGGCGATGTCATAAAAGGAGCTATGTTAGCTCATAAAGCTTCAGAGGAAGGTGTGTTTGTTGCTGAAACTTTAGTTGGACAAAAACCTCATATCGATTATAATTTAATTCCTAGCGTGGTTTACACATGGCCAGAAGTGGCAACAGTTGGTAAAACAGAAGAACAACTAAAAGAAGCAGGAATAGATTACAAAGTTGGTCAGTTCCCAATGAGAGCTTTAGGTAGAAGTCGCGCAAGTATGGATTTAGACGGATTTGTAAAAATACTTGCAGATAAAACTACAGACGAAATTTTAGGAGTGCACATGATTGGTGCACGTGCTGCTGATATGATAGCCGAAACTGTTGTTGCTATGGAATACAGAGCTTCAGCCGAAGATATCTCACGAATGTCACATGCGCATCCAACATTTACCGAAGCGATTAAAGAAGCTTGTTTAGCAGTTGATGGAAATGCTTTGCATACCTAAATTCCTGCAAAGGCAGGAATCTCATGAATAGAAGCGAGATTCTGAATATAGTTCAGAATGATAAATAAAAAGCGAACTCAAAAAGTCCGCTTTTTTGTTTTAGTGTTTATAACTTTACTTGAGAATTTGCTTTAAACAATTGACTTTAAAAATTTAAAATTCTAACTTCGCTCTTGCCTGCCTTTGGTAGGTATCGTCTGATATAAAACATTTAAACGTTTAATATCAAAACATTAGCAAGTATTAAAAACCGATGGGAACATTCCTTATATTTATAGCTTCATTAGTTCTTTTATTTCAGTTTTTATTGGACTATTTGTTTGATTCAAAAAAACTAAAATTAATTATTGGAATAACAGTCTTAATTGGTGGTTTGGCATCAATATGGGTCAATTATGGAATTCAACAAAAGGACACAAAAAAGTCAGACAAAAAACATAAACAAGAAATTGATAACCAAGTAAAAAGATTTGATAAAATTGACAGTTTGAATATTATTCTCAATTCTGAGCTTAAACTTAGGAACAAAGACTTGAAAACAATCAAAAATCAAAATGATTCTTTGAAAATTCAAATCTACAAATTGAATGAAAAACAAGATAAATTTCTAATACTGTCTCAATTCTCTGCAAAGGAAATTTCAAAAAGTCGAACTGCCATTGAGAATTTGGGATACAAGAAAATTTCTAGAGGAATTTCACAATATGACAAATTAGAAATGGTTAAAATTCTTAAGAATTATAAAAATGGAACTGTAACAATTGGTACAATATTAGGAGATTCCGAAGCATTTCAGTTTTCAAGTGAGATTAAAGAAGTATTTAAGACCGCAAATTGGATAGTAGAAGGTATAAACCAGTCCGTCTACACAACTCCAATATCAGGTATATTTATATTAGTAAAATCTAAAAAATATCCTATTAGAGTGAATGGAATTTTTGAAGCATTTAAAATATTAAACTTAACTGTAAAAGGAGAAATAAGCCCAGATTTAGGAGATGAAGATATTAAATTAATTATTGGAGCCCAATAATACTTGCTGACTATGGCTATACTCTATTGTAGTTCAGTGATATAGCTAAGATAGTGAATAATTTATAAAGTAATTTAATATCGAAAATTTTTGGCTACTTTAGTCCATAACAAAAGCATAGCCAAAACGATAAGCGTCATATAAATTTGTGTTTTATTTTTACTCCATTTAAGAATCCATCAGCTCAAAATCAGCATCCACACAACTTTTTACAATCAATACTTATTTGTAAGTTTTAAAACAAATCATTCAATACTTTTGCTAATCTAATTCCAGCAATTTGTAATTGAGAGCGTACAGTTTCAAAATTTTGATAAGAATAACGATAACGTAAATTATCTCCTTCGTTTACAGATGCATAAACTTTTTTAGTTAATTCATGTGTTTCGTTTACCCAATCAATTATAGTACCTTCTTGAATTGCTAATACTTGTTCACTTGTTAATACATCAGCGTTTTCGGCCAATTCGCTATAACTCATTTTATAGCTATTAATCATTTCACTATCCCAAACCTTATGTAGATTAGAATCTTTATAAAACCATTGCAATTTAAAATCGTTTCCACCTTTATCTTCAACCAAACCAGTGTGCATGGGCTGATGTAAATCGCCAATTAAATGAATGAGAAATTTTAAGTAAAATGCTTTATCCTCATCAGAAGCATTTTCATCTGTAATAACTTTTTTGCAATACGCAATACCTGTTACCATATCACCTTTTGGATTCTTTTTTGAAGTTTCGTAAGTGGCATCTAATGGCATGTTAATATAATGCCAAGTGTAAAATTCATTATATCTTTTATCCGATTTTATCTCGTCGGCAAATGTAGATACCAATGCTAACGATTTCCTGTTAAGTAATTTCTGAATCTTACGTTTACTACTAGCCTTAAGATAATTATCAGCTATTTTCCCAACAACACGATGTCCTGTTTTGCTCCACTTTGCCTCTGGAGGATTAAAAGAAGAACATAAAAATAATAGAAGTAAAAGGGGAAGAAGTTTAGTTTTCATTTTAAATAATTGTTTTGGCTAAGTTATAAATAAAGGTGTAAAGTATAAATATAAAAGTGCGTTAAATACACTTTCTATTTCCGTTTATTACGTTTGTTATAGTTCTTATCACCTCGCGTTTTTGGCTTCTTGTATTTTGCAGCAATTTTAAATTTATAAGAACCACCTAAATTTTCTTTTTTGTTCTTTTCAGATTTCTCATGAAACGCTGGTCCTGGAGCATCTTCATCAAATTTTCTTTTAGTAGGATTATAGTGTTCTTTAATTTTTGGTAATTCTTCTTCTATAAGTTCGGTAGAAACTTCTACATCTTCAGGAAAATCAATTAACGGAATTTTCATTTGCATTAATTCTTCAATAAGTTGTAATCCTTTTTGTTCTTTTTCGGTCGAAAACAATAAAGAGACACCTTCTTTTTCAGCACGTCCAGTTCTACCAATACGATGCATATAATTTTCTGGAAAATCAGGTGTGTCAAAATTTATAACATGAGAAATATTATCAATATCTAATCCACGAGCCATCACATCTGTCGCAATTAAAATACGATTATCACCTCGTCTAAATTGCTCAATACTCCGTAATCTGTAATTTTGTGTTTTGTTAGAATGAATCACGCAGCATTCATCATTAAAAGTGGTTTCTAAAGCTTCAAATAAACGATCAGCCATTCGCTTGAAGGCGACAAAAATCAAGACTTTATTATAATCTTCTTTATCATTCAATAAATGATTCAGCAAATTAACTTTTGTGTAATAGTTTGGAACATCATAACGTTGCTGCAAAATATTATCTAAAGGAGTTCCAGATGCAGCAACCGAAATACGTTGTGGGTTCACAAAAAAGGTGTTAATCATTGCATCAACATCGTGTGTCATAGTTGCCGAAAACATGATATTTTGCCTACGTTCTGGTAGTATGTCAAAGATGTTAATAAGCTGATGCCTAAACCCAAGATCTAACATAACGTCAACTTCATCTATTACTAATTTTTGTATGGATTTTAATTGAAGCACACGACTTACAGCCAAATCGTATAAACGACCTGGAGTTGCTACCAAAATGTCTAAACCCTTGGCAACAGCTTGTTTTTGAGTATTGATATTTGTGCCACCATAAACACCAAGTATTCTTACATTAATATATTTGGTTATTTTTTCTAACTCATCGGTAATTTGTACTACAAGTTCGCGAGTAGGAACTAATATTAAAACTCTGGGATTGTCTTGTTTAGAAAACTTTAAATTTTTTAAAATAGGAAGTAAAAAACCAAACGTCTTTCCTGTTCCGGTTTGTGCTATTCCAATCATATCTGCACCAGAACTTATAACATTAAACGATTGTTCCTGAATTGGAGTAGGATTTGTTAGCCCTAAATCGTCTAAAGCATTGTATAATGGTGTGTTTAAATTTAAATCCCTGAAAGTCATATTCATTTCCCACAAAAGTGGGAATCTGTTTATTATTATTGTTTTTGCAAAGGTAAATTAATAATCGAGAAACCTACAAGGTTATTAAAACCTTGCAGGACTTTTCATATCTCTTTAAAATTTCAGTAATTTGCATTATTACTTTTTTATTGAGAACACAACAAAAACATACTTTAAAGAATACTGAATCATTTAAAGATCAACTCTTACTTTGGTCTCAGCAATTTAATGATGTTGTTTGGTTAGATTCAAATCCCGTCCCGATAATTATCGGGAGCTATCGGGACAATCAGCAATATTCTAATTATGATGCAATTCTGGCAGTAGATGCTTTTACAAGTATCCAAACGGATTATGAAAATGCTTTTGAAAAACTAAAAGAATATCAATCCGTTACTAGCGATTGGGTTTTTGGATATCTTACTTACGATTTAAAAAATGATGTAGAAGACTTACAATCCAAAAATCTGGATGGTTTACACTTTCCTGATTTATATTTTTTTCAACCAAAGAAATTGTTTTTATTTAAAGGCGACGAGGTAGAAATTCAATATTTACATTGTGTTGATAATGAAATTAATGAAGATTTAAAAGCTATATCTAATGAAACTAAATGTCACCTTGAGCGCAGTCGAAAGGTCTCAAAGGATATCAAAATAAAACTCCGCATTCACAAAGACGAATATTTCAATAAAATAGATACAATATTACATCACATCCATCGAGGCGATATTTACGAGGTTAATTTTTGTCAGGAGTTTTATGCAGAAAACAAGAGTATAAATCCTTTAGAAACTTATAAAAGGCTTAACACTATTTCAAATCCACCCTTTGCTACGTTTTTGAAATGTAATGATAAGTATTTGCTGTCGGCTTCTCCAGAACGTTATTTAAAAAAGAGAGGAAATACTATTGTTTCACAACCTATTAAAGGAACAGCAAAGCGTTCAGAAATAAAGGAAGAAGATGAAAAATTAAAACAAGAATTATATAAAGACGAAAAAGAGCGCAGCGAAAATATTATGATTGTAGATTTGGTACGTAACGATTTATCTAAAACAGCAATTAAAGGAAGCGTAAAAGTTGAAGAACTTTGTAAAGTATATAGTTTTGAGCAAGTGCATCAAATGATTTCTATAATAGTTTCAAAAGTAGATGAATCTGTGAATCCTGTCGATATTTTAAAAACAACATTTCCAATGGGAAGCATGACTGGAGCACCAAAGATTTCAGCAATGAAAATTATTGAAGCACTGGAAGAAACCAAACGTGGTTTATATTCTGGAGCTGTTGGTTATTTTAAACCCAATGGAGATTTCGATTTTAATGTGGTAATACGGAGCATTTTGTATAACGAAACAAATAAATATGTATCGTATTCGGTTGGAGGAGCAATTACAGCAAAAAGTGTACCTTTAAAAGAATATGAAGAGTGTTTGATAAAAGCGAAGGCAATGAGAGAAGTACTTGAAAATGAGTAAACAGTATTTAGTAACAGTTTGCAGTAATGCTTTGCATCTTTGCGCCTTTGCGAGAAATGAAAAACTAAAATTTCATTGAATCTGCGTTATCTGTGTTCCATTTTTTATTCGTGAATTCGTGGCAAAATAAACTAAACTAAAATTGTACTTTTGAAACATGCTCAAAGCATATAAAAATCATATCAATAAAAACCTACCTTTCCTAAAAGAGAGCAAACTTCTCATTGCTATTTCTGGAGGATTAGACAGTATAGTTTTAACCCATTTATGTCACAATTTAAAACTAAATATTGCTTTAGCACATTGCAATTTTAATTTACGCGGAAAAGAAAGCGATGCAGATGAAGATTTTGTATTGCAGTTAACAGATGATTTAAACAAAGAAGTTTTTATAGAAAGTTTTGATACGGAAACCTTTGCAAAACAACACAAACTATCCACACAAATGGCTGCGCGAGAGTTGCGCTATCAGTGGTTTAAAGAACTAGCCGAACAATTAGATTTCGATTATATTTTAACAGCTCACCATGCAGATGATAATTTGGAAACTTTCCTCATCAATTTATCTCGTGGAACAGGGCTCGATGGATTAACTGGAATTCCAGAAATCAATGAAAATGTTGTTCGCCCTTTATTGCCGTTTTCGAGAGAAGATATTGAGGAATACGCAAAATCAGAAAATTTAAAATGGCGAGAAGATTCTAGCAATGCTTCCAATAAATATTTGAGAAACAAATTACGAATGGAAGCGATTCCTATACTAAAGGAAATCAACCCTCAATTGCTTCAAAATTTTAATAAAACAATCGCGCATTTACAAGATTCAAAAGATATTATTGACGATAGAATTGATACCATTTCTAATCAAGTTATTCAGGATATTAGCAATAATGGTATGAGTTTCAATATTGCTAAAATCAATAAACTATCAAATCCAAAAGCCTATTTATACGAGCTTTTAAAAGATTATAATTTTACAGAATGGAACGACGTAAATAATTTATTAAAAGCACAATCAGGCAAACAGGTTTTATCAGAAACACATCGTTTAATAAAAGATAGAGATTGTTTGTTGTTATCAAATCTTGACTCAAATGTCTCCTCGAGCGCAGTCGAGAGATTGTTGATAAAAGAAAACACGAAACAATTTGAAACAATTATTGGAACTTTGAATTTTGAAACAACTAAACAACTAAACGAATTAAACGCATCAACTATTTATGTTGATAAAAGCAAATTAATTTTTCCATTGATAATAAGGCAATGGCAAAAAGGAGATTATTTTTATCCTTTCGGAATGCAAGGAAAAAAAAAGTTAAGCAAGTTTTTTAAAGACGAAAAACTATCTTTAATCGATAAAGAAAATGTGTGGTTATTATGCTCAGGAGATGATATAGTTTGGGTAATTAATAGAAGACCTGATAATCGTTTTAAAGTAACAGAAAACACAAAAGAAATTTTAAAGATTGAATTAAAATAGATTCTTTCAAAAATAGACCTCACAGGTTTTTAAAACCTGTGAGGTCTTAGTATAAAATCATAGTTTGGTAAATAACATAAATATTCGTGTATTTGTGGCTAATTAAAAAAGATTCCCACTGGAGTTTATCTTGAGCGGAGTCGAAAGATGGGAAATGAATATGAAATTACAAGGACGCATAGTCGACATACAAAACAAGCGCATTTATAAAGGCGAAATAACCATTATAAACCAAAAAATATCTTCAATCGAAGAAAAAGAACACGATGTAAACCATTATATTCTCCCAGGGTTTATAGACTCACATATTCATATAGAAAGTTCTATGTTAGTTCCAAGTGAGTTTGCAAAACTTGCAGTAACTCATGGCACTGTGGCAACAGTTTCCGATCCTCACGAAATTGCAAACGTGTTAGGCATTGAAGGTGTAGAATTCATGATTGAGAATGGAAAAAAAGTGCCATTCAAATTTAATTTTGGGGCACCTTCTTGTGTACCTGCAACATCTTTTGAATCGGCAGGTGCAGTTATTGATTCCGACGATATTAAAACCTTAATGGCGAATTCTGATATAAAATATCTGGCAGAAATGATGAATTATCCAGGGGTTTTATTTGATGATAAAGAAGTCCTAAAAAAAATTGCTTGGGCAAAACATTACAACAAACCAGTAGATGGTCATGCTCCAGGATTGCGAGGCGATGATGTGACTAAATATATCAATGCAGGAATATCCACAGATCATGAATGTTTTACGCATGATGAAGCGTTAGAGAAACTTCAAAAAGGCATGAAAATCCTTATTCGTGAAGGTTCTGCTGCTAAAAATTTTGAAGCATTAATCGATTTGCTTCCAGAACATTATCAAGAAATGATGTTTTGTAGTGACGATAAGCATCCAGACGATTTACTACTCAATCACATTAATAAATTATGTGCAAGAGCAGTTGCCAAAAATATCGATGTATATAAAGTGTTACAAGCAGCTTGTATCAATCCTGTAAAACATTATAATCTCGATGTTGGTTTATTGGAAGTTGGTGATGATGCAGATTGTATTATTGTTGAAGATTTAAAAGATTTTAAAACGCTTCAAACTTATATAAATGGGGAATTAGTTTTCGATAATGGAGTGTCTAAAATTGAATCGGTTCCTTTTGAAATCTTGAATAATTTTCACACAAATAAAAAAGAAATTTCAGATTTTAAATTTGAATCTTCAACTAAACAAATCAGAGTTATTGAAGCTCTCGAAGGACAATTAGTAACTAACGAACTTATAGAAGATACTTTAATAGAAAATGGAAACCTTGTTTCAAATGTAGAAAAAGATATTTTGAAAATGACAGTTGTAAATCGTTATAACAATCAAAAACCTTCTATTGCATTTATTAAAAACTTCGGATTAAAAGAAGGAGCAATCGCATCATCAGTTGGTCACGATTCACATAATATTATTGCTGTTGGAGTTAGTGATGAAGCTATTTGTAAAGCCGTAAATCTTATTATTGAAAATAAAGGTGGAATTTGTGCAGTTTCAGACTCTGAGAGTAAAGTCGTATCACTTCCTGTAGCAGGAATTATGAGCGATAAAGATGGTGAAACTATTGGTAAGCAATATGCACAACTCGACAAAATGGCAAAAGAAATGGGAAGCCAACTTCATGCACCTTATATGACGCTTTCATTTATGGCATTATTGGTAATTCCTTCGTTAAAATTAAGTGATAAAGGATTGTTTGATGGTACAAATTTCAAGTTTACGTCTTTAGAGTTTTAATATTCATTTTTTCCATGATTTGTCATTCCTGCGAAAGCAGGAATCCATTTTTAATTTACTTCATTTATAAATATATTTCCAACCTGTTTTTTAATATATTTCCTTATATTTGAGTTAGGATACAATTAGAAATTATCATCAAAAATGACAATTTATTAATAGTATTCTTTTTTGTCTAAAAAAATAATTAATGCAATGAATTTAACAGGAGAACTTTCCGAAGTAAAAAATTATATAAACGGTAAATTTGTCCCGATAACTATCGGGAGAAATGGCCAATCGTCAATGGATGTTATAAGTCCTATTGATGGAAGCGTTATTTCCACATTGCCACTATCAACTTATAATGATGTTGATAAAGCAGTTCAAGCAGCAAAAAACGCTTTTACAAATTGGTCAGCAATGACATTAAAAGATCGTGTTCAAATCTTTTTTAGATATAGAACACTCCTCGAAAAGCACATGGATGAGCTTACAAAATTGGTGCAGCTCGAAAATGGAAAAACCTATGGCGAAGCAAAAGCCGAAGTTGAAAAAAGTATGGAGCTGTGTGAATTTGCAGTATCAATGCCACAAATAGTGGTGAACGAAGTACAAGAAGTAAGCAAAGGCGTTGAGTGCAGAATTGAACGTAAACCACTCGGAGTTGTAGCATCAATAACACCTTTTAATTTTCCAAATATGGTACCACACTGGACCATGCCAAATGCTTTAGTGTTAGGAAATACAATGGTTATGAAACCTTCCGAAGTTGTGCCATTAAGTACAGTTCGTATGGCTGAATTACTAAAAGAAGCTGGACTTCCTGATGGTGTTTTTAATTTAGTAAATGGTGGTAAAGAAGTTGTAGAAGCGATTTGTGACCATCCAGATATTAAAGCAGTTTCCTTTGTAGGTTCTACAAAAGTGGCGAAGATTGTGTATAAACGAGCGACTTCAACTTTAAAAAGATGTGTAGCACTTGGTGGGGCAAAAAACCATTTGTTGGTTTTTCCAGATGCAAATCCAGAAATGACAGCTTCAAATGTTGTGGCTTCCATGTCTGGTTGTGCAGGTCAACGTTGTATGGCAGCTTCTGTTATGGTTGGCGTAGATAATATTCAGCATATAATAGATAGAATGGTTGAAGATGCTAAAAGCTTAATTCCTGGAGAAAATTTAGGGTCTGTAATAAGTGCAGCTGCAAAAGAGCGTATTGAAGATTATATCGCTGAAGCAGAAAAAGATGGAGCAAAAATTCTGTTGGATGGACGTAATACAACTGTTGAAGGAAAAGAAGGCGGATTTTATGTTGGTGCAACCATAATAGATTATGTCACTACAGATATGTCTGTAGCACGAGAAGAAATTTTTGGACCAGTAATTTCCATTATAAGAGCTAAAGATTTGGATGAAGCTATAGAAATTGAAAATGGATCTAATTATGGTAATGCTGCTGCTGTATTTACACAAAGTGGAGGCTTGGCAAAACAAGTTATGGAACGTGCAAGTGCAGGAATGATAGGAGTTAATATTGGTGTTCCTGTACCTCGTGAACCATTCTCTTTTGGAGGTTGGAACGAATCTAAATTTGGTGTAGGTGATATTACAGGACGAAGCTCAATAGAATTCTGGACGCAAAATAAAAAGACCACCACCAAGTGGAATCCAGAAGCACAAACCAACTGGATGAGTTAAGCAGATACGAGATTTTGTTTTTTCAAAATCGTAGTAATCGCTTATCCCAAAATTATTTGAGGAACGAAAATAATGTTTGGGATCTTTTGAATAAATTAGAAATACAAAATAGAACGCAGATGACGCTGATTGAGCAGATATTCGCTGATTGTTTTTCGATTAAATCTGTATAAATCATAAAAATCAGCGTCATCAGCGTTCTATAAAAAACAACTAAATGAACAATATAATAAAACAAAACCTCGATTACACTCTCTTCTCTTGGTCAAAACAAGGAGGCTTAAACCCTATAAATGCTTCCTATGCTGAAGGCTCTTATATTTACGATAGAGACGGTAAAAAATACCTCGATTTTTCTTCACAACTCATGAATGTTAACATTGGTCATGGTAACCAACGAATTACAGAAGCTGTTGTAAAGCAAATGAAAGAGGTAAGTTATGTGTTCCCTGGAATGGCAACTGATGTTCGCGGAAGACTTGGTAAAAAGATTGCCGAAATAACACCAGGAAACCTAACTAAAACATTTTTTACACTTGGTGGAGCAGAAGCCATAGAGAATGCAATTAAATTGGCAAGAATCTATACTGGACGACACAAAATAATTACACATTACAGAGCCTACCATGGCGGAACGTATGGTGCAATGACTGCTGGTGGCGACCCAAGACGTTTTCCTTCAGACAGTCAAGCAATGCCAAATGTGGTCCATGTCGAAAATCCGTATGCCTATCGCTGCCCTTGGTATTCGTCTTCTATTGAAGAATGTGGCGAACGTGCTTTTGCCAATTTAGAGCGTATTGTGAAGTTTGAAAATCCTAATAATATTGCTGCTATTTTATTTGAAGGCGAATCAGGTTCATCAGGATGTATCAAATATCCACCAATGTATTTAAAACGCGTTCGTGAAATTTGCGATAAGTATGGTATTTTATTGATTGATGATGAGGTAATGAGTGGTTTTGGACGTACAGGAAAAATGTTTGGAATTGACCATCATGAGGTTACGCCAGATATTATGTGTCTTGCTAAAGGATTAACTTCTGGTTATTTACCTCTTGGTGGAGTTGTAGTCACTGATAAAATTGCTGATTATTTTAACGAGAATCCAATGGTTATTGGCTTAACCTATTCAGCACATCCAACGTTGTGTGCTGCTGCATTGGAGAATCTTAAAATTATTGAAGAAGATAATTTAGTGGAGAAAGCTGCTGAAATGGGATTGTATATTGAAGCTGAAGTAGAGAAGCTTAAGAAGAAACATAAATCGATTGGAGATTTTAGAAATACAGGATTATTAGGTTGTATAGAACTCGTTAAAAACCGAAAAACCAAAGAACCAATTACACCTTGGAATGCAGCACCAAAAGATATGGAAGTGACCAACAAAATGGCTGCCAAAATTAGAGAATTAGGCATGTTTACCTTTGTACGTTGGAATTATATTTTCATTGCGCCACCTTTAAACGTAAGCAAAGCTGAAGTTGATGAAGGATTAAAAATAATCTCACAAGCCATTGCTATTGCAGATAAGTATTGCAACTAAATAGAACGCAGATGACACAGATTAAGCAGAGTTTCACTGATAAAAAGAAATAAAAAATCATTTTAATCATAAAAAATCAGCGTCATCAGTGTTCCATAATTAAAGAATATGAACAACTATAAACATTCAGAAGTAACCGAAAAAATCATTCAATGCTTTTATAAAGTTTATAATACTTTGGGATATGGGTTTTTAGAAAAAGTATATGAAAACGCTTTATATTTAGAATTAAGAAGTTTAGGGTTATTTGTGGAGAAACAAAAACAAATTAAAGTGTTTTATGAAAATCAAAAAGTAGGAGAGTATTTTGCTGATTTAGTTGTTTCTGAATCTGTTATTATTGAATTAAAAGCAGCAGAATCACTTTGTGAAGAGCATGAATTTCAATTAATAAATTATTTAAAAGCAACAGAGATAGAAGTTGGTCTTTTGCTGAATTTTGGAAAAGAACCACAAGTGAAACGAAAAATATTTACGAATAAAAAGTAGAACACAGATAACACAGGCTTTGCTGATAAGCGTAGAAAAAATCAGTGGATATCTGCTAAATCAGCGTTATCAGCGTTCCATTAAAATTATGAACCAAGACATCGTAGAATTACAAGAAGACGTTTCCAACTCCCCTTTATATAGCGAAGATTTAGCACCAGTTCCTGTAAGCAAAAGAACTTGGAACAAATGGAATCTCGCAGCAATTTGGGTAGGTATGGCGGTTTGTATTCCTACGTACTTGTTGGCATCTTATATGATAAAAACAGGATTAAATTGGTATGAAGCCTTGATTATTATTGGTTTGGCGAATTTAATTATTACAGTGCCAATGATTCTTAATGGTCATGCAGGTGTAAAATACGGTGTGCCATTTCCTGTAATTGGTCGTGCTGCTTTTGGCACAAAAGGCATACACATTGCTTCGGTTACCAGAGGTATTATTGCTTGTGGTTGGTTTGGTGTACAAACTTGGATTGGTGGTTTGGCCATTTATGCCATTTTTAATGCGATTACTGGAACTACAGGAGAATTAGGTTTATCGATTGGAAAATTTGTTGGCTTTGCAATTTTTTGGTTCATCAATATCTATTTTATTTGGAAAGGCACCGAAAGTATTAAATGGCTCGAAACCTATTCGGCACCAATACTTATTATCATGGGAATTGCTTTAATTTGGTGGAGTTACGCTAAAGCTGATGGATTTTCAATAGTGTTGGATCAAAGTCAGCAATTGGAAAAAACGGCAGCAATAATCACACAAGATAATGATGCGTATTATCTTCATTTGAACGCTCTACATGATAAAGAAGGAAACCTTAAAGTAACCGAATACAATATTGTTTCAGATAAATCTTCAAGTTGGAAACCTTTTACAAGTAAACCAATTTCTATTTCTAATACTGAAAATGTTCAAGTGCAATTTCGAAATTCAGAAGTAATTCCAACTATCGAATCGAGTACCGTAACCGCGTCATTAGCAACATCTGTTAAAAAAAGCTCTAAACTTTGGGGTTATTTATTGTGGTTAACAGCAATGGTTGGCTTTTGGGCAACCATGTCTATTAGTATTGCAGATATTACGCGATATGCTTCAACACAAAAAGATCAGGTTGCAGGACAGTTTATAGGTTTGCCAGGAACAATGATGCTGTATTCGTTTGTTGGAATTTTTGTGACTTGCGCTGCAGTAATTAATTTTAAAGATGTATTAATTGCAGATGATGCACCTTGGGATCCTGTTTCATTAATAGCTAAATTTAAAAGTCCAACAGTTGTTATTATTGCTCAAATATTTATGATTATTGCAACGTTGAGCACTAATATTGCTGCTAATGTTATTGCTCCTGCAAATGCATTTTCAAACCTATTTCCAAAGAAGATAAGTTTTAGAATGGGAGGATTGATTACAGGAATCATAGGAATTTTAATTGCACCTTGGTGGTTGTTGAATGAAATTTCAGGTTTCTTGATTTTTGTCAGCGGATTGTTAGGACCTGTTTTGGGCATCTTAATTACCGATTATTATCTAATAAGAAAAAAACGAGTAGAGCTTGATGAATTATATAAAGTAGAAGGTCTTTATTCCTATAAAAAAACAGGTTATAATAAAGCAGCACTTATCGCTTTATTTATTGGAGTATTTTTGGCACTCATAGGATATTGGGTGACTGCATTAAATTTCTTATATTCACTATCTTGGTTTACAGGATTTATTATATCGTCAATCATTTATTATATGATGATGAAAAACAACAAATTATCATTCAAAATTACTGATTAAAGATGTCTATACTTATAAAAAACGGAAGAGTTGTTACAGCTTCAGAAAGCTATATTGCAGATGTTTATACCGAAGGGGAACAAATTGTAGCCATAGGAAAAGATTTAGATTATGTTGCAGATAAAGTCATAGATGCAACAGATAAATTGGTTTTTCCTGGCGGAATTGATCCTCACGTACATCTCGATATGCCTTTTATGGGAACCTATTCCAGCGACGACTACGAAACAGGAACTCGTGCTGCTTTGCATGGTGGAACAACAATGGTTATCGATTTTATTTTACAAACTCAAGGAGATACTTTGCACAATGCCTTAAAAACGTGGCAACAAAAATCACAAGGAAAAGCGATTGGAGATTATTCATATCACATGGCTGTAACCGATTTTAATGATGAGGTTGCAAAAGAAGTGGTGCAAATGATTGAGGAAGAAGGTATCAGTTCTTTTAAAACATTTATGGCATATAAAGGCGCCTTAATGATTGACGATGGACAAATGGTGCAGCTTATGAAAGTGGTAAAAAAATATGGAGGCTTGGTAACAGTACATGCAACCAATGGTGACATGATAGATTCCTTGATTGCAAAAAATAGAGCTGAAGGAAATCTATCACCTTTATATCATTATTTATCACAACCAGAAGTTACCGAAGCCGAAGCTTCTGCACGCTTCGCAGATATGCTAGAGTATACAGACTGTCCTGGTTATATTGTTCACATGACTTGCGAAGGCGCTTTAAATGCTGTTCGGAAAGCAACACAACGCAATCAAAAAGTATTTGTAGAAACCTGCACGCAATATTTAATATTAGATGCTTCACTCTATGAAAAAGATTTTGAAGGCGCAAAATGGGTTATGAGTCCACCTTTGCGAGAAAAGAAAGATCAAAAAGCATTATGGTCAGGTATTAATCAAGGGTTGATACAAGTGGTTGGTACCGATCATTGTCCGTTTAATTGGGAACAAAAACTAATGGGAAAAGACGATTTTTCTAAAATCCCTAATGGTCATCCAGCCATTGAACATCGTATGGAGTTATTATATTCCGAAGGTGTACATAAAGGAAAAATATCATTGACAAAATATGTAGAAGTAAGTTCAACAAATGCTGCAAAAATCTTCGGAATGTATCCAAGAAAAGGAACAATTGCCATAGGAAGCGATGCAGATATTGTGATATTCGATCCTAAAAAAGAACATACAATTTCAGTAGAAACACATCACATGAATTGTGATTATTCTGCTTATGAAGGACAAAAAGTAACAGGAAAAACAGAAACAGTTATCTTACGAGGACAAGTAGCCATTGAAAACGAAGAGTGTAAATTAGAAGCTGGTTTTGGGCAATTTATTAAAAGAAGCAAAACATCTAAAATGGTAATCTAAAATGATAGAACTCTGATGACGCTGATTTGGCTGATAAACGCAGATAAAAAAAAT
>JAKITV010000060.1 GCA_021647885.1 Flavobacteriaceae bacterium | reverse complement strand
ACGGAGATTACAAAACCAATACAAAACACAAGCACTCCACAGTCTATTGTAGCAAGAATCGAAAACAGATTAAATACAGACTGTTACGATACAACCTCTTTCAATTTAATTGTATTTGAATTGCCAGTAGTGTTGCCATTGGTAGAGTTGTATCAATGCGATGATGATACTGATGGGTTTACAAATTTTAATTTAGAAGAGGCTAACGAGTTAATCTCAACAAATTATACCAACGAAATCTTTACTTATCATACAATATTAACAGATGCAGAGAATGGATTAAATGCCATAGTAAATACCACTACATATTTAAACATTGATCCCACTTCAAATCCAGACATATTATATGTTAGGACTGAAAATGCAGATGGCTGCTTTAGGGTTTCACAGTTAAATTTAATTGTATCAACAACTCAAATCCCAGCCAATTTTCAATTAAATTACGAAGTATGCGATGATACATTAGTAGATGGAGATGACAGCAATGGCATAGCATTATTTGATTTTAGTGATGCCACAGCACTAATAGAAGCATTATTTCCAGTACAAAATCCACTCATTACTTATTATACCAATGAGCTAGATGCATTAGCCGAGACCAATGCCATTCCAGACATCAGTAATCATAGAAATGAAACTTCACCTTTTATTCAAACTATTTTTGTAAGAGTAGATAGCGAACTGGATAATTCATGTTTAGGTTTGGGAGAGCACATAACTTTGCAGGTTAATGCACTACCAATATTCAATTTAGAGGACGAATATTTGTTGTGTGTAAATACTAATGGTACAGAGGAAGTAGATTTACCAATAATAGATACTGAATTATCAGATACAGCGTATAGTTTTGAATGGAGTTTAAATAATACAGTAATAACAGGATTTACAGGATCGGGTTATGCACCAACACAAGGAGGAGAGTATAGTATTTTGGTAACAAATAATATAACAGGCTGTCAAGATATTGATTCCACGATAGTAAATGAGAGTGAGCCTCCAACAGTTACAGCAGAGTTAATTTCGTTAGCATTTTCAGATAATCATGTCATAGAAGCTACAGCAATAGGAAGTGGTGTGTATGAGTATAGTTTAGATGGTGGACCATGGCAGGAAAGTGGTATTTTTGAGAATGTTTCATCAGGAGAACATATAGTAACGGCAAGAGATGTAAATGGATGTGGTATAAGTTCGGCTATAGTAATAGTGATTGATTATCCTTTGTATTTTACACCAAATGGAGATGGTTTTAATGACACATGGAATATTGTAGGTATCGAAAATCAACCTAAGGCAAAAATTTATATATTTAATAGATATGGTAAGTTGTTAAAACAGATAAGTCCAAGCGGCAATGGTTGGAACGGAACCTATAATGGTAATCGCTTACCAACAAGTGATTATTGGTTTACAGTAGAGTATGATGAACCAAGCAATGGCACCAGAAAACAATTTAAAGCCCATTTTTCTCTTAAGCGATAATTAAAAGAATATGACACCTTAAGTTATTATGCTCCAAAATGCACATGCTAATTGTCTCTTGTTAAGAGAGAGAGTTCTGAAAGTAAGAGCTATAAAAGTAAAAAACCTAGTATTTTTATTGGTATTCATCACATTATTTACTTGCGATAGTGAAGATGCCAACGACTGTTTTCAAACGTCTGGTATTATTGTGCAACAAGAAGTTGAGGTTTCTGCTTTTGAAAAGATATTGGTAAATCGTGATGTGGAATTGATACTAAAACAAGGAACAGAATTTGAAGTTATTATAGAAACAGGAAAAAATTTATTAAACGATGTTGAAGTCAAAGTTGTTGAGAACGAGTTGCAGTTAACGGATAATAATACTTGTAATTATATTCGGGATTTTGGGGTTACCAAAATTTATGTAACAGCACCAAATATTACCGAAATAAGAAGTTCTACACAATATGATGTGTCTTCTAATGGCGTTTTAAATTATAATAATTTACATCTTATATCGGAAGATTTTATTGCTCCAGACAGCTTTACCGTTGGGGATTTTAGATTGAATGTAAACACAATGCAATTAAGAATTACCGCTAATAATATTTCATCTTTCTATATTACAGGACAAACCGAAAATTTAAGAATTGGCTTTTTTGCTGGATCTGGACGTTTTGAAGGCGAAAATCTCATTGCACAAAATGTGGATGTGTTTCATCGAGGTAGTAACGATATGATTGTGAATCCGCAACAATCCTTAACTGGAGAATTACGTAGCACTGGAGATTTAATTTCGAAAAACCAACCTCCAATTGTTGATGTAGAACAGTTTTATACTGGAAGGCTTATTTTTCAGGATTAATTCTTTTATATATCAAGGTGTCACTTTTTTTGCAAAAATCATGTCTTGGATAGTCAATTAGTAATTTCATCCTTTCTTCATTAAGTGTTAAAATTTTAATTTGACTGTTTGATATATATCTTGAGATGAAATCATCATTTTTATTGTTGAACATTAACTCTAAATATTTTGAATCTAAACCCAAATTGTATTTAAAATTGCTAATAATTTCTTTATTGTAGAAAATAACACTATCACTTGAAATTTTTAGTTCATTCCCCACAATTTCACTAGATAAATCGCAAATGTTAGAATTTGATAATTTCCAATTTCCAATATAAAGATCAGTTTCTAATGAATTGTATTTTTCCAAAATAAAAGTCTTTATTTCATTATTGTTGTTTAATGAAGTTACAGGGATAATCCTTATGGAATCATTATTAATTCTACTAAACAGACATAATTCACCTCCATAAGGGCCAATGTCTTTCAATCTAAACTTATTGAACAATTTAAAATCACGCGAATCATTGTGACCATTATATTTGCTAGTATCCTTATTTTTTGGATGATAATAATAACTATAATAAGCATCATATAAGTAAGAGTTTCCTTCTTTATCACTACTCTCAAATTTAAAGAAGGAATGCCAAAATTGTTGACCGTTTTCAAGTTTTATAGTCCAATATTCTGAAGACTCTAAATCAATTCCATCTGTATTTAGCTCTATTTTTTTATAAATGAGAGAGTCATTAAGCACTAATTTTAGACTGTCTTTCGTTTCATTGAGAAAAACAATATCATTTGGATACAAATTTTCAGATAAAGAATCTTTGAGAAAGAAGCGAGTGATTTTATTGTTGTTAAATTCAATTATTTCAATATTAGTTTTATTAAGATAAAATGTGGAGTCCAGTTGTTTTTTATTACAACTAAATAGAGAAATTGATATTATAATAAAAAAAGCAAATGATTTCATAAATATGACAAGTAGATTACCCAAAACTAAACATTAAATAATTTAAAGAGCTGTTTCTTCGTAAATCTTTAAAACTTTAAGTAAAACCACAAAAAATGTAGTCTCCCATTTTGATTTGTGAAAATATTATTTACTTTAGCCACATAATAATGACAACAACAGCAACTTTTACATATTATAACTACTTTTATTTCTTTTTTAGCAAAAGAAACGAGATGTTATAGTTGTAATTTATTAAGCATAAATTAAAATATAAGTCTCGATGTTAATTCGGGACTTTTTTTTGTTAATGAAACTTATTTTGAAAAGCATTTTTGCGTATTCAAAATAATACGTTGAATTAATCCTGATAAAGATCAGGATCTCAACATTTTTAGATAGAGCATGATAAAATCAGTAGCAATACAAGGCGTAAAGGGTTCATTCCATCATATTGTGTCACAGCATTATTTTGATAACGGTATTGAGGTGAAAGAATGTTTGTCGTTCGATAATGCCGTAGATAGCCTTCTAAATAAAGAAAGTGATGCTGTAATTATGGCAATCGAAAACTCTATTGCAGGATCTATCATTCCAAATTATGCGTTAATAGATAATCATAATCTGCACATTATTGGAGAATATTATTTAGATATTCAGCATCAATTAATGGCATTACCTAATCAAAAAATTGAGGATATTAAAGAAGTCTATTCACATCCAATGGCATTATTGCAGTGTAAAGAATTTTTTAAAAAACATTCTCATATTAAGTTAATAGAAGATAAAGATACTGCTGAAGTTGCACAAAGAATTCAAAAACTTAAGCTTAAAAATGTTGCTGCCATAGCTAGTAAATTAGCTGCCGAAATTTTTGAACTCGATATTTTAGCAGAAAGCATTCAAACTATAAAACAAAACGAAACACGATTTGTAATCGTAAAACGTAAGAATCGTGAAATCCCTCAAAAAGAGATTAATAAAGCCTCATTAAAATTCGAATTATCCTCAAAACGTGGAAGCCTAGCAGCCATACTTAACGTAATGAGTGATTGTAAATTAAACCTTACAAAAGTTCAGTCTTTGCCAAAAATTGATACACCTTGGTTTTATGCGTTTTTTGTGGATGTTACTTTTAAAAAGTATGACGATTTTAAAAAAGCAAAGTCAATTATAGAAATTATGGCTAAAGATTTTAAAGTTTTAGGCGAATTTAAAAGTGCAAAGTCATGATTGAACCAGCAAACAGATTACAATCGGTTGAGGAATATTACTTTTCGAAAAAATTAAGGGACATCAATTTGCTTAAAGCAACAGGTTTGCCTATAATCAATTTAGGGGTCGGAAGCCCAGATTTGCAACCACCTCATAAGGTTATAACTGCGTTAACAGAAAGTTTAACCAGCCCAGATGCACATAAATACCAAAGCTATCAAGGTTTAATTGAGTTAAGGGAATCTATGGCTAATTTTTATAGAGAGCAATTTAATGTAGCCTTAAGCCCTAAAACCGAAATCTTGCCTTTAATGGGAAGTAAGGAAGGGATTATGCATATCTCTATGGCGTTTTTAAATGAAGGTGATGAAGTGCTTGTTCCTAATCCTGGTTATCCAACATACCAATCGGTTACAAAATTATTAGGAGCAAAACCAGTGTTTTATGATTTAGAAGAAGACAACAATTGGCATCCTGATTTGTTAGCTTTAGAAAAATCAGATTTAAGTAAAGTAAAATTAATGTGGATAAATTATCCACACATGCCAACAGGAATTAATGCAACGTATAAGTTATTTGAAGAATTAGTTGCTTTTGCAAAACGAAATAGCATTTTAATTATTAATGATAATCCTTACAGTTTTATTTTAAACAATGCTCCAAAAAGTATTTTAAGTGTAAGAGGCGCAAAAGAGGTCTGTTTAGAATTAAACTCTTTAAGTAAAACCTTTAATATGGCTGGATGGAGAGTAGGTATGGTTTTAGGCGATGAAAAGTATATTAATAATATTTTGAAAGTGAAAAGCAATATGGATTCTGGAATGTTTTATGGCATTCAAAAAGGAGCTATTGAAGCCTTAAAATGTTCCGAAATGTGGTATATAAGTTTAAATAGTGTTTACGAACAAAGACGAGAATTAATTTGGAAATTGGCAGAGTCCTTAAACTGTACTTTCAATAAAAATGCTTCTGGACTTTTTGTTTGGGCAAAATTGCCAAACTTTCTAAAAGCCGAAGAGTTTATTGATGTTGTTCTTAAAAACAATCACATATTTATAGCTCCAGGTACAATTTTTGGAAGTAAAGGAGAAGGCTACATAAGGTTTTCTTTATGTGCTTCAACCGAAGATATTGAGGAAGCAATTGCAAGAATTAAATAGTATGTAGTAGGCAGTAACAGTAAGCGGTTTTGATAATTTTAAACAAATATTTAGAAAAAAACATTCGTGTCCCGATAGCTATCGGGATTGTGGCAAAAAAAGATTTCCGTTTTCACGGAAAATAAATATGAAAAACATATACATTATAGGAGTGGGTTTAATTGGCGGAAGTTTTGCTTTAAATATAAAAAAGCTGAATCCAGATGCTGTAATTTATGGCATCGATAATAAAGCAGAACATTTACAAGAAGCGCTTTCTCTTAATATTATAGATAAAAAGGCAGAAATTGAAGATGTGGAAAATGCCGATTTAATAGTATTAGCGATTCCAGTTGATACTTCGGTAATTGAATTACCAAAAATTTTAGATAATATTTCTGATGATACTTTGGTAATAGATGTTGGTTCTACAAAACTGGATATTTGCAAAGCAGTAGCAAACCATCCTAAACGGAGAAATTTCTTGGCGACACATCCAATTTCTGGAACAGAATTTTCTGGCCCAAAAGCAGCATTTCTTGAATTGTTTCAAAATAAAACAAACATTATTTGCGAAGTAGAGCAAACAGCTTTTAAACTTCAGCAAAAAGCAATCGAATTATTTGTAAATATTGGAATGAGAATTAGATATATGAATCCAGAAGCACACGACAAACACATTGCTTATGTTTCGCATTTATCTCATATTAGCTCATTTATGTTAGGAAAAACAGTAATTAATAAAGAAAAAAATGAACGCGATATTTTTGATATGGCTGGAAGTGGATTTGAATCTACAGTGCGATTAGCAAAGAGTTCTCCCGAAATGTGGACGCCAATTTTTAAACAAAATAAAGACAATATAATAGAAACATTAGAAGATTATATTAATAACCTCAATCAATTTAAAAACTTGATGGAAAACGATGATTTCGATGCGGTTTTTAAAGAGATGAAAGACACCAACCACATAAAACAAATATTAAAAGGAATACAATAAAGAAAAAATTCAGTTAAATTTAATAAGATTCCCACTTTCGTGGAAAATGAATATGAAAAACAAGAAAGAATTAAGAACATGGTTAGATGATTTGCAATTAGACCATCCACTGGTTATTGCTGGACCTTGCAGTGCAGAAACCGAAGAGCAAGTATTAAAAACAGCACACGATTTAAAAGATACTGATGTTAATTATTATAGAGCAGGAATTTGGAAACCAAGAACACGACCAGGAATGTTTGAAGGTGTTGGAGCACTAGGTTTAAAGTGGTTGCAAAAAGTTAAGGAAGAGACAGGTTTAAAAACAGCGACTGAAGTGGCAAATAAAGTGCATGTTGAATTGGCTTTAGAGCATGATATAGATTTATTATGGATTGGTGCACGTTCTACTGTAAGCCCATTTATAGTCCAGGAAATTGCAGATGCTTTAAAAGGAACAGACAAAATAGTATTAGTGAAAAACCCTGTAAACCCAGATTTAGCATTATGGTTAGGAGCTGTGGAACGTTTAGCCAGTTCAGATATTAAGAAGTTAGGTGTTATTCATCGCGGATTTTCTACTTACGAAAAAACCAAATATAGAAATAATCCAGAATGGCAATTGGCTATTGAGCTACAATCCAGATTTCCAGATTTGCCTATAATTAATGATCCTTCGCATATTACCGGAAAGAGAGATATGATTTTGGATGTTTCGCAAACCGCATTAGATTTAAATTTTGATGGCTTAATGATAGAAACTCATTGTGACCCAGATAATGCTTGGAGTGATGCTTCACAACAAGTTACACCACAGAGTTTAGTGCAAATAATGAAAGATTTAAGAATAAGAAAAGAAACGTCTAAAGAAGCCGAATACAATAATCTAATAAATACTTTACGCACACAAATTGATGTGATTGATCATCAACTTATTGAAGTTTTAGGAAAACGCATGAAGGTTTCCGATGGAATTGGAACGCTTAAAAAAGCAAACAATGTTGCTGTACTTCAATCAAAACGTTGGAATGAAATATTAGGTAAAATGATTCTGGAAGGAGAAGAAAAAGGATTGAGCGAAGAGTTTGTACTTAAAATGTTTAAGGCAATTCATCAGGAATCCATTAATCATCAAGAAAAGATATTCAGACAAAAAAATGGCTCATAATAGTGAGCCATTTGTTGTTTTAAAAAATAATAAGATTACTTATTTCTTTTAAAAATATATCTGGTAATAAAAATTCCTTTACCATCGCCTTTTCCAGCATCACTTTCAACAGCACTGGTAACAAATGCTAATTCCCATCCTTCTTCGATCATTGTATTAATTTTTGAAGTAATAAGAGCATCGTTTGCCGCTATATTTTGAAAACGAATACCGCCTAAATTGTAGAAGTTTAAAAGTTTGGTTTCTTCAAAGTTTTTAACTCTAATCTCATTTCTTTTAGATTTGTTTCGTTTATCTGTTTCTTTATTGTCTGTTCTTAAAGATGTAAATTCTTTATAATCTTTATCTTCTAATGCAGAAATAATTCTAGATCTACCAACGCCATTAGGTACAATAGATTCTACACTTGTAATAACTTTGTAAACCACTTGTGCATTTACATCGATAAATGAAATGAATGCTAAAACAATAATTAATAGTAATTTTTTCATGTTGTTGAGTTTTTTGAAAATTAAGTAACGAAGATACACTTTTTCTTAAATTGAAAAGTCGTTAATTTGTATTTTATATTTTTGATGAATGACAGGAATTGTTTATAAATCTACTGGAAGCTGGTACACTATTAGAACCCTTAATGGTAAGTTTTATGAATGTAGAATTAAAGGGAAATTTCGTTTAAAAGGAATAAAAAGCACAAATCCCATTGCTGTTGGAGATTATGTAGATTTTGAGCTAGAAACAAAAAACAATAATGTAACAGGAGTCATTCATAATATAAGAGAGCGTAAAAATTATATTGTAAGGAAATCGGTAAAACTTTCTAAGCAAACTCACATTATTGCTGCTAATATCGATCAGGTATTTCTTTTAATAACAATTAATAATCCACCAACATTCACCAGTTTTATAGATCGATTTTTAGTAACAGCCGAAGCTTATTCCATTAAAACTGTTTTACTTTTCAATAAAATTGACACTTATGATGACGATACTTTATTAGAAGTAAAATATTTAGCTGCCTTATATAGAAAGATAGGTTATGATTGTATTGGTGTTTCTGCTAAAACAGGAAAGAATATTGATAAGGTAAAACAATTAATGAAAGAAAAAGTAAGCATGTTTGCAGGGCATTCAGGTGTTGGAAAATCGACATTAATTAATATAATAGAACCTAATTTGGATTTGAAAACTAAAGAAATTTCATCACAACATTCACAAGGACAACATACTACTACTTTTGCCGAAATGTTTGATTTAAGTTTCGGTGCAAAAATAATAGATACTCCAGGAATAAAAGGCTTTGGCGTTGTAGATATGGACAAAGAAGAAGTTGGCGATTATTTTCCAGAATTTTTTAAATTAAAGCAGGATTGTAAATTTTACAATTGTTTGCATGTTAAAGAACCAAAATGTGCTGTAAAAAAAGCTTTGGAAAATGATGAGGTAGCTTATTCGCGATATAAGAGTTATTTGCAAATTATAGAAGGAGAAGACGAACATTATAGAACTGATATTTGGGATAATCAGTAACATCCTGCAAGGTTTTAAAAACCTTGTAGGTTTATTAAAAACAATAAGATAAATATTAATGAGATCTCACTTTTGTGAGTAATAAATATGAAACGAGCATACTAAAAAGTTTATCGCTAAAGGGAATGGTTAATAGCGAACAGCATGTGTTCAGCTAAAAAATTAAAAATAAACACATGAAACGAGCATGCTAAAAGTTTTATCACTCAAGGGAATGATTAATAGCGAATAGCATGTGACCAATAAAAAACAATAAATATAAACACATGAAAGCAGTAATCCAAAGAGTCAGTAAAGCAAGTGTTACAATAGAAGGAGAAAAAGTAGCTTCAATAGATAGTGGTCTTTTAATTTTGTTAGGCGTTATAAATGAAGACACTAAAGAAGATATTAATTGGCTCTCAAAAAAAATAGTTAATCTTCGTATTTTTGGAGATGAAGATGGTGTAATGAATAAATCACTCATAGATATAAATGGAGAAGCCATAGTGGTAAGTCAGTTTACACTTCATGCAAACGTAAAAAAAGGGAATAGACCAAGCTATATAAAAGCTGCAAAACCAGAAATTGCCATTCCGCTTTATAAGGCTTTTGTAAAACAAATGGAGTTAGATTTAGGTAAAAAAATAAAAACTGGTCAATTTGGAGCAGACATGAAAGTAGAACTCTTAAATGATGG
>JAKITV010000014.1 GCA_021647885.1 Flavobacteriaceae bacterium | reverse complement strand
GATATAGAAGTTGACACAGAAAATATTGAAGAATTTGTTCAAACTGTAAAGATGATTGCTCCAACTTTTGGAGGCATTAACCTTGAAGATATAAAAGCTCCTGAAGCCTTTGAAATAGAAAGAAGGTTAAAAGAAGAGTTAGATATTCCAGTCATGCACGACGATCAACATGGTACTGCAATAATATCTGCTGCTGCATTATTAAATGCACTAGAAATAGCAAAAAAGAAGATTGAAGATGTAAAAATAGTAGTAAGTGGAGCTGGAGCCGCAGCCATTTCTTGTACAAGATTATACCAATCTTTTGGAGCAAGTAGAGATAATATTGTAATGTTGGATAGCAAAGGTGTAATTAGAAATGATAGAGAAAACTTAAGTTCACAAAAAGCCGAATTTGCAACAGATAGAAAAATTAACACGTTAGATGAGGCAATGAAAAACGCCGATGTGTTTATTGGTTTATCAAAAGCAGATATTGTTACACCAAGCATGTTAAAAACAATGGCTGAAAATCCAGTTGTTTTTGCCATGTCCAATCCAGATCCAGAAATTGCATATCAATTAGCAGTTGACACTCGTGATGATATCATTATGGCTACAGGGCGAAGTGATCATCCTAATCAAGTGAATAATGTTTTAGGATTTCCATTTATATTTAGAGGTGCATTAGATGTTCGAGCTACTGCAATTAACGAAGAAATGAAAAGAGCTGCTGTAATAGCACTTTCAAATTTAGCAAAAGAGCCTGTGCCAGAACAAGTGAATGTTGCCTATAGAGAAACAAGACTAACTTTTGGGAAAGACTATATTATACCTAAACCTTTCGATCCAAGACTAATAGCTGTTGTGCCTCTAGCAGTAGCTAAAGCAGCTATAGATAGTGGTGTTGCTAAAGAACCTATTGAAGATTGGAAGAAATATGAAGAGTCACTTCTTGAAAGGTTAGGAAGCGATAATAAGTTAGTTAGGCTATTACATAACAGAGCTAAATTAGAACCTAAACGTGTTGTTTTTGCAGAAGCAGATCAATTACAAGTTTTAAAAGCAGCTCAAATAGTTTATGAAGAAGGTATAGCAATTCCTATTTTGTTAGGACGCCGTGATAAAATTGAAAACTTAAAAAAAGAACTGGAATTTGATGCCGAAGTATCTATAATAGACCCTAAAAGTGACCTTGAAGAAAAACATAAAAACGAATATGCAGAAGTATATTGGAAACAACGTAAGCGACGTGGTATTACACAGCTTTCTGCTAGAAAATTAATGAGAGAACGTAACTATTATGCTGCAATGATGGTTAATGAAGGTGATGCAGATGCTTTAATTTCGGGATATTCTAGAAACTATCCATCTGTTGTTAAGCCGATGTTAGAATTAATAGGTCTAGATAAAGGTGCTACTAGAATTGCAACAACTAACGTTTTAATGACCCAACGAGGACCACTGTTTTTAAGTGACACTTCAATTAATATAGATCCAACAGCAAAAGATTTGGCAAAGATTGCTCAAATGACGGCTACTACTGTAAAAATGTTTGGAATTGAACCCGTTGTAGCAATGATATCTTATTCTAACTTTGGATCATCTGTTAACGAAAAGGCTTCAAAAGTTAGAGAGGCAGTTTCTTATTTGCATCGTTATTCACCCAAACTAATTGTAGATGGTGAGTTGCAAACAGATTTTGCTTTAAACAATAAAATGCGCCAAGAGCGTTTTCCATTTTCTAAACTAGCTAATAAAAAAGTAAACACGCTTATCTTTCCTAATTTAGATGCGGCAAATATTACTTATAAACTACTAAAAGAACTTAATAAAGCAGAGAATATTGGTCCAATTATGATGGGAATGAAAAAGCCTGTGCATATTTTACAATTAGATGCTAGTGTAGATGAAATTGTAAACATGACTGCCATTGCCGTAATTGATGCACAAAAGAAACAGAGAAGAGAAAAATAGTATGAGTTTTTAGTAAAGAGATGCCATAAGATTATCGCGTATTATATATAATAATTTTATTACATTTGAAACGATAACAAAACGCAATTAATGATTACACATATTCAAGGAAAGCTTACAGAAAAAAATCCTACTAATGTTGTGATAGATTGTAACGGAGTTGGTTATCATTTAAACATTTCTTTACATACATATTCTCAAATTTCTAATCAAGAAAATTTACGACTCTTTACGCATCTACACATCAAAGAAGATTCGCATACATTATATGGCTTTTCTTCATTATCGGAAAGAGAAATTTTTCGGTTATTAATTTCGGTAAGTGGTATAGGAACTAATATTGCACGCACTATGTTATCTTCTTTAACACCAAAACAAGTTAGAGAGGGAATTGCCATAGAAGATGTAGCATTAATACAATCTGTAAAAGGAATTGGATTAAAGACTGCACAACGTGTAATAATAGAATTAAAAGATAAAGTTTTAAAGGTTTACGATATAGATGAAGGTTCAATTTCGCAGAGCAATACTAATAAAGAAGAAGCGTTATCTGCTTTAGAAGTTCTTGGTTTTACTAAAAAACAATCCGATCGCGTTGTAGATAAAATAATAGCTGCAAATCAGGATGCAAATGTTGAAACTATAATAAAAGAAGCTTTAAAAAAATTATAATTAATATTGAAGACTACCAATCTCACATTTTATAAACCTGCAGTACATTATGTGCTTACTTGTTTGATGCTGTTTTTTTATGCAATAAATTTTGCGCAACAAACACCAACTACAACAGCTCAAGACTCAACAAAAACAGGCTTTTCTTTTGGTAGTTTACTATTACCTAATCCAAACAGTATAGTATCTAAATACACATACGACCCAATTACCGATAGATATATTTATACAGAAAGCATAGGGAGTTTTAATATTAAATATCCATTAATATTATCACCAGCCGAATACCAGAAATTAGTAGACCAAGAAAATGTAAGAAATTATTACAAACAAAAAATTGATGCTTTTGAGGGCAAGAAAGAAGGTTCTGAAGAATTGCAAAAAAACCTTATCCCAGAACTTTATGTAAACTCAAACTTTTTTGAAAGTATTTTTGGAGGCAATACTATAGAAGTAATCCCACAAGGATCGGTAGAAATGGATTTGGGTATTTTATTTACCAAACAAGACAATCCGTCATTTTCACCAAGAAACAGAAGCAATTTTACTTTCGATTTCGACCAGCGAATCAGTTTAAGCTTATTAGGTAAAGTTGGGACACGATTACAAATAACAACAAACTACGATACACAATCCACTTTCGATTTTCAAAATTTATTTAAACTGGAATACACACCTACCGAAGATGATATTATTCAAAAAATTGAAGTTGGTAATGTAAGCATGCCGTTAAACAGCTCTTTAATTTCGGGAGCACAAAGTCTTTTTGGAGTAAAAACCGAACTTCAATTTGGTAAAACAAAAATAACAGGAATCTTTTCCGAACAACAATCGCAAACAAGAACTGTAGTGTCGCAAGGTGGAGGCACTCTTGAAGAATTTAATTTTTTTGGATTAGATTATGATGAAAACCGACATTATTTCCTGGCGCAATATTTTAGAGATAAGTACGATGAAGCTTTAGAAACTTATCCTTATATAAACAATCAAGGTTTACAAATAACCAGAATAGAAGTTTGGGTAACCAATCGCACAAACCAAACCGATAATGTAAGAAATGTGGTAGCACTTCAAGATTTGGGAGAATCAGATCCTACCAAAATCGGTTCTGCAGTTACTGTTACTGCTGGGCCAAATGCTTTCCCAAATAACTCTAACAATGCCTACGATCCAACAAATATTGGTGGAGCAGGATCGCAAATTACAGAAGCTATTAGAGATGTTGCAACGGTTCAATCAGGAATTTTAGTTCCTGGAGTAAGTGAAGGATTCGATTATGGAAAATTGGAAAACGCAAAGAAGCTTATTCAAGGCAACGAATATAAGCTTAACACACAATTAGGATATATTTCTTTAAATCAACGTTTGCAAAACGATGAAATTTTAGCTGTAGCATTTCAGTTTACTGTTGGCAATCAAGTATTTCAAGTAGGAGAATTTGCAAACGATGGTGTAGATGCTACAGGCGTCGATATAGATAGCGGAACAGGAAATACTATAATTACCACAAAAAGTTTAGTCCTAAAAATGCTTAAGAGTACAGTAACAGATGTAAATGAGCCTATTTGGGATTTAATGATGAAGAACATTTATAATACTGGATCTTTTCAATTAAATCAAGAAGATTTTAAATTAAATATTTTCTATACAGAAACGTCGCCATTAAACTTTATTACTCCTGTAGATGGAACACCATTTCCTGCAGCTGCGCCAAATCAGGATCCATTAGATGAAACACCATTATTAAGAGTTTTCAATTTAGATAAATTAAATTTTAATAACGATCCGCAAACAAATGGTGATGGTTTTTTCGATTTTGTCCCTGGCATAACTGTAATCCAACAAAACGGAAAGATTATTTTCACAAATGTTGAACCTTTTGGTAAGTATTTATTTGATCGATTATCTAATGGAGGCGAAGATTATGAAAACATAATAACGTATAACGCAAACCAAGAAAAGTATGTTTTCGATAAGTTGTATAAAGAAACCAAAACAGCAGCTTTAGAAGATGCCGAAAAGAATAAATTTCAAATAAAAGGGCGTTACAAATCTTCTGGAAGTTCTGGGATTCCTATAGGTGCATTTAATGTGCCAAGAGGCTCAGTTAAAGTTACTGCAGGAGGAAGAGTTTTAATAGAAGGTGTTGATTATACAGTAAATTATCTAGCTGGGACAGTTCAAATATTAGATCCAGCCTTACAAGCTTCTAATACGCCAATTCAAGTATCGGTAGAAAATAATGCAGTATTCGGTCAACAAACAAGGCGTTTTACAGGCTTAAATGTAGAACATCAGTTTAATGAGAATTTTGTTTTAGGGGCTACTTTTTTGAACTTAAATGAAAGACCAATTACTCAAAAAGCAAATTTAGGAACAGAACCTATAAACAATTCTATATTCGGAATTAATGGTAATTTTTCTACCGAAGTCCCCTTTTTAACACGTTTAGCAAATAAACTACCAAATATAGATACCGATGTTCCGTCAAATTTATCGCTTAGAGGCGAATTTGCATATTTACTTCCAGGCTCACCAAAAGGAACAAATTTTGCTGGTGAAGCAACGTCTTATGTCGATGATTTTGAAGGCACACAAAATGCCATAAATCTTCTTGCACCACAATCATGGTTTTTATCAAGTCGTCCAATAGGACTTGGAGTTGATGCAAATGAAGATGATAATGGTATTCAAAATGGTTACGATCGCGCACTATTAAACTGGTACACTGTAGATCCAATTTTTTACAGTAGCCAAAGACCAAGTGGAATGAGTGACAACGATGTTTCAGATTTATATACAAGACGCGTTTTTATAGATGAGATTTTTCCGCAGATAGATATAGTACAAGGGCAAACAACAATAATTCCTACACTCGATTTGGCATATTACCCAACCGAACGAGGGCCTTATAATTTTCAAACAACAGGTATTGATATTCCAACAGGAACTTTAACAAATCCAACAAATAGTTGGGCAGGAATTACAAGACAATTAACATCAACCGATTTTGAACAAGCCAATGTAGAGTATATTGAATTTTGGCTGCAAGATCCATTTTTAGATAATCTGTCAAATCCAGGAGGAAAATTAACATTTAATCTTGGTAATATTTCAGAAGATATTTTAAAGGATGGGAGAAAGCAGTACGAAAATGGATTGCCAGAAGATGGTGATATTACGTCACTTTTAAATTTTGGAACTGATTGGGCTATACCTCAAAACCAATCTTTAATTTATGCGTTTTCATCATTGGGTCAAGAGCGTACAAACCAAGATGTTGGTTATGATGGTTATGATGATGTTGAAGAAGGACAGCAATTCAATCTGTTTGACGAATTGGAAGATCCATCAAACGATAACTATACCTATTTTTTAAATGCCGAAGGAAATATTTTTGACCGTTACAAGCGTTACAATGGTTTAGAAGGAAATTCGCCAGATACATTTACAAATACGAATCGTGGTTCTACAACACAGCCAGATGTAGAAGATATTAATCGTGATAATACCATGAACACGATTGATACTTATTTTGAATACGAAATGGATATTACACCAATAAGTCTTGGCGACCCTAACAATCAATTCATTGTAGATAGAAAGGAAGAAAATGTAACACTGCCAAATGGTAATACAGCAGATATAAAATGGTATCAATTTAGAATCCCATTAACTGCACCAACAAATACTGTAGGTGGCATTAGCGATTTTAGATCCATTCGTTTTGCACGTTTGTTCTTAAAAGATTTTTCCGAAAATACAGTATTGCGTTTTGCTACTTTAGATCTAGTAAGAAGCGATTGGAGACGTTATAAATTAAGCTTAGATAGTGATGATCCTAATGTTGAAGACGATGGTACAGATTTTAATGTTGGCGTTATTGGTTTACAAGAAAACGATGGGAATTATGTTATTCCGCCAGGTGTTGAGTTAGAACAACTTAACAACAATAATACTATTGTGAGGCAAAACGAACAATCTTTAGTAGTAAATGCTTGCGATTTAGAACCACAAGATTCAAGAGCAGTATTTAAGAATATTAATATCGATATGCGTCAGTTTAAAAAACTACGCATGTTTATTCATGCCGAAGAAGGAGATAATCCAGGATTACTTGAAGGAGATGCAGTTGGATTTATTAGAATGGGTAATGACTTTACACAAAATTTTTATCAAATAGAAGTGCCTTTAAGAGTGTCTTCAGGAAACTCTATTGACCCAAGAGAAGTATGGCCTTTAGAAAACGAGATTAATCTACCAATAGATGTTTTAGAGAAAATAAAATCACTGGGAATTACTAATGCAACCTTGGGTAATATAGACCCAACATTTTACGATGTTATTGATGGTGTTTTAGACGAAAATCCTGTTGCTGAATTTTCAGACTATACAATAGGGCAACAAAGGGTCGCTATTAAAGGGAATCCAAATTTTGGTGATGTAAGAGTTTTAATGGTTGGTGTAAAGAATGCCAGAAATGGTTTTAATATTTGTACGGAAGTTTGGTTTAACGAATTACGATTGTCTGATATGGATAACAAAGGAGGTTGGGCAGCAATTGTAAGTATGGATACCAATATTGCGGATTTTATGAATATTAGTGTAACAGGAAGTCAAAGTACTACTGGATTTGGAACTTTAGAACAAGGTCCAAATGAAAGAAGCAGAGAAGATGTAAAACAATACGATTTCGTTACAAATATTAATATAGGGCAATTGTTACCTAAAAAATGGGGCTTTCAAATTCCGTTTAATTATGGGCAAAACGAAACACTCATTACTCCGGAGTACGACCAACAGTATAAAGATTTAAAACTACAAAATCGTTTAGATGCTGCGCAAACTAGTGTTGAAAGAGAAACTATTTTAAAACAATCGGAAGACTATACAAAACGAAAAAGCATCAATTTTATAGGAGTTCGAAAACAAAGGACAGGAGAAGGCACACCAAGATTTTACGATGTTGAGAACCTTACATTTAATTACTCTTTTAATCAAACTGAACGTAGAGATTTTGAGATAGAAAATTCTTTAGATCAATCTGTAAGGGTTGGAGCTAACTATAACTTTAATTTTAATCCAATAAAAATCGAACCATTTAAAAAGAACGATTCTTTATTTAAGGGTAAGTATTGGAAAATATTAAAAGACTTTAATTTTAATTTGTTACCAACAAGTTTTTCATTTAATACAGATTTTGTAAGACAATTTAACAAACAAAAATTTAGAGAAGCAGATTTAGGTGGTGCTAATATTGGTTTAGAAGAATTGTTTAGAAGAAACTATACTTTCGATTTTCAGTACACTGTTAACTACGATATAACAGATGCATTACGTTTAAACTTTACTGCAGCTAACAATAACATTGTACGCAATTATTTTGTAGATGATATTTTAAATGGAGAACAAGACCCAACATTAGATGTTTGGGACGGCTTTTTTGATGTAGGAGATCCTAATAGGCAATTTCAACAACTAGGTATAAATTATGAGATACCATTGCATAAAATCCCAACCCTAAATTTCTTAAGAGCAACGTATGCTTATACTGGAGATTTTCAGTGGAATAAAGGATCAGATTTATTTGGGGATTTAACTATAGATGGACAAACTTTCGATTTGGGAAATTCAATTTCTAATGCCAACACACATAATCTAAATGCAACTTTAGACATGAAAAGGCTCTATAGTTATGTGGGTTTAGTAAAGAAAACGAACAGAAGGAGAGTATCTTCAGGAAGCCCAGGAGCTAATAAAAGAACACCAAACGCTACAAGTAATAATAATCGATCCTCAAATACTAAAAAGAATGCATTATATAATACTGCAATCGACATATTAACAAGTGTAAAGAGAATTCAGTTTAATTATTCTGAGAGAAACGGTACGTATTTACCAGGTTATTTGCAAACACCTGGATTTATTGGGACATTTAAGCCGACTTTTGGGTACACTTTTGGAAGCCAAAGAGACATAAGGCATCTTGCTGCCAGAAATGGTTGGTTAACCGTTTTTCCAGATTTTAATCAACAATACACCGAAGACCAAGATAAGAGTTTAGATTATTCAGTAAATATAGAACCTGTAAGAGATTTAAAAATAGACTTAACAGGAGGAAGAATTTATGCTGAAAATTTTACGGAAAACTTCAATACACTAGATACTAATGGAGATGGTTATAGTGATACTTATAATTCATTAATCCAAAACACTTTTGGGAACTTTAATATTTCAACAAATTTAATAAAAACAGCATTTAATAGTAGTGATGAAAATGGCTCTACAACATTCGATAATTTTAGAGCTAATAGATTAGTCATTGCACGACGTTTGGCGCAAAATGCAGGAGTAGATTTTAATAACCCAAATAACTTTGAAGGTGGAGATTTAAATAGCTACCCTTTAGGTTATGGAAAAACCAATCAAGCAGTTTTATTGCCAGCATTTTTAGCTGCATATGGAGGAAAGGATGCTGGAAAAGCAAAACTTGGTGCATTTAGAGATGTACCAATACCTAATTGGACTTTAAAATATACTGGGTTCATGAAAATGAAGTGGTTTAAAAAGCATTTTAAACGCTTTTCTGTAACACATGGCTATAATTCAACGTATACAATTAATCAGTTTAGAACAAATCTGGATTATAATGCTGCAGACCAAAGTTTAGATTATACAGATCAAGTAGCTCAAAACCCAAATGTTTTTGATCAATCAGGTAACTATAAAAACGAAACTTTATTTAGTAATATTAATTTAATAGAGCAATTTAGCCCACTTGTTAAGTTAGATATGGAAATGAAAAGCTCCCTTAAAATACTGGCTGAAATAAGAAAAGATCGTTTATTATCGTTAAGTTTTGACAATAATTTATTAACCGAAATTCAAGGCAACGAATATATATTAGGTTTAGGTTACAGAATTAAAGATGTTAAGATAAGATCAAAAATTGCTGGTCCAAGACAAATAGTTAAAAGCGATTTAAACATGAAGGCAGATGTTTCTGTGCGAAATAATAAGACCATAATTAGATATTTAGATATAGAAAATAATCAAGTAACAGCAGGACAAACCATTTGGAGTTTAAGATATTCGGCAGACTATGCATTTAGTAAAAACTTAACGGGAATCTTCTATTTTGATTATTCGTTTTCAGAATATGCAATATCAACAGCATTTCCGCAAACAACTATTCGTTCAGGCCTTACCTTGCGTTATAACTTTGGAAATTAACAACTAACTATATTTTACAGTAAAAAAATTACATTATGAACATCCCATCAGAATTAAAATACACTAAAGATCACGAATGGATTAAAGTAGAAGGAGAAACAATCACAATAGGAATTACCGATTTTGCTCAAAACGAATTAGGAGATATTGTTTATGTGGAAGTTGAAACATTAGACGAAACTTTAGAAATTGAAGAAGTTTTTGGAACTGTTGAAGCAGTAAAAACAGTTTCAGATTTATTTTTACCAGTATCTGGAGAGATTATAGCATTTAACGAAGCTCTTGAGGATGAGCCCGAAAAAGTAAATAACGACCCTTATGGAGAAGGATGGATGATTAAAGTAAAATGCTCCGATGTGTCTCAATTAGACGATTTACTTTCAGCCGAAGATTATAAAGCAATTATAGGTGTCTAAAAAGATACTGCTAATATTTGCGATTAGCTATACCCTTGTTTTAGCAATTCTTAGTTTGATAAATGTAGGATCTTTACCTCGTTTAGGTTCTAATTTCGATGATAAGATTTTTCATGCATTAGCTTATGGACTGCTAGTTTTGTTATGGTATTTTACACTTCATAGTTTTAAAAAAGTAAAACCAATTTTCATTGCTGCACTATGCTCAATTATTTATGGTATAATTATTGAAGTATTACAAGGACAGTTAACAATGGTAAGGAATTTTGAGATTTTAGATATTCTTGCAAACTGTATTGGAGTAATTATAGCATCACTTTTTCTTGTTATAAGAAACAGGACAATCGTTAAAAATTTATAAACCCTTGCTTTTTTAGCAAATTATTGGTTATTTTACCAATCTCGAAAACTAAACAAATTATGGAATCTAAAAAAAATCCACAAGCAGATGTAACACGAAATGGATCAATCTATTTTGCTGTAGGACTAGCATTAATGTTATTAATAACATATTCGACTATTAATTATAAAACTTACGATAAGAGCAATATAGATATTGGACAATTAAACATGGATGAATTGGATGACGAAGAAATACCTATTACAGAGCAAATTCAAACTCCTCCACCACCTCCACCTCCTCCAGCAGCTCCCGAAGTTATTGAAATTGTAGAAGATGAAGAAGAAATAGAAGAAACTGTAATAGAATCTACTGAAACCTCTGAAGAAGAAATTATTGAAATAGAAGAAGTAGAGGTAGAAGAAGTAGAAGAAGATATAGATGTACCTTTTCATGTTATAGAGAATGTTCCAATTTTTCCTGGTTGTGAAAAAGGGAATAACGATGCAAAAAGAAAATGTATGTCTGATAAGATAAATAAATTTGTACAAAAGAAATTTAATACAGATTTAGCAGGAGATTTAGGACTTACGGGAAGACAACGGATAAACGTTATTTTTAAAATTGATAAAAACGGAAATGTAACTGGCGTTCGTGCTAGAGCACCTCATCCAAGACTTGAAAAAGAAGCAGCGCGTGTAATTAATTTACTGCCAAAAATGAAACCTGGAAAGCAAAGAGGAAAAGCAGTAAATGTACCTTACTCTTTACCAATCATATTTCAAGTACAAGATTAATAACTATTTAAAATAAGTATCAAGACCGTTATCATTTATTATGATAGCGGTTTTTTAGTTAAATACTTAAAATATAGTATCTTTCGCCAAACAAAATTTTTTCAATAGAAGATGAAGAAATTCTTCCTACTTATCTTTTGTGCTATTCAAATAAATGTATTTGCACAAGGCATTGCAGAATATGAAAAACCACCTGTTTTTCCTGAATGTGAAAACAAAACCATTGAGAACCTTAAATCATGTTTTAACCAAAAGGTATCTCAATTTGTAGTTAACAATTTTAAAATTCCTTCGATTGTAACTGATGAAAATTATAAAGGAGATATTGTTGTTTTGTTCGAGGTCGATGCCAAAGGTAATTTTATCGTTCTTTACGTAGATGCTATTTACAACGAACTTAAAACGGAAGCCAAAAGAGTGTTTGGAGAATTGCCAAAAATAAAACCAGCAACATATAATGCGAGAGCAATATATAAGCAATACTCTTTTAAAATTAATATTCCGTTAGTTAATCCAGCTTCAGCAAAGTTAAATAATAGCTTGAAGGAGAATTCTAATGCAATTTCAGAAATAGAAAGAAAAACTAAAAGCGAGTACGATAGTATTAATAATTCCCTCGTTCCTTATGAAAGTTTAGAGTATAAAAGCCAATTAAACATTCCGTTTACGCATCAAGCATATTCAAGGTTTGATAGAAACCTGAATTTGGTTGGCACTAATAGTCATACAGCATCAAAACCATTTGTGTATCAAGAAGTTTCTAATTATTACGACTTTGAAGCTGAAAATGAAAAACTAAACAAAAATGTATCGACTTGGGTAGGGAGAAAGTTGTTTAACGAACATTTGGTACAAGTACAAAGTAAAGACTATTGGTTTACTATAGATCCTATTTTCGATCTGCAGGTAGGGAAAGATACAGATGCCGATTTTAACACAACCTTTAATAATACACGAGGCATTTATGTGCAAGGAGGTTTAGGAAAGAAGTTTAGTTTTTCGACTTCAGTTTATGAAAGCCAAGGTCGTTTTGCACAATATTATAATCAATATGCCGAATCTATAAAATCTTTTGGTCCAGATCCAGCTATTATTCCTGGTCGTGGCATTGCAAAACGGTTTAAAGATAATGCTTACGATTATCCTGTTGCAGAAGCATATCTGTCTTATACGCCATCTTCGTTTTTAAATATTCAATTTGGTCATGGGAAAAATTTTATTGGAGATGGTTATCGCTCGTTATTTTTGAGTGATGTCGCGAGTCCTTATCCATTTTTAAAATTGAACACTAATTTTTGGAAAATAAAATATACCAATACTTGGATGGTTTTAAAAGACGTAAGACCGGAAGTTACAGAAGATGGAGCGTTTTTAACCAAGTATATTGCAAATCATTATATAAGTTGGAATGTTTCAAAACGGTTTAATTTAGGATTATTCGAATCGGTTATGTGGACAAACTCAAACGACAGAGGTATTGATATTAATTATTTAAATCCAATTATTTTTTATCGTGCCATAGAGTTTGAAACTGGTCAAAGTGCAGGAAATGCAATTGTTGGTGCTTCAGCAAAATACAAATGGAATGATAACATAAATATATATAGTCAGTTTGTTTTAGATGAATTTTCTTTAAGCCACATTAAAGGTGGAGAGAAAAGCTGGAAGAATAAATTCGGATATCAAATTGGAGCAAAATATTACAATGCATTTAAAATCGAAAATTTAATGCTACAAGTGGAATATAATCGTGTAAGACCATATACCTATTCTCACAACACCATTGTATTAAATTATGGGAACAGCAACCAACCATTAGCACATCTTTGGGGAGCTAATTTTAGCGAAGCTATACTAATAGGACGCTACCATTATAACAGATGGTTTGCTGACGCCAAATTGGTATTTGGAGTTAGAGGGCTGGATTTTAACGATGGAACAGATAACTTTAGTTATGGCGGAGATGTTTATAGAGATTATAACGAGCGACCTTTTGATACAGGAGTAACAGTTGGTCAAGGGTTAAAAGCCAATATCTTTCATGCCGAATTACAAACAGGTTATTTAATTAATCCAGCAACTAATTTAAAACTTTTTGCTAATATTAGTTATAGGAATTTTGATCCAGAAGCTGAAACTATAAACACATTTGGCAATAGTACCTTTTGGTTTAATATTGGCTTAAAAACCGATTTGTTTAATTGGTATTTTGATTTTTAATAAATCATTCCTTCAAACTTTTATAAAAAGCACGTCTAATTTTTTCAGAAGAAATAAAATTCCAACTGTACCCTAAATCATCGTAAGTTTTAGTGACAGTATTGTTTGCTGCGACTTCATCTTCGGTTTTGTCGCTTTCAATTTCGGCTAAAACATTCGCTTTCAAAGTTTCCAACATAGTTAAAAATGTAGCATATTCTGCTTTATTAGATAATTTTCCATGTCCAGGAATAACTTTAGTGCCATCGTTAATTAGCATTAAAGTTTGTTTTACAGCTTTAATATAACCATTAACACTTCCGCCAGAACCTAAATCTATATAAGGATACATGCCATTAAAATACACATCTCCTGTATGCAACACATTACTTTTGGTAAAATAAAGCAACGCATCACCATCAGTATGTGCTTCTTGAACATGAAAGATTGCAACTTTTTCGCCATTTATATGTACACTTAATTTATCGTTAAATGTAATTACAGGAAGTGCTTCTTTTGGGCGCATAGTCTTGTCTCGTTTTGGAGTTTCGGACAAACGCTTTCTAACATTATCATGTGCAATAATTGTGGTGCCTAAGCGGTTAAAGTTTTCGTTTCCTCCCGAATGATCTCCATGCCAATGCGTATTTACTAAAAAATGGATAGGCTTATCACTTAATATTTTTATTGCAGCTACAATTTTTGGTGTTAATGCAGCAAATTGATCATCAATAACAAAAACACCATCATCACCAACCGAAATACCAATGTTCCCTCCATAACCAGTAAGCATATACACATTATCTGAAACTTTAATAGTTTCGATAGTAACGTCATCAAAATTTTGGGCATAAATTAATACTCCAAAAGAACATAAAAAGAGCAGTATTAGTTTTTGTAAAGATTTCATAAACTTGAATTATTATTTGATATTCTTTAAATATACAAAACTTATAAAAAGAAGTTGTAAAACGTTAATTTACTTTTGTTTTGGATTGCTCATAAAAGATTTTCAAGGTATATTTGCCATCGCAATATAATTGTGCAAAATTTCATGTCGAGTTCTATCAATTCTTCTTTTTCAATAAGTTCTATAATTTCTGATTTTAAAGAGATTACTAAAATAAGGTTATCCTTAAGTGTGGTATTTTCTTCGCTTGCGGGTTATTTGCTAGGAGCAGATACAGTAAGTTTTTACACTTTAATACTATTAGCATTTGGTGGTTATTTTATGGTTGGAGCATCTAATGCATTCAATCAAATTATTGAAAGGGATTTGGATGCTTTAATGGAGCGCACAAAAAACAGACCGATTCCTGCTGGACGAATGTCTGTAAATACAGCTTTTATTATTGCTTCAGTTTTTACCGCATTTGGAGTTGTTATTTTATACATTATTAATCCGCAAACAGCAATGTTTGGGGCGATTTCAATTTTTTTGTATACGAGTGCATATACACCGTTAAAAACAAAAACACCTTTATCTGTTTTTGTTGGTGCTATTCCTGGGGCCATTCCTTTTATGTTGGGTTGGGTTGCGGCTACAGACGATTTTGGCATAGAACCAGGTATTTTATTTATGTTACAATTTTTTTGGCAATTTCCTCATTTTTGGGCAATTGGCTGGTTTTTACATAAGGATTACCAAAAAGCAGGATTTAATATGTTACCTACAGGGAAACAAGATAAAGGCACAGCAGTACAAACTATTTTGTACACCGTTTGGACAATTATAGTGTCTATAATTCCGGTTTTTGGGTTTACAGGGAAGTTGCATTTAAGCATTGTTGGAGCTGTAATTGTATTTTTAATAGGTTTGATGATGTTGTATTATGCGTTTCAGCTATTTAAAAAAATGACTGAAACTGCAGCAAGACAATTAATGTTAGCAAGTGTTATATACATTACATTTGTGCAAATAGTTTATGTTTTAGATAAATTTATAAGATAAGATGGATTTAACAGAAGGAACTTTAGAAGAAAAAAAGAATCGCGCAAAAAAAATGATGCTTTGGTTTGGCATCGTATCACTAATTATGTCTTTTGCAGGTTGGACTAGTGCATTTATAGTTAGTCGTACAAGAGAAGATTGGTTGGCAGATTTTCAATTGCCAAACGCTTTTGCAATAAGCGTAATAGTAATTATTATTAGCAGTCTTACTTTTATTATGGCAAAGAGAGCTTTAAAAGATAATAAAAGACAGGCAACTACTATTTGGTTGTGGATTACTTTAGTATTAGGTGTTGTATTTATTTACAATCAATTTTCAGGGTTTAATCAAATTATAGAATCTGGATATAATTTTACAGGACCAACAAGTAATATTACCATGACGTTTATTTTTGTTATTGCTTTTGTGCATATTATTCATGTCGCAGTAGGTTTAATATGCTTGTTAGTAGTAATTTATAATCATTTTAAACAAAAATATAGTGCTAAAAAAATGCTTGGTTTAGAATTGGCTGCTACCTATTGGCATTTTGTAGATATACTGTGGATATACCTGTTTTTATTTTTATTTTTTATAGGTTAGCTTTTTAAAAGAGCCATTGCGTATCTAAATAGTGCATTGTTAGTCTATTCAAAATTTAGACACGGATATTTCTTTAGATAAATAATTTGATTATTTTTGTTCAACTTTTTTTAAATAAAATTCATTTATGGATAATACAGTTGTAAGTACTGAAATAGAAGGGAAAACTTGGGGAGGAGGCAATAAACCTCTTAATGCAAGTTATGGCAAAATGATGATGTGGTTTTTTATCGTTTCAGATGCATTAACCTTTTCAGGGTTTTTAGCAGCCTATGGTTTTTCTAGATTTAAGTTTATAGATTCTTGGCCAATTGCCGACGAAGTATTTACGCATATTCCTTTTTACCATGGAGAATTCCCAATGATTTTTGTGGCATTTATGACCTTTGTTTTAATTATGTCTTCTGTAACAATGGTATTGGCTGTAGATGCAGGACATGAAATGAAAAAAGCCAAAGTAACCTTTTATTTGTTGCTTACCATCATTGGCGGTCTAATATTTATTGGCTCACAAGCATATGAATGGTCAACGTTTATTAAAGGTAATTATGGAGCTGTGCAAACCAAAGGTGGTAATATTCTGCAATTTGTAAATGCTGAAGATGGACGCCAAATAGCATTAAGAGATTTTGTAATAGCAGAACATGATAATAGAATTGCCCACGAAAGTAAAAACGGATTGTGGTATCAAAGTGAAGGCACACAACCTACATATACTATTGAAGAAGTTATAAAAGGGCTTGAATCGAATAGTGACGTGTTAATAAGAACACAAATTATAAATGAAGAAGGGAAAAAAACAATACTGTCCAGAGAAGAATCTTTAAAACAACTTAAGGATAATGGCAAAATTATTGTAGAAGGTGCTAACCTAAAAGTAAACGAATATGGTACGCCATTATTTGCAGACTTTTTCTTCTTTATAACAGGATTTCATGGGTTTCATGTATTTTCCGGAATTATTATAAATATTATTATATTTTTTAATGTAATACTTGGCACTTACGAACGTAGGAAAAATTATGAAATGGTAGAAAAAGTTGGACTTTACTGGCACTTTGTAGATTTGGTTTGGGTGTTTATATTTACATTCTTCTATTTAGTTTAATTTATAAGATAATTTAAAATGGCAGAACACGCACATAAATTAGAAATATTAAGAGGTTTAATTAAATTTAAATCCAACACCCAAAAAATTTGGGGAGTATTAATTTTATTGTCTATTGTAACAACAGTAGAGGTTGCTTTAGGGTTATATAAACCAGAGGGTTTGTTGGTTAAATTTTTAGGGCTCAAAATCCTTAACTGGATATTTATCATTCTAACTTTAGTGAAAGCGTACTATATTACCTGGGACTTTATGCACATGAGAGACGAAACTAAGACCCTACGTCGTTTAGTGGTATGGACAGCAATATTTTTAGTTTGTTATTTGTTATTTATTGTTTTGTTAGAAGGAGGTTATGTTTTTGATGTCTATGAAAACGGTTATGTGAAACGCGATTTTTAATTAATATTTTTAAAGACTGTTTTTAACCATTTTTTTTATTAGTGAAATTCTATTTTGAAGAATTCGCCAAAGGAGGATGAATTCAAAATAACATAGTTGTCCCGATAGCTATCGGGATTATCCCGATTTTCTGCAGGACCTCAAGTTTGATGCACCGAAGTTGTTTTGCGGCTTTTTTAAAAAAAAGTGTTGAATACCTCGTAGGCTTATCACAAAGATATTTACCTTCGCAACATGAAAAAAACAAACATGAAAAAGCCATTAATTCTAGGGATATTATTCTTCCTTCCAGTCCTTTTTTTATTGTTTTTATATCCATCAACCCACAATTATAACGCATTAGATATCGTTAAAGAAAATGTATTGGATATTACAGGGTTTGAATCAAACCCAAAAATACAATTAAAGGGGAATTTAACAGTATTAGGGTTTTTGGGAAATAAGCCAATGGATAATACTATAATGGCTCTAAATTTAAAGGAATTAATTTACGATAAGTTTAAAGGATTTAAACGGTTTCAGGTTTTAATATTAGTTTCAAAAGGCACTCAAGAAGAAGTAAAGCTTTTAAAAAGGGAATTATATCAACACGATGAACTAAAATATTGGCATTTTGTATATGCTGAAGAAAATCAGATAAAAAAAGTATATAACAGCTTATCTTCAAAACAAGGTTTAGATGTAAATTTATCGACCAATAATGTATTCATTATAGATAAAGATTTAAACCAAAGAGGAAGAAAGGACGATAGAACAGATAGAGAGAAGGAAAAGAACGCTTCAGTTTACGGATTGGGTTCTTATAATTGTATTCAAATTGCAGTCATTAAAAATAAAATGGGAGATGACATGCGTATTTTATTTACAGAATACAGACAAAAACGAAAAGGTAAGTTTGATTCTACCACAAGAAGAGCAGACGATTTAAAAACACATGAAAAAAACTAATTACTCTTACGTTGGGATATCACTAATTATTTTAGTGTTTGGCATTATTTTTATTCCAAGAATTATTGATCGACTAACCAATAAGGATGTAACACGTACAGAAAGTAGAAGCAATAATGTTAGCACACAAACAAAAGACAATAAACCACTAGCTTTTTTAGAAATTAATGGAGAACCAAAAAAGGTTCCAACGTTTAGTTTTGTAAATCAAAATGGGAAAACAATTACCAATAAAGATTATGAAGGCAAAGTGTATGTTGTAGAATTCTTTTTTACAACATGTCCAACCATTTGCCCTAAAATGAATAAAAACTTGGTGCAAATTCAAAATAGTTTTAAAGGGCTTAAAAACTTTGGAGTGGCTTCTTTTACTATAAATCCAGAGCATGATACTCCTGAAGTCTTAAAACAATATGCCGAACAATATGGAATAACAAATCCAAATTGGCATTTAATGACTGGAGACATTGATGCTATTTATAAGTTGGCAAACACAGGCTTTAATTTATATACAGCAAAAGATGATGGAGTTGAAGGCGGATTTGAACATTCCGGTAATTTTGCTTTAATAGATAAAAATGGGTTTATTCGCTCCAGAATTACCGAATCTGGAAATCCTTTAATATATTATAACGGAATTATTTCTGAAGAAGAAATGATGGATGATGAAGGATTTAAAGAAGAGATTAGTATGTTGAAAGAAGATATAAAAAAACTACTTAATGAGTAATTTCACAAATCAGGAAGAAAAAAAATACAACAAATGGATAGTTGTGTTATCTATTGTTATTCCACTTGTTGTTGTTGCAATGTTTGGTATTAAAATCCCAAATGTTGAACCTTTAACTTTTTTACCTCCAATTTATGCTTCAATAAATGGCTTAACTGCTTTAATTTTGATAATAGCGATTTGGGCAATAAAAAATAAAAAAGCAATACTCCATGAGCGTTTAATGAAAACAGCAATTATATGTTCAGTCCTGTTTTTAATCATGTATGTGGCATATCATATGACGAGTGACTCTACCAAATTTGGTGGAGAAGGAATAGTAATGTATGTATATTATTTTATTCTGATAACACATATATTATTGTCGATAGTTGTTATTCCGTTCGTATTAATTACTTATGTAAGGGCTATAACTAAAAATTTTGAACGGCATAAAAAAATAGCAAGAATCACATTCCCTCTATGGTTATATGTTGCGGTTTCTGGCGTTGTGATTTATATAATGATTTCACCATATTATTCTTAAAGATGAAACACAAGATTTTCTTTTTTCTTTTTTCTTTTTTCTTTTTTCTTCAAACTAATGCACAATGCGCAATGTGTCGTGCAGTTTTAGAAAGCGAAGAAGGACAAGCCACTGCCGAAGGTATAAATAAAGGGATTGTTTATTTAATGGCATTTCCATATATACTTATTGGAGGTTTAGGTTATTTTATTTATCGAAAGTTGAAAACCAAGTAATTACATATTTAACATTTCATTATTACATTTGTTTGTAACAAAATCAGAATTTTATAGTCTAACTAATAAATTATCTAAAAAGATAGTTTTTTAGACATTCTACAAATAACACTAACTATGCTGAAAATAAGCAATCTACATAAATCCTATGCTATAGGTGATTCCAGTTTACATGTACTTAAAGGAATAGATTTAAATATTGATGATGGGGAAATGGTAGCTATTATGGGATCTTCGGGTTCAGGAAAATCTACATTACTTAATATTATAGGTATGTTAGACGAAGCAGATTCAGGAGAATATATACTGGATGGGTTACCAATTAAAAATCTAACCGAAAAAAAGGCTGCAGTTTATAGAAATAAATTTTTAGGGTTTATCTTTCAATCTTTCAATCTCATTAATTATAAGAATGCTTTAGAAAATGTAGCATTGCCATTGTATTACCAAGGTTTGAAACGTAAAGAACGCCAAAAACAAGCAATGTTTCATTTAGAAAAAGTGGGATTAACAGATTGGGCACATCATTTACCAAAAGAACTTTCAGGAGGGCAAAACCAACGTGTTGCTATTGCAAGAGCTTTAGCAGCAAACCCTAAATTATTATTAGCCGACGAACCAACAGGAGCATTAGATACAGGAACATCTTATGAAATTATGGAATTCATTCAGCAATTAAACGACGAAGGAAAAACCATTTTAATTGTAACTCACGAAGAAGATATTGCAAATATGTGTAAACGTATTGTGCGTTTACGAGATGGTGTTATTATGGAAGATACTTTTGTTAACCAAGTAAGAGCAAAACAAAATGTTTGATATAGATCTTTGGCGAGAAATATTTCAGAGTATTAATAAAAACAGGACCAGAAGTGTAATGTCTGGGTTTACTGTGGCATTTGCAATATTATTATTTACCATTCTTTTTGGAATTGCTAATGGATTAAAAAACACATTTGCCGAAGCTTTTGTAGATGATGCTTCAAATTCAATTTTTGTGCAATCTGGACGCACAACAAAAGCTTATAAAGGACTTCAAGCAGGAAGACGTATTCAATTCAAAAACGAAGATTACGATTATATAAAAGAAGAATTTGGGGATAAAGTACAGTATATTACTGCTAGAATATACAAAAATATTAATACGTCTTTTAGAAATGAACAAAACACATATGATGTAAGAGCAGTACACCCAGACCATCAATACCTGGAAAAAACATTAATTAGAGATGGACGTTATATTAATCAAAAGGATTTGGAGGAAAGAACTAAAGTCGTTGTTATTGGGAGGTTGGTGGACGAAGACCTATTTTTAAAAACAACGGCTCTTGGCAAGTATATTAATTTAGGAGGTATTCAATACAAAGTTGTAGGTGTTTTTACAGATGATGGTGGCGATAATGAAGAACGCATAATTTATATGCCAGTTACCACAGCACAACAAGTTTATGGTAATAACGATTATATAGACCAAATAAACCTAACCTACAATCCAAAAATGGATTTTGACCAAGCAATTTCTTTTAGCAACCTACTCACAAAAAAGTTAAAAGATCGTTTCACAGTAGCTCGTAGTGATCAAAGAGCTATTAGGGTTAGAAATATGGCAGAAGGCACAAAAACGGTAGGTTTAATGAATTTTGGGTTAAGTATGATTATTCTAGTAATTGGTTTTGGAACTTTAATTGCAGGAATTGTTGGCATTAGCAATATCATGATTTTTGTGGTTAAAGAACGCACAAAAGAAATAGGCATTCGTAAAGCATTGGGTGCACAGCCAAAACAAATTGTGTCTATTATTTTATTAGAATCTATTATTATTACTACAATTTCAGGATATGTAGGTTTATTAATAGGAGTTGGTGTTCTTGACTTAGCAACTCCTGTTTTAAAGGACTATTTTATTAAAGATCCAAGCGTAAGTAATACCCTTGTAATAGGTGCGACCATAACATTAATAATAGCAGGAACCCTCGCAGGATATTTGCCTGCAAAGAAAGCATCTAGAATTAAACCAATTGTAGCACTAAGAAACGATTAATTATGTTTAACCGAGCCAACCGTAAAATATATATTAATAGTAATAAGATGATAGGCGAACACATTCTACCTATAAAAAACAATAAATATTAAAGAATGAAATTTTTATTCGATAGAGATACCTGGCAAGAATTGTATGATAGTCTTAGTAAAAACAAACTAAGATCTATACTTACAATGGTTGGAGTTTGGTGGGGAATTTTATTGTTAATAGGTCTTTTAGGCTCTGCAAGAGGTATAGAAAACTCTTTCAATCGCTTATTTGGAGATTTTGCAACCAATAGTGTATTTATTTGGGGACAAAGTACAAGCAAACCTTTTAAAGGGTTTCAAGAAGGAAAACGTGTAAGGCTAACGCTAACAGATGTCAAAAAAATTGAAGAAAACATAAAAGGTATTGAGTTTGTTGTACCAAGAAATCAAAAAATGAATTTAGTGGTTAGAAACCTTCTTTCAGGAACGTTTAATGTTGCAGGTGACTATCCATTATTAGATAAAGTTGAAAAAAAGAAACTAATACATGGACGTTTTCTTAATCAAAATGATATTAATGAAAATAAAAAATCTGTAGTTATCTCTGAAGATATTTACAAACAACTATTTGAAAAGGACGAAGAAGCTATTGGCGAATATATAAGAATAAACAATATTAATTTTCAAGTCATTGGAATTTTTGAAGTGAATCCATTTGGAGGGCCTTCAACCGATATTCATATTCCTTTTACAACCTTTCAGCAAATATATAATCAAGGTGAGAATATTGGCTGGATGATGATTACAGGCAAGCCAGAATTTGATATTAAACAAATTGAATTAGACACCAAGTTATTATTAAAAAATTTGCATAGAATCCATCCTCAAGACAATAGAGCCTTTGGAAGTTTTAATTTAGGTAAAATGTTTGGTAAAATGACAGGGTTTTTAACAGGTATGCAATTTTTAACATGGTTTGTAGGTATAGCAACGCTTATTGCAGGTGTATTTGCCATAGGAAACATTTTGCTTATTACAGTAAAAGAGCGAACCAAAGAAATTGGTGTACGTCGTGCATTAGGCGCAACACCTTTTGAGATTAAACGGCAAATTGTAGTTGAAGCAGTATTTTTAACATTAGTAGCTGGACTCTTTGGAATTATATCTGGAGGATGGATACTAATTGCGATGGATAAATTTTTAGGACAAGGAGATGATGCAGTTTTTGTAAATGCTTCAGTCTCCATTTCAGTCGTGTTTATTGCATTAGTGATATTAGTAATATTAGGGACTTTAATAGGGCTAATTCCTGCAACAAAAGCTACAAGTGTAAAACCAATAGAAGCATTAAGAGAAGAATAAACAATCAAAAAAAATGAACAAAACAGTAAAAATTATTTTAGGAATAGTTGTTTTAATACTATTAGTTATAGTGTTAAAATATTTTAAAGATGCAAATTCCAAAGACATCGTAGATTATCAAACCGAAGAACCATTCTATACTTCAATAGATACAAAGGCAGTGGCAACTGGAAAATTAATTCCTGAAGAAGAGATAGAAGTCAAACCACAAATTTCGGGTATTGTAGATAAAATATTTGTTGAAGAAGGAGATATAGTAAAAAAGGGAGACCTCATTGCTAAAATTAGAGTTGTACCTAATGAGCAAGCTTTAGTAAGTGCTAGGAGTAGAATTAAATCTGCAAAATTTTCTTACGATAATGCCAAAATTTTGTACGATAGGAACAAAGCACTTTTTGAAAAAGGAGTAATTTCTAAACAAGATTTTGAGAATAGTGAGCTATCATTAAATCAATCACAAGAAACATTAGACCAAGCTCAAAATGATTATCAAATTATAAAACGCGGGTCAATAATGGGAGGCAGTTCAGCCAATACCAATATTATGGCACAAATTTCTGGAACTGTTTTAGAGATTCCAGTACGTGAAGGCGACCAAGTTATACAAAGTAATAACTTTAATGCAGGTACCACTATTGCAACTATTGCAGATATGAGTAAAATGATTTTTGAAGGCAAAGTAGATGAAGCCGAAGTAGGAAAACTTGAAGAAGGCAAAGAAATAAAAGTTATTCTTGGTGCCATTAACGAAAAAGAGTTTCCTGCTAAATTAACATTTGTTGCACCCAAAGGTATTGAAGAAAATGGTGCAGTACAGTTTACAATTAAGGCTGATGTAGAAATAGATCCTTCAACCAAAATAAGAGCAGGCTATAGTGCAAATGCCGAAATTGAAATCGAAAGTAAGGATAGTATTTTGGCAATTAAAGAAGCACTATTACAATTTAATAGAATTACAGAAGCCCCTTTTGTAGAAATTCTAAAAGAAGATGGAAAGTTCGAAAAGAAAGATGTTGAACTTGGTATATCGGATGGAATTAATATAGAAATTCTTGAAGGTGTAGAAGAAGGTGACAAGATTAAAGTTTGGAACAAAGCATCAAAAGACAACGAAGATGAAGATGAGGATAATTAAAATAAGAAAGATTAACATGAAGTACAGTTTTCTAACATTAGTTTTTTTAGTAAGTCTTTCTTTATCTGCACAAAATAAGGTTTGGACATTACAAGAGTGTGTAGATTATGCTTTAGAGAATAACATTACTGTAAAACAAGCTGAAAACTCACTATTGATAAATGATCAAGATATAATTGCTGCTAAAGGGAATTTTTTACCCTCTTTAGGTGCAAATCTTAGACAAAGTTTAAGCCTTGGTAATGTTGAGTTATTTGCAGGGACTTTTGTAGATAGAACATTTCATTCCACAAATGCTAGTTTTAATGTTTCTCAAACTGTTTTTAATGGATTTAGAAACACGAATCTACACAAGCAGTCTTTACTTAACCTGGAAACAAGTCAATTAGAATTAAATCGTATTAAGGATGATATTTCTTTAAATGTTGCCAATGCATATTTGAATGTGTTATTTAATAAAGAAAATTTAGAAACAGCAAGAGCGCAATATGAATTTTCAAAAACACAATTAAAGCAAGTTAGAGATCTTGTTGATGCTGGTGTACAGCCTAAAGCAAATATTTTTGATGCTGAGGCAACCTTAAGTAGTGATGCACAAAGGGTGACAGTAGCTGATAACAACTACACTTTAGCCTTATTGACTTTGTCTCAATTACTCCAAGTTCCTTTTGAAGGGTTTAATGTAGAAATATTAGAAGTAGATACGCCATCTGCCTTACTGATGTATAATGATATTACACCAATTTTAAATTATGCTTTTGAGAATCGGTACGAAATTAAAGTAGCAGAAAAAAATATTGAAAATGCTGAGATAAATACAGAAATATCCAAAAGCGGTTATTTGCCAAATATCACTTTTGGTTATGGATTTAATTCAGCAGCAAATTTTTCCAACTTATCAGATGATAATTCATTTTTTCAACAAATCAATGATAATAAAGGACATAATTTTAATCTAAATGTGAGTATTCCAATATTCTCAAGATTTCAAAATAAAACAGCCGTAGCTAGGTCTAAAATTCAAGAGGAAAATTCTAAACTACAATTAGACCAAGTTAAGTTAACTTTAGAATCAAACATACAACGTGCATTTACTGATGCTCAGGCAGCACTTAAGGCATTTACAGCAGCACAAAAATCATTGGAATCTCAAAAACTTGCATTTAGTAATTCTCAAGATCGTTATAATCTAGGTGCTATGAACTCGTTTGATCTAGATCAAGCAAGAATACGATTAATAAATGCAGAATCGTCGTTAATAAATGCAAAGTATGATTTTGTTTTTAAGACAAAAGTTTTAGACTTTTATCTAGGTAAAACAATAACTCTAGATTAATTGGCAATAATATTAAACATAGAAACAAGTACAACAAACTGTTCAGTCTCTCTTTCACAAGGAGGAGAGACTTCGGTTTTAAAAGAAGATTATAGTAGTAATTACTCTCATGCCGAACGATTGCATATATATATTGATGAAGTTTTAAAGGAAGCTAACCTTGAACCATCAAACCTAGATGCTATAGCTATTAGCAAAGGTCCAGGGTCTTACACAGGATTGCGCATTGGAGTTTCGGCTGCCAAAGGATTATGCTATGCTTTAGATAAACCATTAATTTCAATTTTTACACTAGAAGCATTGGCGCATCAAATTAAAATTGAGGAAGGTATTATTGTTCCAATGTTAGATGCGAGACGCATGGAAGTATATTCTGCAATATTTGATTCAGAATACAACCAAATAAGAAATACACAAGCACAAGTTTTAGATGAAAACGCATTTGCAGAATATCTTGAAAAAGGAAAGGTGTATTTTATAGGCAATGGCGTTGAAAAAACAAAAGATTTACTTAGTCATCCAAATGCTATTTTTATAGAAGATAAGTTACCTTCAGCAAATGAGATGAGTTTACTAGCATATAATAAACACAAAAAAAACGACATCGAAGATGTCGCTTATTTTGAGCCGTATTATTTAAAAGATTTTATAGGTTTAAAAAGTAAAAAAGACATATAAAAATGCTAAACCTCACAGGTTTTTAAAACCTGTGAGGTCTTTTTGTTATTAATAATTTACTTTTCCAGGAGAGAGGATTAAGGAAAGGACTTTAACCTTCCTTACGTATCTCAACTTGATGTGGATAAGGAATTTCTATTCCAGCAGCATCAAGAGCTTCTTTGGTGTTTTCAGTAACATCAAAAAAGACAGTCCAATAATCGTCTGTATTACACCAAGGTCTAACAGCAAAATTTATAGAGCTATCAGCTAATTCAGATACGTTTACTGTTGGAGCAGGATCTTGTAGTACCATTGGATGAGACGTCAAAACATTTAACAACACCTCTTTAGTCTTTTTAATATCAGAATCGTAACCAACACCAAAAACTAGATCTACACGACGTGTGCCTTCAGTAGTATAGTTAACAATATTTCCATTAGAAAGAGAACCATTAGGTATAATAATTTCTTTGTTAGAAAGACCAGTTAATTTGGTTGTAAAAATTTCTATTTCTTTAACAACACCAATTTCTCCTTGAGCTTCAATAAGATCTCCAATCTTTATAGGTTTAAAAATCATAATTAAAACACCTCCAGCAAAATTGGCTAAAGAGCCTTGTAGTGCTAAACCAATTGCTAAACCAGCAGCAGCTAAAATTGCTGCAAAAGATGTAGTTTCTATGCCTAATTTTGAAATAACTACAACAAATAATAATATTTTAAGAGTCCAACCTACAAGATTAGATAGAAATTTTTGCAATGTTACATCTACACCACTTTTCTTCATCATTTTTCTTGAAAGTTTTGTAACAATTCGAATTAGAAAAAGCCCAATAATTAAAATTGCCAAAGCAGTTAATATTTGAGGAGAAAAGTTTAAAATAAGAGTCCACAGTTTTTCAATATATTCCATAAATTTATGAACGAATTTGATTTAAATAATTAATCAGTTTTACCAAATCTGTTTCTTTATTTAGTTTTATTTTTTCAGTTTTAATAAAATTTAAAATTTCCTTTTCACTACCAAGAAAAAGTTTAGTTAATTTCTTTTTATTTTTTGGTAATAAAATGACTTCAAGATCTCTAATTTTTAAGTAGAATTTATCTTTGGATCTTTTATATTCAGCTGGTTGTGCTTTGTCATAACCAGTTGAAGATAGTTTCTCACTAATGAAAATAATTTTTTCTTTTTTTAATAGTTTGATTTCAGAATTCGGATTATTTAGATGTATGAAATATCCTAAATCTAAGTCATTTTCACTATTAAAGTAATTGAAAACTTGATATTTCTTTTTTGTATTTAACATAATTATTGTTACGTCTTTACTTTCATTCTTGTTTATAGCATAAATAACATCATCTTTGCCCAACACTTCAAATTCATCTAAAAATGCATTGTACTTAACAGAAAAGATTTGATTTGTAGAAACTGAAATATTTGCAGGTATAAAATTAGTAGTAATATAAGGTGAGCCTTTAATATTTGGATTTTCTTTTCCAATGGTTGTTGATAAAACACCGCTTTCCACAAAGTTTTGTACGCCATTTAAATCAGTAGAAAAACGATTTTGATTATTCAATTGACCTTGTGAATGACTAATATTTAAACAACTAATTAGAATTATTAATGTAAATAATGTTTTTTTCATAACTTTTTTTTACAAATTTAAGCAAAACTTACATTTAATTAATAGGAAATATACAATAAAAGAATACCGATTAAAGCTGGAACAGATTGTACATAAAACAGTCTTATATTTTTAGTAGAGTAAGCACCATAAATCCCTGCAACTGCAACACAACTTAAAAAAAAAATTGCAATTTCAGTATTTTTTTCAATAATAGACCATATCAATCCAGCTGCTAAAAAGCCATTGTACAATCCTTGATTGGCAGCTAATACTTTAGATTGTTCGGCATATTCTTTAGATTTTAGTCCAAAGGTTTTTAAACCTATTGGTTTTGTCCAGAAAAACATTTCTAAAATTAGAAAATAGAGATGTTCTAAGGCTACAAATGCAATTAAGAGAGTAAGTAATAAGTTCATAATTTTAGTTTTTAATTTGTTTTATAGCATCGTTTACTTGTGTTACAGGAAGCTTACAGGATTTATTCACACATACATAAATGTATGTTTTGTTTTCAACAAATTTATTTTTTAGTAGAGGCAAATCGTTTTCACTTTGACTTCCAATTATAAGTTTATTAGGAATATATGTTTTGTTTAAGTCTTTAATTTTTTCGATTACATCCTTACCAACTATTGCTACTTCGTAATATTTATTAGTAAAATTAAGCATTAAATCTAACCAATTTGAATAGCTTGAAGGATAACTTTCTATTTCAGGTTTAACATTGTTAAGCATTGTAGTTGCTGTTTTAAGATAAGCTTCATTATCGAAATAGTGTGAAAGTTTAAACAAGTTTTTTGCCATTATAGAGTTACTGGCAGGAATAACATTGTCCCGATATTCAATATTTCTAGTTACTAACGAAGGATCTTCATTAGAGGTAAAATAGAACATTTTGTTTTGATCATCAAAAAAATGATTAAAAGTATAATTGGTTAAATCTCTAGCTGTATGAAGCCATTTTTCTTCTAAAGTATTTTCATAAAGTGTAATAAAAGCGTCAATAGTTGTAGCATAATCTTCTAAATAACCATTTATAGTACTCTTCCCTTCTTTATAACTATGGTTTAATCTGCCATTTGTATCTAATTGTTTATCCAAAATAAATTCAGCATTTTTTATTGCTGAAGCTAAAAATTTTGGTTCTTCAAAGACACGATAAGCATCGACATAGCCTTTAATCATTAGTGCATTCCATGAGGTAAGTATTTTATCGTCTAATCTTGGACGATTGCGTTTTTCTCTTTCTAAAAAAAGTAAAGATTTCCATTCATTTAATTTTTTATATAATTCTTCATTTGAAAGTTTGTGTTTTTCAGCTATATCTTCATCACTATCTTTTCTAATCAACACATAGTTTTTACGTTCCCAAAAACCATAATTGTTAATATTGTAATAATCAGAAAAAGCATTGTAATCGTTTCCTAACAAGGGTTTTAGTTCTTCTTTTGTCCAAACATAAAAAGCACCTTCTTCTAGTTCGCCTAAAGCATTATTACTGTCTGCATCTAGGGAAGAATAAAATGCACCTTCTTTATCTGTAAGTTCACGCTCAACAAATTCGAGAGTTTCATAAACAATATCTTTGTATAATTTATTTTTAGTGATTACATATGCATCGCTATACAAACTTACGAGTTGAGCATTATCGTAAAGCATTTTTTCAAAATGTGGCACATGCCATTTAGAATCTATGGAATATCTTGAAAAACCGCCTCCAATTTGATCAAAAATACCACCATAAGCCATTTTGGTTAGCGTTAAGTTTACATAATCTTGTAATTTTTCATCATTATTTTGATAGGCATAGCGCAATAAAAAATGATAATTATTTGGCATCATAAATTTAGGAGACCTATTCATTCCGCCTTCTCTAATGTCAAATTGTCTTGACCATTTTTTTACAGTCTTATCAATAAATTCATTTTCAAATATAGCTTCATCTTTATTGAGAGTTACAACATCTAAAGATTTTATACCTTGTTCTAGTTTGTCGGCATATTGGTAAAGTTTTTTAGGAGACTCTTTAAAAATTTTTGAAATCTGTTCTAAAGCATTTATCCATTGCTCTTTTTTAAAATAAGTTCCTCCCCAAATCGGTCTTCCGTCTGGTAAAGCTATAACATTTAAAGGCCAGCCACCACGACCAGTCATAAGTTGTACGGCATTCATGTAAACTTGATCAATGTCTGGACGTTCTTCCCTATCTACTTTAACACTTATGTAATTAGAGTTCATGGTTTGAGCAACAAGACTGTCTTCAAAGCTTTCATGCTCCATAACATGACACCAATGGCAAGCTGCATAGCCAACACTAATTATTATAAGTTTATTTTGTGCTTTAGCTTCAGCAAGCGTTTTTTTATTCCAAGGCTTCCAATGTATTGGGTTGTGGGCGTGTTGTAACAGGTACGGGCTGGTTTCGTTTATGAGTTGGTTGGTATATTTATGAGCCATCTGTTTGGAGGTTTGACTCTTACAACTTTGTAGTGTAACAGCAATTAACAACAAAAAAATCAAATATTTTTGCTTAGCCTCAAAAATACATAAAATGAAGTATAAAAAAAGCGCTCATTAAATTGAGCGCTTTTAAATCTTTAAGATTGACACTTATTTTACTTCAAAAGTTATTTTTACGTTTACTCTAAATTCGGTTATTTCATCATCGTTTACACTTGCACTTTGATCTTGTACATAAACAGAGCGAATGTTTTTCAACGATTTAGAGGCGTGCTTTACTGCATTTCTAGTTGCATCTTCCCAACTCTTGTTAGAATTTGCTAAGATTTCAATTACTTTTAATACTGCCATTTCTTTTTTATTTTAAGGTTAATAAATGAATGTTAAAGATAATTATTTAATTCAAGAAATTAACCATTTATAGCTTCAACAGTTTCAACTTTGCCTTTAAGCATTTCTTTTAGCATGTTCTCTATGCCATTTTTTAAAGTAAATGTTGATGAAGGACAACCACTACATGCGCCTTGTAAAATTACTTTTACAGTTTTGCTGTTAGCATCATACGATTCAAATTGAATATTACCACCATCACTCGCAACAGCTGGTTTTACATATTCTTCAAGGATATTTACAATTTCTTTGGAAATATCGTCTAAAGCTTCAAAGACTTCTTCTTTAGATGCTTCATTGTTTTTTGTTATTTCAGAAGCATTAACAATAACTAATTCTTTACCATTCTCTATATAACTTCTAATAAATTCTCTTAATTCCATCGTAATATCATTCCAATCGGCAACATCATGTTTTGTAACAGAAATGTAATTTTCGTCTAAAAAAACACTTTTCACAAAAGTAAAATTAAATAATGCTGTGGCAAACGGTGAAACAGTTGCTTCCTCTACTGATGAAAATTCAAACATTGAAGACACTAAATTTTTATTTGCTACAAATTTAATTACTGAAGGGTTTGGAGTGCTTTCGGCATAAATAGTTATAGGGGTTTTTTTCTTTTCAGACGAAGGATCAACAACTATTCCTCCAGTATTAAGGTAGTCTTCTATTTGAGTGGAGACTTCATTTTGCACGTCTTCCCATTTCACAATATCGTAACGTTCAATTGCAATAAAATTGCCTGATATATATATCTTTTTTACAAAAGGTAAATAAAACAACTGTTGCGCTAAAGGAGAATTTTTTGCGTCATCTATGTTGTTAAATTCAAAACTTTCATATTTAGTTAAAAAAGAGCTAGTTTCAAATTTTAAAATTGATGGATTACTGGTTTCATGTATTGAAACGTTGATTTTATTCATTACAACTATTTTTTACAAAAATAATAAAAGAAATGTTGAGTAATATATATATTTGGATTTCATTTACTTAAATTTTTTGTGAAACAACTATTATTTTTCTTCATTTTTTTTCTAACCAATTTAGTTGGATATACCCAAATTATTAGTATTAATGATACTGCTGATGCCGAATCAATTTTTTCTCCACAAGAGCTAATAGAAAATGTACTTATTTCTGGTGATTGCTCTGAAGTAGATAATTTTTCATTTCAAGTGAGTGGGCAACCTAATGATACGCAAATTAAAAGCTATGGATATTTTAGAAAATCTGTTGGAAGTAATTTTCCTTTTGATGAAGGTGTAGTATTAACAACAGGAAGAGCTTTTCCAGCAGGTAACACAGTAGTTGGAACAAATCCATTTCCGAGTTTTGATAATGTTTTAACTGGTGACACAGATTTAGAAGCAGCCTTAGGGCTAACGAATACTTTTGATGCAACATTTATTAAGTTTGATTTTGTTCCAACTTCTAATAGCATTAGTTTTCGTTATTTAATGGCTTCTGAAGAGTATGATGGTAGTACTGAATGTGATTTTGCTGATAGTTTTGCATTTTTATTGAGAGAGGTTGGCACTACAACTTATACCAATTTGGCAGTTTTACCCGATTTAACCCCTGTAAGTGTTACTAATATTAATAACTCAGCTCCTTGTCCAGCAAATACAACTTTTTTCGAAGGTTATAATTTAGGAGATACAAATTATGGAGGAAGAACAGTAGTTTTAACAGCTTTTGCCAACGTAATACCAAATACAGCTTATGAGATTAAATTGGTTGTAGCAGATCAAGGAGATTCAATTTGGGACTCAGCAATTTTTTTAGAAGCAGGAAGTTTTAATCTAGGATTGGATTTAGGGGATGACCTTACCATTGTAAATGGTAATCCTGGTTGTAATGGCACAGAGGTTATATTAGATGCAGACATTGGCTTGCCTTTAGCAACATATAAATGGTTTAAAGATAGTATTGAATTAATAGGTGAAACAAACACTACCTTACAAGTAATTGCCGATGGTGCTTATAGTGTTGAAGTAGAGGTGTCTACAGGCTGTGTCTCTACAGATGAAGTGTTTATAGAATTTACTATTCCTCCAATAATTGCTATTCCTCCAGAAAATATTGTTATGTGTGAAGCAGACAATGATTTAATAGAAATTTTTGATTTTACAGCAAACGAAGCGTTGGTGTTAGGAACGCAATTACCAGCAGATTTTCCTATAAGTTATCATGCAACACAAATTGATGCAGAAACCAATCAAAATCCATTAACAATACCATATAGTAATACATTACAATATGAAACGATATGGATTCGTATTGCTGATATTACTCAAACCTGTTTTGAAGTTATAAACTTTAACATTGAGGTGCAAGCAGTTCCTATAGCCAATCAACCTATAGATTTTGAATTGTGTGACAATGCCAATGATGCCAATGACACCAATGGGATTGTGACATTCGATTTATCGATCAAGATTAATGAAGTGTTAGGTGCTCAATTAATTGCAGATTTTGAAGTAAAATTTTATTATTCACAAACAGATGCTGATACTGCAATTGCTGGAACAGAAATAACAGTACCTATACAAAATACCAGTAACCCACAGCTTATAGTGGCTAGAATAGAAAATAGATTAAACACGCTGTGTTACGATACTACTACATTTAATCTAGTTGTAAACCCACTTCCGGTAGTTACAGCAATAGTTGAGTTAACACAGTGTGATAATGATGCTGATGGCTTCACACTGTTTAATTTAACAGAAGCCAATGTGTTAATATCAAACGACTCAGCAAACGAAACTTTTACCTATTATCTAACAGATGCGCAAGCACAAACAGGATTTGTAGCAGACCAGATTACTAATTTTATAAGCTACCCTAACCCCATAACATTAAACAGTATAGTTTACGCTAGAATAGAAACTACTAATGGATGTTTTAGAACCGCAAGAATAGACTTGGTAGTAGGAGCTACACAAATACCAGCCACATTTAATTTAACTTATGAAGTTTGTGACAATAAACTTGAAGATGGCGATAATACAAATGGAATCGCTTCTTTCGATTTTAGTGATGCAACAGTTCAAGTTGAAGCCTTATTTCCAATTGGTCAAAATTTAACTATAACTTATTATACAAATGAAGCTGATGCCTTAGCTGAAACAAATGCCATTGTAGATATTAGTAACCATAGAAATGATGCATCACCAAACATTCAAAACATATATATACGAGTAGATAGCGACGATGTAAATGCATGTTTAGGTCTTGGTAATCACATTACACTAACAGTAAATCCGTTACCAGTTTTAAATGTAATTTCAGATTATATATTATGTAGTGATAATACTGAAGCGGTTTTTGATTTTTTTACAAAAAACATTGAAGTAATTGGTTCACAAACAGATCCAATTTTAATAAGTTATCATTTAAGCGAAATAGATGCTTTAAACAATATTCCAATTGCAACAGCTTCAACTTATACTAATATTAGTAATCCACAAACCATATTTGTACGAGCACAGTTTGATAAAAACGGAAACGGTCAAGTTGATTCCGAAGATTGTATTAGTACAGATATGACTTTTGAACTTGTAGTAATACCCAATCCAATAATTTTTACTCCAGACGACATACGTATTTGTAGTGAACAAGTTGATACTTTATACGATTTAACAATAAGAGAAACTCAGATTACTGGAGGTGACACCTCAATAGGATTAACTTATTTTGAGTCACAAACAGATTTAGACAGCAATAATCCAATTACTAACCCAACGATGTATATCAATACAATACTCGATAGAGACATACTGGTTTTGGCTACAGGAACAAATTTATGTACATCAATAATAACATTAACATTAACAACAATATTATATGCAGACCTTAATGTAATGCCTTCAGTAATTGAAGAATGTGAAATAGATAATAATGGTTTTGATTTTTTTGATATTACAAGAAGAGAAACCGAAATACTAAATGGGTTAAGCGCAACCGATTTTATTTTTACTTATTACGAAAATGAAATAGATGCCATTGACGGAAATAGCAACAATATCATTAATATTTTAAATTTTGAAAACACACAAGTCGTTACACAAACCATATATGTACGCGTACAACCAATAGACAACGAATGTTTTATAGTTATTCCATTAATCTTAGTTGTAAATCCAGTACCAGAAATTGATATTGAAGACCAATATGTTATATGTTTAGATAGTAACAATATGGTAATTAATCCAGTTACAATAACGTTTTTACAAAACCCGCCAATAGACACTCAATTAAATGTGAATGATTATACTTTCCAATGGTATAATGGAACAGAATCTGAAGTTAACTTAGACCCAAACAGTTTTATAATACTTGGAGCAACAGCATCTACTTACTCACCAACAGTTGTTGGAAATTATACAGTATTTGCCACTAATAATGTTACAGGTTGTACTATTCCTGCTAGTACAATAGTTGTTGGATCATATCCACCTGAAAGTATTTTAGTAGAACTAGTAACAAATGCATTTTCTAACAATAATATCCTACAAGTATCTGTTATTGGTAATGGAGAGTATGAATTTAGATTAGATTCTGGATCTTGGCAAACCTCTTCAACTTTTGAAGGAGTTTTAGGCGGCGAACATATAATCTATGTTAGAGATATTTTGAATTGCAATGTAGTTTCTGAAATGAAAGTTGTAATAGATTATCCGAAGTTTTTTACACCTAATGATGATGGATATAATGACACTTGGAATATAAAAGGGATTTCAACTCAACCAAACTCAAAAATTTATATATTTGACAGATATGGAAAGTTGGTAAAACAGTTAAGCCCAACTAGTATTGGTTGGGATGGGACTTTTAATGGAAAAAAAATGCCCACAAACGATTATTGGTTTACTATAGAGTTTATTGAGCCTAAAGATGGAACATTAAAAGTGTTTAAAGCTCACTTTACTCTGAAAAGATAAAAATATGAAATTAGAAAAATTTTGTTTATTAATATTAGTAATATTATTTGCGAAGCTTTCAATAGCCCAAGAAGGATTGCCAATATATTCAGATTATTTAACCGATAATTATTACTTAATTCATCCTTCTATGGCAGGAGTAGGTAATGCTAATAAAATTAGGTTAACAACACGTCAGCAATGGTTTGGGCAAAATGAAGCACCAAAATTAACAACTTTAAGTATAAACGGCAGAGTTGGATATTCTAATTCTGGTATTGGTGGCATTATTTATAGTGATAAAAATGGTTTTCATTCTCAAAACGGAGTGTATTTAACTTATGCACATCACTTAATGTTTTCTAGAAACCCTATAGATTTAAATATGTTTTCTTTTGGGTTGAGCGCTGGAGTGATTCAGTATAAACTTGATGAAACTTCATTTTTATCACAAGGTTTTGATCCTATTATTGGAGGTATAGAACAAAGTGCTACTAACTTTAATGTCGATTTTGGATTTTCTTATCATTTTATTAATTTTTATGCTCATGCTACAGTAAAGAACTTATTAGATAATGATGGAATCAATTTTAATGAACAAGGATTGAGTTACTCTAATTTAAGAACTTACTTATTTTCTGTCGGAAATGTTTTTCATAAAATTAATAGCGAATGGAGTTTTGAACCCTCTTTAATGTATGTGTATAGAGATGCAACACAAGAATCTTTTCTTGACACAAACTTTAAAGCATATAAAAAAATGGACTTTGGAAAAGTTTGGGGCGGAATATCTTATAGAAGAAGCTTTGATGGCGCACAGTTTTTAGACGGATCAGGAGTGAACAGTCAAAAATTACAGTACTTCACACCTATAATTGGTGTTGACTATAAAGAGTTTGTTTTTGCATATACATATTCTTATCAAGCAAATTCGGTAGTGTTTACCAATGGCGGATTTCATCAATTAACTTTAGGATACAATTTTGGAGTGAAACGAGAAAAATGGGATTGCGAATGTCCAAGTATAAATTAATATTCAGCATATACAAAATTAAAAACGGCCCTATTAAAATAGAGCCATTTTTAATTCTTTTATTTCCATTTATAGTTTTTCTTTTTTGCCTGATCTTTTATAGCATTTATCATGGCATTTTCTAATCCGTTTGAATTTTCTTTCTCCTGTTTTGAAAGGTACAGTCTTCGTTTAGTATTTAACTCTTGTATTTGTTTTTGAATTGAAGTTCTTTCTTTGCTCTTCTCTTTAATGTATGCTTTAATTTCGGTTGCAGATTTTCCTTTAAGTTCTTTTGGTAATGAAGACTCTTTTAATTCTTCAACTACAACTTCATCCATTTCTACGGCATCAACCAAATCCCATTTTGAGTTTTTGTAGAAGTGTGAACTTTTGCTAACTGTTCTTCCAACAGCATTTGCATTACTATAGCTTTCTGCTTCAGAATCCTGCATTAATTGAAGGGCTATTTTTTTCACACCTTTTTTTCCATAAGCAACATATGTTTTGTTAAGTTTCTTGTTTAAAATTAATATGGCATCATCATATGGAGATGCCATATGAACAGTTACTTGATTATGATTTATTGCCATGTAATCACCATTGGTTAAATCTGCACCATTTTTCCAAAAGCCAGAAACACCTTGGTTATAATCACCACAAAAAATAGTATTGATAGTAACATCTTTTTCATTAGCGTTAATTGCAGCATTTTTATAATTTACTTTTCCTTGTGTAAAGGGTTCGTTTCCTGCTATAAAAATAAGCTTTAAGTCGTCTGGATTACTCCCCCAATCTAACTGGTTTAAAGAGGTTTGAATAACCTGTCCACAAAATTCATTACCTCCATTTGTGGTAAGCGAAAAGAGTTCTTTAGAAATATCATCTAAGTCCTCACTAAAACCCAGCACTTGACGAATATAACCTTCATTAGAACTTAAACCATCGTTGCCATATTCGTAAAGTGCAATTTGTAAATTTGGATGTTCATCATTGTATCTGGCATAAGAAAGTTCGTTTACAATTCCCCAAAGTTGCGCTTTAGCTTGATCTATCAATCCGTCCATACTATTGCTCGTGTCTAATAATAGAGCTACTTTAATAAATTGTTTTTTTGTTTTTTCAAGAGTTGTTTTACTTGCAACCAAATTAGTGTTGTCATTTTTGTTAATGGCATTACTTGTCGAAAAACCAATCAACAATACTATTAATAGGCATGATTTAAAAAGTGTTTTCATAATATTTTTTGTTTTTTGATTTATGATGTAAATCTAGCTTCAACTTAATTCACAAAAAAAGTGAAATGAGTGTACCTATAATATAAATGAGTAAAAGGGTAGTTTCAATTAGGTAACATGGAGTTTTTCAATTAAAAAAGACAGTTTTCGACATAACAGCATTTTATTTTATCAAGTAAAGTATGTAAGTTTACCACATTACAATTACAATGAAAGCATTACATAAGCAAATAACATTTGTACTTCTTTTGTTCGTTTCAATAACTGTAAACCCTCAAGAAAACAGGTTTGAAGAACGAAACAAAAGCTTTATTGTTAAAGGGTCTGTTTTAGAAAGCGATACCAATAAACCAATACCAAAAGTTAATATAGAAATTCTTGGTGGAGCCTACACCACTACAGACTCTCAAGGCGATTTTATAATTGAAGCAAAGAAAGGAGACGAATTAGTTATTAGACATCGTGATTTTGAAACAGTATACTACATTATTCAAAGTAACGAAAACATTAAAGTAGAAGTTAGACCAAAACAATCTTTCAATTCCAGAATTAAATTTAAAAAAGGAGACAACATTTTTTTTAAGTCACTTATAGACTCTGTAGGTTTATATTTAAATAAAGATGCAGAAAAAAGCATTCAGTTTGTTGCCGAAGCTTTGGCAATATCGAATTCAACAAAGCAAAACGCTGAAGTTTATGAAATATTAGCAGATGTTTATTTTGAATGGAAACAATATGATTTAGCCATAACTAATTATAGAATTAGTTTACAAAATATGGAGTCTAATGATGCTAAATTAAAACTGGCAAAAGCATATAAGTTTAATAAGAATTATCAAGAAAGCATACATACTTACAATACAATTAGCAAACAAGAATTATCCAATTGGCAATTAACTGTTTTGTATGAAGGTTTAGGAGATGTGTATTTTAACACACAAGATTATATAGCTTCAGTTTCTGCATACAAAGAAGGACTTTATATAGCACAAAAACACTTAATAACACCCAAGATAACCGATTTAAATTCTAAACTCGCCCAAGCTTATGAAGCTAACGGAAAGTTAAAAGAGGCTGAAGATTTCTTTAACAACTCATTACAATTGGCTTCAAAAGAAAACAAAAAAAGAGCTGTAGAAGAGAAGAATAAAGTTGCCGACTTTCAAAATAAAAAACGAGCGTATAGTGATGAAATCAAATTACGTAAGGAAGCTATACAAGATATAAAAGAGATTGAAACCGATTCTATTTTCGCAAACGAAAGCGCATTAACACCTCAAAAACAAAATTATAAAATTGGTGCTGCATATTTTTTGCAAAAGGATTATGATAAAGCTATTCCGTATCTTGAAAAAAGTATTGAAGAAGCTGATGACAAAGAAGACTTGGTAGTGCAAAAAGATGCCACCAGAAAGCTGTCAGAAGTTTATAGAGACGCAGGAGATTTCGACAAGGCTATTGCTACCACTAGAGCCTATGAGCGATTGGTTGACGAATTGTATATAAAGAAAGAACAGGAAATTTCGCAAGCAGCACGTTTTAGGCGTGATCTTGCCACAAAACAAAGCCGTATTACAGGTCTGGAAAGTGATCGCGCTTTATCCGAAAGCAAATACCAGCTTACTACTGAACGAAATAAACGACAAAGCCTTATTATATATTCCTTAATTGGAGGTTTACTATTGTTACTTGTTGCAGGTTATTTTATGTTTAAAAATATCAAACAGCAAAAACTGAACAATAATTTATTAGCATTAAAATCTTTACGAAGCCAGATGAATCCTCATTTTATATTTAATGCGTTAAACTCGGTAAATAGTTTTATAGCTTCAAACGATGAGCGGACTGCAAATAAATATTTATCAGATTTTTCATTGTTAATGAGAGCTGTTTTAGAAAATAGTGAAGAAGATTTTATTCCGCTTGAAAAAGAAATAGAATTAATCGAATTATATACAAAATTAGAACATTTTAGATTCAAAGATAAATTCGATTATTCAATAACAATAGATGAAAATGTAAAAGTTGAAGACTTTCAAATTCCGCCAATGTTACTGCAACCATATATAGAAAATGCTGTGTGGCATGGCTTACGATACAAAAAAGAAAAAGGGAAATTATCGATAAAAATTTCTCAAAGAAATATAGATGAAATAATGATTACTATTGCCGACGATGGAATTGGGCGAGAAAAATCGAAAGCTTTGAAAACGCAAAATCAGCAAAAACAAAATTCAACAGGAATGGGAAATATTAAGAAGCGTGTAGCTATTTTAAACAAGATGTATAAAGATAAAGTCGATGTGTTTATTGATGATTACAATGAAGCTGAAGATACTGGAACAAAAGTTGTGGTAACCCTTAAAAAAGACTAACGATTTACGATTGTAGATTTTTAATTTACGAATTAAAAAAGAATTATATTAATTAACGAAATAAATTTTCCCTTTGGGAAATGTAAGAAGGACAATGGGCTTATGAAATTAAAATCAATAATAGTCGAAGACGAAGAAACAAGTAGAGAAATATTAAAAAACTACTTAAAAAAATATTGCCCAAATGTTTCAGTTTTAGGAGAAGCTGCAAATGTAGATGAAGCGTTAGTGTTAATTAGAAATCACGAGCTGGATTTGGTTTTTCTTGATGTAGAAATGCCTTATGGCAATGCTTTCGATTTACTCGAAAAAGTAGGTGACGTAAATTTTGAAACTGTTTTTGTAACAGCCTATAATCATTATGCGATTGAAGCCTTGAATGCACACGCTTCTTATTATTTAATGAAACCAATTTCTATAGACGAACTCATAAAAGCGGTAGATTATGTGGCGGAAATAAAGACTAAAGAAGAAGCATTACAAAATCAAGTGTTAGTGCCAAAAACAAAAGCTGTAAATGGCAAAATCACTATTCCGCAGCAAGATGGTTTTGAAGTACTGGAAACTGCTAATATTTTGTATTGTAAAGCCGATGATAATTATACCGAAATTTACCTAAACAACAGCAAAAAGAAATTGGTTAGCAAAACCCTTAAATATTTTGAAGACGCTTTAAAAGACTCGAGTTTTGCAAGAGTTCACAAATCATTTTTAGTAAATGTAAATGAGGTAACTAAATATAAAAAGGGAAAAGGAGGACATGTCGTATTGTCTAACGGAAAGGAAATTATGGTTTCAGCTTCAAAAAAATCTAATTTTCTATCTTATTTTAAATGATAAATTCCTGCGAAGGCAGGAATCTCATTAATAAGACAGAGAACATTATTTTTAATAGAATTGTGCGTTTAAAATAAGATGGTTTCGATAAATATCAGGAATGAAAGAAATAGGAATTAAAATGCAAATTTCTTTTTATTGAATGCAATGAATTTTTAACTTGTAAATTAACCTCAAAATGGAATTTTTTGATGATATCTCAAGATTCCTTTTTTCAAAGGAATTTAATATGCCAATAATAAAACCAGTAAACGGAAATTCTCCACAAATCCCAGACGATTGCTATATCGCTGATAACGCAACCATAGTTGGGGATGTTCAAATAGGCAACCAATGCAGTATTTGGTTTAATGCTGTAATACGAGGCGATGTACATTACATTAAAATCGGAAATAAAGTAAACATACAAGATGGAGCAGTAATTCATGCTACGTATAAAACCTCACCAACAAATATTGGCAATAATGTCTCTATTGGACATAATGCTATTGTACACGGCTGTACTATTAAGGATAATGTATTGATTGGAATGGGAAGCATTATTATGGACGATTGTATTGTGGAAAGTAATAGTATAATTGCAGCAGGTGCAGTAGTGTCTAAAAATACTAAAGTAGAGGCTGGAAGTGTTTATGGTGGAATTCCTGCCAAAAAAATAAAAGAGGTTTCGCCTAAATTGATTTCGGGAGAGATAGAAAGAATTGCTAATAACTATGTGAAATATTCTAGTTGGTATGAATAGTATTATAAAGAAGATAAGCATTCTATTTTTATGCATTTCAATTTTAGGATGTAAAAGCATTGATGTTAAACCTCATAAAAAATTAGAACTTAAATTTTTAGATGAATATATTTTACCTGAAGCTGTAATGATAGACGGTACAGTTGTAGGAGGTTTATCCGGAATAGATTATTATAATGGGTTATATTATTTAGTGTGTGATGATGCCTTCAACCCAAGGTTTTATGAAGCAACTATTACTATTAGTGATACTATAATATCTAATATTGAGATTACTAAAGTGGTTAAAATAAGAGATAGCTCTAAATATTTAGATTTAGAAGCCATTAGATATGATAGTAAAACAAATAAGGTGTTTTTAACTAGCGAAGGGCATATTAAAAATCAAAAACAACCATTATTTTTTAATGTAAATACAACAGGTAAAATTGATAAGACTTTCAATATACCTTTGGCATTTTATCCAAACAGTGAACAACAGCCAAGGCATAATGCAACTTTAGAAGGTTTAAGCAAAAGCTATAATGAGGAAGAAGGGTATTGGATAACAATGGAACTGCCACTTAAAGCAGATGGTCCTGAGCCACAATTAGTAAAAACTAAGTCACCTGTTCGAATAACATATATAAATACTATAACTAATGAAACTGTAAAACAGTTTGCGTATCTTTTAGATCCTATTGCAAAGCAGCCTAAAAACAAATTTGCGGTTAATGGTCTTACTGACATACTTGAATATGGCAAAAATAAATTTTTTGTTATAGAACGTAGTTATTCTAGCGGATTGGGAAACCAAAGTAATACTATTAAATTATTTAATGTAGATGCAACCAAAGCTACAAATACTTTAAAAATGGATAATCTAATTACCGAATCGTATGTTTCAGGAACAAAAACGTTGTTATTAGATTTTGAACAGTTAAGAGATAAACTAACCAATAATAGCATAGATAATATTGAAGGGATTACTTTTGGGCCAACACTATCTAACGGAAATAAAACCTTATTATTAATTTCCGACAATAATTTTAATAGGTTTGAAAAGCAATTAAATCAATTTATTTTGCTTGAAATAGTTGATTGATCTTCTGCGTTTTCAATCTTATTTATTTCTTCACTTGATATTAATTCTGTTAAACCATTATTGTCTTTTAGAAGAATAATAGATTCCAGTCTTAACTTCGACTACGATTGGTAAGAAACGCAGGAATAACAAAACACTAAAAATCTAAATATTCAGCAGTATGACCATTACCTAAAAGAGATGCCATAACTTCAGGATTTCCATTAGTATAAAATTGTAATTTGGGATTTGTGTTTCGAGTATTAAGCAAATCATTCTGTACTAAAATAGCTTTAGTTTGCTTCGCTACTGCTTCACCCGAATCAATAATTTTTATGTGTTTAGGCAAGAGTTCTAAAAGTAAAGGCATTAAGTAAGGATAGTGCGAACAGCCTAAAACTAAATAATCAATATCAGCATCAAGCATTGGCTTGAGATATAATTTGAGTAGCGATTTCATCTCGTTAGATTGTGCTTTTCCACTTTCAATTAAAGGTACAATGCCTTCTCCAACCTGCTCTATAACAGTTATATCTTCAGCAAATAAATTAGTAGTTTTATGAAATAGGTTACTGGTTAATGTTCCTTTAGTTGCTAATATACCAACGGCTTTAGTTTTAGTTTGTAGAGCTGCTGGTTTTATGGCTGGTTCGATACCAATAAAAGGAATAATGTAAGTTTCTCGTAGTGTTTTAATAGCACTGGTTGTTGCGGTATTGCATGCTACTACAATTAGTTTACAGTCTTTTTCTAATAGTAATTCAGTGTTTTTTATACTTAATTCGATGATTCTTTCTTTAGACTTATTTCCATAAGGTGCATGTTTGCTGTCGGCAAGATAGATAGTGTTTTCGTTAGGTAAAAGCGCATGAATCTCTTTCCAAATAGAGGTTCCTCCAACTCCAGAATCAAAAATACCTATAGGTTGTTTGTTCATATTACAAATCCCGATAGCTATCGGAAAAAAAAGCTGTCTTTACAAGACAGCTTTCATATAGTTTATTTTAAAAAAGTAATTCTTTTTAGAATCCTAATTCTTTTTTTACATCTACTAAAAGGTCTTTGCCGTCAGCTAGTAAAAGTGTTCCTGATCCTTCTCTAGAGTCTAATACATATTGAAAGCCTTGTGCTTTACCAACCTTTTGGATAGCTGCTCTAACTTCTTCATAAATAGGCGTAAACAATTCTTGTTCTTTTTTTTGTAAATCTTGTTGCGCTTGACCTTGATATTGACGAATACTTTGTTCCATAGTTGCTACTTCTTGCATCCTTTTTTGATTTTCTTCTTGTGTTTGCGTTGAAGCTTCAGCATCATATTGTTTTACTTTATTTTGATATTCGGTAGTCATAGTTCTAATATCAGCTTCGTAAGTTTTAGCTAATTTTTCTAATTCACTTCTCGCTGCTATGGCTGTTGGCATAGCATCAATTAATGCTTGTGTATCTATATGCGCAACATTACTTTGTGCATCAATATAACTTGTGCTTCCAATAAAAAGTGCAACTGCAAATAATAGGGTTTTTAGGTGTTTCATTTTTAATAAATTATGTTATAAATTGTTTACTGTTAATTAATTATTCTTCTTAATTGAGGTACTGTCTTTAGCTTTTTTACGAGCTTCTAACTTTGCTTTTCTGTCTGCTAATATTTTTTTCTTTTTATCTTCCAGAGCTTTTTTACGGGCTTCTCTATCGGTTAATTTTGGAGCGACAGTTTTTATGCTATCGTTTTCAGCTTTTACATCATTTTCCTTTACAGTTTTTCCTTTACTAGCTTCGAGTTTCGCTTTTCTGTCTGCCAATATTTTCTTCTTTTTATCTTCTAATGCTTTTTTCTTTGCTTCACTGGGACTTAATGTTGTTTCCTCCTTTTTCTCTGTTATTACAGCATTATTATTTTCTTTTTTTACGTCTTCAGTCTTTGTTTCTTCTTTATTGTTAGATATTCCTTTACGAGCATTGATTTTTTCTTCTCTGGCTTTTGCTCTGTCTTCTAAAATCTTTTTCTTTTTGTCTTCTAAAGCTTTCTTTTTTGCTTCACGAGCTTCTAATTGCTTGTTGCGTTTATCTTCAATATTTTTTGCGCGTTCTGCTTTTTTATCTGCTAAAACTTTTTCGCGAGCTTCTTGTTCTTTATTAATTTCTGGCACCAACTCTTCCTCTTCAGCAGCTTTTCTTTCTTTACGGTTTTGAACTTGTTTTCGTTTAGAAGACCTTGTTATGGATCTTAACACTTGGTCACTAATATCAAATCGCTTTGCTGAATAAAGCATTACTACATCGGCAGATTTATCGAACACAAAATCGTATTTTTTATTAGCAGCAATTTCTTGTACTGCAGTAAAAATTTGATCCTGTATTGGCTGCATGAGATTTTTTCTTTGAATCATTAAATCTCCATTTGGGCCAAAACGTTTTTGTTGGTAATCTAAAACCTCACTTTCTTCAATATTTATTTCTTCTTGACGTTCTTCAATAAGCTCTTTTGTGAGTAATACACTTTCACTATTTAATTGTTTCTTTTTTTGATCAATTTCACTTAAACGTAATTCTATTTCACTTTTCCATTTTTGCACTTTAGCATCAAGTTGTACTGAAGCATCTTGATATTCGGGTACGTTTTGTAAAATATATTCGGTATCAATATATCCAATTCTTACGCCACGCTGCGCAAAGGAACTAAAACTTATTAAGAATACAAATGCCAGTAAAAAAGGAACTTTAGTATTTATCCGCATGTATTTTAAATGTATAGATTGCATCTTATAAATTCATTAAAATGACGGATAAAATTCACGATTCCGTCGCTAGAGTTAATATTCTTCAAATTAACGAAATAAAACTTAAAAAATTTTAACACTTGTATAAAATCGTTATTGGGTTAAAAGAAAATATCGTGCCAAACTTAAAATTGTTGTCCAATTATAAAATGCGTTTCCCAACCATGTTTAACTGTCTGTCCCGGTAAAGGATCAAATCCATGTCCGAAATCTATACCTAATAATCCAAATGCTGGCATAAAGAGACGAATACCTAGTCCAGCAGATCGATTTATATTAAAAGGGTTATAATCTCTAAAATTATTAAATGATGCACCACCTTCTATAAAAGCAAGTGCATAAATTTTTGCTTGTGCTCCTAATGTTATTGGATGTCTTAATTCTAAAGAGAACTTATTATAAATTGTTCCACCATCGTTACCAGCTCTTCCATTTTCATTTAATGGTTGCAGTGATTGGTTTGGATAGCCACGTAAAGCAATTGTTTCTCGACCATCTAAACTTTGGTTTCCTAATCCATCTCCACCTAAAAAAAAGCGTTCAAAAGGAATTATTCCTCTATCATTATTATAAGCTCCTAAAAATCCAAACTCGATACTTGGTCTCAAAACAAGATCGCCAACAATTTTTGTGTACCAATCGCCTTTAAACTTAATTTTATAAAATTCTAACCACTTAAAACGTTCTTGATCTATTTCTGAAATTCTATCTGAAGTATCTGTATTTGTTGGATCTGTAGCTAAATCTTCAATTAACCCTTCTCTTTCTTCTTTTAAAGCCTTATAATCTACACCATTGACAGCCGAATATGGAAAAGAAACTTTAGCACTTACACTAAAATTAGATCCTCCTATTGGGTATATTGGATCGTTATAAGTATTGTTTCTACTTAAACCAATAGTGTATGACAAATTCTTAGAGGATCCATCACCAAATGTGAATAAGCCTGTATTGTAATTTTGTAAATCGTAATGTTGAAAACTAACTGCTTGAGATAAAGTAAAGTAACTATCTGGCACAGTTAGACGTTTTGCTAAACCAACCGAGACACCAGTAATATTAAACCTTCTACTTTTATCAGCATTTCTTGTAATGGGGTTAAATAGAAATTGTTTGGTATGCGATATTGATGTAGAAAACTGTACAGGTCTTTTTCCACCTAGCCAAGGTTCAGAAAATGAGAAGCTATAAGTTTGAAAGAATCGACTTGCTTGCAAACGTAAAGATAATTTTTGACCATCTCCCATTGGAACTGGTTTATAGGCTTCTTTTTTAAAGATGTCTTTTATAGAAAAATTATTAAAAGACAAACCTAATGTGCCGATAAATCCTCCACCTCCATAACCACCTTGTAATTCTATTTGACTTGAACCACGTTCTTCAACAGAAAACTCCATATCTAGTGTTGCATCTGTTGGGTTAACATTTTTAAAGTTTGGAACAATTTGTTGGGCATCAAAAAAGCCTAATTGCCCTAGTTCTCTAACTGTACGTACCACATTTGCTTTACTATATAATTGCCCTGGGCGCACTCTTAACTCTCTGTAAATTACATGGTCGTTAGTCTTATCGTTTCCTGTAACAGTCACATTATTAAAGTAAGCGGGTTTCCCTTCAACTATCCTTATTTCCATATCAATAATATTACCATCTGCACTTACTTCTATTGGAGTTATTGTAGAAAATAAATAACCAAAGTCTTGATAACGATTTGTAAGATCGTTTGCATCAGGTTTAGAATCGTCAGCGATTCGTTTATCCAGCTCTACGCCATTATAAGTATCGCCTTCATTTATTCCTAAAATTTGCCTGAGTTGTTGATCGGTGTATATAGTGTTGCCTAAAAAATTGATTTTTCCATAGGTATATTTTTCACCTTCTTCCAACTTAATATTTATAGAAATGGTATTGTCATTATTTTTAATGATGGAATCAGAAATAATACGAGCATCTCTATATCCATTTTCTTTATACTTATCTATTAAACTAACTAAATCCTCTTTGTAGTCTGCTTCAATATATTTAGACCGTTTAAGTACACGTACTAGGTTTTTCTTTTTTGTGTTTTTCATGGCTTTACGAAGCTTTTTGCCTTTAAGTTTTTCGGCTCCAACAAACACAATATCTTTTACTTTAATCTTATTTTCTTTGTTTATAGTTAACAACATATTAACTCTGCTTTTTTGAACAGAATCAATCACTTCGGTAGTTATAATATTTACTTTAGCATTTAAAAAACCTTGCTTTTTGTATTTATTTTCTAGATAGTTTCTTGTCGTTGTAATGAGGTTCTCAGTAACTTTCGTTCCAGCTTGAAGTTTGTTTTCTTTTATGATTTCTTCAAATTTAGATTTTTTTACACCTTCAATTTTAACCTCTTTAAGTTCGGGTAAATCGATAAGTTGAATTTCTAAATAAACTGTATTGCCTTCAATTTTACTGATAAATATATCAATGTTACTAAATAAATTTGAGCTCCATAATTTTCTAATTGCAGCACTAATTTTTTCTCCGGGAATCATTACTTCTTGATCTTTACGTAATCCAGAGTAAGTAACTATGGTTTGAGAGCTAAAGTTTGTGTTTCCAGAAACTGAAATATCTCCAATTGTATATTTCTTTGCATTTGCTAACTCATTACTTTGGGCAGTAATACTAATACTACTAATAAAAAAAAGTACAAATAGAAGTCGTGTAAAGTATGTTCTCAATAGTATAATATTAACTAAGTTGTTCACTTGTTTTTCCAAATCGTCTTTCTCTTTTTTGATAATTTATTATGGCTTCGTACAAATGTTGCTTTGTGAAATCAGGCCAAAATACATTAGTAAAATACAATTCTGTATAGGCTATTTGCCATAATAAGAAATTGCTTATTCGTTGTTCGCCACCAGTTCTTATTAAAAAATCTACATCTGGTAAATTTTGCGTGTAAAGATGCTGATTTATTATGAGTTCATCAATTTTTTCTGGCGAAATTATATTATTTTTAACTTTAATGCTAATTTGTTTTACTGTGTTTATAAGTTCTTCTCTTGAACCATAACTCAATGCTAAAGTTAGAGTTAATCTATCATTGTTTTTTGTAATTTCTATAACATCCAATAATTCATTATAAACCTTTGCTGGTAAGTCTTTCAGGTTTCCAATAGCTTTAAGTTTAATGTTGTTATCGTGTAGTGTTTTTATTTCCTTTTTTAATGAGGAAATTAAAAGTTTCATCAAGGTTTGAACTTCTATTTTTGGTCTATTCCAATTTTCGGTAGAAAACGTATAAAGTGTTAAATTTTTAACACCAATTTCTGCGCAGGCTTCAATAACTTCCTTTACAGCTTTTGCTCCTTTTTCATGACCAAATATTCGTAATTTTCCTTTTTGCTTTGCCCAACGACCATTGCCATCCATAATTATTGCAATATGTTTAGGTAAACGGTCTGTATGTATTTTGTTTTTTAAATCCATTATTCGTAGCCACAATAGCAAGGATTATTGCCAAAGGTGTAAGTTAGTGTAATTCCAGAAAATGTGTACCAATCATTATTGTTTATATTTCCAAAACTAAAGTTTGGTTGTAACGACGGATTGTCTGGAATACTGCCATCTATTTCGTCTGAAAATGTATATCTAGCACCAACTTCAAGTGCAAGGATAAAACTATCTGTAAGTGTAGTTTTAAATCCTAAAACTATTGGAATACCAAAAGCCCAGCTTTTTTTATTTTCTGAGATTATTACGCCACTATTGTTAAAGTAAAAGTTATCGTGATTTGCAGCACTTATTCCAGAATACAAATAAGGTGTCATTTTTTTTCCTTCGGAGTGTAAATCAAAATCAAAGAATGTAAATTCCATTCCAGCCGATATTTCTAAAATATTAGTTTCAAAAGAATAACCTCTTTGTTGTCGCCTTGGATCATCTGATTTTATGTCAACACCTTCTAAACCAGCATAAATAACTGTTACTCTATAAGAATGTCTAGGGCTTCTATTCCATTTAAAGACACCTCCAATTGCAACTTGGTTAGGCGAAATAAAGTTTGTAGCACCTACATCTCCAATAAAATTGCTTCCACCAGCAAACATACCAATTTCATAAATTTGAGAATGACTTAATTGGCAATATAAAACACTCATTATAATAATGGTTAGGTACTTCATAGGAATTAAAAAGTTTGCAAATATAATAAATAAGATTAGCCTTTAATAATTTGTTGAATAGTATTACTGATTAACAGGAATTAAGCTAAATTATTGTCTAATTTCTTTTGTCTTCTCCCCAAAGAAGCTTCTTACGCAGTGTTTGAAGAAAGCTTTCGTCTTCCAATTCTATCATTTTAATTTTAAATGTCGCTTTTTTTATTGTAACAATAGAGTCATTGTCCAAAGTTGCAATTCTAGAATCTAAAGACACTAAATAGTTGTCTTCTCTACCACTTACCTTTAGTTTTATTACAGTAGAATCAGGGATTACCAGAGGTCTGGCGTTTAGATTATGTGGAGCAATTGGAGTAAGTATAAAGCTGCCGGCTTCAGGCATAATTACTGGCCCACCACAACTTAAAGAATATCCTGTAGATCCTGTTGGAGTGGAAACAATTAAACCATCTGCCCAATACGATGTTAAGTATTCATCATTTAAACTCGTTTGCACTGTAATCATAGATGTTGTGTTTTTTCTACTTACAGCAATTTCGTTTAATGCCACATTAAAATCTAAAAGAGTTTCATTTTCCGGTTCTGTTTTTATGCTAAGCAGGCTTCTTTCAGAGATCCTGTAATTGCCTTTTAGGATATTGTTAATTGCTTTTTCAATTCCATCTTTTTGTATCGTAGCCAAAAAGCCTAAACGACCAGTATTTATACCAACGATTGGAATAGAAAAATCTCTAACAAAAGTAACAGCTCTTAACATAGTACCATCTCCTCCAATACTTATTAGTAAATCATAAGAGTTGTCTAATCGATTAAAAATTTTAAAGTAGATGTCTTTAAAGCTACTATTTTGTTGTGCTTTTATAGTTGAATGAAATTGCTCTTCGATAAAAACATCAACAGGCTTTTTTAATAAAATACTTAAAAGCGTTTCTATTGAAGACTCAGAGTTTTTATGGTAATATTGACCAAAGATTGCAATCTTCATAAGTTACATGTTTAAATATTTCTTTAAATAATCAGAACGCTCTTGAAGGTTTTGAATAAAGAGATCTTCTTCATGACCAGAAATAATATTATAACTGTAACGCCTAAAGGTTTGAATAATATCATTAAGACCAGAACTGCCTATTTTTATAGTAATTTGAACAACATCATTTTCTGTTTTTGATATAAAAGCACCTAATAGTTTTGCGTTATTAGATTCAACAATCTGACTAATTTCACTAAAAGAATAATCGTTAAGACCTTTTTCTACAATTAAAACCCCTCCAGGTTCGGCAAAAAATGGAGTTTCGTTAAATAAAGAAATAATATCGTTAAGTTCGTAATATCCTAAATAGACATTTTTTTCATCTAAAACAGGCATAATATTAGAGTTGCTTTGAGCAAAGTCTCCTAATACATCTAACCAAGGCGCATTTGCTCTAACATAAAATCCTTCAATAGTATATAAAAACTCCGAAAGAGGTTTGCTAGACTCAAAACAGTGAGCATCAGTTTCAGAAATACAACCTATGTAAACATCATCTTTTTTTATAGGAAGATGTGAGTATGTGAGCTGATTAAACAACAATTGCGCACCTTTAATGCTATCGTTAACATTAAGAGGCTTTATATCATTTATTATGTAATTACTTAAAGGCATATCATCATATAAATACAAGCGCAAATTAATCAAAAATATACAGATTAAGCGTAACTTACTTTGTATTTTTGCATTTTAAAAATCTAAATAAATGACAAAATTAAGTGTAAATATTAACAAGATTGCAACCTTAAGAAATTCTAGAGGAGGAGACACTCCTAATCTTGTTCAATTTGCTAAAGACATACAGGAGTTTGGTGCTCAAGGTATCACAATTCATCCTCGTCCAGACGAGCGTCATATACGTTATAAAGATGCATGCGATTTAAAGCCTATTGTTTATACCGAATTTAATATAGAAGGAAATCCAATCCCAAAATTTGTCGATATGGTTTTAAGTATAAAACCAACTCAAGTCACTTTAGTTCCCGATGCTGTTAACGCTATAACGTCTAATGCTGGTTGGGATACAATAAAACATAACAGTTTTTTAACAGAAATAATTCAAGAATTTAAACGAAACAATATTAGAACCTCTGTTTTTTTAAATTCAGAATTAAAACAAGTAGAAGGCGCAAAAGCAACAGGAACTGATAGAATTGAATTATATACCGAAGACTTTGCCCATCAATACAGTTTAGGGAATCTGGATGCTATTAAACCTTACATTGAATGTGCAGAATTAGCAAATTCTATTGGGCTTGGTGTAAATGCAGGACATGATTTATCTTTAGAGAATATTAAATTTTTTAAAGACAATATTCCAAATCTTTTAGAGGTTTCAATTGGTCATGCCTTAATTTCTGAAAGCTTGTATTTAGGAATTGAAAATGTAGTGAATATGTATTTACATAGATTGAAATAA
>JAKITV010000013.1 GCA_021647885.1 Flavobacteriaceae bacterium | reverse complement strand
GCATGCTGATTTTCTATCACTAAAGCTTGACTTAGAATACCATCAGCTTTTCCAATCCATTGAAAAGCATTAATGACTAAATAAATATTAATGGCATTGGGATTGTTATTAATTTGAACTAATTCATCAAACTCTACTGTTGAACTCCCAAAATCATCAATTACAGCAAGTCTAGAATTATCAATAAAATCATAACCCAATTGATTTACATAAATATTATGTTGATTAAATGCATTGTTTAATGTATTAGTTATTAGATTCAAATCATCAGGATTATATCCATTAACACCACTATCATTTCTAAGAATATGATAGTATACATTGAAGCAAATTGAATTTGAAGTACTTAAATATTTAGGCATTGTTACTGTCCTTTGAGAACTTGGAATAGATTCTAATGCTTCTGTACCACATATCTGCCCAAAAGATGTTAAATTTAAACTTAAAAAGATAATTAAAATTGAGATTTTTGTGTTCATGATTTCCATTGTTTTTAATGCTAAAGTTTGCTTTAAATTGTTTACAGCTAACGTCTAAAACCTTCGTTTTCAATCGGCTTTGATTTTAAAAACGAAGTCCTAGACATCTCAAATATAGACAAAAAAAAAATGAAATTGCACTTTTTTCTTACTTTTTTATTTTGTAAGTCATTGTTAATAAGTTTTTTACGTTAATTTGTTCTCGTAAGTATTGCTGTAACTAAAGAGTAGGGTAAAACCGTAATGAGTGAATTTTTAAAATTAGCTGTTTTAACATTTTGTTAACAGTTATTGCTGCGTAAAATTAATCTTAAAAAATACTATAATGACCTTTCGACCCGATAACTATCGGGAGCGTTCAAGGAGACATCTTCCGTATGACGAAAAAGTCAAAAATCTATTTCTTGGTCATCGTCTGGTTTCCCTTTTTTATTGCCTGTTAGCTGTTCTTGGTGTTTTTCGCAGTCGAGTTCTATAGACAAATTATCTGGTTTTTCAAATTCTTCCTTCGACACATTTAGTGTTTCATCATTATAACAGTTTTTCATATACAATGCCCAAATAGGCAATGCCATTGAAGCGCCTTGACCATAAGTAATTGTTTTAAAGTGAGCCGCTCTATCTTCGGCACCAACCCAAACTCCTGTAACTAAATTTGGAACCATTCCCATAAACCAGCCATCACTTTGGTTTTGTGTAGTTCCTGTTTTCCCGGCAATTGGATTATCAAATTGATAAGGATAACCTGTAATTATTTCTTTATAAACGGGTTCTTCCTTGGCAAAGGTATGTCTTAGCCTTGTACCTGAACCTCCTTGCGTAACGCCTTCTAATAAATTAACCGTTACATAAGCTACTTCTTCACTTAAAACATCTTTGGTTTCTGGAGTGAATTGAAATAGTATAGTCCCATTTTTATCTTCAATACTTGTTATCATAACTGGTTTTGTATAAACGCCTTTATTTGCAAAAGTAGAATAAGCTGCAACCATTTCGTAAACACTTAAATCTGGTGTTCCTAACGCTATAGAAGGTACTGGAAGAATATCTTGTTCTATCCCTAAACTATTGGCTAAATCAATAACTGGCTGTGGACCAATTTTATCCATTAATCTTGCTGTAACAGTATTTACAGAATTAGCTAAGGCATTTTTTAAAGTTCGTATATTTCCATATTTTTCACCTGAATTTTTAGGACACCATTCTTCTGGGTTTCCATATTTGTTTTTTTCGATGCAAAAAGGAGAATCCGGAAGCGTATCACAAGGTGATAAATGCAACTGATCTATTGCAGCAGCGTAAACAAAAGGTTTAAAAGTAGAACCTATTTGACGTTTCCCTTGTTTTACCATATCGTATTGAAAATGCCTGTAATTAACACCACCAACCCAAGCTTTTACATGTCCTGTTTGTGGCTCCATCGACATCATTCCTGTGCGCAAGAACGACTTGTAATAGCGCATAGAATCCATTGGTGTCATAATTGTATCAATATCCCCTTTCCAAGAAAAGATGGTCATTTGGGTAGGTTTGTAAAATGATGCTTTTATTTCTTTATCAGGTTTTTTTAAATCATATTTCATTTTTCTCCAACGTTCCGATTGTCTTATGGAGCGTCTCATCAACGTATCGATTGCTCCATATGTGAGGTCTAAAAAAGGAGCTGTTGGGTTTCGTTTTGCTGTGTTTTGATGAAAAAATTCTGCTTGTAATCTAGGCATATGTTGTGCAACAGCTTCTTCGGCATGTTTTTGCATACGTGAATCAATAGTCGTATAGATTTTTAAGCCATCGCTATAGATACTATATTTTGAACCATCTGGTTTTCTATTTGCCTTATCATTAACCCATTTTTTCATAAACCCTTGTAAATAAGCTCTAAAATAAGTTGCTATTCCGTCTCGATGAGATTGTGGTGTGTAACGTAATCCTAAATCTAATTTTTGAAGAGAATCTTTAACAGCTTCTGTGATGTATCCATATCTTTCCATTTGACTTAATGCTACATTCCTTCTATTTCTTGTGCCAATAGGATTTTTATGATCTCTTGGATTATATAACGAAGAGTTTTTAAACATACCAACTAACATGGCCGATTCTTTTACATTCAAGTCCATTAACTTTTTATCAAAATAAATACTTGCTGCTGAACGAATTCCATCAGCATTGTTGCCAAAATCATAAATGTTAAAATACATAGCAATGATTTCTTCTTTGGTATATTGACGCTCTAAACGTGTTGCGATTACCCATTCTTTTATTTTTTGAGTTATCGCTTGAAGCTTATTTCTTGACCTGACGCCAACAAATAATTGTCGTGCCAATTGTTGAGAAATGGTACTCGCTCCACCTCTTTTGCCTAAAAAAACAAAGGCTCTTATCGTGCCTCTTGCATCGATACCTGCATGATCATGATAACGTACATCTTCAGTTGCGATTAAAGCATCTACTAGATGTTGTGGTAGCTCGTTATAATCTATAGGTGTTCTATTGTCATTAAAATAAAACTTTCCTAGTATTTCTCCATCAGAAGATATAATTTGACTTGCTAAATTATTTTTCGGGTTTTCTAAATCTTCAAAGGTTGGCATTTCCCCAAAAACTCCCCAAGAAGCAAGGAGAAATAGCAAAACTACCACCAATATTCCACTCGAAAAAAGTATCCAAAACCAGCGAATGTACTTGGAAAAATTTAATGTTTTATTTACTTTCTTTTTAGCTGACATATTTAATTATCCTGTACTTTTTCAATTCTAAATCCTACATCTGTAATGCCTTCGAGATTTTCTATGCCTTTAATGCTGCCATTTTCTCTCATAGCATGTTGAATGTTAATTTTATATTCTCCGTTTTCAGAAAAAACAACTGCTTCTTTATACCATAATTTATTTTCCTTTATACCTGAAAATCCTGTGCCCAAAAATTCTCCATTTGGTTTTGCCATTAAATACTCTAATGTGTCTTTTGTCACTTTCCCGTTTGGAAAATTCATTTCAACTATTAAAAACAAATTACTGTATTTAAAATCGGAAGTGTTTCTAATATTAATAAACAAATTATAGTGTTTGGTTGTATCTGGTGGAGTAATGCTAAATGTTATGATATTATCTTTATGCCAACTATCAGGTGCGGTTTTATATTCATCGAAAATACGATTAGAATCACACGAAGTGAATCCTAGCAGGAATATTATAAAAACCCTTCCTAAATTATTTCGCATTGCTTTGAGGTCTTCTTTTGTTTCTATTTCTGTTTCTATTATTTCTACGTTTCTTTTTACGTCTTGGACTATCGAATCGTGTTAAACTGTCTTGCCCTACAACGTTTCCAAAATCGGTTTTAGTGTCTTCTATTAACTCTTCGGCATATTCTTCTAGGCTTACAGCTTTTTTCTTATTAGCGTTTAACTCAATTATTTCTTTAGCTTGATCTGTGGTTAATTTATGCCAATTCATCCATTCACCTTCATAAGCATACCACATATATCCCTTAAAAATATCTGTTTTCTGGCAAACAGCTACGCCTTTTTCTGTTTGTAGTTTAATATCTGTTTTAGGAAAATCTTTTAAGGCATCAAGGTATGTGTCTAGTTCATAATTTAAACAACATTTTAGTTTTCCGCATTGTCCTGCTAATTTTTGGGGATTCAAAGATAACTGCTGAAATCTAGCTGAAGACGTACTTACCGAACGAAAATCGGTTAACCACGTCGAACAGCACAATTCTCTACCACAAGAACCAATTCCTCCAAGTCTTGCGGCTTCTTGACGAAATCCAACTTGTTTCATTTCAATTCTTGTTCTAAACTCTTTAGCAAACACTTTTATAAGTTCGCGAAAATCCACACGTTCTTCAGCTGTATAATAAAATGTTGCTTTACTTGCATCGCCTTGATATTCGATATCTGATATTTTCATTTGCAATTTAAGGTCTATGGCAAATTGTCTTGCCTTTACCTTCATTGCCTCCTCCTTATCTCTTGCTGTTGACCAAATATCAATGTCCTTTTGAGTTGCTTTACGATATATCTTTAATACTTCATCACTATCTATTTCAATTTTTTTGCGTTTCATTTGCACTCGTACAAGCTCTCCTGTAAGAGTTACCATACCAACATCATGTCCTGATTGCGCTTGTGTGGCAACCACATCTCCTATACTTAACGATAAATTTTCGGTGTTTTTGTAATAGTGTTTTCTTCCGTTTTTAAAACGAACTTCAATATAATTAAAAGGAGCTTCTCCATTAGGAAGTGACATGTTAGATAACCAATCGAAAACAGTTAGTTTATTGCAGCTGTCTGCACCACAAGTTCCATTGTTTTTGCATCCAGTAGGCTGACCATCTTTACCAGTTGAGCAACTGTTACAAGCCATAAAATAGATATATAGATTCTGAAAACGTTTCATTTTCAGAAGATGATTAATAAAAATTTAAAAATTGAGATTCACACTTTCATATGAATTACAATCCGAAGTTTTAACTTCGGATTGTAAAGATAGGATTATTCTAAAGACTTAAAACAAAGAAAACAAATTCAATAATAAATTATGTGCTTTTGCAGAAATGTTTATTAGATTAATTATACCAATTTGAATTTGTAATGTCGTAAAATTATAGTGAATTATTTTTTGCAAGATTGAAGAGAAAATTATTTAGCATAGCCTTTGTTATGGTAAATAATTTTCTCAAAAATATTGTGAAAAAGAAGCATTATAATGCGACATTATAAAGTTAATTTGGTATTAAACACTCTTAACACTAATTATCTTAACAGGGCAAGAGTTTGATGCTTTCTCGCAGTCTTCAAAAATAAATTCGTCATGAGACTTTATAGTGAAGAACCCTTTTTTTTCTACGGAATGTAACAATACTGCTTTTCCGTCTTTTCTTGACATTTGAAACTGTTTGGGAGCCATTTCAACACAATAGTTGCAACCTATACATTTAGCGCGTTGCAATGTGATAATTACCATTAAGCCTCAACTTTATTTTCAATAATTTTATATAACTTATCGGAAGGACGAATTCTAAATTCTAACGGAATAGTTACAGAATCCCCTTTAGTTCCTTTTTCTAGCTTCTCATCATTAACCAACATGTCTTTTACTTGCATTTCTTTAGCTCCTGTTGTTGGCCCAGTAATTAAAATTGTATCTCCAATTGAAATATCATAGGCTTCAATTTTAAACTCACCAATTTGTGCTTTAGTAAAAAAGTGCATCCCTTTGCCAAGATAAACTTTCTTTTGAGTAGCATGAGATCCAGAGCCTTTACTCCATTCTCCCAGTTTTTGACCCAAATAATAGCCATTCCAAAATCCACGATTATACACTTTTTCCAACTCCTGCATCCAAACAATCACTTCTTCTTTGTTGTAAGTGCCATTAGCTACGCTATCTATAGCTTCGCGATAACATTTAATAACATTTGCTACATATTCTGGAGATCTTCCGCGACCTTCAATCTTTAGTACTTTTATACCTGCGTCTGCAACCTGATCTAAAAAATCGATGGTACACAAATCTTTTGGAGACATAATATACTCATTATCCAACTCCATTTCAAACCCTGTTTCTTGGTCTATAACTGTATATTTTTTTCTGCAATTTTGCTTGCATGCTCCACGATTAGCAGAGGAATTATGTGAATGTAAACTCATATAGCATTTCCCTGAAACAGCCATGCAAAGTGCTCCATGACCAAATATTTCAACTTCAACAAGTTTGCCAGAAGGTCCTTTTATTTGCTCTTTTTCTATTTGTTCTGTAATCTTTTTTACTTGTCTTAAGCTTAATTCCCTACTCAACACCATAGTATCTGCAAACATGGCGTAAAATTTAACCGTCTCAATATTGGTTATGTTTATTTGAGTAGAGATATGAATTTCCATACCAACTTCTCTTGCAGACGCAATTACAGCTTGATCCATTGCAATAACTGCGGTAATATTTGCTTCTTTAGCTTTTTTTATTAATGTTTTAACAATAGAAAGATCATGGTCGTAAATAATAGTGTTTAGCGTTAAATATGTACGAACATTTTTTGATTTACAACGTTTGGATATTTCTGGTAGATCATCTAAAGTGAAATTAATAGATGCTCTCGCTCTCATGTTTAATTGCTCAACTCCAAAATATACCGAATCTGCTCCATTGTCTAAAGCGGCTTGAAGCGATTCAAAATTTCCGGCAGGAGCCATTAACTCTATATGTTGCATACCTGTTTATTAAATTTTTGCAAATATAACGCTTTTCAACTGTTCTTAACTTTACGATTACCCATAAAAAAACGCTTTGATTTTATCAAAGCGTTTTTCAGACTAACTCGTTATACAATATTTTAATTTTCTAATAAATTAAATAGTATATTGAGTTAACCACCATCTGCTTTACAATTGCCATTTACAGAAATGACAGATGTAGAGCCAATTTCGTTAATAAGTAAAGTTTTCTTAAAAAATTTCATAGCAAAAATTTCCCAGTTCTAATTAGTAGATGCAAAAACTTTAAAAAGGTTGCGTCATAAAATTGTATTGTGCTAAAAGATGTACTATTTTAGCATCAATTAGAAATGAAAAACTGTAGAAATGAGCAACGAAAAAGAGGCAAAATTAAAAGCACTAAAACTTACATTAGATAAATTAGATAAGGCTTACGGAAAAGGTACTGTCATGAGAATGAGTGATGCTGCAGTAGAAAACATTGAGGCTATCTCTTCTGGTTCTTTAGGACTTGATTTAGCATTAGGTGTTGGTGGTTACCCAAAAGGTAGAGTTGTTGAAATTTATGGACCAGAGTCTTCGGGTAAAACAACTTTAGCGCTTCACGCTATTGCTGAAGCTCAAAAAGCTGGAGGAATTGCTGCTTTTATAGATGCCGAACATGCTTTTGATCGCTTTTATGCTAAAAACCTTGGTATAGATATCGATAATTTAATTATTTCTCAACCAGATTATGGTGAGCAAGCTTTGGAAATTGCTGATAACTTAGTTCGATCTGGTGCAATAGATATTATTGTAATAGACTCTGTTGCTGCATTAACCCCAAAAAGCGAAATTGAAGGAGAAATGGGTGATTCTAAAATGGGTTTACATGCGCGTTTAATGTCTCAAGCATTACGAAAACTTACTGCATCTATTAGTAAAACCAAATGTACAATGATGTTTATTAACCAATTACGTGAAAAAATTGGTATTGTATTTGGTAATCCTGAAACTACTACTGGAGGAAATGCCTTAAAATTTTATGCTTCCGTTCGATTAGACATTCGTCGGTCTACACAAATCAAAGATAGTAATGGTGCTGTTTTAGGCAACAAAACTCGAGTAAAGGTTGTAAAAAACAAGGTCGCGCCTCCTTTTAGATTGGCAGAGTTTGATATTATGTATGGACAAGGCATTTCTAAAGTTGGAGAAATATTAGACATAGCTGTAGAAAATGAAATCATAAAGAAAAGTGGATCTTGGTTTAGCTACCAAGATACTAAGCTTGGACAAGGAAGAGATGCTGTTAAAATCATTATAAAAGATAATCCAGAATTGATGGACGAGCTTGAACAAAAGATAAAAGCAGTCATTGCCGAAACTAAATAAAGCTTAAGCCCTCAGATTTTAGTACTTTTTAAATTCCTCACGCAACCTTTTTAAAGTTTTTGCATCTATGTAGTAACATAGTTTGTATCTAAATATCAAATTAAAATGAAAAAAATATTTTTTTTCGGGTTTGTTGCACTTGCTTTTTGGTCTTGCAGCATTGATGATTCTATAAATGAAGATTTCTATTTTGAAATCCTTCCTATTGAAAGTGCTTCTGTCCCAACTGAAATGCGTTTTGGTGAAGTTTACACTATTAATTACTCATATTTCAAACCGTCATCATGCCATTTTTTTAATAACTTATATTATGTGGCTGAAAGTAATATTAGAACTATAGCAGTAATCAATAAGGTTATAAACAATACTGGAAACATTGTGTGTGAAGATTTAACTGACGAATTAGAAGAAAAATCATTTAATTTTGTAGTAAATAATAATGGAGGCACTTATGTTTTTAAATTCTGGCAAGGAGAAGATGAAAACGGAGAGGATACTTATTTGGTTTTTGAAGTGCCAGTAGTGCAATAATTTTAATTAAACTTTAGGATATTTGAGTTTAGATCAGCTCATACAAAAATGCAAAAAAAATGATACTAAAGCACAAAGCGAATTATATAAGCTCTTTTCGGGTAAATTGTTTGCGTTGTGCTTAAAGTATTCAAAAAATCTTGTAGAGGCTGAGGACAATCTACAAGATGCTTTTGTGACCATATTTGAGAAAATGTCACAATATAACTATAAAGGCTCTTTTGAAGGCTGGCTTAAACGAATTGCTATTAATACAGCGTTACAACGCTACAGGAGTAAGGGTGTTTTTAGTATTGTAAATGAAAATAGTATTGAAGATGCTTCAATAGAAATAGAAGACAATGATGCTGTAGATATAGATTTTTTATTATTAAGCATACAAGAATTACCAGATAGGTATCGCCTTGTATTTAACCTTTATGCATTAGATGGTTATTCGCATAAAGAAATAGCAAAAATGCTTGATATTACAACAGGAACAACAAAATCCAATCTTGCAAGAGCGAGAATGATTTTAAAAGATAAAATTGAAAAACATAAAGCGAGTTCTAATTCGCAATCATTATAATGAGTGATAAAAAACATATAGACAGGCTGTTTCAGGAGAAGCTCAAAGATTTTGAAGTTACTCCAAGTGATTCTGTTTGGGAAAATATATCTACAGAATTACAAAGCAGGAAAAAAGACAAAAAAGGCATTCCTGTATGGTGGCGTTTAGCTGGAGTAGCTGCAGCATTATTATTACTGTTCACTATAAGTCAATTAATGCTAAATAACGACCCGACAACGCCTTCAGAAGAAACTATTGTAGATATTGATTCCAAAAAAGATACTATAAACAATAATTTACAAGATGTTGTTAATAAGGGCAATACTATTGCTGAAGAAAAAAATATTTCTGGAGATCTTAAATCTAAATCTTCTAATAATTCTGTGTTTAATAAGATTACGACTCCATCTCAAAATGACGATTCAGCTAATAAAAGTAAAAATGTAACTGTAGTTATTGAAAACCAAAACGATAATACTTCAAATATTAACAAACAAGAATTAGTCGCGTCTTCTGGCGAGACAAAAAATACAATTGTGGAACAAGCCTCCTCAAATTTACCTCAAGATAAAATCCAAGATCAAAATTTTAATGAAGAAGTCGCTAATGAAGTTTTAAAAGATATCTCCAAAGCAACAGAAACTACTTTAGCAAACACTAAAGTGAAGGAAGGCGTTTCAGAAAATGAAAAAATGTCTTTAACTGAAGAAATTGCTTTGATTGAAGATGAAAATATTGAAGATACTACTAATGAAAAATTTGAAAGATGGAGTGCTGCCTCTAATATTGCTCCTGTTTACTTCAACAGTTTGGGTAATGGATCTTCAATACATCCTCAATTTAACAATAACTCAAAAACTGGAAATATTAATATGAGTTATGGTATTTCAGGAAGTTATGCTATTAATAAAAAATTGAGCGTTCGTGCTGGAGTAAATAAAGTAACTCTTGGTTATAGCACAAATGATGTGGTTGCATTTATTAATGTTGACAGCCCAAACAATCCACAGTTATTAAGAAATATTCAATATAACGAAACTGGTTCAAACCTTTCTTTTATAAGTACTGAAGTATTTAATTTTGCTCAAGTGCCTGACATTCTTAAGAATGTTATAAAATCTTCTATAGATCAAAAATTAGGGTTTATAGAGATTCCTTTAGAATTAGAATATAAAATCTCGAGTAAAAAAATTGGTGTTAATATCATTGGTGGGTTTAGTGCTTTGTTATTAAGTGATAACGAAATTTATTCAGTTGTAGATGGCAACAGTACATTATTAGGGAAGGCTACAAATATAAATAACACGAGTTTTAGCGCAAACTTTGGATTGGGATTCGATTTTAAAATAACAAATAAGTTTAATCTAAATCTTGAACCTGTTTTTAAATATCAATTAAACACTTTCAATAATACTTCAGGTAATTTTAAACCCTATTTTATTGGAGTGTATTCTGGTTTAAGCTTTAAATTTTAGTTTTTTTAGTTGGTTAGATTGGTTATTGTAATCCTAAATTGGGTTACAATAATAACAAAAAGCTGCTCTGTGCCAAGAGCAGCTTTTTACTTTTATTTATTGTTTTGCAGTAATGTATTCAACAAGATTTGCCTTGCAGCATTACTTAAAGCTTTAGTGTCTTCAATAGTTAAATCACGTGTGTCTAAAAACCTATGCTGAATAACGCGCATTATTCCTGAACCTCCACTAAAAATAGTATAAGAAAAGCGTTTTTTATTATCTAAAAAAGTTAAAGGAACAATAGGGATTTGATGATTAATAGCTAATCTAAATGCGCCATCTTTAAATTCGTCTAATATTATATGTTCTTCCGGTACTTTCCCTTCTGGAAAAATACAAATACTCAATCCCGATTGCAATCGTTTTTGAGCACTTAAAAACACAGCTCTCCTGCTTTTAGCACTGCTCCTATCTACCAAAATACATGTCTTTTTATAAAAGAACCCAAATAAAGGAATCTTTGCTAATTCCTTTTTACCAACAAAAACAAAAGGTTTTTTTACAGCAACTAACATTAACATAATATCTACCATAGACGTATGGTTAGCAATAAACATATAACTTTTCCCTTTTTCCAGAAGTTGCTCTTTTTCAATTTTCCAACAAAATCCCATTCCTATCAATATAAATTTCCCCCAAAACCGAGCAATTTTAAAAAATAATGGATACCATTGTTCTCTAGATACTACTACTAATAGAATTGGCAATAATATTATTATTGGAATTAACACCAATATATAAAACCAAACTCGGTATAAAATCCAGAAAATGTATCTAAATACAATCATAAGTTTCAAAACTACTTAAATTAATTAAACATTTCTACTAAAAAAAGTACCTTTGCCTTTTCGTTCAACAATTAATCAGATTCCCGTTTTCACGGGAAATGTTATGGCAAGAATATTAACAGGAATACAAAGCACAGGAACACCACATTTAGGAAATCTTTTAGGAGCTATTATTCCTGCAATACAAATGAGCAAGGATCCTAAAAATGAATCTTTCCTGTTTATTGCAGATATGCATTCATTAACTCAAATAAAAGATGCAAATGAACTAAAGCAAAATACATATTCTACTGCTGCTGCTTGGTTGGCTTTTGGCTTAGATATTGATAAAACTGTGTTTTACCGCCAAAGTGATGTGCCACAAGTTACCGAATTGACTTGGTATTTAAGCTGCTTTTTTCCTTATCAACGTCTAATATTAGCGCACAGTTTTAAAGATAAAGCGGATAGATTGGAAGATGTAAATGCTGGTTTATTTACATATCCTATGCTTATGGCTGCCGATATTTTATTATTTGATGCCAATATTGTTCCCGTTGGAAAAGACCAATTACAACATATCGAAATGACGCGGAATGTGGCAACTCGTTTTCATGCACAAATGGGAAATACTTTTGTGATTCCAGAAGCAGATGTACAAAAACACACGATGTTAGTGACTGGAACTGATGGTGAAAAAATGAGTAAAAGCAATAATAATAGTATCAATTTATTTTTACCAGATAAACAATTACGTAAACAAATAATGTCTATAGAAACAGATAGTACGCCTTTGGAAGATCCTAAAGATTGGAAAACCTGTAATTGCTTCGCCATTTATAAATTGGTTGCTAATGATGCCCAAATAGCTGAAATGAAATCTAATTACGAAAAAGGTGGCTATGGTTATGGTCATGCTAAACAAGCATTATATGAGTTATTAATCGATAAATTTTCTACTGAAAGAGAGCATTATAATTACTATATAGAAAACCTTAACGAAATTGATAAAGCATTAACTGTTGGTGCTACAAAAGCAAAAATTGTTGCAGATGATGTTTTAAGTAGGGTAAGAACTAAAGTTGGTTATTAATTTTCTTTAATCCAATTATAAAGATATTCAATAGTTAAACCCATTGTTTTTAGATTTGTCCTAAGATGCATTGCGGGAATTTCTTTGTCTTTTTCTCTATGTGTTACTGTTCTCCAACAATTAGGGCATTTGTAATGGTTATGTGAAGCTTTTGTTCTTAAATATTTACAATTATGAGCTTTAAGAAATTTTATCCAATCTTTTGTTTTTACAGGTCGATTATTCCCCATCTTTTAAGCAGCTACAGTTTCGAAAGAATTTAATTGTGCATGTTGTAAATTTTGAAGAACTCCATTATCATCAACATATGATTTAGAATATTGCTTTTTTGCATAAAATTTATTATTCCACCCTAATTTTTTTAACATAAGGTCTCTTTGATTCATTTTCAACTTTTTCAATTCATCCCAAAAAGTTTTCATATGATGGTGTAAAGACTCTTGAGCTTCTTCTTTTGAATTTCCATAACCTGAAACATTTAAAGACGGAATAATTGAAACCCAAAACTCTCCATCTTGACCAGTTATTGCATTAACTTTTACAAGAAAAGAATCTTTAGCCATTTTTAATTGCTCAATGTTATATGGCTTTTTAGTAAAAATAGGATTATTGCTCATAATAAAAATTAAGTCTGTAAATATACATAAAATATTTGTTCACAACTTATTAACACAAAAATTAAGCCAATTAAATAACCTCAAACTGTTTCCCAGGCAATGGTCTTATAACTCCTTTTAATTCCATGTTTAAAAGTAATGAAGCTATTCTAAATGTTGGCATATCACATTTTAAAGCAATCATGTCCAACAGTTCTTTTCCGTTGTCTTTTAAAAAATTATAGATTACTTTTTCATCAGCATCAAGCTCTACAAACAATTTCTTTTGTATTGGCATTTTTTCACTTTCAATATCCCAATTTAAAATATATGGTATATCTGCAGGTTTAGATAATACGTGTGCTCTTTGGTGTTTTATCAAATTATTACAGCCTACGCTTTGAGAATCAGTAATACGTCCTGGCACTGCAAATACTTCTCGATTATACGAATTTGCAATATCTGCTGTAACAAGGCTTCCTCCTTTTTCGGCAGATTCAATTACAATTGTTGCTTCACTTAGTCCTGCTATAATTCTGTTTCGTTTTAAAAAATTATTTCTATCGAATTCTGCAGTACTCCAAAAATCTGTTAAGAACCCTCCATATCTTTCAATATCTACTACATACTTTTTATGGACCTTTGGATATACTTGATTTAAACCATGTGCCAAACAACCTATGGTTTGCAAATTATGTTTCAAAGCTGCTTTTTGAGCAGTAATATCTGTTCCATAAGCCAAACCAGAAACTATTACTGGATTAAAAGGTGCTAATTCTTCAACCAATTTTTCACATACAGCAATGCCATGTGTTGTTATTTTTCGCGTTCCAACAATACTTATTATGCGTTGCTTATTAAGATTTACTTGTCCTGACTGAAACAATACTATTGGCCCATCTACACAGTGTTTTAATTTTTCCGGATAATCTTCGTCTGTAAAATAATGACAAACAATATTATTGTTACTAATGAATTTTAATTCCTGTTCGGCTTCAATTAAGTGATGTTTACTAAATAAATCACCAATCAAAATACTACCAATGCCATCAATTTTAAGCAAATTGTTCTTCTTCTCTTTTAAAACGGCTTCTGCCGAACCACAATGTTGAATCAGTTTTTTAGCTGTTATGTCTCCGATTTTGGATACATTTTGAAGCGCAAGAGCATAAAGCAAGTTGTTTTTAGTCATTTATTCCTTTGATTTACAACTTACAATAAACTAAAATTTAGAGTGTTAATAAATACTTTGGTTGATTTTTTTTCAGCACACAAAATTTTTTAACTTTGTTTCCATGCAATTAGAGGCTTACATAAGCGATTTATTATACAGATACGAATGTGTTATTGTTCCTGAATTTGGAGCTTTTTTAACGCAATGTGCTTCGGCAAAAATTAATAAAAACACGAATACTTTTTATCCTCCAAAAAAAGTCCTGTCGTTTAACGAGCAATTAAAACACAATGATGGTCTTTTAGTGAATTACATTGCAGATGTTGAAAAAATCCCTTACGAAGAAGCTGTTAAAAAAATAGTCAAGAGAACAAAATCTTTAAACTCTTATTTGCTTCAAGGTGAAACCTTAAGCTTTAAAAATATTGGTGATATTGTTTTAAATAAAGATGGTAAATTAACTTTTGAACCTTCTTATAATTTAAATTATTTAACTGATGCATTTGGATTATCACAATTTGTATCACCAAATATAAATCGTGAAGCTTACAAAAAAGAGGTTGAAACCATCGAAAAAGTTATCCCATTAACTATTACTCCTGAAAGACGAAAAGCAAGACCTTATTTAAGGTATGCAGCTGTAGCCTTTTTAGCTTTAACTTTAGGGGGTTATATAGCTTCTAATTATTACATTGGAGAAATTGAGCAGCACAACCAGTTAGCCCAAGAAGAAGCTAACACTCAACTTGATAACAAAATCCAGGAAGCTACCTTTATTATCGATAATCCTTTACCAACCATTACGTTAACTGTTGCCAAACAAAGTGGGAATTATCATATTGTTGCTGGTGCATTTCGTATTGAAGAAAACTCTACTAAAAAATTAAATCAACTTCAAGCTTTAGGCTACAGTGCCCGAAAGATTGGCAAAAACAAATATGGTTTACACCAAGTTGTTTATTCCAGCTACGAAACTCGAGCTGAGGCTAAACGGTTTCTTTACAAAATACGCCGAGAACACAATAGTGATGCTTGGTTGTTAGCTCAAAAACTAAATTAAACTTTACTTCTAAAGTTTTTAAAAGCACCTTACCTTTACCTTTTATTTTAATATTAAAATGATGGAAGCAAAAACGCCTAAAGATTCTAAAACTGTTATGACCGATTTGGTTTTACCGAGTGAAACCAACCCTCTAAATAATTTGTTTGGAGGCGAATTACTCGCTAGAATGGATCGTGCAGCAAGTATTGCAGCAAGACGACACTCACGTAGAATTGTGGTTACAGCTTCAATAAATCATGTTGCTTTTAATCGCGCTGTACCTTTAGGAAGTGTTGTAACTGTCGTGGCAAAAGTTTCTCGCGCTTTCAATTCTTCTATGGAAGTCTATATAGATGTATTGATAGACGATCGCGAATCTGGGCAAAAAACAAAAGTCAATGAGGCCATTTATACTTTTGTTGCTATGGATGAAACTGGAAATCCGGTTAAAGTCCCTGTTCTAAAGCCAGAAACTAAAGAAGAACTTATTCGTTTTGATGGTGCTTTAAGGCGTAAACAACTCAGTTTAGTTCTTGCTGGAAAAATGAAACCTAATGATGCTACAGAGTTGAAAGCTCTGTTTGAAGATTAATCTCAAACATTTCTTTTTTAAACCTTCTCGAAATATTAAAGTCTTAATAGTTATAAAACCCAAATACTATGAGAACTTTATTTATTATTATCGGATTTGTTTTCGCCATAACATTTACATCATGTGCAACTAGAGTAGTAGTACAACCATCAAATGTAAAGGTGATAAAAGTGGCTCCAAAACATCATAAAATCATTGTGATTAAAGGCAAACGTTATTACTTTTGGAATGGTCGTTATTACAAGAAAACTAAAAGAGGATATGTTATAGTGAAAGTCTAGTTAAATCTTGTCATTGCGAAGCAAAATTATTTGCTGTGGCAATCTCTTGATTAAAAAGATTACTTCTTCTCCCGATTACTATCGGGATTCCTCGCAATAACCTTACATCTTATAAATCCAATGTGCAGGATTTTGAGTTTTCCCCTCTTTATAAATTACAAAACTCAAAATGGTTTCGCCAGAAGCTCTATTGGTTAAAACTTCGCCTATATCTTGTTTCGTGATTATTTTATCGCCTTTATTGACATATATTTTTGATAGATTTTTATAGATTGTAATGTAATTACCATGACGAATAAGCACTGTGTTATTTCCGTTTTTTGGAGTCATTATCGACATAACAGTTCCTTTAAAAACTGCTCTTACTTTTTCTCCTTTATTAGTAGCAATACGTACGCCATTACTTTTAATTGGTATGCTTCTGTCAATTGGTGAGCGTTGTGTGCCATATCGTACTTTCACAACACCTTCTTTTACAGGCCAAGGCAATCTTCCTTTATTTGATGTGAAATTTGCTGCTAAAATTTTATCTTCAGCTGTTAAGGCAAACGTTGTTGAAGATGAAGATTTACCAGCTTTTTTATTGGATTTTGCAATTGCGTCTCTAATAATTTTTTCAATTTCTTTATCAATTCTATCAGCTTCCTTTTGTTTGGTTTTTATTTGAGATGTGTATTTATTTAAATTCTGTTTTATAGATTTCATTAAGGCTTCATGCTCTTTTTGCTCTATTTCTAATTTGTTTTTGGCTAATCGATTTTCATCAATAAGCTTTTGTTTGTTTTGTTTTTGTTTTAATAAATCCTTATTTAATTCTTGAAGCTCTAGAGTTTTAATCTTTATTTCCTCGCCTTGTTTTTTTTGATGATTAGCATATTGCTTAATATATTGCAATCGTTTATAGGCTTGCTGAAAATTAATAGACGATAGTAAAAACATCACTTTGCTTTGCTCCGATTTGCCTTTGTATGATTTTACAACCATGGCAGCATATTCTTCTTTTATCAGTTTTAATTTATCTCTTAAATTGGTAATATTCTTTTGATTGTTATTAATCTCACGAGTTAATAAATTTGCTTGCTGATTGGTAATCTTGATTAAGTTTTGCCTAACAGTTATCTTATAATCTAAATCTTCTACTCTTGATAACACCGATTTTTGCTCTTTCTTGCCTTGAAATAACAATGTGTTTATTTGTTGAATTTCTTTTTGAATTTCCTGTCTTCTATTCTCTAGTTCCTGTTGTTTTTTACTTTGAGCCTGTAAAGAAACACTACAAAATAGTAATAGTAAAAAAAGCGAATATTTAAGTTGATTAAAGCTTATCATCTAATAACAATTTTATCGAATCCTGAAGGGATACGAAACGGAAATCTTAAATCTCTATTTAGATAAATGGATTTAAACTCCATATTAATGATCGTTTCTTCTTCGTTTTCTAAAGCGATAATTTTAATGTGCTTTGGCAAAATTTGTTTCTCTATTTCTTGATAATTTTCATAATCTATTTGAAGCATTCTTCTTTTTAAAGGTTGTGCTAATTGCTGTGAATCCATTTTAAAATGAGTAGGATTTAACAAAAAGAAGATCTCCAATAATGCACTCTGGTTTTTAGGTTGTAATAGGTAGGAAGTTTCATGTATATCTGCATCATACAATTTATTGTCTAAATTGAATAAAGCTTCGCCTAAAAGCAAATTTTGTGCTTTATTAAAATCCAGTTCTATGCCTAATAAATCGCTAATTAACGAGAAGTCGCCTTCAAAATAAGTGTTATCCAACTTATTATAATAACCCACTTTTTCTGGAGTTATTTTAACTCTAATCACATTTAAAAAAGAACTAATCCAAATCATCTTGTCTTTTTCTATTCTTAAGCTAATGGTATGTGCTTGAGATTTATTACCATGAATATATTCTACTTTTACTCTAGATTGAAGTGTTTTAAATTTAGCTTCTTGTTTAGAATGTTCTCTAATAATTTGTTTTGAAGATAATTTAGTGTTTAACTCGCCTGAAGATGAAATATTCTTCATCGATTTACAGCCAACTATGAACATAATTAGAATTACAAATACTATTTTAAATACCTTCATTATTGTTTTATTAATAGCCGTTCTGCTTTTTTAGCAAACGTTTGTGCTTTAGTAATATTATTATTCAATTTGTATGCTATGCTTAATTGCTTATAAAAATCGGATTCCATTTTTATGTCATCAATTACATAATCTATTCCAATCTCTAAAACATTAATTGCATCTTTAGGACGATTTAATTGGTTGTTTGCTACACCATTTAACAAGTATAAAACAGGTTGGGCGGGATAAATTTCTAAAGTTTCCTCGCTTAATGTTATAGTTTCTTGGTATTGTTTTAAATCTATTTGTAGTAAAAGGATGTTTTTAATAATATCGAAATTATTGCTTTCTTTTTCGTAAGCCGATTGGTAATGCTTTAATGCTTGTGCTTTATTGTCTTTGCTTAAATAATATCGTGCTAATTCAATATGAGATTTCCATCCTTCGGCTAATGCAATCATAGTTGTAACTTCAATTAATTCACTTTCATATTCCGGATTGTTCTTTACAAATTTTACAAAGTCGTTTAATACTTTAGCTTTGGCATCTGGTTTAATCTTATTGCTTTTAAGTACAATTCTCATTGAAGAAATAGCCTTTTTTGGCTTATTATCATCCAAATAGAACTTGTATAAAGCTAAATGAACTAATTGCGAGCTAGGGTTTTGTTGAAGCAATTTCGTAGCGGTTTTGTAAGCTTTCTTTGTGTTTCCTTTTTCACTATATCTATAAATAAGAGACAAGTAATTAGTCTCTTGAGTTGGATTATTCTCTATGCGCTCTACTAAGTTTTCAATCCTGTCCTTGTCTCTTCCTGTAGCATTATAAATTTGGTTTCGTATATAATCTCTCGATTTTGAACCTCCTAATTCACGATCTAAATCGTCTAATATTTTTAATGCTGCTTTATACTTTTTATTTCTAAAATATAACGATGCTAAATCTTCTTTATAATCTGGATGAAATTTTACTAATTGTTTAACTGTTTTTAAGGCTTTATCAAAGTCGTTTAACTCATAATATACACCGTAAAGCTCGTCGAGATACCATTCGTTTTCCGGGTCTTTAGAAATCGCTTTTTTTAGTGCTTTTTCTGCATCACCAAAGTTTTTTAGCTGGATATAATTTTTGCCTAACTCATAATATACAACAGATTCAGAATCGTCTAATTCAATGCATTTTAAAAGTGCTTTAATAGATCTATCGTAATTCTCTATTCCCTTTTGCTTTAAGGCTTCAAAGAAATATTCTTGATACTTGTCTTCAATATTGCCTAAATCATCATCTGGTGTTTTATTAAAATCTACTTGTGCAAAGCTTATCTGCGGAAAGAAAATCATTCCGAAAATAAAAATTATGATGTTTACTTTAGTTTGCATTAGCTGTTTAAACTCAAATTAAAGGTTTTTATCAATTAGTTGGTTTAAATTAAGTTCATTTTAACAGATTACTTTGTGCCAGTACTTCCAAATCCTCCTTCTCCACGAGAAGTTTCAGACAAAGTTTCCACTTCAACCCATTCTGCCCGTTCGTGCTTTGCTATAACTAATTGCGCTACTCGTTCGCCATTTTCTATAGTAAAATCTTCATTAGATAAGTTTACAAGAATTACGCCAATTTCTCCTCTATAATCTGCATCAATAGTTCCAGGAGCGTTTAAAACCGTTATGCCTTTCTTGGCTGCCAAACCGCTTCTTGGTCGTACTTGTGCTTCATAACCTATTGGAATCTCAATAAATATTCCAGTTCCCACAATACTTCTCTCTAAAGGTTTTAAAATTCTTGATTCTGATAAATTTGCTCGTAAATCCATTCCTGCCGAAGCTATGGTTTCATAATGAGGAAGATTATGCGACGAATTGTTAATTATTTTTATTTTCATATTTATTTCCCACGAAAGTGGGAATCTTTTTAAGTTACTTTTTGATTTTATTGAGATGCATCGACTGCATTAAGCATGTTATGTTATCTCTTTAATAATTGTTTTAATTGATTCTTTTCTAAAATAAAAATGATAGTGATAAAAGCCATCAGCATAACTGTTCCAATTGCATAGTTTTCTCTAAAATAATAGAATGACAGCACTGATAATGTGATGGATACACTAAAATATAATCCAATTTTTTTTAGGTTATATGGTATTGGATAATATTTTCTTCCGAAGTAGTACGATAAAAGCATCATTGTTGCATAAGCCACTAATGTCGCAATTGCAGAAGCTTTATAGCCATAGGTTTTTATAAACAGAAAATTTATAGCTAATGTTATGATTGCACCAAATACTGAAATGTAAGCGCCAAATTTTGTCCTGTCTGTGATTTTATACCAAACCGAAAGATTGTAATAAATACCTAAACAAAAGTTAGCTATTAAAATAATTGGAACAATCCACATTGCTTCCCAATATGCTTCACTTCTTACAATATATGGTTTTAGTGCATCAGCAAATACCACAACTGTTAACAATATTACTGAACCAAAAGCGACAAAAAATTCTAATATACTTGCATAGTTTTTTTGAGGGTTAACAGCCTTTGCATGACTAAAGAAGAAAGGCTCTATACCAAGCTTGTAAGCTGCAGCAAATAATGTCATAAATAAGGCAATCTTGTAACATGCTGAATACATTCCAATTTGAGTCTCTGCAATATCAGCTGGCAACAATTCTTTTAGTAAAATTCTGTCGAAAGTTTCATTAATTGAAAACGCTATTCCTGCAATTAAAATAGGAAATGCGTAACGAAGCATTGTTTTCCATAGAACTGAATTAAACACATATTTAATTTTTGCATAAAACCGAAACATTAGTAATAATGTAACAGCACTTGCAATGAGATTAGCTATAAATATGTAACTGATTTCGAAGTTTGGTTTGTAAATACTATCGAATAACGAACCATCTGAAGCCAAGTTTTTTAAAGCTAATAAAAAGAATACGTTTAAACCTAAATTAATAGCAACATTCAGGATTTTAATTACTGCATAACGCATTGGTTTTTGGGTTGCACGTAACCATGCAAATGGAATAATAACCAAAGCATCTAAAAGTAAAATCCAGATAACTAAATTAATGTACTTTACATCAATGTCTATAAAATGTGCTATCTGGTTCTGAAATAATAATGCTAAGATAAAAAAGCCCAACGACGTAGCAATTAAAGATATCGTTGAGGTTCCAATAACTTCGTTTTTATCATCTTCTTTATTAAAGAATCTAAAAAAAGCAGTTTCCATTCCGTAAGCTAAAACCACATTAAAAATAACAAAATACGAAAATATGATAGACACTTTTCCGTATTCAGCTACCGAAGGCAAAATGCCTTTTGTTGTATATAAAGGCACTAACAAAAAATTCAACATTCTTGGTAGCACAGTTGCTAAACCATAAATAAATGTTTGTTTAAAAAGTGTTTTAAATGCGCTCAAGTGTCTTTGTTTGTAGTGTTAAAAATACGTTTTTAACTAACGTAAGCCAAAGGTTGTATATTCTAATAAGAATAAAAAATAAGCGCCTAAAGTAAAAAGTATTTAGAGTGCACTTAAGTGAAGGCTTTTATAGCTAAAATTAAACTTTAGAACTTCATTTAGAGATTATCAATGATTTTTTATGTTTGAATAACTTTAAGTACTTATGATTTTAGCGCACTTTAATTACTGAAAAAAATTACTGCTTATTTGGCGGAGCATTCGGATAAGGAATAAGGTCTTTTTCTACAATATTATCAACTTTAAAGTATTTTGTTGTTTTGCCTTCTTTATAACTTATTACACATTCATCATCTTTTAATTCAAAAGGAATCTTTATTGATGTTTTTGGCATTTCATTACCATATTCTGCATATGGTTCATTACTCATAATAATATCCTTCTTTATATTGAGGCCGCTAATGAATCTTCCAACATAAAACATACTATCTTGCTGTTTTAATTCTAATTTTGCTGCCTTCCCTCTAAAATAAACACTATCCAAAACGATAGAATTATCGGTTACTAGAATAAAAATATTTAGTCCAGATCCTCCTCCTTCAACACCTGCAATCCAACTCTGACAATAGACTTTTCCCATCATTATAGGTGCTTTTTCCTGAAGCTTTTGCGTGCTTGAACATTGTGAAAAGCTTACAACAACAACAAATAATAAAGTTATTGCTAAAATTTGTTTTATGGTTTTCATTGCTTTTATTTTAAGTATTTTAAAGATACTAAATCAAATATTATTCCATAAAAAAAGCCTTACTAATTAAAGTCAAGACTATAATTTAATAGAATCTTGTTAGTTATAGCTTGAAATTAAAGCCTAAAAATATAGCAATCCCATCCGCGGCATTTTCATTAATTGTAATATTTTTCGCTTTAAAATAGGGCAGTGTTAATTGTAAAAATAGCTTTTCATTCAGCTTGTAATTCAGTCCTGCGCCAAAACTAAAAATAGTTAAAGCACTGTTTTCAATACTACCACTTTCTCTTGTAAGGTCATCAAATCCAAAACCATAACCTAATTGTCCAAAGACATTTATTTTTGGTTTATCTAAAAAATAATATTGAACAGAAGGGATAAAACCATACGAATTGATGGTAATGCCACTATCGTTATTTATTACTGTATTATTTGAAGTAAAAAAACTTCCGGAAAACGATACCTTGTTGGATAAAAAGAACTCTAAACCTACTTTGCCTATAAGTCCAAAATCGTTTGAATAGGAGTCTTGAGTGGGAAAAGGTGATGCGGTTACTGAAATTGCAAAATCTCCCTTTTGTTGTGAAAAGCTTAAAAACACCAGAAATAGAAGAGGGATTAAGAATGGGTTTTTTAATTTCATTTTAATTATTTTTTGATTTATCATTATGCATCAATAATCATTCCCTAAAAAAAGCCTTACAAATTTTTGTAAGGCTTGATTCTATTTTGATTTCCTGTTTCTGCAGGAATGACAAATCGTTAATTATTTAAAGCCTCTACTTTTCTATAATTTGACTACGCTTCGCTTCGTCTAATTATTTAAAGCCTCTGCACCACCAACAATTTCTAAAATTTCGTTAGTAATTGCTGCTTGACGTGCTTTATTATATGTTAATAATAATTCATCTCTTAATTCGGTAGCATTGTCTGTGGCTTTGTGCATAGCTGTCATTCTCGCACCATGTTCGCTTGCAAAAGAATCTCTTACAGCTTTATATAATTGGGTTTTTAAAGATTTTGGAATTAATGTTTCAACTATTTCAACTTTTGAAGGCTCAAAAATGTAATCTAAATTTACGTTCATTTCTCCTTCTGCTGGAACAATAGGTAAAAACTGTTCGGTCATTATAATTTGAGTTGCAGCATTTTTAAATTTATTATAAACCAATTCAATTTTATCAAATTCGTCTTCATTAAATCTATCCATTAACAATTCTGCTATTTCTGCTACATTATTAAATGTTAAATCATCAAAAACTTCACTGTGATTAGAAACAACATTGAAATTTTTAGATAATATATCATTAGCCTTTTTCCCAATAACAACAAAAGACACATCCTGATTGGTGTAAACTTCGTTAGCTAATCTAATCGATTCTTTTATAACGTTAGAATTAAATCCTCCACACAATCCTCTATTAGAGGTAATTGCCACAACAAGTACTTTATTTACGTCTCGTTGATTCGCAAATTTACTTCCTGTATCTCCATCTAGAGTTGCACTTAAACTTTGTAACAATTCGGTTAGCTTATTTGCATAAGGACGCATTGCGGTAATAGCATCTTGTGCCTTCTTTAATTTTGCGGCCGATACCATTTTCATGGCACTTGTAATCTGCATCGTTGAAGACACCGACGATATTCTATTGCGTATTTCTTTTAAGTTTGCCATTTTTTCTAATTATGAATTCAAAATTATGAATTATGAATTTTTTATAATTGTAACTAACAATCTAATTAATTCGTCACATTTAGCTTTTAGATTATTTGGAATTTCCATAGTAGTAGCTTCAATAATATCTAACCAATATGAAGTTTCGTCAGCTTCTTTTAAAGCTATTGCTAACTTGTTCTTGAAATCTTTAGTGCTGACTCCTCGCTGTGACTCTCTAGTGTTAGCACCAATGCTTGTGCCACTTTTAAGCAATTGACTCGCAATTTCAAAGTCTTTTTGCTCTTTTAAAATTTTACAGAAATTAACAATATCACAACCAAAATAAAAGCTCTTATCAACAACAATATTGTTTTTTTCTTGATATGCCATTATTTGTAATTATAAATTCAAAATTATGAATTATGAATTTTAAAAATTATATTAGTTCTGAATTCTGCATTCTTAATTCAGAATTAGTTTAAGTATTTCGCCGATAAATCCTTAGCTACCATTGATAAAGTATCTATAACCTCATCAGTCAATTTTCCTGCTTTTAAAGTTGCTAACACATCGTTATGCTTTGCTTTTAAAAATTCGATATAATCTCTTTCGAATTCTTTCACTTTTTCTACAGGAACATCGCTTAATAAGTTTTTAGATCCTGCATAAATAATTGCAATTTGATCTTCTACAGTAAACGGATCGTTTTGAGCTTGTTTTAAAATTTCAACGTTACGTTTCCCTTTTTCAATTACATTTAACGTTGCTGCATCTAAATCTGATCCAAATTTAGCGAATGCTTCCAATTCACGGAATTGAGCTTGATCTAATTTTAATGTTCCAGCAACTTTTTTCATCGATTTAATTTGAGCATTTCCTCCAACACGAGAAACCGAAATACCTACGTTAATTGCTGGTCTAACACCAGAATTAAATAAATCTCCATCTAAAAATATTTGTCCATCTGTAATAGAAATTACATTTGTAGGAATATATGCTGAAACGTCTCCTGCTTGTGTTTCAATAATTGGTAAAGCGGTTAATGAGCCTCCTCCTTTTACTAATGGTTTCAAACTATCTGGAAGGTCATTCATGTCTTTAGCAATAGCATCATTGTTTATCACTTTTGCAGAACGCTCTAATAATCTTGAATGTAAATAGAATACATCTCCAGGATACGCTTCACGTCCTGGTGGGCGACGTAACAATAATGAGATCTCACGATATGCAACAGCTTGTTTTGATAAATCGTCATATACAATTAAAGCTGGACGACCAGTATCTCTAAAATATTCTCCAATAGATGCTCCAGCAAATGGTGCATATACTTGCATTGCTGCAGGATCTGAAGCATTTGCAGCAACTATTGTTGTGTAAGCTAAAGCTCCTCTATCTTCTAATGTTTTTGCAATTCCTGCAACTGTTGATGCTTTTTGTCCAATAGCAACATATATACAATATACCGGTTCGCCTGCATCGTAAAACTCTTTTTGATTTAAAATGGTATCAATACAAACTGTTGTTTTTCCTGTCTGTCTGTCTCCAATTACCAACTCACGTTGTCCGCGACCAATTGGGATCATAGCATCAATAGCTTTAATTCCTGATTGTAATGGCTCTGTAACAGGCTCACGGAAAATAACTCCAGGAGCTTTACGCTCTAAAGGCATTTCAAAAGTTTCACCAGAGATTGGGCCTTTACCATCAATTGGTGTTCCTAAAGTGTTAACAACACGACCAACAATGCCTTCTCCAACATTAATGGAAGCAATTCTTTTGGTACGTTTTACTGTATCTCCTTCCTTAATGTCTATTGAAACTCCTAACATCACAACACCTACGTTATCTTCTTCAAGATTAAGTACAATACCTTCAAGTCCATTTTCAAATTCTACTAATTCTCCATATTGTGCATTAGCCAATCCATAAACACGTGCAATACCATCTCCAATGGTAAGAACAGTTCCTACTTCATCTAATGAAGCTGATGCTTCAAATCCTGCTAATTGTTGCTTTAAGATTGCTGATATTTCAGCTGGTTTTACTTCTGCCATTTTATTTATGTTTAAATCTCATTTTTTGTTTGCATTTCGACTGCGCTCAATGTGACAAAAAACTATTTTAATTTAATGTAAACTCTCTTTTTAATTTATTTAATTTATTTGCAATACTTGCATTGTATTGAATGTCGCCAATTCGTAAAATGAAACCTCCAATTATGCTTTCGTCAACAATATTACTAACAACAACATCATTTCCTGTAAGCTCTTTTGCTTTAGCTAACACTTTAGATTTTAAATCGTTTGTTAGCGGAATTGCAGTAGTAACTATTGCAACTTCGCTGCCTCTAAATTGATCATATAAACGATTATATGTTGAAGCAACTTCACTTAAAATATTGATTCTTTTGTTGCTTATTAATGTATCTATTAAGCCAACAGTTATTGCATTTAAATCTTTAAACACTTCTAATAATGCTGATTTTTTAATTTCAGAACGCAGCACTGGACTTTGAAGCATTTCGCCCAAGTCTTTACTTTTTGCAACTGTATTTGTAATTAGCATCATATCATTATTTACAGTTTCTACTGTGTTTTGATCTTTTGCTAAATCTAAAACTGCCTTTGCGTAACGTATTGCTGCTCTTGTTCCTGCCATAATAATGCCCACGAAAGTGGATATCTCTTTAGATTAAAATACTTGTTAGTTTAAAGTTGCTTCTCCCAACATGTCTTCAACTAATTTTAGTTGCTTGTCATTGTTAGATAATTCTTCTCGTACCATTTTCTCTGCAATATTCACTGATAATTCTGCCACTTGATTTTTTAATTCTGCAATAGCAGCTTTTTTCTCGCTTTGTATTGCTATTTGAGCTTGTTCTATTAATTTACTTGCTTGGCTTTGCGCTTCATCTTTAGCATCGGCTATCATTTTGGTTTTAATCTCACGTGCTTCTTTAAGTAATGTCTCACGTTCTGCACGAGCTTCTTTTAGAATGCGTTCATTATCTGCTGTAAGGTTTTGCATCTCAAGTTTTGCTTTTTCTGCTGAAGCTAATGCATCTTTAATGCCATATTCACGTTCTTCAACTGCTCCAAGAATAGGTTTCCAAGCAAACTTTCTTAAGATTAGTACTAAAAACAAAAAGGTTAATCCTGTCCAAAAAACAAGTCCAAAATCCGGAGTAACTAAATCCATAGTATATTATTGTTTAATTAATTTTTATAGAAAATAAAAGTGCAACCAACCGTTACACTTTTATTCTTTTTTTACTTAAGGAATGATACAACTACTGCAAATAATGCAACTGCTTCAACGAAGGCTGCTAAAATTAATGCCGAAGCTTGAATTTTTCCGTGCATTTCTGGTTGACGAGCCATGGCTTCCATAGCTGATCCTCCAATTTTGCCAATACCTATACCAGCTCCGATTGCTGCTAAACCAGCTCCGATTGCTGCAATTGACCCTAAATCTAATGTTGCTGCTTCCTGTAATAATGCTAAACTCATAGTATAAAAATTAAATTAATTAATGATCTTCTTCTGCGGTTGCCATGCCAAAATATAGGGCAGACAACACTGTAAATATATATGCTTGTATTGCTGTTACAATAATTTCAATAACCCAAATAAATAATGAAAATGCTATTGAAACTGGTGCAATTGCAATGGTTTTAAATACAAATATTAATGACATTAATGCTAAAATAATAATGTGCCCTGCTGTTATATTAGCAAACAAACGAATCATTAATGAAATTGGTTTAACAAACATTCCAATAACTTCAATTGGCGCTAAAAATATTTTCATTGGCACAGGAACACCTGGCATCCAGAAAATATGCTTCCAGTAATTTGCGTTGCCACTAATAATTGTTATGATGAATGTAAATGCCGCTAATGTAAATGTAAAAGCAATGTTACCACTTAAATTAGCTCCATTTACTATTGGTATTAAACCAAATATGTTGTTTAGCCAGATAAAGAAAAATATTGTTAACAGATAGGGCATATACCTTTTGTACTTATGCTCACCAATCATTGGTTTAGCAATCTCATCTCTAACAAACACAACTAAGGGCTCTGTAAATCCAGCAATTCCTGTTGGAACATTGCCTTCAGATTTTTTATATCTGCGAGCTGTAGATATAAATATTAATATTAATATAAATGCTGACACAAACAACATCAATACATTTCTTGTGATAGAAAAGCTTAAAGCTCTTGAAGCATTAACAGGATTGTGTTCAGCATCAAACTTAATTAATGTTTCTCCTTCTTTTAATTGGTAGATTTTTTCGTGAACGTTAGCAAAACGTTCTCCATTTTTTTCAACGATTACTTTGCCGTTATAATCATGGTGAAACTCTGATGACATGAATGTTGTTAAGCCATTATCTGTCCAAAGAATAATTGGAAGCGGAATAGATACTGAATGACCTTTCCAGTCCCAAAGGTGAAAACCGTGAGCATCCTTAACGTGATGCATAATCATTTCTTTTGGGTCAAATTCCTTTTCGTTATCGCTTCTTTTATCTTCGTTTGAGGCAAATCCAACAAAAGAAATGGCTAAAAATAAAACTGTGAAAATCGCTGTTTTAAAGGTGTTTAATGTCATTCTGTATCAATTAAAAAATACCTTATTTTAAATTCGGTGCAAATATACATTCATTATGTTAATTGCCAAACTATATTTTAATTGAATTTGAAGGCTTTTTTTATGGCTATTTTTGAAGAAACTTGGTTAGCGAATATATTTCAAAAAACAAATATAAAAAGTAAGGCAAAAAGAAGTTAATAACGTCTGGTTGCTTGTTCTCAAAGTCTGATAACAGTAGAGGCAATAAAAACACTATAGCCAAGACCATTTTTAAGAATGTTGCTAACATGAACAGATTGAAAATATCTGTTTTACCTGAAGAATATCTATAATTAATTATAGAATATAATGCACTGGTTACAATAATATGAAATGCATACACTTGCCATAATGGGAAAAAGAATACTGCATCTTTTGCAAAGTGAAATAATAAATAACTGTGTATTGCAAATAACAGTAAACTTACTATTAAAACTTGTACTAAAAAGGGGATCTGTCTCTTTTTGAACGCTTCATTCATTATTTATCATCTTTTGAAGCTGCAATAATACGTCTTATTATAAAAACAATAGCCAAAATTACAGAGATTAGCGATAAAATAATGGTGTAAAGGTTGTGTTTGTTTGGGTATTTTTCATCCAATTTAACACCAATAAAAGACCCAATCCCTATTATAGCAATCATTTGAAAACCTAAGCCTGAAAACCTTGCAAAAGTATTAAGCTGTCCTTTCGGTTTCTGGTCTTGATTTTTGTCTTTGTTGTTGTTCACCTTTATTGAGTTCTTTAATAGCGCCTTTCATACTACAAACTGCATTAAATGTGGCTCCAGGCTCAACTGCAAGTTTGCCTACCTCAACTTCGCCTTCAATATGTGCTGAAGCCTTTAAAGATAGTGTTCCTGACAGTTTTAGTTTACCTGAAAATTTACCTTCGAAATCGGCATTTTCACCTTCTAAAGAACCATTTACTATTCCTGATTTTCCCACTACTATCTTTCCAGGAGTTTTTAAAGTTCCTTGAATGGTTCCATCAATTCTAAAAGCTCCTTTGCTTATAATGTCGCCAACTAATGTGGTTCCTTGAGCTATAATGTTTTGCTGAGAAGTATTGTCTGCTGTCATTTTTCCTTTTTTATTGTCTGAAAACATGGTTGCTGTTAATTAGTTATTATAGGGATTTTAAATATTCTTCTAGATTTTTATGGATTTGGATGGTTTGATAGTTTGGAGAAGAAATTGCAAAATGCGCTTTATCTATTGGGTGTTTATAGTCTTTTAATATTTCTGCGAATCCTAATGCTCCGTCTATACTTCTAAATCCATGTACCACTACAAAGATAGTGTTTTGGTTATAAATATCTTTTGAAGTGCTTAAATCAAAATATTTTACTTTTTTAACACCTTCATCCAGATTCTTAACAAACGCTTCTATATCTTCTTCTGAAGCATCTGTAAATTGATAAATTGCTTTAAAATTTTTAGCTTCTAAATCATCAACAAATTCCTTTTTTGCAAGAAGAGGAATTACGGTTTGCATCATGTCTTCTGCTTTTTTTCCCTCTGGACTATTTGGATAATTTAAGGCAATAAAGTTTATAGATTCTTTATAATTCTCATAACCATAAAGCCTCGCTTTTGAAACAGCTTTTAAAAATTCGAATTTAGGCACAATGTCTTCCCCATCAAAATTTGTAATATATGTGTCACATTGCGAAATAACATCTAAATACTCTTGGTTTTCGAACTGTTTATACAAATTAGTATAAATATTTTCTGGACTGTTTTCATCTTTTCCTAAAACGGTTTCCGGATTTAATAAAATCGTCGCATATCTTGAATCTGGATGTTTAGATATTATGTCGTTTTTTGCTATTTCAGCTTCGCCTTCTAAATTTAGAAGGATATAAATCTTGTATAAATTATATTTTGAAGGCAAAATCAACCGTTCTTCTGGGTTGTTTTTTAGCAAGGCTTGTAGTTTGTCTTTAGCTAAATTGTATTCTTTAAACTTGTCTTTATAAATCAATCCTAATTGGTAGTAAGCAAAGTTTCGGTCTTTGGCTAAACTATCTATTTCTTTTTCTTCAGATGGAATTCTTGTTATATAAAATTGTGGGTCGAACAGCTCTTCTTCAGTAGCATTTGCCAGAACTTCGTCTATCTCTGCTGAACCAATATTTGATGCTCCTTTATTAGACCATCTCCAATTATCTTCTAATTGTCGTTCTCCCCAAGTTTTAATAAACTCATTCTTACCAAAAGCTACAGTAATGGGGTTGTAAAAATAAAACGATTCAGCACTTTTCCTTGTCCCAAAATCAGGATTTGAACTTTTACTTTCATTAGTAATTAATCCGCTTGAACGTTTAGCAATTTCCTCTTTTTCTTTTCGCTCTTCTGCTTTTTGCTTTAACTCGTTGGTATAATCTGTAAACAACGCTAACCTGTCTTCTTCTGATAAATTTACAAGCGTTAAAATACTGTCGTTTCGTTGTGCTACATCTTCGTAGTAAATAACATCGTCAAGATTGTCCCTTTTTCTTTTAATGGCTCTAAACATCTTGCTGTTCTGCTTTAAATTAAGCATCGTACTGTCGTAATATGCTCCAGCATTTCTATATTCTGAATTGTCAAAACTCATATTCCCCAGAGTTTGATAACTTAATGCATTAAGGTATTTGTCTTGAGAAATTGCTCGTAATGATTTGTTATAATACACTATGGCTAAAGTGTCGGAATTGTTTTCTTTATGGTATTCCGCAATTTGATAATAAATTTTGTCGAGATAAGGTCGGTTTTCCCTGTCTTCTTCCAAATCGGTCAATAACTCTAAAAACTCCTGTTTATTTCCTTTTTCGAAATTAAAATTTTTAGCCTTTTCAATATGTGCACTTATTAAATAAATTCTTGGTGTTTTTCTGTTGAGTTCAATAACCTTATCGAAAGCTAAATTGGCACTATCTTTATAACCTAATTGATTATACAGTTGACCTTGTATAAAACGGTATCGCCCTTTTTCGTCGTTGTTTTTTGTTTTGGTAGATGCGATTTCCAATTGTGTAACTGCGCTATCCAATGATTTTGTATTAATGTAAGCTTGTGAAAGCATTGAAGTTGCATCAGCTAAATCTTGTGGCTTTAATTCTTCTTGATATAAAAGACGTTTTAAATTTTTAATCGCCAATTCATCATTTTCTAAACGAATGTTAGATTTTTCCCTCCAAATCTTTGCTTGATTTATCTTATCACTGGCAGGATATTTATAAAGAATAAAGTTAAAAGCCTCTAAAGCTGGCACAAAGCGCTGATCGAAATATCTTGCTTTTCCTAAAAGCAAATAGGCTTCATCTATTTGAGGGTTTTTTTCTTTTCCCTGAATATTCATGGAATGCTTTTGAATGGCTTTTACGGCTTTTTCTTCAGCTTTTTCAAAATCGGTGTTTTTGTTTTGTCCAGGAGGTAAAACCTCGTCTGTTACTTGCATACGCTCTATTGGTAGGGTCTCCCAATAGTTGTCGGTATAATCATTAGCAAGATTCTCTTTGCCTTGTTCTAAAGCGTTATAACCATTAAACAAGGTGTTAAATTCTGCGGTTACAGCATGAAAGTTTTTATTTATAAAATTGTCTTTTTTACGTGAGCAGCCTACAACAAAAATTGTGGAAAGAAGTAGAATTGATATAACTTTAAAAGATGTTTTCAAGCTTGATATGATTAGTAAATGAATAACTAAAAACTACTGCATATATTATGCAATGCTGTAAAAATAAGCATCTTTTTGAATTATTAAGAAAAATAGAAGACTTTTAGAGTAAAGTGTAAGCTTGAAAAAACTTACACTATTTTTAAAGTTTTGCAAGACAGAATATTTTAAACAACCTCTGACCCTGTAAAATAAGCCTCAAGCTCTTTTAAAGTGGCTTCGCTTGTAACCAAATCTTTAATTATATCACCTTTTTCGAGTACAACAATACGTTCGCTAACTTCGGTAACATGCATTAAATCATGGCTCGAAATAAGTATCGTAACTTCTCTGTTTTGTGTAAGTTCCTTTATAATTTGCTTTAATCTAATTTGTGTTGTAGGATCGAGATTTGCAAAAGGTTCGTCGAGTATAATTACTTCTGGGCTGCCTATAAGTGCTGAAACAATTCCTGCCTTTTTTTGGTTTCCTTTACTTAAATCTCTCAAGTATTTCTTTTTACCAATAATTTCATCATTAAAAATTTCTTCAAATTGGACTAAAAAAGCATCAATATCTGCTTTATTCTGTCCTCTTAAATCTCCTATAAAATAGAAGTACTCTTCAGGAGTTAAATAGCCAATCAAAAAGCTTTCATCAATAAATGAGCCTGTAAACTGTTTCCAGTCTTCACTTAAATTTACTTGAATATTGTTAGTTGATATTTTTCCTGTTGTTGGTTTAATTAAATCCAACAACAGATTAAAAAAAGTTGTTTTTCCTGCGCCATTGTTCCCGACAAGACCAAAGCTTTGACCTTTTGGAATTTCTAAATTTTCTATATTTAAAACGGTTATTCCGTCGTATTTTTTTGTAAGTTCTGTTGCTTGTATCATATTAGTTTAAATTAATTGTCCTGACTAAATGCTTCAATCATTTTATATTTTGTAGCGACATATTTATTAGTAATTACTTTCATTATTTTTTGGTGGAATACAATTCCTATAAGACCTAGTATAATTAGGAATGCTATTGCTGTTTCAAAATTTAGAAGCCAATTAAACAGTCCAAAAATTAACATTGGAATCAACATCAAGGGAATCCCGATAAGCCATTGTACAGCTCCTGTGCCTTGAAAATTAAAGGCTGCACGTTCATCTAAATTTATCTTTTTCCGATTGTATGAGCCTCCATACATGATTACATGTGTATTGACTCCAATATTATAAATTGCTGCGGCAAAATGTGTTATTAAAACTTTCCAACCAAAATAAATATATGGAATTCCTAATACAAAAAGAAGAATAACACTTATTGCCATTAAGGTAAATTTAGACTTTAAGTATTGCTCATATTTAAAATTCTGGCTCATCAGTAATTTGTAATAACCACTATCCCAAGCAGGAATAAATTGTCCATAATTGATTAAAAAAGTTCCTGTAGAAAAAATTCCTATTAGTGCATACAAAAATACCGCATCTCTATACATTGGTTGTGGATAAAAAAACAGACCATATAACAATCCTACTACTAAAATAAGAAATGTAGATTTTGCTCTTTTATTACGCATCATTAATTTTAAATCTAATTGCATAAAAGGCGCAATGTCTCCAAACCTTTTTGTCCAAGCTAAATCTGATGTTTTGGCTTCTTTAATTTTTGTTTGAAGCGAAGTGTCAATGAATAGACTTTCTCTTAAAATTTTATAATTATACAGATACAATCCTACTAAAATTAGAATTGGGACACTTATAAGTATTGGATTATTTGCAATTCCCATAATACTGTTCGAAATCAAATCGGAAAATGAAATGATATTGAAATAATTGAGTGCAAATAATGTTCCACCTATAGCAATTAATGGTAAAAACGACAATGAAGTTTTTGCAGTTAAACTTTCTATAATGAAGTTTAAAAAATTAATGATTAGTACAATTATTATTAATGTTAATTGCCAAAAAATCACTGTTGAAGTGTTGTATCCTTCAGATAATAATACTAATCCGAAAGGGATTATAGCAAATAATGGCAAGAAATTAAAAAATGATATTGCCGATTTTCCTAGCACATAATTTACAATTTGACTTCTTTTAATTGGCAAAGTCAATAATGGTTTTACTGACATAACTGGCAATTTCTGAAAGAAAAACCGCGTCATTAAATCTACTAAAATCCAATAAAACAAGAATCCAGTAACGATTACAAAAGGATCTTGGTCTGGAAATGTTTCTTCGATTATTTTAAATAAGAAAAAGCCCAAAAATAAAAATACTGCTGTAAAATACAGTCCAAAAAAGCCCATTACTATTTTTAAACCAATACTTCTTTGCCAATATGGAGAACGAAAATATTGTTTCCACTCGAGACTTAAAAAACGTTTTATCATAGTTTTGGTTAATTATTAATTCATTAGTGAATTTTATAACGAATTTGTTACACGCAAATTTAAAGTTTACAATCTTACTTCACTATTTTTGCTGAAATTAATTTTATTATGTCTCAATTTCATAAGCTTACCATAACAACTATTAACAAAGAAACCGATAAGTGTGTAATCATTGGTTTTGAAACTCCCAAAGAACTGAAAGACACTTTTTGCTTTAAAGCAGGACAATATATTACGCTTAAAACCAAAATAAAAGGAAAAGAAATTAGGAGGGATTATTCACTTTGCAGCTCTCCAAAAAGTGGTGAGCTTAAAATTGCTGTAAAAGAAGTTGAAAGCGGAACGTTTTCAACTTATGCAAACTCTCAATTAAAAGAAAATGATGTTTTAGAAGTTGCGCCTCCAAATGGTCGTTTTATTTTTGAGCCCAATGTTGCTAAATCAAGAACCATTACGGCTTTTGCTTCAGGGAGTGGAATAACACCAATAATGAGCATTGCAAAAACTGTTTTGGAAGAAGAGCCAAACAGCACATTTATATTGGTTTATGGAAACAAAACACCAAAGGATACCATATTTTATAATGAAATACAAGCCCTTCAAAGTAAACATAAAAATCGATTTGATGTTCAATTCGTATTTAGCCAATCAGACAAGAAAAATGCTTTATTTGGTCGAATTGAAAAAAGCACTGTAAACTACGTTATAAAAAACAAGCATAAAGATTCAGCTATAGATGCTTTTTATCTTTGTGGACCAGAAGGAATGATTAATTGCGTTTCGGATGTTTTAATAGAAAATGGTGTAGAAAAAAGTAATATTCATTTCGAACTTTTTACCGTTTCAACTTCTACTGAAGCTTTAGATGAAGCTTTAACTGATGGCAATACAAAAATCACTGTGATTGTAGATGATGAAGAAACCACCTTTACAATGTCTCAAAAAAAGACCATTTTAGAATCTGCTTTAGATAATGATATTGATGCGCCTTATTCGTGTCAAGGAGGAATTTGTAGCAGTTGTATTGCTCGACTTACTGAAGGTAAAGCGACAATGCGACAGAATAATATTTTAACTGACAGCGAATTAGCCGAAGGTTTGATATTAACTTGCCAGGCACAACCTACAACTTCAATAATTGTTGTGGATTATGATGATGTGTGAAAAAGATGCTAGACGTTAGAACGCTTCGCTTTTAGATGTTAGACAAATATTTATAGTTGGAAAACAAATCTCTTTATTAAACTGTAAAATTGGGTTCCTGCCTTCGCAGGAATGACAACCTATTTTAAATAATTGATTCAATCTTTTCAATAATTGTTTTAGATGCAATGCTTCGTGAAGCTTCTTTATAACCTTCCGGATATTTGTTGCCGTAAATTGAGGTTGGGATTTTTGGGAATTCCTTTCTATCAGACAATAACGCATACTCTAAAGGTTGATTGAATGGCGCAAAACCAGAAAAAGGATGTGTTACTCCCCAAATTGTAATTACCTTAATCCCCAACATTGCTGCTAAATGTGCATTCCCAGAATCCATAGATAACATTACATCTAAATTAGAAATCACATCTAATTCTTCATTAAATGATAATTTTCCTGCTAAATTGATAGTATTCTTAAACTCCTTTTCAAAATTGTTTAGAATGCCAACCTCATGTTGTCCTCCTCCAAATAAAAGTATTTTATGCGTTTTTGAAAGTATGGAAATAACCGTTTGCATCAAATCCAAGGGATACATTTTACTTTTATAAGTTGCAAAAGGCGCAATGCCAATCCATTTTAAAGTATCGCTACCAACAACAGCTAAAGTCTTATCGTTTAAAATGGATTGTTTAGGAAATGATGGATTGCTTAAATCTAATTTAAACCCAAGTTTTTCAAAAACATCGGCATAACGTTGATGTGTGGTTTTAAGTTGTTTGAATACTTTACCCGAAACGAGTGCTTTTTTTTCTGCTCTACCTTTATCTATTTGAATACATTTTATTCCGAATAAAAAAAGTTTTAAAATTTTACTTCGCAGTACATTATGTAAATCTGCAATAGCATCAATATCTAATTCCTTTAATTCTTTTGAAAGTTTCCAAAGCCCAAAAACACCTTTATGTTGTCCTTTAATATTAGCCGAAAACACAGAAACATTAGGTATATCTCTAAAAAAAGGTGTGAAAAACTCTCGTGTTAAAACGGTTAATTTTACTTCTGGAAATTGTTGTGTAAATGCTCTTAAAACAGGAACTGCTATTGCCACGTCTCCCATTGCTGACAAACGAATAACAAGAATGTGTTTTGGTGATTTTGGCATCTCCTTCTATAGGATGAGATTCCTGCCTTGGTAGGAATTAATTATTTTTGCCCTCTTAACACAGGATTTAATTCATCGTCGTTATACATTTTCATTTGTTTATAGACTTTCATATACTTATCACCAGTTGAAATATCTTGCAATAAAGTATCTATTGCTGTAGATAAATCTACACGTTGCTCTAACAAAACTTCTAATTTTTTCTGGCAAGCATTTCTATGAGATTCTGATGCATCTGTTCGTGTTGCTTCTTCGTTCATATGATACACTTTTAACGCTAAAATAGACAATCTATCAACTCCCCAAGCTGGACTTTCGGTGTTAATCGTTGCGTTGGGTTTTACTTCAACATTTTTGTTTTCAGTTAAAAAATAGCTATCGATATACTCAACCATATCTGTTCTGTCTTGGTTAGAAGCATCGATTTGTCGTTTCAGTTTTAATGCGGCAACTGGATCAATATTTGGGTCTCGAATAATATCTTCGTAATGCCATTGCACTGTATCTATCCAAGATTTTCTGTATAACAAATGCTCTAATAAATTGGTTTCTTTATTATAAGGGTTTGTAAAAGGCTGATCTACAGTATTAATAATGTGGTATTTTTCTATTACTTCCTGAAAAATTGTGTTAGCTTTTCTTGTAAACATGTTATAAATTTTAAAATGCAAATATACTTCTATTTTAATTAACTTTACCACACAAATAGTAGTTTATACCATTATGCAAATCCATAATTTATCAGAGCAAAATTCAATTTTAAATACTTTTATTTCAGAAATTAGAGATGTCGTTATCCAAAAAGATAGTATGCGTTTTAGGAGAAACATTGAACGTATTGGAGAAGTTTTAGCTTACGAAATGAGCAAGTCTCTTATTTACCATGCTTCAACAATAGAAACGCCATTGGGAAAATCCTGTGTCAATTTATTTGACAATGATGTTGTGCTTTGTTCAATTTTAAGAGCTGGAGTCCCTTTGCATCAGGGTTTGCTTAATTATTTTGATGATGCTGAGAATGCTTTCATTTCTGCCTACAGACATCATCGACATGACCCAGAAAGTTTTGAAATTGTAGTAGAGTATTTAGCTTGTCCAAATTTAGAAAACAAAACATTGATTTTAGCAGACCCAATGTTGGCAACTGGGCAGTCGTTAGTTTCAACTTATGAGGCGTTGAAACCTTTTGGAATACCTAAAGAGATTCATCTTGTAAATGTAATTGGAGCACAAGATGGCATTGATTTTATTGATGATTATTTCCCTAAAAACACGCATTTGTGGATTGCAACAGTTGATGATGATTTAAACAGCCAAGGTTATATTGTTCCCGGTTTAGGTGATGCTGGTGATTTAGCATTTGGCGAAAAGCTACAACGCTAAATAACTGATAGGAGTGAGGATTAAAATCCATAAAAATATTTCGGCAAACCATTTTTCTTTTATAGACTCGATATAATTTGCCATAATAACCGCTAAAGGGGCAAACATAAAAATAAATTCACTTCCACTTTTATTTGGTGCAATCAAAACAATTACAACACTTATTAAAACAGCAACTATAATTAGTATGTGAGAAGGTCTTTGTCTTTTTATTTTGCCTTTTAAATTTATTATGTAGAACAATAATGCCCAAAGACCAAGCGACATTAAAATTGTTATGCCAATAATTAAACCCAGAACATTATATTTTGTAAAATCAAAGCTAATAGCGTCCAAGTAATTATTTAAATCACTAAACGAATTGCTTTCAATAATTGAATAGCTTATTATAATTACAATTACTGTTAGTAGGCTAATAAAAGGTATAATCCAGTTTTTAAAATTGTTTATGGAATAAAAGAAGAGTGCTGCAAAAATTAATATGAAAAACAAAATTGACCAAAAATAAAACAATGATGCAATGCCAATCCAAAAAGCGGCATCGAATAATTTCTTCTTAACTCTTTTATTCGTCCTTAAACTAATAATTCGTCTTAATGCTAAAAGGATAAAAAGATTAGATATTAATATATTATCTACTTGAATTGTTATCGGTAATATTGCTATAAATAAGCTAAACAACAAAATTTTATAGCTGTTCCTTTTTGTTAAATTATTCTTATTTACTAAAAAATCAAGTACAAAAATCGAGATTAAAACAACAGCGTACAATACTATTTGTTTCAATATTAGAAGGAGAGATAAATCCTCTTCAAAACTGCTAATTCTTGTAATCATAAAAACTACAAACGTTAATAGGATAACAATTACAAAGTGTATTGGTTTTGAAGTGCTGAAAAATCTTGCTATCATATAAAGAGTTTGTATATTTCCTTTGATTGTTAATAATGCTAAATCAATGTCAAAGGTAAATTACTTATGGATTTTTGTTTTTTATAAATTTAAAATAATGTAATTTTGTCCTGTAAATATAAGATTATTACTTATGAAAGATTTCTTTTATGCTATTCAAGATTTATTTGTTAATGTTCTTTTTGCGCCTTATGATGCCTTAAGAGCCATAGAATTAGACAATTGGTGGGTTGCAAATATTGTGTCTTGGGTTTTAATTATTATTGGAATAGTTGCTTTTGTGTATTGGATGTTTCAATTAAAAAAGTTTGAAGATAATAACGAAGAAGACAAAAGCATTACTTCTCATTCTTATCTATAGATCAAAACCAATATCTTTGCGATAGCACATCTTATCAAAATGTAATTTTTCTATGTTTTGATAGGATTTTTTTAATGCTTCTTGGTGCGTTTTCCCAAATGATGTGATTGCCAACACTCTTCCTCCTGATGTTATCACTTTATCATTTTTTAATTTTGCTCCAGCATGAAATACCAAGGAGTCTTTAATGTTTTCAATTCCTGATATTTCTTTTCCTTTTTCATAAGCTTCTGGATAACCTCCAGATACCAGCATTACTGTTGCTGCCGTTTGTGTATCTATTTCAATCTCAATTTCATTTAATCGTTCTTCAGAAATTGCTTTAAATATTTCGACCAAATCGTTTTTTAAAAGAGGTAACACAACTTCGGTTTCTGGATCTCCCATTCTAACATTATACTCAATCACAAAAGGATTATCATTAACTTTTATTAAGCCAATAAAAACAAATCCTTTGTATTGTAGATTATCCTTTTGAAGTCCTTGAATTGTTGGTTTTACAATGCGCTCTTCAATTTTATGCATTAAAGCATCATCTACAAAAGGCACAGGAGAAATGGCTCCCATTCCGCCTGTATTTAATCCTGTATCGCCTTCTCCAATACGTTTGTAGTCTTTTGCAGTAGGAAGAATTTTATAATGCTTACCGTCTGTGAGTACAAAACAACTCAACTCTATACCATCCAAAAATTCTTCAATTACAACTTTAGTGCTTGCTTCTCCAAATTTAGCATCAACTAACATTAATTTTAATTCTGCTTTTGCTTCGTTTAAATTATTCAGAATTAAAACGCCTTTTCCTGCTGCCAAGCCATCGGCTTTAAGGACATAAGGAGGTTTTAAGGTTTCTAAAAAATCATAGCCATCTTTTACATTGTCTTTAGTAAAACTTTTATATGCTGCCGTAGGAATATTATGGCAATATAAGAATTCTTTAGCAAATTCTTTACTTCCTTCTAACTGTGCTGCAGCTTTTTGAGGCCCAATAACTGCAACGTTTTTTAATTCTTCATCTTTCAAAAAGAAATCGTGAATACCTTGTACTAAAGGATCTTCCGGTCCAACAACAACCATGTCAATTTTATTGTCTAACACCAAATCTTTAATAGCATCAAAATCGGTTATATTTATATTTATGTTTGTAGCAATTTGAGAAGTGCCCGAATTGCCAGGAGCGACATAAAGCCTTTTACATAAAGGGCTTTGAGCAATTTTCCATGCAAAAGTATGCTCTCTTCCGCCAGAACCCAAAATTAAAATTGTCATATTATTGTATTGTTTCGGTAAAAATAATTGCTTTTACGCTTAAAAAATAATTATTTTACAAAAACATATTTACACTTTTTCTTTTGAATTTATTTGATTTCACTTTGCGCCTTAAAGGCTTTCCTATTAGAAAAGCTAGATTGATTTTGAAGGATATTCAGCAAAAAAATAATGTGGAATTTGAGCAATATGTTGAGCAAAAAAAACAAGAGATTATTGCTTATCATTTAAAACACAATCCGTTTTATAAATTGTTTGCAGCAGAAGCAAATCCCTTGAATTGGAATAGTATTCCTGTAATGACAAAACGTGATTTACAACAACCATTAGCGGAACGTCTTTCGGAAGGTTTCACAACTAAAAACGTATATGTAAACAAAACTTCTGGATCTTCTGGCGAGCCTTTTGTTTTTGCAAAAGATAAATTTTGCCACGCAATGACTTGGGCAATTATTCAAAATCGATTTGGGTGGCATGATTTAGATTTCAATCGTTCTAGACAAGCACGCTTTTATGGTATTCCTTTAGATACAAAAGGTTATTACAAAGAACGTTTTAAAGATACTTTAAGTAAGCGTTTTCGGTTTTCGGTTTTCGATTTAAGCGATATTGCTTTTCAAAAACATCTAAAAAAATTTCAATCTAAAAAATTTGATTATATAAATGGTTATACGAGTTCTATTGTACAATTTGCTAAGTTTTTAGAGAGAAAAACTATTAATTTAAAATCTATTTGCCCAACATTAAAAGCTTGTGTGGTTACTTCTGAAATGTTATTTGAAAATGATAAAAAACTTATGGAAACACAATTTGGTGTTCCTGTAATAAACGAATATGGTGCGGCAGAATTAGATCTTATAGCTTTTGAAAATCCTAATAATGAATGGCTGCTTAATAGTGAAACTTTGTTTGTTGAAATTCTCGATAATAATGATGATCCTGTCCCTTTAGGTCAAGAAGGTCGTATAATTATTACGTCACTTTATAATAAAGCACATCCTTTTATTCGATATAATGTAGGTGATATTGGAAGTCTTTCAGAAAAAAGCACTATTAAAAAACCCATTCTTAAAAAACTTATAGGAAGAACAAATGATATTGCCATTTTACCAAGTGGAAAGAAAGCTGCTGGTTTAACATTTTACTATATTACCAAAAGTATTATTGAAGACGATGGCAATGTTAAAGAATTTGTAATTGAGCAACTCACTACTAAAACTTTTAAAATCAGTTATGTGAGTGCTGAAAAACTTACTGATGATAAAATAAATACGATTAAAACCGAAATGGCAAACTATCTCGAAAAAGGACTTGATATTCTATTTGAAAGACAAAACCAATTACAACGTTCAAAAAGTGGTAAATTGAAACAGTTTTCGTCTTTATTAAACCAAACCAAATGAACATAACGATTGTTGCTGGAGCAAGACCTAATTTTATGAAAATAGCTCCAATTATTGATGCTATTAAAAGCAAAAAAAAACAAGGTTTTGACATTAGTTTTAGATTGGTTCATACAGGGCAGCACTACGATAAAAATTTAAGTGATACTTTTTTTGAAGAATTAAATATTCCTCATCCAGATTCAAATTTGGAAGTAAAAAGTGGTTCTCAAGCAGAACAAACTGCTGCTATTATGATTGGTTTTGAAAAAGAATTAGAACAAAACCCTTGCGATTTAGTAATGGTTGTTGGCGATGTTACCTCAACAATGGCGTGTGCTATAGTTGCAAAAAAAGCGAGGATAAAAATTGCTCATGTAGAAGCAGGAATTCGTTCGGGAGATATGAATATGCCTGAAGAGATTAATAGAATAGTGACAGATAGTTTAACCGATTATTTTTTTACAACCTCAACATATGCCAATGCTAATCTCGAGAAATTAGGCGTATCAAAAAACGATATCTTTTTTGTTGGTAATGTTATGATTGATACATTACTTAAAAACCAAGATAAATTAAAAAAACCTCAAGTCTGGGATGCATTAGGTTTAGAGAAAAAGAAATATTTGGTAATGACACTTCATAGGCCAAGCAATGTTGATGAAGCGCAACAACTAAAATCGTTGATTACACAAATTGTAAAATTAGGTAAGGGATATCCCATAATTTTTCCTGTACACCCACGAACTAAAAAAATTCTTGAAGGTTTAGATTTGAGCTTTGAAAACTTGCATTATATATATCCTTTAGGTTACTTATCATTTAATTATCTCGTTAAAAATGCTTTTGCCGTTTTAACCGATTCTGGCGGAATAACCGAAGAAACAACAGTTATGAACGTGCCTTGTATAACGCTTAGAAATTCTACTGAACGCCCTGAAACTTGCGAGATTGGCACTAATGTTTTAGTAGGAACTGATTCTGAAAAAATTTCTGAAGCATTTAAAATCCTACTACACGGAAATTGGAAACAAGGTCAGATTCCAGAACTTTGGGATGGTAATGCAGCCGAAAGAATTGTAAGTCATTTAGTAGGAATTTATCAATTATAATGAAAGATATACTCATCATAACGAGTTACTTCCCTCCTGAAACTGGTGCAGCTTCAAATAGAATTTTTCACCTCGCTGAAGGATTACAAAAACGAAACTTTAAGATTTCGGTTATAACTCCTTTGCCTAATTATCCAACAGGAGAAATCTTTAAAAACTATAAAGGTAAATTTAGTCAATCTTCAGTCGAAAACAATATTAAAATTTATCGTCTATGGATTTATGCCAGCAACTCAAAAAACAAGGTGCTACGCTTATTTTCTATGTTGTCTTATAGTTTTAGTTTAATTTGGTTTTTTACTTTCAATAGGATTCCAAAAACAGTTATTGTTCAATCTCCACCTTTGCTTGTTGCTTTTACTTCTATATTTTTTTTAAAGCACAAATCTCGAAAACTCATTTTAAATGTAAGCGATTTGTGGCCAATGGCTGGATTAGAACTTGGAGCTTTTAAAAAGAATTTTAGCTATAAAATTTTAGAAGAAATAGAACAGTTTAATTATAACAAAGCCGATTTAGTTTTAGGGCAAAGTGAAGAAATATTAACACATGTTAAATCTGTTTTTCCAGATAAAGAAACCTTTCTTTATAGGAACTATCCGAGTTTTATTTCTCCTAAAATTGAAGCCTATCAGCCTCCTAAAGAAAAAATTAAATTGGTTTACGCTGGCTTACTTGGTATTGCTCAAGGTGTCTATAAATTATGTGAGAAATTAGGTTATAACAATATTGAGTTTCATATTTATGGAGCAGGAGCAGAGAAAGAAAAAATTGAAGATTTTATTAAAACCAATCAACATCTGCCAATTACATATTATGGTGAACTCGCAAGAAATGAGATTCATAAAGCTTTGCTTCAATATGATGTTGCAATAATTCCGTTATTAAGAAGGATTTATGGTTCTGTACCGTCAAAAATATTTGAATACTCTAAATTGGGTTTACCAATACTCTATTTTGGTGGTGGAGAAGGCGAAGATATCGTTAAAGAATATAATTTAGGTTGGATTGCAGAAGCTGGTAATTATGATGGTTTAAATGAGGTGTTAAATAGTATAAAAACAACTAATATAAATTCAGAACTAAAAGAACAAATAAGAAAAACAGCAAATACTAATTTTGAGTTAGATATACAGCTAGAAAAACTCGCCTACAAATTATAAATCAATAGGCTTTATCATCGCCTTTTATGGTATTTAAAAGGGTTTGAAAAATAATTTTTAAATCTAATAAGAGAGACCAATTTTCAATATAGAAAATATCATATTTTACGCGTCCAATTATATCTTTATCAGTCTCTATTTCACCTCTAAATCCGCTTATTTGTGCTAATCCAGTAATCCCAGGCTTTACAAAATGTCGTACCATAAACTTATCTATTCTTTTTGCATACATATTAGTATGACTTACCATATGTGGTCTTGGGCCAACAATCGACATATCCCCAAACAACACATTATAAAATTGAGGCAGTTCGTCTAAACTGGTTTTTCGAAGAAACTTACCAACTTTAGTAATCCTCTGATCTTCTCTTGTAGCCTGATGTAAATGAGCATTTTTATTTGGTGTCATCGATCTAAACTTGAAGCAATCAAATTCCTCATAATTAAACCCATTTCTTGATTGTTTAAAAAATACTGGACCTTTTGATTCTAATTTTATAAATATTGCTATAATTGGTGTTAACCAAGACAATAAAAATATAATTACTGCTGAAGAAAATAAAATATCAAACATTCTCTTCACAAAGTGATTTACAGGATCTGCCAATGGAATATTACGTAATGTTAAAATTGGTATATAATCATAATATTCATATTTGAGCTTTTTTGAATAGATATCTTTATTGTCTGGAATAAATTTTAACTCTCTTAAATTATTATCGGCAAAATCTATCAATTCATTAATCTGTTCATTAGAAAGTTCTGCAACTGAAGAATATATCTCATCAATATTGTTTTCTGTAATAAAATTAAAACATTGTTCTAAAGAAAAATCTTTATCGTTGATGCAAAATTGTTTTTTAAACCTATACCCAAATTCTAGCCTATTATTAAAAATATTTATTAGCTGTCTGGTTTTTTCATTTTTACCAATAACAATAACACTTCTTAAATTTCCGCCTAAATGTATTCTATACTTACTCAACAAGTAATAAGAGAAAAACTTAAAAAAGGTAATTAAAACAAAAACTGCAAGTAAATAACTTCCTAATGCCAGTCTACTGATATCTGGCTGTTTAAATACTCCAATAAACGCATATAGAATTAATGCAAATACAACAATTTGTTTTAATAGAAGTGTTATTATTTGAACAATTTTTGTATTTCTTTGAACCTCATAAAACTGATTTTTAAAAGATATTATTAGCCACAATAAAGAAATGTAAAGCGTAAAAATATAGGTGTTTGTAATGTTTGTATTAAACAAAAAAATTGTTCCATTTATTATTATCAAATCCATTAAAAAAAATAATGGTTTGATTAAATTTGAATATCTCCCTTGTTTATATTTATACGGCATTTATTTTTTTATATGACTTGCAAAATCTTTATGATCTCTTTTATATAATTCCTCTTTCGAGAGGTTTTTAAAATAATTAAACGTCTTTTGCATCCCTTCGGCTCTTCCTGTTTTAGGCTCCCAATCTAACAAATTCTTTGCTAATGAGATGTCGGGTTGACGCTGTAAAGGATCATCTATGGGTAAATCCTTAAAAATTATCTTTTGACTGGTTTGCGTTAATTTAATTATTTCTTTGGCAAAATCTAATATTGATATCTCATTTGGATTACCAATATTAACCGGATAATGATAATCGCTAAAAAGCAACCTATATATTCCTTCTATCTGATCATCAACATAGCAAAATGATCTTGTTTGTTCTCCTGTTCCAAAAACAGTTAAATCTTCACCTCTTAATGCTTGTCCCATAAATGCAGGAATTACTCTTCCATCATTAAGGCGCATTCTTGATCCGTAGGTGTTAAAAATACGTGCAATTCTGGTATCTAAACCATGGAATCTATGATATGCCATAGTAATAGATTCTTGAAAGCGTTTTGCTTCATCATAAACTCCTCTAGGACCAATAGTGCTAACATTACCGTAATACTCTTCTGATTGTGGATGCACTAAAGGGTCTCCATAAACTTCGGATGTAGAGGCAATTAAAATTCTAGCCTTTTTTGCCTTTGCCAAACCTAACAAATTATGAGTTCCTAATGATCCTACTTTAAGGGTTTGAATCGGGATTTTTAAATAATCTATTGGACTTGCTGGAGAAGCAAAATGAAGAATATAATCTAATTCTCCTTCAATTTTAATGAACTCGGTAACATCGTGATCTATAAGCTCAAAATTAGATGAATTATAAAGATGAATTATATTTGTTTCATCTCCAGTTATAAAGTTATCCATACCAATAACATGAAATCCCTCAGACACAAATCTATCACACAAGTGCGATCCTAAAAATCCTGCCGCTCCTGTAATTAAAATTTTTTTCATATTTAGATTAATTTCCGCTACCTATTTTATAATAAGTAAAACCGATAGATTCTATAACTTTTTTGTCTAAAATTCCTCTCCCATCAAATATGAAAGCAGGTTTCTGCATACTTTCATAAATACTTTCCCAATTGTAACTCATAAACTCATCCCATTCTGTTAAAATGGCGATCGCATGGGAATCTTTGCAAGCTTCATAAGGGTCTTTGCTCACTGTTAACAAACTTCTATTTTCTTCTGAAGAACGCGAATTTAAATAGTCTAAATCAGCATAAATCCTTTCTTCAACAACTTTTGGGTCATAAACAGAAATGTTAGCCTGTTCGTTTAATAAATTATCAGCCACTTTAATCGAAGCCGATTCACGTGTGTCATTGGTGTCTTTTTTAAATGCCCATCCCAAAAAAGCAATCTTTTTTCCTGAAACCGTGTTATATAAGGTGCTTACAATCCTGTCTGAAAAACGCTGTTTTTGGTGATTATTCATTAAAACAACCTGCTCCCAATAATCGGCTACCTTATTTAAACCATACGTTTTTGCAATATAAACCAGATTTAGTATATCCTTTTGAAAACAAGATCCTCCAAAACCTACTGAGGCTTTTAAGAACTTAGGGCCAATTCTACTATCCATTCCAATAGCTTTGGAAACCTCATTAATGTCTGCCCCTGTTTTCTCACAAATTTCAGACATCGCATTTATTGATGAAATTCGTTGTGCCAAAAACGCATTAGCCGTAAGCTTTGAAAGCTCTGAAGACCACACGTTGGTGGTTAATATGCGCTCTTTAGGAACCCAGTTAGCATAAATATCAACCAAACCTTGTATTGCCTTTTGACCTTGATCACTTTCATCACCACCTATTAATACTCTGTCTGGCACTAATAGATCTTCAACTGCCGTGCCTTCCGCTAAAAATTCTGGATTAGATAGTATTTCGAACTGAACTCCATCCCCTGTTTCGTCTAAAATACTTTTTATGGCTGATGCAGTTCTAACAGGAAGGGTTGATTTTTCAACTACAATCTTGTTTTGTTTTGAAACTCTAGCTATCTGGCGTGCACATAATTCTATATATTTTAAATCAGCCGCCATTCCTTTTCCTTTTCCATAAGTTTTGGTTGGTGTGTTGACGGAAATAAAAATCATTTCGGCTTCATTAATAGCTTTATCAATATCGGTTGAAAAAAAAAGATTTCTTCCTCTAGCCTCTTTTACTATTAAATTTAAACCTGGTTCGAACACTGGCAGTTTGTTCAAGTCATTATCATTCCAAGCTGCAATTCGAGATTCGTTTATATCTACAACCGTTACTTTTATATGTGGGCATTTTTGGGCAATGACAGACATTGTTGGGCCTCCAACATAACCCGCACCAATACAGCAGATGTTTTTTATGTTCATTTATAAATATTTAAAAGTGAATAAAACTATGACAAATATAAGCTCTTAAAAAAACTTAACAGAAGTATTTGTGTTATTTTGTTCTTATCCATTACTATACAAAGTACATCGTTATCTTTTTGGGCTAGACATGTTCCTGTTGCTAAACCAGCATAACTTGTTAATATTACTGATGTTTTCATTTTTTAAATTCTATAAGAAATAAAAACAGGAAAGTAATATCCATTATCTATATCTTGATGGAGATTAAATACTACAATGTATGAATTACATTTTATTAATCTGATCCAACATATTACTTAAAATTTTTTCTTTTGAAAACTTCTCAACAATGTATCTCCTTGCATTTTTGCCCATTTGGTTTGCCTTTTCCTTGTTTTCAAAAATATTATCAATCTCTTTTATGATATCTGAAGAAAATTGGTTAAAATACAGACCTCCTTGAGATTCTTCAAAAATAGTTTTTACTTCTGAAAACTCATTCCCAATAATTAGTGATGGCTTTGCGCTAGCCATCATGCCTAAAACTTTTGAGGGCATTACAGTGTCTAGCACATCTAGTTTTTGGAATAATATATGTAAATCGGCACTGCATAGTAAATTAGATAATTCCCTATATGGAACAGGAGGATAGTATGAAATATTTTTAAAATCTTTTACTTTGTTGATTAACCACTCTTTTTTTGATCCATGACCAACAACTGTGATTTCGTATTTTGAATTATCTAATGCGCTACAAAATTTAATAAATAATTCCCAATCTTGTTTATCGCCAATATTTCCTGAATAGAGTATCTTAATTTTATTTGATATTAAAAATGGATGTTGGGTATATGTGTTTGGATTAATTTCATTTTCATCTACCCAGTTCGGTAAATAAAATTGTTGAGATGGTGTTTTTTCTTTTAGCTTTTTTAACATGTTTTGGCTAATTGTACTTGCTATGTCTGCTTTTTTAAACAATCTCTTTTCTAATTTAAACAATAAGGAGAATAGCCATTTGCTTTTTCCGCCTACTCCTGTTTGATACGCGGCGTCAAACTCAAAATCTTGAATATGTATCCACAATTTAGATTTAAATCTTCGTTTTTGGATGTTTCCTAAAAAAGCTGAACTGGTAAATGGAACAACAGCAATTACCAAATCGCATTTTTTAATTTTATACAGATTTATTAATGACCCTAAGGTAAAATCTATTAAATGTATAATTCGCTTAAAAAACGTAGGTGTTTTAGGAACATACTGTTTATACCTAAACACTTTTATCCCATCTTGTTCTTCTTTTAAAAACTTAGGTTTATTTTCATACGCTTTAGATATCTCCCATTGTGGGTAATAAGGAAATGCGGTTATTACTGAAACATTACACCCTTTTGTCTCTAAATAATTAGCCCATTGCGTAGAGTAAAGACCTATAGCGGTATCTTCTGGAGCATAATTAAGGCTAATAAAGGTTATGTTTTTTTGTTTCAAATTAGTTTGCTTCAATAACGTTAAGGGGATTTATTTTACGCTATAAATCAATTTCACTTTTTCTTATATAGAAAATCTGCTTCTATATAATTTAACTTTTTTCCCATATTAAAGTCAAGCATTTTATATAAGAAAAAACCTTTTCGTTCTAAATAATTATTTATTTGAGAAAAATCTGGTTGATTTTCATAAAGAGTATCAAGGCTTGATTCCAACAAAACATATTTAAATTCTGAAAGAAATTTATCTCCTCCTTTTAAAACTTCTAGCTCAAAACCCTGAACATCCAACTTGAGTAAGGCTGGTTTTTGGATGGTAAAATTAAATGCTTTAGTGTCTAAACGAAATATATTAACTTTAATCGTTGTTATATTTCCTCCTGGGAAATCTGTATTCTCTTTGTGCAGATTTAAAATTGAACTTGAATGATGATAAGAGTTTTTATTAAACTCTATTTTGCCTTCTTCATTTCCAAAAGCATAATTATGTGCTTTTATATTGTTAAGCTCTTTAGTGTTCTTTTTTAGTTCGCTAAAGGTTTCTGGGTCTGGTTCAAAAGAAAAAATAGTTGCATTTGGATAAAAGTAACTAGCAGCAGTAGAAAACTGACCTATATTTGCTCCAACATCAAAAATAGTCTTAATTGTTGGGTCAACTTGAGAAAGGGCTTCAGTGATACCAAAAGAAGTTAAAGAAAAAACTTTGCCTCTTAAAGCTTTGATAAGCCATTTTGTTTTAAAAATAAGAAAGAGACGTTTTAATAAAATGTTATATGACATGAAGAAAAAATAAGTGAAAAAATATATTAAACTATATGATATAAAACTACTATATATTTTTTAACCATTTTTTCTTAATCTCGTTAATTTCTTCATTTGTGTAAAAATAATTTGCATATTTAGAGTTGAGCATCCTATTTATATAACTCTCATTCAATTTTATTATACGCTTAAATTCTTTATACTCCTCATTGTAACTCTTTAGTGTTCCTACATTTTTGTTTTTTAATTTGAAGTTTTTAATTCCTAAAAAATCACTAATAATATTCTCTTTTATACTGTCTTCAAGATCTACTCTCATAAGAAGGATATTAAGATTTTCTGATTTTAGAATTTTATATTTTTTCTCTTTAGGAAAAGGAGAGTCATAAATGTCTATATTTAAACAATGTTTAAACTCTCTATCAAACCACATTAAAGGCGTATCATGATCATACTTGTTATAAAATAAATTTGTTAATTTATCTGTATCAAAATAACTATGTTGTTTTGTATAATACTCTTTGTTTTGAAAAAAAGCTGACATGTTCCTTTCAATAGGGTTTCTTGCTAATGAAATAATGTAAACTGGTCGCTTATTATTTTTTATAAATATATTATATAATCGAATGCCTCTTTCATCTACTGCTTTTGATTCAATTAGCCCTGTGTTCTCTAACTGAACTTTATGTAATTCTCGAATATGCTTTTCATTTAATCGATGAACATGATAAACAACCTTTTTTTTTTCTTTCAAACTATAATAAATTGATGATGATGCAACTTTACCCATTTGATAAACAAAAACTATGTCTTTTTTAAAAAATCTATATCTCAAATAATTAAAAATATCCAAAAAATAAAACCCTACTATTCTCGCCCAAGAATTTCTTAATTTTTCTTTTATCCTTTTATTCATTTACATAAAATTGTTGTACAACACTACATCCCGTTTATAAAATCACTGTATAATTTACTTGTTTAGAAGTATATACATTAAAAGTGAAACTTGTTTAACGCACGTCTTGTTTACTTATTCAAGATTTCTTTTTTAAAAATTTCCAGCTTGCCTCCAACAGTATAATCAATTACTTCTATGTTTTTATTATCAAACATCTTTTTTGCTATATTATACTGAATTTCACTATGTTCCAAATTAGGGGTTCCCCATATTTTATTTTTAAAATAGTCTTTAGAAAAATGATTCATCTCTTCTCCTTCAAATTTTTTATAGATTTGATTTTTCCCTTCAAACTTATAGCTATGATCAATTCCTACAATAGAAATATTTAGAGGGTTTAAATAGTTGGCTATTTGTAAACATGGGTAAGAAACCGTCACTCCATTTGCAATTGTTTTCTTAATGTTATCAGAAAAATCATCATTCTTGTGAAAGTTTAACACAAAAACATTTTTTCTTTTTTTTACACCTAAATACATCGCTCGAGGAGGAACAAATAAAATAGTATTGGTTTTATTAAAAAAACTTCTGTTCTGCCACAAAACACTTCCATTTACACAGACTATAATATCTGGGCGCCAAGTCGATCTATCGTAAAATAAGTTAATTTTGTTCATGCCAATACTCACATGTTGGTCAAAAAGACTAAAGTCTGTTTTATTTAGACTAGGACCATTACCAACAACAAGGACAGGTCTGTTTTTTAAGACCTCTAATAAATTCCATTGATTAAATTTATTTAGGATCAAAAAAATTATTTTATCTAAAAAATCTCTAAACGGCTTACTGAATTTAACAACTATATCAAACACTTTCATTTTTTGCATTATATATAATTACTAATAGGGAAATAAATATTAATGTTGTGGTAAAAGTATAATAACTCGGAACCGATTCCAAACAACCGTACAAAAAGAAGGAGATAAATATTAATGTAAAATTCACGTCTTTGCCTTTCAAAAGAATAGTCATAGTCTTATACAGAAATACTCCCATTATTAAGATGCCAAAAATCCCAAAATCGTAAAGAACCTGAAGAAAAATATTATGAGTTGTGTGTAAATGTTCAGTATGCTGCGAAATCATATTGCCAAAAGTACTTATACCATGACCAAATAAAAACCTCAAATCATCAAACGCATGAGTAATTGCCAGTTCCCATATTTTTGGTCTGTTTAAAAACCCTACTTCTAGTTCACCGGGTCTTTTAATACTTTCAAATATATCTGTATTGTAAAATATATGGACAATAAAAATTGCCAATATTGCTACTATTATCCAATAACGCGTAATTAATGAAATAATATTCCTTAGACCAAAACCAACAATAATACCTAAAACCAAAGAAATTAGAAGGGGTGATCTGGAATCTAGAACAACTAAAAGATAGATATTCCAAAAATATAAAATTGTGAAAATAAATTTAGTTGAAAATCGCGAAGAATTCTTAATAAGATATAAGGTTAATAACGATGTAAGGCCTATTTGGATAGAGTTTATAGTTAGCCCACTTGCCATAGGAAAATTAACTCTATAAGCTACAATATTAAAAAAACTTAATGTTGAATTTATTCCTGTTTTTAAATGCGCAAATTCAATCCTGTACCAAATAAAATTAATCAAAT
>JAKITV010000059.1 GCA_021647885.1 Flavobacteriaceae bacterium | reverse complement strand
TAAGTATTAGCATCAGCACAACCACAAGTGCCTTCTAATCCAGTTCCATTAACTATAGAACATGATTGTTGAGCATGATTTGGGTCTGCAGCATCCCAAGCCAAATAACCAGTTCCGGAATTGGTTACAATAATACCTTTGTTACCATGATTAGGTATATAAACCGAATTACTTATAAATTGCAATTGGCTGTATTGAGGTAAGCTTAAGTTTATACTTGTATTTACACCAAGATTAAGCAAGAATTTACAGTTCTCATTTATGACATCATTTTTACTACAAGAGACTAACATAAAACTAGTTAGGGCAATTAAAAAGATATTTTTCATATAGTAAATTTTCGATACCAATTTACAACAAAAAGCATATTGAACTAAATATTTTGTATATTTGTATCACAATCTCGTGCTAACGGGATTTTTTTATTCCGAAGTATTTCGGAATCATATTATTTAAACATAATTGTTTAAATGTAAACGATGAAGTTATGAGTAAAGTATCTTATTATACTGAAGAAGGACTGAAAAAATTAAGAGAAGAACTAAAGCAGTTGAAAGACATAGAGCGTGTACGTGCGTCAAAAGCTATTGCTGAAGCAAGAGATAAAGGAGATTTAAGCGAAAATGCCGAATACGATGCTGCAAAGGAAGCACAAGGCATGTTGGAAATGAAAATTGCTAAACTTGAAGACGCTTTAGCAGGAGCAAGATTAATAGATGAGTCACAATTGGATGCTTCAAAAGTATTGGTGTTGTCTATAGTTAAAATAAAAAACCAAACCAATGGCATGGAAATGACCTATACTTTGGTTGCAGATGGCGAAGCCGATTTGGCTTCAGGAAAAATATCGGTTAATTCTCCAATTGGTAAAGGATTACTTGGCAAATCGGTTGGAGACGTGGCAGACATACAAGTGCCAAATGGAATTATGAAATTTGATGTTTTAGAGATTTCAAGATAAAAAAATAATTTTTTTGTATTTCCGTGAATCCCGATAGCTATCGGGAGGAAATCTTTTTAAATTTACATACATTATAATTCAAAATGGCTTCAATTTTTACTAAAATAGTTAATGGCGAAATCCCTTGTTACAAAGTAGCAGAAACGGACGAGTTTTTAGCTTTTTTGGATGTTAATCCAAATTCAAAAGGGCATACGCTTTGTATTCCAAAAAAGGAAGTAGATAAGATTTTCGATTTAGACGAAACAACCTATAATGGGTTGATGCGTTTTTCAAGAAAAGTTGCTCTTGCAATAGAAAAAACAATTCCGTGTAAACGTGTAGGGATTTCTGTTATTGGATTAGAAGTCCCTCATGTGCATGTGCATTTAATTCCATTACACTCTATGGAAGATGCCAGATTTACAACAAAAACCTCTTTAACTAAAGAGGAATTTATAGCTATAGCAAAGGCTATTAACAATAATTTATAACAGTTTCAATGAAATTTGAATTATTGTGCCTTTATCAATTTCGGACGAAAGTACTTTTATTTTTCCATTGTGGTAGTCTTCAATAATACGTTTTGAAAGTGACAAGCCCAATCCCCAACCACGCTTTTTACTCGTATAACCTGTTTCAAATATTTTATTAAATAAATGTTTTGGCATCCCTTTACCAGAGTCTGAAACTTTAATAAATACGAATTTATTATCAGAAGATATTTCAATTTTAAGATGTCCTTTGCCTTTCATGGCATCAATAGCGTTTTTAACCAAATTCTCTATAGTCCAACCATAAAGTTGAGCGTTTAGATTTACTTTAATTTCTTGGCTAGGAGCATTAAATTCAAAATTTATATGTTTAGAAGATCGAGATTTTATATAGTCATAAGAATCTTCTGTAGCTTTAACAACATCAACTTTTTTAAGAGTAGGAATAGAACCAATCTTGCTAAATCTATCAGTAATGGTTTGTAATCTATCAATATCTTTTTCAATGTCTTTAATATATTCTGGATTTACGTTTTCACTTTTTAATATTTCTGTCCAACCTATTAAAGACGATAAAGGTGTGCCAATTTGATGCGCTGTTTCTTTAGCCATTCCAGACCACAACTTGTTTTGCGATGCAACTTTCGAGCTGCGATAATAAAAGTAAACAACAGCTCCAAATAATAAAATAATAAGTAATAATGCGAGAGGATAATATTTTAATTTATTGAGTAGTGGAGAATTGCCATAATAAATGATACTTTGTACTTCGTTATTATAAATAATTGGAATTGGATTATTTTCACTCTTAAACTGTTCTATTAACTTTTTTACTTTAATAGAATCTTTAATTTTTTGCTCTAAAATATTACTGGAATTAACGACATTGCCATCACTATCGGTTAATATCATAGGAGTTGTACTATTGCTTTGTATTATTTCTAGTGGTAATCCACCAATGTCAACTTCCAAGTCACTTCTGTCATTTATTTCTTGATATGCAGAAGACCAATTTTGCATTTTTGAGCGTTCTTCAGCTTTAAAATTTTGAAAGAAAACATAAGTATTCCAAAGAATTAAGGAAATAATAATAAAAGAGGCTATTATAATTAGCCAGCGTAAAAAATTAGTGTTCTTTAATAATATCATGGATTAAAAATATCAATTTTAAATATACTTAAAGTATTAAATGCAATTATGTTAATATTATTGTTTCAGATGTTAGTAAATTGATTTTTAATTAAAACAGAGATTGTTAACTTTGCTCAAACTTTATTAGCAATGATATCTTTTGAACCTAAAGACCTTTCCATAGGAAAATTACACGGTTTATTGTTGAGTTCGGTAGCGCCAAGACCTATTGCATTTGCTAGTACAATAGATGCAAAAGGGAATCCTAATTTATCTCCTTTTAGTTTCTTTAATGTTTTTAGTGCAAATCCACCAATTATGATTTTTTCGCCTGCAAGACGAGTGCGAAATAATACAACAAAGCATACGTTGGAAAATGTAGAAAGCGTTAGAGAAGTTGTTATAAATGTGGTGAATTATGATATAGTTCAACAAATGTCGTTGAGCAGTACCGAATATCCTGAAGGTGTTAACGAGTTTGAAAAAGCAGGATTAACAATGCTTGAGTCCGATTTGGTAAAACCGTTTCGTGTGGTGGAATCTCCTGTTCAGTTTGAATGTAAGGTTAATGATATTATAAAATTAGGAACCGAAGGTGGCGCAGGAAACTTAATTATTTGTGAAGTTGTTAAACTACATATTGATGAAGAAGTTTTAAATGAAGACAATACAATTAATCAAGAACGATTAGATTTAGTCGCTAGAGCTGGAGAAAATTATTATAGCAGAGCAAAAAAAGGTTTTTTTGAAATATCTAAACCATTATCAACATTTGGGATAGGTGTAGATGATTTTCCAGATCAGATTAAAAACAGTATGATTTTAACTGGAAACGATTTAGGAATGTTAGGTAATGTTGAAGCCTTGCCAACAAAAGATGAAGTAAAATTATTTATCGATGATTTAAGTAAGCGTTATCCTAAAATAAAAGATGCTTCGCATAGAGAAAAACATAAAAAAGCACGTAACTTTTTAAGTTTTGGTGATGTAGATAGTGCTTGGAAATTATTATTATCATAAAAGTTGTCGTTCCTGCGAAGACAGGAATCTTATAATTATAAACTAAATTAAAAATGGAAATACAAGGAAAAGTAAAATTAATAGGAGAAACCCAAACATTTGGAGCTAATGGGTTTAGAAAAAGAGAATTGGTAATTACTACCGAAGAACAGTATCCACAACACATAATGGTAGAATTTGTTCAAGATAAAACAGATTTGTTAAACAATTACCAAGTAGGACAAACCGTAAAAGTAAGCATTAATTTACGAGGTAGAGAATGGGTTAATCCGCAAGGCGAAACCAAATATTTTAATTCTATTCAAGGTTGGAGAATCGAAAATTTACAGCAAGATGCACCAAGTGGAGACATACCTCCAGTACCACCAGCCGAAGCTTTTGAGCCAGCAACCGATTTGAAAGAAGAAGATCACGACGATTTACCGTTTTAATTTTTATTCCCACGAATCCCGATAACTATCGGGAGGGAATCTTATTAATAAAACCTCAATATTAATTAAAACATTGAGGTTTTCTTTTTATACATGCACTATTTAACTCAAGACATAGAATTCCCAAATGTAAACGAAGCTAACGAAGATGGCTTGTTGGCAATTGGTGGCGATTTGTCAACAGAACGCTTAATTTATGCTTACAAAAAAGGAATTTTCCCTTGGTTTGAAAAAGAAGAACCCATTTTGTGGTGGTCGCCAAATCCTCGTTTTGTACTGTTTCCTAATAAATTAAAAATTTCAAAAAGCATGAAACAAGTATTGCGAAATTCCAGCTATATAGTTACCATTAATAAGGCTTTTAAGGATGTGATACAGCAATGTTCTAAAATAAAAAGAAATGGGCAATCTGGTACTTGGATAACTAATAATATGATTAATGCTTATTGTAAGCTTCACGAATTAGGTTATGCAAAATCTGTTGAAGTATGGAAAGATAAAGATTTGGTAGGAGGATTTTATGGTATTGATTTAGGTAATAAAGTGTTTTGTGGAGAAAGTATGTTTGCAAACGAAAGCAACGCTAGTAAAATAGGTCTAATAACATTTATACAAAACACAAGTTACAAGCTTATAGATTGTCAAGTTTTTACGCAGCACATGGAAAGCTTGGGTGCTGAAGATATACCTAGAGATAAGTTTTTGTCTTTTATAATCTGATAAAAATCATAATATTATATTTAAAAAAGTGAGATATTTATAAATTGCAAATAAAAATTTTATGTTAACTATAGAAGACTTTCATAAATATAAAAATAAAGAAGATTTTTTAGAGATAATTAAGGATATCGTTGACAAGAAAAAGCTATCCAATATTCTCAGTACGATAGCGTATGAAAATGAACTTCTGCATCTTCAAGCGGAATTAGTTAATCTACAACATTGGGTTGCTAAGCACAATAAGCGCGTTTGCGTAATTTTTGAAGGCAGAGATGCATCAGGAAAAGGAGGAGCTGTTCGTCGTTTTACAGAGCATCTTAATCCACGATCTATGAGAGTAGTTGCTTTAGCAAAACCAACATCTGTAGAGCAAGGGCAATGGTACTTTAGACGCTACATAAAAGAATTACCAAACCCAGGAGAAATAGTTTTGTTTGATAGAAGTTGGTACAATCGTGCTGTTGTAGAACCAGTAATGGGTTTTTGCGATAAAAACCAATACAATAAGTTTATGGTTCAGGTTCCAGAGTTTGAACATATGCTATACGAAGATGGACTTATATTAATTAAGTTATGGTTTTCCATTTCAAAAGAAGAACAGATAAGTAGATTCAACTCAAGGTTAGAAAACCCTTTAAAACGATGGAAATTTAGTGCTGTAGATCAAGAAGGTCAAAAACGTTGGGATGACTATACTTTTTATAAAGAACAAATGTTTAGTAAAACACATTCAGCATTTAGCCCATGGATTATTATAAAGACTAACGATAAAAGAAAAGCGCGTTTAGAAAGTATGCGTTATGTACTATCAAAGTTTAACTATGAAGGCAAAGGAGATTCGGCATCAGTATTATTACCAGATCCAAATGTTGTACAACGTTACCATAGAATGGTAAGATAAATCGATTTATAATGAATAAGTTAACCGAAAATGATATCGCTTTATTAAATAAAAAAAAAGGCTTAAGACAATTTTTATCTCGAGATAATGCTACAATAGCTAGAGTACTTAGGTTTTTAAATTATGAAATTCGACTAAAATCTTTACAAGAAGAGCTTATTAAACTTCAAAATTGGGTTGTAGAAAACAACGAAAAAGTAGTTATTATTTTTGAAGGACGTGATGCAGCAGGAAAAGGTGGCGCAATAAGAAGAACAACCGAACATTTAAATCCTAGACAGTTTAAGGTTGTAGCATTACCAAAACCAACTGAAGAAGAAAGAGGACAATGGTATTTTCAACGTTATATTAATCAATTACCTAGAAAAGGAACAATTGTTTTTTTTGATAGGAGTTGGTACAATCGTGCCGTTGTTGAGCCAGTAAATGGATTTTGCACTCAAGAAGAGTATTCAGTTTTTATGAATCAGGTAAATGATTTTGAGCGGATGATAACAGAATCAGGAATTAGGCTCATTAAACTTTATTTTTCCATTTCAAAAGAAGAACAAGAAGAACGTTTTGAAGACATAAAGACGAGCCCAATAAAAAAGTGGAAGTTTAGTGCTGTAGATCAAAAAGCTATTGAACTTTGGGATGACTATACAGAGTATAAAAAGAAAATGTTTAAAAAAACCAACACTAAAATCGCACCTTGGATTGTTATAAAAGCTAATAGAAAAACCAGAGCAAGAGTTGAAGCGATAGAACATATTTTAGACATTATCCCATATCAACCCAAAGATGAAGCCGTAATTAAACATATGGATGTTGAAGAAAAGTAAATCGATTAAACCTCGTTATACCTAAAACAACTCACTTCATGGTCGTTAACCATTCCTGTGGCTTGCATGTGTGCATAAATTACAGTCGAGCCCACAAATTTAAACCCACGCTTTTTCAAATCTTTACTAATTGTATCGCTTAAACTTGTATTGGCTGGAGCATTACGATAATCTTTAAAATCGTTTTTTATTGGTTTTCCGTCTACAAAACCCCAAATATAATTACTGAAACTGCCAAATTCTTCCTGTATTTTTATAAAGGATTGTGCATTGGTAATAGTTGCATTAATTTTTAGTTTATTGCGAATAATTCCAGCATCCTGAAGTAAAGTGTCAATTTTTTTTTGATCGTATTGGGTAATTTTTTTATAATCAAAGTTATCAAATGCCTTTCTAAAATTTTCACGTTTTCGCAACACAGTAATCCAGCTTAAACCAGCTTGAAAAGTTTCTAAAATTAAAAACTCGAAAAGAGTATCGTCATCGTAAACAGGAACTCCCCATTCTTTATCATGATAGGTTTCATATAAAGGATCGCCAACACACCAACCACATTTATGTTTAATCATAATTATTTATTTTTTATTGTTTCCCTTTAAAATAGAATGTTATTGATCCTAACTGTGATGGTTTTGTAGCATCACTATTAAATTTTGAAGCCTTTGCATATTCTAAAGCATGGTCAATCAAACATCCATTATTTGATGCTGAAGAACTATTAACGTAAGCATCAGTTACATTACCATCTTTGTTCACGGTAATGTTAATTACAATTTTCCCGCCAAATTCACACAAATATACAGGAGTAGGCAAAAAGATGTGCTCTCTATCTAATAAGGAATAAGAAATTGAACTATTTTTATTAGCTATATCTTTTCTGTTCTTTTCAGAACGCTTATTAATAATGTCATTAATATTATTAAATGCAGGATTCTCGTCTGGAGTAGATTTTTGTTCCGATTCTTTTGGTTTGGCTTGAGTTTCGGTTACATCATTTCGGTTTCTAATGTCTTCTAACCGTTTTTCAAATTCGGCATCTTCAAGCTCCTCATATTTTTTATTTTCATTAAAGGCTTCATTAGTTGTAATGTTATCGAAACTCTTAAGAAGTTCCTCCAGCTCTTCTAATTCTTCTTCCACAAATTCTTCGGTTTCCATTTCAAAATAGGTTTCAGCCACTAATCCCGATTTCTTTTTTACGTGAATAGTAAACCCTAAAAACACAACTACAATAGATAAGAATGTAGTAATAATAAGAGCTTTATATGTATTTGTCGATATCACTAATTTTATAGCCTTTTAAAGTAAATTATATACGTGAATATATTGAAAATAGTTTAAAATAGCATAAACTCAAGAAAAATTGAAACGCTGGATAATTTTTCAGTTTGTCTAAACCCAAACCGTTTCCGGCTAAAATCTAATCCTATTAACCAGGAGTTTTTAAAGTTTGCATCAAATGCTCGATAACCAATTCCGAATTTGTACATCGTTCCTTTTTCAAAATTTTTATTCACATTAATCAATCTACCATAACCTCCTCTAATAAAAACAACATCATCAAAATCAAAAATATTATAAGTAAAACTTAAATAGGCTGGTAAAAAATTGAAATCTTGTTTTAAGTAGTTGTTGTACTCTAAATTTAGTCCAATGCTAGTACGCTCATCAAATTGATAACCCAAAGTATTATTAATAAAAAGGGCATTAGGATTTATAAAAGTTTTTCCTTCATCATTATTAATTGTATAGTCTTCGTTTATAGTTAAGGTTACTGCTAAAGAAACTTTATAAAACAGACCACTTGTTTTTATATCATTGTCATTTTGAGTAAAAATAATTAATGGAAAAAATAATAAAAGAAAAAGCTTCATTATTGGTTATTGTTTTTAAAGCAAACAATACATCAACAATTATTCCGAAGGAAGACTCTTAATAAATTTTTCTATTGAGAGCGAATCATTCACATCAAAATCACCAATTTTTGTGCGTTGTAAAACCGATAAATGTCCACCAGAATTTAAGGCTTTACCAAAATCGTGTGCTAAAGAACGTATATATGTTCCTTTACTGCAAACCACACGAAAATCAACTTCTGGAAGTGCGATTCGAGTAATTTCAAAAGTGTTAATAGTGATGTTTCTTGATTTAATTTCTACGTTTTTACCAGCTCTTGCAAATTCGTACAAACGTTTTCCGTCTTTTTTTATAGCTGAAAAAATAGGTGGGAATTGAGCAATTTCCCCAATAAACTGTTTTGTGGTTTCATGTATTAAACCTTCTGTTATATGTTGGGTGGAAAATGTGTTGTCAATCTTTGTTTCCAAATCGTATGAAGGTGTTGTGCTCCCTAAAACAATAGTTCCTGTATATTCTTTTGTCTGCGCTTGAAAGGTATCTATTTGCTTGGTCATTTTCCCTGTACAGATCACAAGCAGCCCAGTTGCTAAAGGGTCGAGTGTTCCTGCGTGACCTACTTTTATTTTTTTAAGATTAAAGGCTTTTTTAATTGCCCAACGCAATTTGTTAACTACTTGAAAAGAAGTCCAATGCAGAGGTTTGTCTATTAGTAAAACTTGTCCGGAAAGAAAATTTTCAGCAGTTTTCATTAAATAGCAGTTAGACTATAAATGTAAAAATGAATGATGAGCAAAGCGGTTCCGAAGACAATGCGGTAATACCCAAAAATTTTAAAACCTTTTTTGCTTAAATAGTTTATAAATGATTTGATGGCAATTAGGGCGACAATAAATGCAATGACGTTTCCAATAATCAAGTAGTTTATTTGGTCACTATTAAGTTCAAATCCTGCTTGGTAATAATCGTATAGTTTTTTTGCAGTAGCACCAAACATGGTAGGCACTGCAAGGAAAAATGAAAATTCGGCAGCAGTTTTCCGGTTCAGTTTTTGAGTCATTCCGCCTACAATAGACGCGCCACTTCTAGAGGTGCCAGGAATCATAGCAAGGGTTTGAAAAAAACCAATCTTTAAGGCGGTTGCATAGCTAATTTCTGTATGTGCAGCTGGATTTTCTTTATCAATTACTTCATTAGCTTTAAACCAATCATCTACTTTTAGTAAAATAAATCCGCCTATTATTAATGAAATAGCTACTATAATAGGACTTTCTAACAATTCATCAATCACATCATTTAAAAGCAATCCTAAAATAGCAGCAGGAATAAAAGCAACTATCAATTTAAAATAAAAATCTAAACTCTGAAAAAACCGTTTCCAATACAATACAACTACAGCCAAAATAGCACCTAGTTGTATTACAATGGTAAAGAGTTTTGTAAAATCATCAGAAGCAATTTTCATAAATGATGATGCAATAATCATGTGTCCTGTGGACGAAACTGGTAAGTATTCGGTAATACCTTCAATTATTGCTAAAATGATAGCGTCTATAAAATCCATGAGGCAAAAATATTAAAATAGAATTAACAGAAGCATAATGTGTGTAAAAGAATAGGGTATATTATAAAAATAACCATCCAATAATCATAACTAATATTATTCCAGTTAATCCTTGAATTAAAGTAGATACAGTTTGGCTTTTTAATGCTGTAGTGGTGTCCATTTCAGTAAATTGAGCCACTACCCAAAAGAAACTATCATTTATATGCGATACTGTCATTGCTCCTGCTCCAATGGATAAAACAGTTAAAGCTCTACCTAATGAACCATCCAAACCAAATGATTCCAATATAGGAGCCATTATTGCTGCGGTTGTTATAATTGAAACTGTTGAGGATCCTTGTGCAGACTTTAATACTGCTGCAATAATAAATGGTAATAGCAATCCTAAATGCATATCAGCAAAACTTTCACCTATTACATCACCAATTCCAGTGGCTTGAAGAATAGCACCAAATGCGCCTCCTGCACCAGTGATTAAAATTATAATTCCAGCTTCTTTAAGTCCACTTGTCACCCAGTTTAAATGTGTTTCCTTCTTAAACTTAGACTTTAGTTTGAAAGCAAGGAAAACCCCAATTAAAAGAGCGATTACTGGATTTCCAATAAAATTAATAACTTCTGAAACCCTTGATTCACCAAAAGGATGTGTTGGATAATTAGCAATTGATTTTAATGCAATTAAGATAATTGGAACAAGAATAGGAATAAACGAAGTGCTTGTTTTTGGCAACTTTTCTTTAGTTATTTCTTCTACTGCTTGTTCAATATCTACAGGTTTAATTCTTTTTTCTAAATATTTCGCCCAGAAATATCCCGATAATGCAACAGGAATAGCAACAACCAATCCTAGTAAAATAACCAATCCTAGATCCGCATCTAAAGCTGCTGTGGCAGCTAATGGACCTGGTGTTGGAGGAACAAAAACATGTGTGGCATACAGCCCAGCCGCAAGTGATACACCTAAAACAGTTAAAGGTATTTTAGAGTTTTTACTAATGGCTTTATTTAATGAAGAAAGAATAATAAAACCAGAATCGCAGTAGACAGGGATTGAAACAATAAATCCAGTAATGTTCATAGCTAAAACAGATCGATTCTTACCAATAGTCTTTAAAGCCCAATTGGCAAGTGTTTTGGCGCCACCACTTTTTTCTAAATAAGCACCAATAATAGTTCCGAAAGCAATAATAATTCCTATACTGCCAAGTGTTTTTCCAAAACCATCCATAAGTGTAGAGGTTACCTCAGTTTCATTTAAACCTCCAATAAAACCCATAACAATTGCAGCAAGTAATAATGATAAAAAAGGATGAATTTTATATTTAGAAGCAGCAATTACCATCAAAATTACTACAACTACTAATGCGGTTAATATGACCATTAAGCTATATTTGTTAAT
>JAKITV010000012.1 GCA_021647885.1 Flavobacteriaceae bacterium | reverse complement strand
TGTGAGCGGAGGCGGCGAAACTATAGCTAAGATAGAAGCCACAACAGATACGAAAGCTGGAAGATTAGATTTAATAGGAAACCAAACAGGGCAGGATGGGGCAATTGGAAAAATTATTGGTTTTAACAATGCTGACTCTTTAGGTTATATGTATTTTCTTCGTGAAGACGCAGACAGTAGTGGAGAAATTTCATTTGGTACACAGAATGCAGGAACGATTGGTGAAAGGGTAAGAATAGATAAAGCCGGCAACGTCGGCATTGGGACGACGGCTCCGGGGGCGAAACTGCAGATAAACCCGGGATACAGTTCAGTTGGTTTGTCTGTGAATGATCCGAGTAATCGTCGGCTTGAAATAAAAATCCTTTTAATCCTATGCTCTTTTCAATGTCAATTTGGAGCGCATATGCAAGCGATGTTTTACCACAACCCGATTCACCGCCAACCGAAATACAAATTCTGTTTTCTTCAATTAGATTATTTCTTAATTCAGAAATAACATAATTAGTTACACTTTTATATGCTGAATGATATAAAATTTTATCTCCAATCATAATCCTAATTTCTTACTGCACGCTTTAAAATTTAATGCATGTTTCATAAATACAATTCCAGAAGCCGAAAAGCCCATTTGTTCTTTTCCATTTAGTTTTAAATTATCGCTAGAAATGTATTCATTAAAATTCCAGTTTTGTGAAGCTATAACCGAAATAAAGTCCTCAATAATAATATTAACTTCATCAATTAAATCATTATTAGAAAGTCCTAAACAAAAAAATCCTGTCCATACTGGCCAAATTCCTCCATTATGAAAATTATATGGCATGTTTTTAAACGAAAAAGAATAGTTGTCTTTCAAAGACTCCCATTCTTTATCATTTTCTTTAATAACAGGCCAAAATGCTGGTATTAACATTTTGGAAAAGTTTTTCTTTAAATAAGCTAAATACTCTCTAATATTATCTTTTTGAGTTGAAGTTATTTTGAAGTTCAATAATGCCATTGCATTTCCTGCAGCATCAAACCTTGTGTCATAATTTCCTGGTAAAATACTAGAACAAAAATGTGGAATAGATTTATCTAAAATGTTAATAAATGGTTGCTTTTGGTAAATACTTTCATCATTTTCTATTTTTTTAGGCCAAAAATTAAGTAAAGTCTTAGCTTTTAATTTATCAAATTCTAGGTCTGATTGTTTTTTAATTTTAAGCCACAACGATTCTCCCCAAAGTTTTAAACAATTATCATAAAGTGTATAACCATGCAAAGGGTATTCGTCTGCCCAATTACCACTTAAAGGTGTGTAAATCCAACCTTTAGCATTTAATTCAATGGTTTTTAAGTAATCTCTGCTTTTAATAACCGATGGCAATAGTGATTGCCATGTTTTTTCATCTTTGCTGTTTAAATAATATAAACAAGAGCCTATAATAAACCATGTATTAGTGTCTACTCTTCCTACAAGACTGCCATAAGATATATCTACTTCATCATCATTCTCTAAAACGTTAGAAGGAATAATCCCTAAAATATGTTGATGCCTTGCAAGGGTTATTAAGGATTGTTTTAAACCATCTATAATAATATTATCGTCTGCTAAAAGACCTGCTATTCCACAAATAATACTATCTCTAGCCCAAATTCTTTTGTAATTATCAGACTCTATTGTACTTGCAAGAATCCCTTTAGAAGTTGTTAAACTTCTTAAAATCACAAGTGCTTCATTATATAATTTATTAATTGATTGGTTCATTATAATTTATTAATCACTACAATATCTTAATTAAATATTTAATAATGAACACCTATTACTTTCTATTGTGGTTTATTTTTTAATTTTTTTAATTGGCATGTAAATTTCAGCTTTCCATTTTAATTCATTGCCGCCATAAAAAGGATTATTGTAAAAAATTTCTAAAGGATTGTTTTCAATAGTTATATTATGCCGCTTTGCATATTCATGTAGTGCAAACCATGCTTTATATAATTGGATTATTAATGTTGTGAATAGGTTTATTTTGTTTAATATAAGGAGGTCTAATGACCCAACTGGTCATCTCTTTTTTATTGAAAATCATCCACCAAATAAAAAACAGTGTTGTTGAAATTTGTAATAAAACAGGAGTCCAGTTAGGTAAAGACTGGCTTAAGTCAACTAACATTCCATCTCCTTTAAATAAACCAAATCCAATAAGAGCAGGAAGGCGATACCAATAATATATAGAGACAGCTGCTGTTGCAAATAGATTAATAAGTATTATTTCGTGTTTTTTAACAAGTGCTTTTTTTATTACCAAAAATAATCCCAAAGTAATTATCATTGCTATTAAAGGATACGCATATGTAGAAATTAAATGATTCCAGCCTTCGTTATTGTAATAATCTTGAACATGAAACCATCCCCAAATAAAGCCAGGGAATCCTCCAATCATTAAAGTCCCAGCAATTTTACGGCTTAACCCCTTTCTTGTTTTATAAAGAGGATAAATTGAAGTGGTTGAATCTGGGCATGGGTTAACACATTTAACACAATATTTACAATGTGCATTAGGTAATACAAACAGGCTTTTCTTGCCATACAATTTTTCTACAGGATGTATTGGGCACAAGCCCGAGCACCATGCACTTTTCCAATTATATTGAAAGCTAACATATATAGCAATTAGAGCCAAAATGCCTATCACCAACGCTGTTGCTTGACCATTTGTGTTAAAAATGGTATGTCTTAAGGGGACAATTAATAATAATAGAATGACCGAAATTAATTGCAATCTTCCTTGTTGTTTTGTTTTTAGTTTTTTATTCTTTGCGAATCCCAGATGACGAGAAAGAAGTGAGGTAGAAGCTAATGGGCATATGTTTCTCCATAACCCAACAGCTACTACAAATAATGCTGGAGCTACTGGGATTAAAACGTTCCAAAATGCATGAATCCCTATTTTTGGAAAGAAAATTAGTGAAAAGAAAATAGCTAACCCGATTAAACCCACTAAAGTTTGTGCAATTCGCCAATACATTTTCGGGCGGCTAGCTAATATTGATTTTGCTTGTATATTCATAAAATAGGATTTATTCTAGTAATAACAGCTTTATTTATTTTTAGATGTTTGAAGATTCTCAACGATATATTTACCAACTTCATCACCTTGTTTAACACCCTCATCAATAGCCATCATGTAATGAATTCCTCCATATAATCGTGAAATCGCTGCTTCTTCTGAAGCATGAATAAACGATTTGAATTCTCTACTAGGTAATCCAAATTCAAGTTCGGTTGTATCCAAAAAATTAAAACTATCTCCAAAAATATTAGTTAGACTTACAGCTGCTGCTCTTGAGATTACCGAATGTCCACTGGTGTATTCAGGAAAAGGCGGTGTTTGCAGCAATGGCACCCATTGTTCATCAATATATTGATTTATAAGTGTTTCTGGTCTTACTACTAAACTTCTCCACTTTTCATTCCAACAACTGATAAAAGCATCGAAAAGTGCTATAGATACATTTGTATAAGCATTTATAGTTTCGTCAAAAGTGGCGTTAGATTTTCTAGCTGCGATAGCCGTGATACCAATCCAGTGACCTCCTGGTGTAATTTTCTTAGTAGCAAACATTGCATGACCTCTATGATGTGATACGTAAGGATTACAATCCCAAAAGTTAGCAATTTCTTTGCTTTCGGCATCAGTACCTTGTCCTTTTTCATAAACTTCCATTAATTGTTTTTGAAACTCACTCCCTTCGGTTAGATCGAATTCTAAAGGCGGTATAGGAGGGAACTGATCAGCAGACTTTAAAACCAATGTCCTAATTTTATCCCAATGTGGTTCTATACCATCCATATAATCTGGAGGTGTTGGTTTCCAATATTTATCTTCTTCTTGAATGGTATATTTTGAATAGGTACGTGTTTGATCATACAAATCCTCTTTAGCCCATTTAAGTATGTGTTTAGCCACTTTGTCTCCATATTCTTTAGAAGCTTTAAGCACTACACTTGGAAGACCAGCATTTTTCAATTTTTGATATGTTTTGGTTTGAAAATCAGTGATTCTTTGTTCTGAAAAAATAAGTTGTTTACCAACAACTGTAAAAGCATGGAAGGAAGCTAAATGAAAATCTATATTCTCATCAGTGGGTTCAGGAATGGTTGAAAAACCCTTAAGTTGACCTTCAAGGTCATTGTATTTATCAGGATAAGCCTTTTGAATAATAGCATATGAAGCTACACTAGGATACATATAAACTCTTGAAGCAACTGGAGGAGAAAAAATATCATAAACTATTACATCTGTTAATTTTTTCATTGCAGACTGAAACAATTCGGGGTCTTTTAGCTGTTCTTTATAGGCTGTATTTTCTTTGCAACTCATTAAAATCAAACTAAAAATAATTATTAGCGTAAAAATTTTGCTTATTGTTTTATTTTTCATCTTCAAAATGTTTAATTCTTATTTCTAGGGTTTTCAATAATATATGATTTATCATTATTTGCTATAACCAAAAAGTGATGTTCATCTATTTTTATGATTTTTCTTGCATTAAGATTTATTGGCAATGGAAGATTTCTAAAAGATTTCCATTCCAATTTATCATTTATTGTGAAAACACTACCAGAGTTTGCGCTACTTTCACCTAACTCAGTTGAATAGTCTAAAAAGTTGCCCACAAAATAAACTTTAGTTATATTATCATTCTGTTCAATATAAAGATCTTCAATACTACTCATCTGAGCTTTTTTTGGCAGTGGAATTTCTTTAATATTTGAGCCAATATTTAGATATATCATCGAGCGGAGTTCAATAATTTTTTTCACCTCTAAAACTTCATCCTCATCAACACCTGTTAAATCTTTAATATTATCAATCTTTGAAAATTCGGAATAGCCTAGAAACTTCTTTTTTAATGATGGTAATTGTTCAGCCAATTTATCTTTTGAAGCAAAAGGCACATAATCTCCGAAGAAATCATAAAAAATTATTGGATCTAATTGCCCATTATCATCAAAATCATCTAGATATAACTTAACAGGTCGTTCTATGGAAGCTTTCCATTTAAAATTTAAACCAGCATTACCTGCAATAATATCTTTTTGTCCATTACCGTCTATATCTAAAACTTTAACAGTATTCCACATACCTTGAGTATCCTGCAACCCATAATCCAAAGTTTTATTCGTAAATGTTGCATCTCCATTATTTATTAATATGGTAATTGGCATCCAGTCACCAACTACAATCAAATCTAACAATTCATCATTATTGATATCTACCCACTCACTATCGGTTACCATACCTAGTCTTTTCTTCATTACAATACTATATCCACCTTCACTATTATTCTTTAAAATAAAGCTATAAGGAGACAAACCATATCCTCCCGGGATGGATCTGTTTCCAATAAAAAAATCATCAAATCCATCTCCATTAAAATCTTCAGAAGATACGCTTCCACCATTTGCTCTTATTAAAGTGCTCTCTAACCTCTTAAAATATCCCTTTCCATCATTAATATATATCCTATCCTCTAAGTTTGGATCGTTTTCTACTTTATCATTTCCTCCACTCATTACATAAAGATCAAGATCTCCATCATTTTCGTAATCAAAAGTAGCAACATCAACATCCTCGTATATAATATCTTTTATAAAATCACTTTTTTTATCCTTTTTATATGTTCCATTACTTTGCTTAAAGTATAAAGATGGTGATTGATATTTGGCACCACCAACGTATATGTCATTTAACCCATCACCATTAAAATCTGCTTGAATTAGTGCTGGTCCTTCTGTTGATAATTTTTCTGGGATTAATGTTTCTCTGTCGTAATCTATATAATTATTTTCTAAATGAACAAATGGAAAACGTGTTAAAATATTGTCATCAACCATGTTCGGATTTTTCGAAACAGTTTTTGTAGGTTTTCTTACTATTAAGTGATGTTTATTGACCTCTAAATTCGTCTCAATTTGAGTTTTACCATCAAGCCAAACAATTTTTAAAGAATCTACTTTATCTATATTGCCCAATCCGAAATGAAGTTTATGTGAAGATGATGACTGAAATCCTCTTGTGACTGACAATTCTTTAAAACGTTCAGCACCATAAGTGTATAAATAAACTTTTGCTCCATTCGGGTTTTTATATTCATCATCTCCTTTGAGTGTGAAAGAAATATGATTGTTTTGTTTGTTGGAAGGGCTTTTGTTCTCAAGTAAAGTTGCTTCTTGATTTATATTATTAATGACTAAGTCTAAATCACCGTCATTATCTAAATCACTGTATGCAGCACCGTTAGAATATGAAGGTTTAAGACCTGATTGATTAGTTAACCTTTCGAACTCCAAATTACCTTTATTTCTAAAAATGACATTGGTAATTTTAATCGCAGGCATTTCATCTATAAGCAAACGTTCAATTTCATCTTGCTTTGTCTTATTGTATTTTGCAAAGTTTACATTACTCAAATAATTGATGTAATTAAGATCATTTGGACGTTTATAAATACCATTAGTAACATATATGTCATTTAATCCATCATTGTCATAATCATTAATTAATACTGACCAACTCCAATCAGTGGCATAAGTATTGGTCATTAAAGCAATATCTGAAAATGCTTTATTATTACGATTTAACTGCAAGGTGTTTCGAGCATATTGTGTCTCAAAACCAAAATTTTTCTTTATCTGGCTTACCTTATCCGAATCTTCTCCTCCAGACTTCAAAAATATTTCATGATCAAAAGGCATCATATCAAGTGTGAAAATATCCAGATTACTATCGTTATTCATATCTGCAATATCAACTCCCATGGTGAATCGTGAAGTGTGATTTAAGTAATCAGCGTTTGATTCTTTAAATGTTTTATCTCCTTGATTAATGTAGAGGTAATCGCTCTCATGAAAATCATTCCCAACATAAATATCAATAAGTCCATCATTATTTATATCTGAAGTTATTAATGCCAATCCATAACCCAGCGCGCTACTATAAATACCAGATGTAGAAGTTACATCAGAAAATTTGATAAGACCTTCGTCCAGCTTGTTTTCATATAATTTATCTCCCGAAAGTGAGTCACTTATAAGTCGTCTACTAATATTACCATAACTTCTAGGCGTATGAACTGCGTGATTCATGAGATACATGTCCATATCACCATCATTATCATAATCGAAAAAAGAAGCTTGTGTAGAAAATCCGGAAAAATCTAAACCGTAATCAGCTGATAATTCTTCAAAAGTATTGTTCCCTTTATTAATGTAGAGTAAATTATGAGCCTTTAGGTTTTTATAATTACCTACTTTACAAACATAAATATCTAATAAACCATCGTTATTTACATCTTCCATTGTAACACCTGTAGACCAAGTAGAATCAATGATTATTCCTGCCTCTATAGTAATATCTTTAAATTTTAAGTTTCCTAAATTAAGATATAATTTATCAGGGGTTTGATTGGCAGTAAAATAAATATCTTCTAATCCATCGTTATTGATATCACCTATTGCAACACCTCCACCATTATAATAATACAGATATTCAATAATGTTCAAATCATCAAGATGGTAGAGTTCATTTTTAAAATGTATGCCACTACTATCTGGAGAAACGGACTCAAAAAATATTGCTGCTTTTTCAATTGTAGTTTCTGTTTTATCAGAACATCCAATTAAAAACATAGTTAGCACTATAAAAGGGGCAAATGCATATTTCATGTGTTTGTTTTTATTGTTTTTTATTGGTCACATGGAACATCCTTTTAATCATTTTATTACATATAAAATTTTTGACATGGATGTTTCATTTTTTAATATTTAAATATTGTTAATGAATCACTATTTCTGGCAACAATGAGTTTTTTGTTATTAATAACAAAATCTCGAATTTCTCCATTTAACGTAAATCCTTTCCCGTTTTTGTAAGTTTTAAAATTTAGTTGTCCATCATTTTCTAAATAAACACCATAGGTTGCATCATACCTCCCAACTTCTGGTTTGACATTATAAAGATTCCCTCCTAAAACAATATCTTGGTCTCCATCATTATCGAAATCATCTGTAACTATTGCATAAATAGGTGAAAACTGTGCTTCTTTTGGGAGTTGTTTTACTTCAAAATTAAAATTTCCATTATTAATTAATATTATCGAAGACAGTGTATTAACCTCTAATTTATTGGTCTCGGCCAATTGTTCAGAACTAAAAATAGTTGTCATATCAGCATCTTTAAAAGACTCATAATCAGGAAATTTCTTTTTTAATGATTTAATCTGGTCTATTAAATTATGCCTAAGTGCGTAAGGGTAATCCTTTCCGTTGGTAGACCTAAAAGCCAATATAGGATCCATAAAACCATTATTATCAAAATCTTTAGAAAACAAGGTAATGGGTTTTTCTTTACTAGCTTTAAATATACTATTCAAACCATGATTTCCTAAAATTAAATCTAGGTCACCATCATTATCTAAATCTACTTGATGAATGGTATTCCACCAACCCTTTAATTCTGAAATTGCATTGTCTTTTTTCTTAGTGAATGCTCCTTTTTCGTTTACAAATATTTCTACTCCCATAAATTCACCTACAATTATCAAATCATCATCACCATCATTATCTAGGTCTTGAAAAACAGCATCTGTAATCATTCCTATATTATTGAGATCATTAGATTTAAGTTCTGTGATATCAGTAAAGTTTCCTTTTCCATCATTTTCAAGTATAAACCCAGAACAAGGAACCCCATATTTTAGTGGTACTATTCTTTCACCAACAAAAAGATCTAAATCGCCATCATTATCAATATCGGATGATATAACTATTGATGTGCTATGCACAGAATTTGTTGATGGAAGTTTTTGGTCGGCTAATTCAAAATTACCCTTACCGTCATTAAAATATAATCTATCTAAAAAAGCATTAGAATATTGAGAAAACTCTACGCCACCACTACATACATATAAATCCAAATCACCATCATTATCTGCATCAAAAAACAAACTAGAACTATCTTCTGAGTTTTTATTTTTATCAAAAATTGCGGATTTAGTTACTACAAACCCTTCAGAACTACCTAACAATATTTTTGCCGCGTAACTCTTTGATCCTCCAATAAAAACATCTTGAAAACCATCACCATTAACATCAGCCATTGACATTTTTGGACCTTCGGTACTATTCATATGGTTTAATAAACGGTTTCGATGAAAATCAACAAATTTATTTTCATTATGTATAAAATCAATATTTAATTTTACTTTTTGAAATATCTCTTCACTTTTATCATAATCATTATTGGAAGCTATTTGACTGTCAGATTCAGATAAAAATAAAGTTTGATTAACTTTCACATTTTTTAATATGGTCTTTTTACCAGAAGGCCAAGTTATCTTTATTGTAATTGGATCACTGCTTTGTAATCCAAAATTAATTCTAGGATCCATGCTAGATTGAAATCCTCTAGCGGGCTGATTTTCGATAGAAAGGTTGTAGTTTAAAATTTCTACTTTTGCTCCAACAGCATTCGTGTTTTTATTTTCTCCTTTTAGTACAAGTTTAATAAAATTTGCCTTCCCTTTTTCGGTAGTTGTATTTCTGTACACAAAAGCTTTCATGTTCAAATTATTTACCACAAGGTCAAGATCACCATCATTATCTAAATCTCCATAAGCTGCACCGTTAGAAAAGCTTTCAGTTAATAAACCAGATTCTTTGTAACTATCAAATACAAGTTCCCCCAAATTTTTATAGGCATGATTTTTAACCATTTTTGAAGGAATTATTTCAATTAATCTTTTATAATCTACTTCATTATTTGCTATTATAGATTTTATTACTTCTTCATTAGAAATATATTGAAGATAATCTTGATTTGTAAGGTCTTTATAAATCCCGTTTGCAATAAAAAGATCTTTTAGCCCATCATTATCCATATCAAAAATAAGTGCTCCCCAACTCCAATCTGAAGCTTCAACGCCACTTAATCTGCCAATTTCACTAAACGAATTATTTTGATTGTTTAACTGAAACGTATTTCGTGTAAATTGGTGATGGTAACCACTATTAACTTTTAATTGATATTTATTCCAATCTTCAAAAGTTGTAACTGTCTTTAAACGTTGGTATTCTGAAGGGAGCATATCTGTAACAAATATATCGTTATAGCCATCGTTATTAATATCCGCCATATCAGCACCCATCGAAGCTCCGCTTATAGCATTCATTTGATTTTCAAGTCTCTCTGAAAAAGTGCCATTTTTATTATTTATGTATAAGTAATCACGCTCAAAAAAGTCATTGGAAACATAAATATCTTCCCAACCATCATTATTAACATCTCCCACAGTTACTCCAAGGCCAAACCCAACTACACTACCATAAATACCAGATTCTTCACTAACATCATAAAACTTTCCATCTCTGTTTTCCATTAACTTATCACCTCCTAGCAAGTCTCTATTGGGGCGTTCATTTCGCCTTAAGTCAAAACTGCCAATGGCTTGATACGAGTTATTTAATATGTACACATCTAAATCACCATCTTTGTCATAATCAAAAAACGATGCATGTGTGGAGAATCCTTTATCAGCCAAATTATATTCAGCCGCTTTTTCAGTAAAAGTTTGGTCACCATTGTTAATAAAAAGTTCGTTTTGTTTGTTTTCTCCATTAATATCTCCCGAATTGCACACATAAATATCTAAATATCCATCTGCATAAATATCAACCATAGTCACTCCCGTTGACCAAGGTTTGGCACCTCCAACTTGAGCTTCATTTGTAATATCTTCAAATTGAAAATTACCAAGATTGAGGTACAATTTATTTTGCTTTTGATTTGAAGTAAAATAGATATCTGGTAAACTATCATTATTTATGTCCCCGATTGCAACGCCTCCACCATTATAAAAATTACGATATTTGTATACGTTAAAATCATTAGTAAATGTGAGGTTATTAGAAAAATCAATACCAGTTTGTGATTCGTCTAACAATTCAAAAACTTTTCGAGATTCTTTCTTGTCTGTTGAACATGAAATATTCAAAACAAGCAGAAAAACAATTAATATTCTGTTATAAGTCATAAGGTTTTACTTCTTAATATTTAGTCGAGGACATATCTAAGATCATCAATTCTTGCGTTGACATCTTTATTATTAACCAAAGGTTCAATAATTATACGACGATTACCATCCACTTTCACAAATATATCTTTCTTGGTTTTTTTTAATCTTACTTGAGTAAAATCATTTCCTGGATACCATGATTCAAGTGAATCTTTAATAGCAGGCAGCAACTTATTAGCATGAAGAGATTCATTCCATAGAGACCAAGCTACATAAGAAAATCTCAAATCCATTCCAGTCATAATTTTGTCTTCGTCAAAAACTCCATAAAAAAGCATGGTTATTGCATTCGTAGAGCTTTCTCCTTCTTTAATAGGGAGGTCATATCTAACAAATTCATTGCTAGGTCCTTGCATAATGATTCCTTCATTATTTAATTTCCAACATTGATCATAAAAATCTTGTCTGGTCTCACCAAATTTCATTCCGAACATGAGTGAATCATTCACGATGTTCTTAGCCATTTCTGTTTTAACAAGCATAGAATATTTAGATTCAGAGCAGCTAACAAGTAGTATCAAAAGGATTGGTATATAAACTCTAAAATTCATTCTATAAAAGTTTTAAACACTGTGTTTTCATTATTTATGAGAGCAATTAATATTTTTTTTTGGTTATAGTTAACCCATTTAAGGTTTCTAATTTGCCCTTTTATATCGAGTGAAAATACTTTGTGTTTTTCTTTCTTTGATAAAAAAGGACCAAACAGCGCCCAGCCTTTTGATGCATCATAACTTCCAAATTGGGGTTTAACTAAATATTGATTTCCTCCAAAAAATAAATCCATATAACCATCTCCATTTAAATCAGTTGAACTGATTGTGTATACTGGCGCATACTGTATTTCATTTGGGAGTTCTTCACGATCAAATATACCATTTTCATTAAAGAATACAGAGCTTTCTAATATTTTTAAATCAAGAAAATATGCACTATTTAGTACTTTTTCAGAAAAAATAGATTTCATATTTGACTTAGCATAATCTTTATAGTATAATAATTTCTTTTTAAGAGATGGAATTTGTGAAATCAACTCATCTTTATCAACAATTGGATAATAACCATCCACTCCTTTCTTACAAATTATTTGTTCTTTAAATCCATTATTATCAAAATCAGATACATACATTCTCATATCTGCCTCAAAGAAATTATTAAGACCGATATTACCAGCTACAATATCCTGATCTCCATCTCCATCTACATCTATTAGCTCCATAGAAGTCCAAAGTCCAGACGTATTAGTAAGATTATAAGAATCGCTTTTATCTACTAGTTTAGAATTAAAATTAATATATATTTTAATAGGCATCCATTCTCCTAAAACAATCAAATCCATCCACCCATCATTATTAATATCTGTCCAGCTAGCGTCAGTTATCATACCTATATCCTGAAGTATATTGTTTTTTGAAGGTTTAAAGTTTCCTTGTCCATCATTTACCAAGATATATCCTGATCCTGGCAGTCCATATGTATTCGTTTTAAATCTCTCACCAACAAACAAATCTAGGTCTCCATCATTATCATAATCAGCAGCTTTCACAACAGAAGAACTAATCGTAATTGGAAAAGAAGGTGAGTTTTTGGCCTTTGTAAAAGTATTATTTTCATTTATATAATACGAATCATTCAATGCTATTGAATAGGGTGAGAAAGCTTTACCTCCATGGCAGACATACAAATCCATATCACCATCATTGTCGCCATCAAAAAAAATAGCATCTACATCTTCTGAATTTATTTCATCCGCAAAAGGGGTACTTATTTCATCGTATCCTTTCTCAGATGATATGAATAACTTTCCTGATTGGTTTTTTGCTCCTCCAACAAAAAAATCAACTTTACCATCTCCATTAATATCTTCGCTAGCAAAAGCAGGACCTTCATTACTATACATTTGAGTTAATAATCTTTCATTATTAAAATCAATATAAATATTTTCTTTATGCTTAAAGTTGAATAAAGGATTTACATTTCCAGTAATTGATTTTTCGGTAATATAATTTAATCGTTTATAAATACTATCTCCTTTTGTTGGCTGCTCAATAGTGTAGGTTTTATTTGTTGGTAAATTTGTTAAAACTGTTGTGGATCCATCTGGCCATTTTAACCAAAGTGAATCTATTTTTTTTGTGTTTCCTAAACCAAAATGAACTTTAGAAGAAACACTACTTTGAAATCCTCTAGAGGTATAATTTTCTACATAAGCCATTGTTTCATTACCATATTTAATTATCACTTTTGCTCCTATACCATTAGGGTTTTTACCTTTCTGAGATAATTTTAATGTAATACTTCTATGCGTTAATGTATCGGTTGTATTTTCATAAATAAAAGACGGCATGTTTACATTATTTACAACAATGTCAAGATCTCCATCATTGTCAAGATCTCCATAAGCACTACCATTACTAAAACTAGGAAGGTTTAACCCCCAGTCTTTACTTTTATTTTCAAAATTAAAATTATCCAGATTACGAAAAATTGCATTTGGAACTGCACTAGAAGGCATTGCGTCTATTAATTTTTTAATAACTTCTTTCTCATTACTATTTATTCGGTTTTTAATAGTCTCGTCATTTGCTTCATAAGTGAGATAATCTCTATCTAGTAAATCTTTATAAATTCCATTACTTATAAAAATATCTTTTAATCCATCATTATCCATATCAAATATTAAGGCACTCCAACTCCATTCAGTTGCGGAAACATTAGCTTTTCTCCCTAATTCCATAAAACTACCATTACCTAAATTTCTTTGAAGTGTATTTCTTGAAAATTGATTGAAATAGCCTTGTCGTTTTGCAAGTTCCTGTTTATCCCAAGACGCAAATATAGTTTTCGTTTTTTGTCTTTCATGTGTTGCTGGTAACATTTCAGTAACCAATAAATCAGTACGGAGGTCATTGTCTAAATCTGCTAAATCTGCACCCATAGATCCCATAGATATTGATTCAAAATAATCCTCTAATTGTTCTTTAAACCCACCTTTTGTGTCATTTATATATAAATAGTCTTTCTCAAAAAAATCATTAGATATAAATATATCAGTCCAATCATCATTATTAAAATCTCCTAAAGTTATACCAAGTCCAAACCCAATTTTACTTGTATAAATACCCGCTTCAACAGTAATATCTGTAAACTTGCCATTGTCATTTCGAAAGAATTTATTGCCACCACCAGTTTCATCTGGTATTGTTCTTTGATCTTTAATGAGGTCATAGGCACCAATTGATTTAATAGAGTTGTTTAAAATATAACAATCAAGGTCTCCATCCTTGTCGTAATCAAAAAATGCGGCATGTATTGATAAACCTTCAACATCTAATCCATATTCTTTTGAAGATTCAGTGAATGTAAGATCTCCATTATTAATAAAAAGCTCATTGTGCCTATTTGAGCCACCGGGTTTTCCTGATTTACAAACATAAATATCTAAAAACCCATCTCCATTTATATCTACAAATGTTACACCAGTTGACCAAACATCTGGACAGGAAACTTGGGCCTTAAGTGTTATATCTTCGAATTGCCAATTTCCTTTATTTAAATACAATTTATTATCTACCATGTTACCAGTGAAATAAATATCTTCTAGACCATCATTATTAATATCTCCAATTGCTACACCACCTCCATTGTAAAAATTGCGATATATATAAGGGTTAAATGACTCTGTATAGGTTAATGTATTCTCAAATGAAATACCTATTGAAGAATCTTTAAGCACGAACAAAGAAGTGTCTTTTTTATTTTCTTCTTTACATGAAAGTAATATTAGTATTAGTATTAAAAAAAAGAAGAGGTTCTTCATTAAGATTTGTTTTAAAATTCATTATACATAACTAAAAATATATAATGTTTAACGCTTTATATAGAAAATAATGCTAAGTAAATATAATTAGATTAATTATATTTACTTACGTATTATCAATGTATAAAAAAGGGTTGTTCACAAAGAACAACCCTTTTTTCACTTGTGTTATAAACTTAATTCAAACTAATAACCTGAATTTTGAGTTAAACTTCCGCCAGAAGCATCGATTTGATTTTGTGGAATAGGGAACACTGTTCTGAATGCATCACTGTTTGTTTTTTCCCACCAAGAATCACCCCATTTACCAAAACGAATAAGATCAGTTCTACGAGTAGCCTCTTGAAACATCTCTCTGCCTCTTTCAGCAAGGAAACTATCAGCAGTAATGGCCATAGGCGCTAAACCTGCTCTATTTCTTATAACATCAACATCAGGTCCTGCTAAACTCCAGTCGCCAGCAGCTCTAGCTCTAGCTTCGCCACGCATCAAGTAAACATCTCCTAATCTAACTACAGGATAATCGTTGTTCATATTAGGTCTACCAAATAATTGAAAACTAAATTTTTTGGCACGTGTTCCACTTTGTCTTATAGAATTAGGTACTAATTCATTAATAGCTGGAGTATAATCCAGTACTAGATCAGGGTCATCAGCAGCAAAATCAAGTAAGGCATTACCTCCAAAATCTTGTTGAGGTCCCACTAAAAAATTAGCTTCTTTTCGAGCATCAGCGCCATCATAACTATTATAAAATTCTTCCAGAACTTGATATCCGTTCCAAGGTTGCGCATCTAATCCATAAGTTAATTGAGAACTATAATGTAAGTTCATTTGACTAAAATTCATGCCTCCAGCACTAACTTCATCATAACGAATAGACCAAATCATTTCTGGATTAAACTGATTGTTTGGCGCAAATACAGCAGCGTATCCTTCTAGATTATCAGGATCGGAAGCAACGTCAGGTCTTTGGGCAAGATTAGGCACTGAACATCCTACACCACATAATTGGTAAGGACCATTATCTATAATATAAGTAGCTGCCCAATCAGCTTCCTGATAACGCGCAGTACCTGTATATACTTCGGCATTCAAATAGAGTTTGGCTAATAAGCCCAGTACAGCAAATTGATTGACTATATAAGGTTCTGAACCAGTACCTAATGCACTACCTGATAAATCCATACTACCTGTAACAGCAGCTATGCCTAATACACCTAACAATTCACTTTCAACAAAATTGAATACTGTAATTCTATCAGATTGTGGTGCATCACCACCTAGAGCTGTTATTATTTTAACTCTACCAAAAAGATCTAATAACCTCAAATAGTGAAATGCTCTAACTGTTTTAGCTTGAGCCGTTTCGTTAGCTGATAAATCTCCTGAAAGTGCTAAATTTACTTCACCTATACCATTATAAGCATTATTCCAGGTATCATTTACTGGCCCACTAGCCGAACCAATAGTATGCTGATGCATACGTACCCAAATTCCACCATCAAACCAGTCACCACCTTTTGCTCCAATAGTTTGTTCGTCTGAAGAAACGGTTTGTATAGAATAGTAAGAGCCATGACCTGCAGTACCATTTCTAAGTCCACTATAAGATGCTAATAAAGACCCTGGAGGTAAAATTCCACCATCTGTAGCACCTTCTATTACTGTTACACCGTCATCAGCAAACTGACTAGTCAACTCATCTTCTAAGATTTCTTCTAAATCAGTACATGAGTATGCTAAAAATAGCGCACTGAATAAGAATGTTAATTTTATTAAACGATTCATAGTTTTATTTTTTTATTAAAAGTTAATATTTATTCCGAACGTTATAGTAGTAGACGTAAAGTAATTGTTACGTCTATCAATTCCCGGAGCTAGCACATCTGGGCTTCCACTTACAAAATCTGCATTACTCGCCGCACCAAAATCTTGTAATGCTGGTTCTGGATCAGATCCGGTATAATTTGTAATGGTAAATAAGTTTTGACCACTTAAGGACAATCTTATATTTCTAATATAACTATTATCTATATCAAAATTATAACCTACCGAAAGGTTGTCTAACTTAAAAAAGTCCGCTTTCTCAACATAATAAGAACTAAATTGAGCACTTGTTATATCGGGTCTTGCCAACTCTGTGTTAATAAAGTTATAAGAAGATTGAGAACCAATAATAGGCTCGTAGAAAGCACGAAAAGTATTTACTAAACTATGTCCAAAAGCACCTCTAAAAAATGCATTTATATCCCAATTACCAATGGTAACTTGGTTTGTCCAACCAATTTCGAAATCTGGCAAACCTTTACCTAACACGGCAAAATCGGCATCTTCAGCTAAAGCATTACCTTGATCGGTCACTAAATTACCATCACCATTAAGATCAGCCAATATTTGTGCACCGTTTGCATCTACTTCGCCAGTAAATACTGGACCCCAAATTTGACCAACTTCTTCTCCTTCTCTTACCAAAATCATACGAGTGTCATTCTGTCCCGGTGAGCCTAAATTTGCAATAGTTCTATCTCCACCCGGATTCTTCACTAACTTTGTTTTGTATGTAGAAAATATTATACCCGTGTTGTACGAGATTTTATCATTCTTAACAACATCATAATTCAGACTAATTTCAAGACCTTTAGTATTTAATTCACCTCCGTTTTGAAATTGTCTATCGCCATCGCCAATATTTTCAATGTTTACTTCATTAATAAAATCAACAATATCTCTATTATATAGGTCTACAGTAGCTGCCCAAGAACCAGAATTAAATTCAAACCCTAAATTTATTTCTCTTTTCTCTTCCCATTTAAGATCAGGATTTGGTGTTCGTGTTGGTTGACCAGTTCCAGAAGGGCCAAAACCAGACGCTCCAGGATCTACATTAAAAGTTGTTTGAGATAGACCTACACCAGGAGGAATAGCACCTGTAACACCATAACCCAATCTCACTTTTAATAGGTCAACATTATCTAATTCTAAATACTTATTTAAATCTGCACCTATGGCAACAGCAGGAAAATAACCCCATTGCTCATTTTTACCAAATCTACTTGACCCTTCTCTTCTAATCGATGCATTGAAATAAATAGCATCGTCATATGTAGCATTTGCACGTGCAAAGAATGCAATAATTCGGTCGTCATCATTTCTACCACTTCTAGCGGTAACTTGACCTGCCTCCAATAAGTCTTGCGAAGACTCTATTTGATTGCTAAAATCAAAATCTATACCAGGAGGAAAATCTCCCAATGAAAGGAAATGATCGTTATAATCGCTTTCTTGCCAGGAATATCCACCAGTGAATTTAAAATCAAAGGAGTCGCTAAATGATTTGCTGTACGTTGCAAATAATTCTAAAGTTTTGTTCCGACTCTCACTGGTAAAAAAGTCTGCCCTGCCTTTATCGAAAGGACTTAACGCACCTCCCCTAAAGAAAGCAGTTGTTGGGTAGTATTGTCTGGTAGTAGTCTTAATAACCTGTTCGCTAAAATTAAAGTTGGCTGATAATTCATCATTAATAGTATATTTAAAATCCATACTGTAATTTAAGGTACTTTGCTCACCAACATTTTTATTCTGATTTGCAATAGATACAGGGTTGAAACTATCAAAAAGACCTAAGGTTTCGAAATAACCACCAAATTGATCAGAATTAAATGCAAAAGGAGCCTCAACACCAAAAACAGGAGCTGTTGGGTTATACAATACTGCATATCTTAATGCTTCGGTAAAACCAAACTCACTGTCTCTTTGCGTTAATGAAGAGTTAACGGTGATTTTTAATTTATCATTTAAAAGCTTCCCAGAAAATTTTGTTCTAGCATTGAACTGATCAAAACCAGAATTTTCTAAAATACCTTCAGTATCTCTAAAGTTTACTGACACTCTATAGTTAGCATTATCACCGCCTCCTACTGCTGCAATATTGTGTATTTTAGAGTAGGCTGTTCGTGTAACCTGATCGAGCCAATCAGTAGTGCTACCTAAATCGGTACCTCCTGCTGCAAGAAATTCACTTGCACTCATAACGTCTATTTGGTTTCCAATAGAAGAAGTTGCGAACTGTCCATTATAAGTTATCTGTAATGGTTGACCAGCCTTCCCTGATTTTGTAGTTACTAAAATAACACCACTAGAACCACGAGTACCATAAATTGCTGCCGCAGAACCATCTTTTAATACTGTAATATTTTCAATATCACTAGGATCTACATTATTTAAAGATTGACCCAACACGCCATCAATAACAATCAAAGGCTCTGTATTACCACCAACTGTAGAAATACCTCTTAAACGCATTGTACCTGTCGTGTTTGGATTACCACCTTTGTTATAGACACTAAGCCCTGCTACCTTACCTTGTAGTAATTGAATTGGATCACTAATTACACCTTGATTAAATTCTTCTACATTAACACTTGTGACCGCAGTAGTAATTTCTTTCTTGACAACAGAGCCATAACCAATAACAACAACTTCATCAAGCTGAGAGGCATCCTCTTCCATGAGAACATTAATTACGGTTTGCCCATTTACTGCAATTTCCTGCGTTTTATAGCCTAAAAAGCTATAAACTATTACAGCATCGGAAGCGACATCGTCCAATGTGTAATTTCCATCAAAATCGGTTTGTGTACCTGTAGTTGTACCTTTAACAAGGACATTTACTCCTGGTAATGATCCAGAAGCATCAGATACAGTACCTGTAACTGATTGAGCATAAATTATACTCCCAAGAAGTAAAAATACTGGAAGTATTAGCTTTTCAAGTAATTTGTTTTTCATATTTTGATTAATTAGTTATAGATTAACATTTTGATAAAACCTAATCTTTTAAAAGATTATTAATTCATTAGCTAATTTTGGTTTTTTTTTGGACAAATGAAAAAATAAATCAATAAAACATCTAAATGAACACCGAAAACGTTTTCGAAAAACACTTCCTTTCTTGTTTTGTGGGTTTTATAAAGTTAAAAGATACAATAAATAAACCTTAATCCCACTAATAATAAATAGTGATTTTGAAATAATTCTCTTTTTTCTAAATTATTAAATCTTTTTATCTACCTTAACTCTCTTAAATTAATTTTATTTAATGCTTAAAGTCACACTCAAAAAAATAGCATCTACTTTAGGAGTTTCAACAGCAACTGTATCTAAAGCATTAAAAGATTATCCAGATATTAGTGAGAAAACTAAAAGAAAAGTGAAATCTTTAGCTGTGTCTCTAAATTACAAACCAAATTCATTTGCACAGAGCTTAAGAAATCAAGAATCGAAAACAATAGGGCTAATTATTCCTGAAATTGTTCACCATTTTTTTTCTAATATTATTAACGGTGTTATAAATGCTGCTACAAGAAAGGGTTATTTTGTTATTGTGCTTCAGTCGGATGAATCTTATGAAAGCGAAAAAAAACAAATTCAACTATTAATCGAAAAAAACATAGATGGTATTTTATTATCTCTTTCGGACAAAACGGTTGATTACAAGCATATAAAACAGATTATTAACCAAGATGTCCCAATAGTTTTATACGATAAAATCTCTAAATCAATTAACTGCTCGAAAGTAATTATTGATGATAAAAAAGCTGCTTTTAATGCTACCGAGTATCTTATTAAAACAGGTTGTAAAAAAATTGCTCATATTAGAGGTCCATTAAAACCACAAACAACCATTGATAGGTTTATAGGTTACAAAAAAGCTTTAGAAGAACATAATATACCTTTTGATAAAACTCTTGTTTACATTGGTGAGAACCTCTCCTATGAAGACGGCTACAATTTAATGGATCAAATTATTGATGATCATCCAGATATTGATGGGGTTTTTGCTTCAACCGACTTAGTAGCTACTGGCGTTTTAACTAGGCTTAAGGAGAAGAATATTGATATTCCTGAAAAAGTGTCTATTATTGGGTTTAGTAACTGGTTTCTCTCTAAAATAACATCGCCAACATTATCGACTATTGATCAACCTGGATATGAAATGGGTATGAAAGCATTTAATTTGTTACACAAGGAAATTAACCAAATTAAGCAAGGAATGCCTGTTAATCATGAAGTAATGGAGATTTCTACTAAAGTAATACCTAGAAATTCAACTAAATCAATTTAGTTTTTATATTCTAAAAAGACTTACGAAATCCTTTTCGGTAGTATATTAATGTGATTTTTCTCATTTTCTATAATTTTAAATTAAAAAAAGATAATTTTAAAACCTATATCATAAAATCTTTATTATATGAGAAAGATTACGTTGTACTTATGTGTAATTTTAACAAGCTCTGCTATTTCACAAAATGACGATTGGAATATTACTACAACCAACAATACAAATTACACAGGTATAGTTGTTGCTAATGGTAGAATAGGAATTTTACCTTCGGAGAAACCTTTTCAAATCGAGCAAATAATTTTAAATAATGTCTATGATAAAGCATCTCCATTAGGTGTTAGCCGAATCTTGAAAGGCATGAATTTTGGAAATTTAGATGTTGAAATTGATGGCGAGTTAATTGCTTCAAATAATATTGATGATTGGAAACAAACATTAAATATGAAAGAAGCAAGCTTCACTACGTCTTTTACATTTAAAAACAAAGCTGAAATTTCATACACCATCTATGCCTTGCGCAATGTACCTTATAGTGGTTATATCGATATAAGTATAGTAGCTAAACAGTCAGTAACTGTAAAAGTTACAGGTAAAATAGAAACATCTGAAGAATATCAAGACCCTTTAAGCACTTTTAGGGTTTTGAAAGACCATTTAACTACAATGCCTATTTTACAAACCGTTGCAAAAAGTAAATTTGGCAGACATGTTGTGGCTACTTCTTCTACTTTTATCTGGCATGATATAAACTCCACAAGAGAGCAACAACGCCCAAAATTAACTCATAACAAAATATCAGACTATAACAATCAACTAACTTTTGAAAAAACTATTTCTAGTGGTTCTACATTAGATTTTGCTTGGACTAGTGCGCAATGTTCAACTCAAGATTTTCACGATCCTCAAAATGAATCAGAACGTTTTGTTATTTTCAATTTGTTAACACCAAGAGAAGATTTATTGAATCAACATAAGAAATTATGGGAAGATCTATGGGAAGGCGATATTATTATTGAAGGCGATCTGCAATCGCAACAAGATGTTAGATTGGCACTTTACCATTTATATGCTTTTAGCAGAGGTGATTCAGACTTAAGTATTGCTCCAATGGGATTATCCTCGCAAAATTACAATGGTCATATTTTTTGGGATACCGAACTTTGGATGTATCCACCATTACTTTTACTAAATCAAGATATTGCCAGATCGTTGGTTAATTATAGGTCAGATCGTTTGGAAAAGGCAAAACAAAAAGCATTGAATTTTGGATTTAAAGGTGCTATGTTTCCTTGGGAAAGTGATGATACAGGAGAAGAAGCCACACCTGCTTGGGCTCTTACTGGCACCTTTGAGCATCATATAACAGCAGATGTAGCCATAGCTTTCTGGAATTATTATCGTGTTACAAAAGATAAACTTTGGCTTGAAGAACGCGGTTATCCATTGTTAAAAGAAATTGCAGATTATTGGATAAGTCGAGTAACTAAAAATGATGATGGTTCTTATTCTATAAAAAATGTTGTTGGAGCAAATGAATTTGCACAAAATATAGACGATAATGCTTTTACTAATGGCTCTGCAATTACCGCGTTAAGATTTGCAGTATTGGCAGCAAAAGAATTAGGTTTGGTTATTAACAAAGAATGGAAGCATGTTGCCGATAATATTAAAATTCATAGATTTCCAGATGGCACTACAATGGAGCATAGTAAATATGATGGTGACAGAATTAAGCAGGCTGATGTTAATTTATTGTCGTTCCCTTTAGACATCATTAACGATGAGCAAACCATTTTAAAAGATTTAAAATACTATGAACCAAAATTGGCTAAAGAAGGACCTGCAATGGGAAAATCTGTATTTGCGGTAATCTATGCAAGATTAGGTGATGCAGAGAATGCCTTTAGGCTTTTTAAAGAAAGTTATGAGCCTAATAAACGTCCTCCTTTTGGAGCATTAGCAGAAGCTGCAACTAGTAATAATCCTTATTTTGTAACTGGTGCTGGTGGCATGTTACAAACGGTATTATTTGGTTTTGGCGGTTTACATTTGACTGATGAAGGCATCATTCAAGTAAATCCTATTTTACCAAAAAAATGGAAGTCATTAACACTAAAAGGCATTGGTGTAAAAAATAAAACCTTTGTTATACGACCATAAGCTAATTACCAATATAAAGATTTACAGGTTTTTTTATGATAAATAAACAATATATAATAGTAGTATTGATTGCAATGACATTTTGGTCGTGTAATAAGTTAAATAAAGAAAATGATAATACACTTTTGTATTGGTCTTCAAACAATATGAATGAGATTGAATTCACAAAACATTTTATCGATAAATGGAATAGTGAAGGAACATCTAAAATTAAATTTCAACCCATACCTGAAGGGCAGTCCAGCGAAGAAGTAATTCTAGCTTCGGTAGTAGGAAAAACAACTCCCGATATATATGCAAATATGTGGCAAGGAAGTGTTGAAATGTATGCAAAAGCAGGTGTTTTAGTACCACTGGATACATTAGAAGGTTTTACCGAATTTATTAAAGAAAGGTGTAGTAAAGAAACCATAAAAGAAATTACTTCGGCTGATGGTCATATTTATCAAGTTCCATGGAAAATAAATCCAATCATGACCATTTATAATAAAAGATTGAGCAGCGATTTTGGATTACCTAAATTACCAAACACATATAAGGAGTATTTACAAGCTGGTGAAGCTATAAAAAAGGATAAGGATAATGATGGATATGTTGACCAATGGGTTGGATATACCGAAGTAAAAGTATTATGGTACCAAAGGTTTTTTAATTTTTATCCTTTATACTTGGCAGCCTCCAATGGAGGGTCACTTGTAAAAGACAATAAAGCAGCTTTTAATAACGAATATGCTATTGGTGTATTTCGGTTTTTACAAGAACTGTATCAAAAAGAATATTTTTCCAAAGAAAGATTATCGGCTGGTCAAGATCGGTTTATTACCGAAGATATTTTTACCAAATGGACAGGACCTTGGGAAATTAATCACGTCAATAAATTTAAGCAACGAGATGATTTTGAGTTTGATTTTTTCCCAATGCAAGTGCCTGAAAATCATGAAGGACCAATATACACCTATGCTGATCCTAAAAATATTGTAATTTTTAATACTTGTAAACAACCTCAAGAAGCATGGAATTTTATTAAAACACTTATAGATAAGGAAGGAGATAAACAATTATTAGAAATTACTGGACAGTTACCTAATAGAAAGAATATTGAAACAGAAGAAGTATTTCAAGATTATTTAGAAAAAAATCCGAAAGTGAAAACTTTCGCTAAACAGGCAAACTATGTTAAAGGTGTTGATAATTGTGAAGTCATTGTTGAAGTTTTCGATATTATTTCACAAGAATATGAAGCTTGTGTAATCTATAATAAAAAAACACCTGAACAAGCAATCGCAGACGCAGCAAAAGCTGTAGATAATTTATTAAGGAACTGAAAATGAAAAAAAAGTGGCTTCCTTATATTTTAGTGTCTCCTTATATCTTGCATTTTATTGTGTTTGTAGCATTTCCAGTTTTATTTTCATTGGTACTTACTTTTCATAAATGGAACATAATCTCTCCAATGGAATATACAGGATTCAGTAATTATACCAAAATGTTTAATGACCGATTGTTTTGGAAATCTCTTGTAAATACATTTCAATTTTTAATCATACATATACCATTACAAATAATAATTTCATTGGCTTTAGCAGAATTTTTAAATCAGAATATAAAACTTAAAGGGTTTTTTAGAGCAGCATTCTTTTTACCTGTAATTGTTTCAGGAGTTGTTGTTACAATATTATGGCAACAATTATTTGGATATGATTCTGGCTTATTTAATAGAATGTTAGTCTCTGTTGGATTAAGTAAAGTAGGTTGGTTAATAGATCCAAATATAGCAATGGGTTCTATTGCGCTTATGGCAACTTGGAAAAATGTAGGTCTTTATGTTATTTTATTTTTAGTAGGACTTCAAACAGTTCCTGCTCATTATTATGAAGCAGCATCTATAGAAGGAGCAAGCCATTGGCAGAAATTTAGAAAAATAACATTACCAATGATTAACCCAACCATATTTATGGTGGTAATCTTATCAACTATAGGAGGTTTTTCATTGTTTATTGAACCTTATATTATGACAGGAGGCGGACCATTAAGTAGTACAATGTCTTCAGTGTTATACGTATATAAACAAGCTTTTGAGTATTTCCACATGGGTTATTCAGTTACATTAGGATTTTTCTTTGCGATGTTAATTCTGGGAGTTGTAGTTCTTCAAAAGAAATATTTAGAACGAGGAGAGGATTAGATATAATTCAATAAAACAGCATCATGAAAAAAAAGATATTAATTTATACCTTATTGATTTTAGCATCATTAACCTTTTTATATCCATTTTATTGGATGGTTGTGGCATCTTTAGCGCCAGAAAGTGAAATAGGGAACTTAACATTTTTGCCATCTAGTTTTTCTTGGAATAGTTATACTCAAATGTTTTCAAAGATCCCTATAGGTAGGGCTTTTATGAACAGTATCATTACAGCTACAATAACAACTGCTGGTGTTATAACATTTTGCTCTATGGTTGGTTATGCGCTTGCAAAAATGGAGTTTAGAGGAAGACAGGCAATTTTTTACATCATAATTTTTACAATGACCTTACCTTTTCAAATCACTTTGATTCCTAACTATATAACTATGGTAAAATTAGGATTAGTTGATACTTATGCTGCTTTAATCCTTCCGTTTATGTTAAATGCTTTTGCAATATTAATGTTTAGACAGGCTTTTATGACCATTCCGCAAGCATTAATTGATGCTGCAAGAATAGATGGTTGTAGTGAACTCAGAATTATTTTTCAAGTATTATTTCCTAATATTATTCCAACAATTGTTACTGTTGGTATTTTATCGTTTATGAATTCCTGGAACGAAGTGTTGTGGCCATTAATTGTTATAAGAGATGAAAGCTTGATGACAATGCCTCAAATGGTTACTTTGTTTTCTGTTGGAGGAAGATCTGAAAGCCAATTAGGAGTTAAACTGGCAGCAGCAGTAGTTTTAGCTTTACCAATAATGATAGCGTATGGATTTTTTCAAAAATACTTTATACAAAGCATGGCAAGTTCAGGAATTAAAGAATAAATATATAAACAAGATTATTAAAAAAAAGATAATGAAACGAGCAAACGAAAATTTGTCACCTAAAGGAATTATTAATAGCGAACTGTCCCGATAGCTATCGGGATGACAGTTAAAAAATAATAAGAGTAAACACATGAAAGTAAACAGATCAAATATTCAGATTAAAGCAAATCCGAAAAGAGTTATTATAAACTTTTTAGATTTAGGAGTTAATACAAATAATATAAAAAGAGCAAAACGTTTAATTAATAGCGTATTATCTATTCCTGAAAATGAGTTAAATGCACTTTATAAAGAAATTAAAAAAAACTTTGAATTTCGACATCGGAATTTTGAGCATTATCTAGAAATAAATTTCAAAAAAATAGAACCCGAACTCCCTAGTAATACAGTAATTTCAAAAATTAGAAGCTTGATATTAGGCGCCTATTTTTCTAAAGAATATTCTATACAATCAGCAGCACTTTTTAATCCGTCTATGATAGCACACCCAAATCAAAATGGATTAGAGGATGGCGAAAAACGTTTTGTTTTAAGTTTAAGGTCTGTTGGCGAAGGACATATTTCTTCTATCGAATTTAGGAGCGGAATAGTTGACAAAGATGGAAACATAACTTTGGATGAAGAGACAGGATTCTCTTCTTGTTCTGATAAAGAATTATCTAAAATCTACAGTAAAAAAAATATTCTAAAAAATACAGCAGTTCTCAAGGACTTCGATCAATCTATAATGAATGCTTTCGAAGAAAGTTTTACCTATGATGACTATCTGGAAAAAGTTAATGCAAATGAATTTTCAACTTTTGATGGTGTTACACAAGCAGAGTTGTTTCATATTTTAGATACCAATTATGATGTAGTAACCGATGGGAATGCACCAATTTGTGAGCGTGTAATTTTTCCTAACGCATTAGGCGAATCTATGGGAATGGAAGATGTTCGTTTTGTGGCATTTACCGAAAATAACAAAACACAGTACATTGGCACTTATACAGCATATAATGGTCATAAAATTTCTCCACAATTAATTCTTACTGAAGATTTTGTTCATTTTAAAGCGCGATCTATGTATGGCGCAGCTGTAAGTGATAAAGGTATGGCGCTTTTTTCTGAAAAAATTGATGGAAAATATGTGATGATAGGAAGACAAGGAGGCGAAAATATTACCATTATGTATTCTGACGATTTATTTATTTGGGAAGATTATGAAGTAATTATGACTCCTAAAGCGACTTGGAGTTATGTGCAATTAGGCAATTGTGGTTCGCCAATAAAAACTAATGAAGGCTGGTTAGTTATTACACATGCTGTAGGTCCATTACGAAAATATGTTTTAGGAGCAATTTTGTTGGACTTAAAAAATCCTTCTAAAATTATTAAAAGATTAAACAAGCCTTTATTATCTCCAAATGAGGAAGAACGCGAAGGTTATGTTCCTAATGTAGTGTATTCTTGTGGCTCAATGGCTCATGAAGGGAATTTAATATTGCCTTATGCAATGTCAGATTCTGCTTCAACATTTGCCACAATTAATATAGAAGAAATATTAAATAAAATGGATGTTTATAAATCGAAAAGTGAGATAAAGTATGTTGTTTAAAAATTTAAAAAACATATTATTCACAATTATAATTCTTTTATGCTTTGTTTCCTGTACTAAAAATAAGGAAGCAAAATTAGCTTTAAAAGACAACATCAATTTCAGTCATTTCAATCATTTATATAAAGAGATTGATTTTAATGGAAAAGAAGTTGGTATAGTTCATATCTATAGCGAATATCCAGATTATGAGTTTGAGATAGAACCTAATGAAGGGTTTACATGTGTGGATGATGTAGCCAGAGCAGTTGTAATGTTATCAAAATATCTAAAGCAGAATGAAAAGGATGATGAGGCATTTAATAAATTAAGAAAACTTACAGAATTTGTATTGCAAATGCAGAATGAAAATGGGTATTTTAATAATTTTATTTGGAATGATTTATCCATTAACACAACTTATAAAACTTCAGTAGCCGAGCTTAATTGGTGGTCGTTTAGAGCTTTATGGGCTTTAGAGTCGGCATATCCTTTATTAAGAAAATCGAATAAGGATTTAGCGAATAGGATAGCATTGGCTTCTAAAAAATTATTAGTAAATATTAAAAGAGATATTCCTATAAATAATTTAAAAGTAGAAATTGTTGAAACAATAGAAGTTCCTACTTGGTTACCTCAAAAATATGCTTCAGATCAATCAGCCTTATTAATACTTGGTTTATTAAAAAATTATGAAAGGACAGCTGATGAAGAAATTAAATTATTGATTGATTCTTTAGCAAAAGGAATTATGATTATGCAAAAAGGAGATGCCAAGAACTATCCTTACGGAGCCTTCTTAAGTTGGCAAAATTTGTGGCATGCTTGGGGAAACATTCAAGCTTACGCACTATTGAAAGCTGGACAAAAATTTAATAATCAAATATATATTGATAGCGCTCTAAAAGAGATTGACAATTTTCACCCTTATTTATTACAAAATGGATTTGCTGAAGCTTTTTGGATAGAAAAGACAGAAGAAAACAGTTATAGCGAAATTAAAAGGAATGATTACCCTCAAATTGCCTATGGTTTGCGTCCTATGGTTTGGGCAGCATCAGAAGCATATCAATACACAAATAACGAAAAATATTTAAAACTTGCTTTAGATTTAGAATCATGGTTGTCTGGTACTAATGATGCTAAAACTGTAATATATAACCCAGAAACAGGAATTTGTTTTGACGGAATTATAAATAAAGAAGAAATTAGTAAAAATTCAGGAGCAGAATCAACTATAGAAAGTATATTGATTCTGTTAGAAATAAAAAAATTAAAACAAGAATGAGTAAAGTCGATTTATGCAATCCTGTAATAAGGTATAAAGGAAATCCTATTTTAACATCTATAGATGTAAACAAAGTATGGACTAATCCAATATTTCAAACAATAACAGTTCATAATGCAGGAATAACTGAATATAATGATGAAGTTATTATGTTATTTCGCTCACATTTACGAAATGGAATTTCAGTATTAGGAATTGCAAGAAGTAAAAACGGATTAGATAATTGGAGAGTTGATGAGAAACCTGCAATGATGGCATGTAACGAAAATGATATTTTTGCTGAAGGAACAGATATAAATGAGTTAATTGAAAATGAGCAAGGTGGAGTTGAAGATCCAAGAATTAGTAAAATTGGAGATTTATATTATATAACATATAGTGCTTATCACGCATCAATTGCTCATAGAGTTAGAGTTTCGTTGGCTACAACCAAAGATTTTAAATCATTTAAACGTTATGGGCCTCTTTTAAAAACCGATATGAGGAATGTGGTTTTATTTCCTGAAAAGATAAACGATAAATTCTATGGTTTGTTTAGACCTAATGATAATACACAGGCACATACTAATGGAATTTATAAACAAATAAGAATTGGTATTACAAACGATATTAAAAAGGGAAATTGGAATATTTTAGAAAAGCCAATCTTTTTGCAAAATGATGGACCGAGCAGTTTTTCAGATAAAATTGGTCCTGGTGCAACTCCTATAAAAACCAAACATGGTTGGATAAATATTTTTCATGGTGTACGAGGTACAATGGATGGACATCCTTATGTTTTAGGTGTAGCCTTGCATAATTTGCAGTCTCCCATGAAAGTACAAGTGTCTAACATACCAATATTATTCCCTTCTAAAGCAGATTGTCTTGTAACTAAAGAAAGTTATGTGCATGTCCCTAACGTAGTTTTTTGTTGTGGAGCAATTAGAAAGGATAATGGAGATATTTATATTTATTATGGCGGAAATGATACGGTTATGAATGTAGCAATTACACACGAAGATATTTTAGCCGAATTGTGTAAAAAATATCCTCAAGACCCAGAATCTGGAAGACCATTATATCCATTGAGATAAAATAAAAGGTTCAAAAAAACAATTTAATCTGTTAGCAAATAATTATGGGAGAAGTAAGACTATCAAACATTAGAAAAACATATAAAGGTGGTACAGAAGTAGTAAAAGGAATAAGTTTTGAGGTAAAAGATAAAGAATTTGTTGTTTTGGTAGGTCCTTCAGGTTGTGGAAAATCTACTGTTTTAAGAATGATAGCTGGACTTGAAGAAATTACAGGTGGTGATCTCTTTATAGGTGAGACTAAAGTTAATGATGTGTCTTCAAGTGAAAGAGGAATTGCTATGGTTTTTCAAAATTATGCATTATATCCACATATGAATTCTTACGAAAACATGGCGTTTGGATTAAAAATCAAAAAAGTTCCAAAAGACGAAATAAAGGAAAGAGTAATGGCTGCTGCCAAAATTTTAAATGTAGAATCTCTTTTAGATAGAAAACCAGGTAAAATGTCTGGTGGACAACGCCAAAGAATAGCAATAGGTAGAGCAATAGTACGACGACCCGAAGTATTTTTATTCGACGAACCTTTAAGCAATTTAGACGCAAAATTACGTGGCAAAATGCGTATTGAATTGGCTAAATTACATAAGAAACTTGATACGACCATGATTTATGTTACGCATGATCAAGTAGAAGCCATGACATTAGGAGAAAGAATAATAGTGATGAAAGATGGTGTAATAATGCAAATTTCTGCTCCAATAGATTTGTTTAATAATCCTCAAAATAAATTTGTAGCAGAATTTATTGGATCTCCTCAAATGAATTTCTTTGATGGTAGAATTGAAATTCAAGAAAGCAAACTTATATTTAAAGATAAAAACGGAAACACTTTTGATTTATCTAAACTTGAATTAATTGATTTAAAAAACAATGTAGGAAAAGAAATTTACTTAGGAATTAGATCTGTGAATTTACGTTCAGAGAAAGGTGAATTAAACAATTATGCCATTCTAAAAGGAGAAGTTATTGCAATAGAACTTTTAGGAAACCAAAAGCATATCTATGTTGAATATAATGATGTTGAAATTATAGCAACGTTTAGATCTGAAGTTGAAGTCAAACTTAATTCACATTTTGAATTATTTTTAAACTTAAATAAAGCCTACTTTTTTGATAAAGAAACTGGATTAAGAATTTATTGATTAAGATGCTAATCGATTTTATAAGAGAAGTTGATTTCTGAAAAATATTAAATACTATTTCAAACGCTATTAATATATATCCATAACAAAACAGATGTATTATGAGAGTTTTTGTTTCAAAAGGTATCTTTATTCTATCACGTAATTGATATATTTAAGAACTAACTTAAAGGTCAATTAACATCAAAAATATAAATTAGACCAAGGTTAAAAAATGTAGTTGTTCCAATATCGTTTTCAAAATCAAAGGCTTTTGGAAAATTTATGTTTAAACCTGCTTCTACATTAAGTTGGTTAAGTTCTAAAGTGATAGGCAGTCTTAACTGTACATTACGTAAACTAAAAGTTTGGAAAGAATCAACAATATTATTTATAAAAGGCAAATCAATTCCAAGGTTGTCTATTCGTGAGGTATCAATATTTTCACTGCCAAAAACAAAAGAAATATTTGGTTCAAAGTTTATTTTTGAGCCTTTTTCTTGGTTAATGTAGAACAAATTTAAATTGCTATATAGAGATAGGCTAGCTTGATAGCCAGTTTTTTTCCCGAATAAGTAAGAAGAGTTAATTGTAGAACCAAAAGTATTATTTTTTGTAGAGAAGTCTAGACCAAGGTCTATGCTGTTTTCAAAATCATTAGAGTTAGGATCTGAAAAAAAATAGTGGCTATAACCAATTTCAGCTCTAAAATTATCAGCTTTACCAAAATCTAATCCATAGCCTCCAGTAACTATAGTAATATCCCAAGCAGGATCAAATTTGCTATAATACGTGCCAGATACTCCTAAAAAAATCCCTATATGATTTTCATACATAAGCTGAGTATTGATATTATATTGATTAATACCAAGATCACGACCTAAAAAGTATGTTTTATTATTAAATTCAGTTGATATCATAATGAAATGGTATTTATTTAGGTCACTAATGGCATTAACTAAATCATCTTCATCTAAATCCATCAAGTACTCAATAATATCGTCTAATTCATCATCGACTTGTTCTGAATCTTGAGAAAATAAGATTTGAGTGAAAGTTAGAAGTAGAAGTAGTGAAAAATATTTTTTCATAGGCTTTTAATTAATCTCGGTTATTTTGAATTAACCATCTCAAACGCCTTATTAGCCTTCGTCTGTCTTTAATATTTCTTTTTGAAAGGAATCGTTTTAAATGTGACTTTTGCCTCATTGTTAACGATATTTTAAATAAGTCCCTTTTGGTTTTCAATTGTTTACCGAGTTGAGAAATACTATTTCGCTGTCCTTGGGTGAGTGATTTTTTTAGAATTTCTTTACGACGTTGCTTACTAATTGATTTGTCGTTTAAAATGGAAAGCTGATCTTGAGTTAAATTAGCCTTAAAAACTTTCTTTCTTTCATCAATAAGTTGTTGCTGTTCTTTAAGCAGCAACATTTGATTTTGAGTTAAAAAGTCAAGTTCTTTAATAACCATTTTATCATCTTGTTGGGCATAAGCATAATCATTAAGTACTAATAAGAATAGTACTAATGAACACAATTGTAAAGCCTTTCTTAATGTCTTCATTTAATTCATATGTTTAATTTATTCTCTATTTAGACTAATGTTAATATAAAAAGTTTAAAATCATTTTAAAATTTATGTGAAGAAATAAAAAATTAAGCTAAAAAGCAAGATTGTATAATGATGGTTTGTTGTTTAAATAATTGTGTGTCTTATAAATATCAATTTAAAATATTAAACTATAAGAACTGTTGATAACTTCTATGTAAGGATTTAAGCAAAAAAGCTACTTTTGTTTTATTATAAACAAGAATACAATTATGTCTGATACAATAGAAAAAGTAAAGTGTTTAATAATAGGTTCTGGACCTGCAGGATATACTGCTGCAATTTACGCGTCAAGAGCAAATATGTTTCCGGTTTTATATCAAGGTACACAACCTGGAGGACAATTAACAACTACAACAGAGGTTGACAATTTCCCAGGTTATCCCGAAGGTGTTTCAGGACCAGAAATGATGATTCAATTACAGCAACAAGCAGAACGTTTTGGAACAGATGTGCGTGATGGCTGGATTACTAAAGTTGATTTCTCTGGAGATGTGCATAAGGTTTGGGTTAATGAAACGAAAGAAATTCATTGCGATACAGTAATAATTTCTACTGGAGCTTCTGCAAAATATTTGGGATTAGAATCTGAACAAAAATATTTAAAACTTGGTGGAGGCGTTTCTGCTTGTGCTGTTTGTGATGGTTTCTTTTACAGAAATCAAGAAGTAGTTCTTGTTGGTGCAGGAGATTCAGCTTGTGAGGAAGCACATTACTTATCAAAGCTATGTAAAAAAGTAACAATGATTGTTAGAAGAGATGTTTTTAGAGCTTCTCGAATTATGGAAGCCAGAGTTAGAAACACCAAGAATATTGAAATTCTTTTTAATACCAACACAGATGAAGTTTTAGGAGATGGTCAAGTTGTCACTGGAGTTAGAGTGAAGAATAATATTACAGGTGAGATTACCGAAATTCCTGCAACTGGTTTTTTTGTTGCTATTGGACACAAACCAAATACAGATATATTTAAAGGTTTTTTAGATTTGGATGAAACGGGTTATATTATAAATGTTCTGGGAACATCAAAAACTAATGTTGAAGGTGTTTTTGTTTCGGGAGATGCTGCGGATCATGTATATAGACAAGCTGTAACAGCAGCAGGAACAGGATGTATGGCTGCATTAGATGCCGAACGTTATTTGGCTGCTAAAGAAGGGTAATTTACACATTGAAAATAAAAACCCGAAGCATTGCTTCGGGTTTTTTGGTTGGTTAAATTGTTAGCTTTACTGTTTTCTTATACTACCTGAAACACCATCTTTTTTACTTACTTTATCTGGGTTTCCATAATATTTTATATCGCCACCACTTGAAGCTTTTGCATATAATTCTTTGGATGTGTTTACTGTAATATCTGCTCCGCTACTTGCTTTTGCTTCGCAAAAAGTTGTTTTTAAATTTCCAGCTTTAATATCGCTTCCACTAGATGCTTCAGCGTAAAGTTTATCTGTTTTTCCAGACAAGCGTAAATCACTTCCACTACTAGAACTACACTCAATTACATGAGTATTGACATCAAGCTCCATATCACTTCCGCTAGAAGTAGATAGCTCTAAACTTTCGGCAGTGATTGTATTTGTAGAATATACATCACTTCCACTAGATGAACTTATTTTATTAATGTCTTTAAAGCTTACCATTACTTTTTTAGAAGCAGCATAATTTATATTCTCGTCTGCATAAATGCGTAACACATTATTTTCTACTTCAGTCATAATAATATCGTGTAAATTTTCGTCTGCTTGAACCTTTACGCTAATATTATCTCCTTGAGTTAAGTAAACATCAAGACCACGACTTACTTTAATTTCGCTAAAGTTTTCGTCAATATGTCTGTCTATGGTTTCTACATTTCCGTTTCCTTTTACTCCAGTTCCAAAATTGGAGTTAAATTGGCAGGACATAAGTATAAAGCTTACTATAAGCCCTACGATAAATTTTGTTAGTGTTGTCATAATTTTTTTGATTTTGATTGAATGTTTTTTTGATTAAATAAAAGTATATATAATAGTGTTGAATTACTTTTTTTTATTACTGAACCGTCAGATTTGTAAGATGAGTTGTTAGTTGTCTTTAGATTTAATTTCAATTCCGTTTGAATCTATTTTAACCTGAATATCTTCATCTTCACCAGATACACCTTCTCGATTTACTTTAATGTTTACATCTGCATTCTTTATTTGTAACCCATCTTCATCTAGCTTAAATTCAGAATCTGCATCTTTAATGTTGATGTCGATTTTGTAGTTTTCATCCTTCGGACAGTCTAAACAAATAACATCGTTTTTAATGATTTTTAAAAAATGCTCTTCCATGCCATGATCTAAAATATCAAAGTATCTAGAGTCGTTAGAATGGTAGTTATAGGTGTTACTATCGGCATAAAGCACACTACTTTCAGGCAGATAAACAGTAACCTTAACATGTTGATTTTTAATTTTATCTTTTCTATCTATAGTGAAATAATTATCTAACATTATGTTGTTGTCTTCTACTTTATAATTATAGATAATATTTTCTGCTCTTTGTTTAGCTTTGTTATATTCAATCCCACGTGCTATTTTTTCGACTTTAATTTTTACAACGCTATCCGTTGTTGATCTTACAATTAGTCTAACACTTTGAGACATGAGTATTTTCTCGCCATTTTTATTATAGATTTTTTCGAATCTATAACTTCTACGAAAGCTGTTAGAGTAAAAGTCATTTTGAACCATTCTTAATACAATAGTATCATTAGAGCTTAAACTTTCTATTGTATCTGTTTTTATAAACGATGCCTTGTCTTGATAGCTTAAACCTTCTCTAACTCCGATGATTGATAAAGCAATGATAGAAAATATCCAAAGTCCGGTTAAGGTGTATTTAGCGATGTTTCCTATAGATTTTAAGTTGTTTATTAGAATTTTTAACCCTAAATAGAACAAGAAGAAAAAAGGAATTCCTATAGCAAAAATCAGCAATAAAGAGATAAGCCAAATAGGAACTCCAGATGAATTAAAGAAACCTACCATATCTACACCAGGAATATTGATAACATCGGCAATACCTACAGTAAAAAAGGCAATGACTAAGGTTATAAGAGTAGATATGCCTGTGATTATAAGTATAATGCCAATAAATTTCGCAAAAACTTTAAAGAAAAACATAATTATATTTCCAAGGGCATCAAAAAAAGATTTCGAAGTCGATTGAACTTTGTCTCCAACTTTACTAAAGTCTTTTTGTTTTACTTTGTCGGCAACTTCATCAAGACTTTCTTTAACACTACTAAACCCTTCTTTTACTTTTTGTTCTATATTAGTAATGTTAACAGGCTTTCCCGACATTGATAGTTTTTCTGCTGTAGTTTTGGCAGTTGGCATTAATATCCAAAGTAGTATATATATAAGGAATCCTGCTCCACCAAAAACGAATAGTAAAACCCAAGCCAAACGTATCCATAAAGGATCAACATCGAAATAATGACCTAAACCAGATGAAACTCCACCAATGTATGCGTTGTCAGTATCTCTAAATAATTTTCTTGTCGATTGACTTGATTGTCGAGGTTGTGGCTCATCTTCAAATATTTCTTCATCTACAATATAATCTTCAGGTTGTCCCATAATGGTAATAACCTCTTCAACTTCTTTAATAGAGATAACCTGCTTTTCGTTTTTAATTCTTTCATTGAATAATTCAGCAATACGAGCTTCAATATCCAAAAGAATTTCTGAACGCCCTTGGGAATCTGTGAATGAACGTTTTATAGCCTCAAGGTAGCGTTGTAATTTTGAGTATGCATTTTCGTCGATATGAAAAAATATACCTGCTAAATTTATGTTGACTGTTTTATTCATTTTTTTGTTGTTTTTTTGCTTGTTACTAAGTTAATGGCATTTTGTAAATCACTCCAAGTAGTGTTTAATTCTTTTAAAAATAATTTCCCGGTTTCTGTAAGTCCATAATATTTTCTTGGTGGTCCAGAAGTGGATTCTTCCCATCTATAATTAAGAAGTCCAGCGTTTTTAAGTCGTGTTAGTAAAGGGTAAATTGTACCCTCTACCACAAGTAGCTTTGCGTCTTTTAATGTGCCTAAAATTTCTGCTACATAAGCTTCATCCTCTTTTAAGATAGATAGTATGCAGTATTCTAGAATACCTTTACGCATTTGTGCTTTTGTGTTTTCTATTTTCATCTGTTTATTTTATTGTTTTAGATGTTAGATGCAGTTCGCATTTTAAACATTTAGATTGATTGTGAATTTTTGCTAATGCTCGTGTCATATTTTAAATAGATTTTAATGTAAAACTGTTCATTTTTTGATTGATTTGATTGATGATGATTAATTTTATTTATTTTAAAAATTTGATGGTTATAGGATATTTGTATAATTCACCATCTCTGGCTTTTAAACTTGCTGTTATTATAAATACGATTTCTAAAATGAAAGCAAGAATTGCAAATCCACCTAAAGCACCTGCAAAATATAAAAGGGGAGAAGGTCTTCCAATATTAAAATGGAAATCATGAAATCCATTAAAGTCAATAAAATCAATTCCATTAAAAAAGTTGAAAATAAAGAAAGGAATTGTTATGGCTCCAATTATTAGACAGTATAATAAAATACTAATTTGAAAATTAATAGCTTGTTTACCATGCTCATCTATAAAAGATGATTTGTCTTTATTTGCAGCCCACAATATTAAAGGACCTATAAAATTCCCAAAAGGAATTATAAACCTCGAAAAGGTAGATAGGTGTATAAAAGTTGCAATATTTTTGTGATGGTTGTTTATCATGATTTAAAACATATAGTAGTTTCTTATGCAAATATATGTACAAAAGATAGTATTATGTAAAACATAGTACTATAATTAACAAATATTTAACATTTAAAAGTGTCAATTATTTTTATAACTTCGCAGAAAAGTAAAACCACTTATGACAATTTCTCCGAGTAAACTGAATACTTTTTTATTGTTTAAATTACCTGCTGCCTATTTTTGTGGTATAAGAACAAAATATTTAGATGATAAGAAATGTATAGTAAAAGTTAAGCACAGATGGATTAATCAAAATCCTTTTAATTCAATGTTTTGGGCTGTGCAAGGTATGGCAGCCGAATTAACAACAGGAGCATTGCTCACAGCAAAAATTAGAGAAAGTGGTAAAAATATATCAATGTTGGTTGCAAATAATAATGCAAACTTTACCAAAAAGGCAACTGGAATAATTACGTTTGTTTGTAACGAAGGTCACTTGATAGATAAAGCTATTTCTAAAGCAATTACAACTGGTGAAGGACAAACCATTTGGATGAATTCTATTGGAACCAATGAAGAAGGCATACAAGTTTCCAGTTTTAATTTTGAATGGACAGTTAAAGTAAAACAGTAGGCAGTCTACAGTTTCAGTTATCAGTTTCGAGGCTTGTTTAAAAATGAAACTATTAGTTTGTATTTGGAATTTGGAATTTTTGTTTTTTTTGAAATTTACCCAGTTATTGTAACAAAACCAGAAACAAATCAACATATAAACAAATCAACAAAAAACAAGTATTTATGACAGCACACGAAATAGACTATAAAATTCATGGTAAAGAAATGCAATTTGTAGAAATTGCTCTCGACCTTAATGAAGGCGTTGTTGCCGAAGCAGGAAGCTTTATGATGATGGACGATGGTATTAAAATGGAAACCATTTTTGGTGATGGTTCGCAAAAAAATGAAGGATTTTTAGGAAAAATATTTGGAGCAGGAAAACGATTGCTTACAGGCGAAAGTTTATTTATGACAGCGTTTTATAATATACTTTCAGGTAAACGTAACGTATCTTTTGCCTCTCCTTATCCAGGACAAATTATCCCAATAGATTTAACCCAATATAAAGGTAAATTTATTTGTCAAAAAGATGCTTTTTTATGTGCTGCAAAAGGAGTAAGTATTGGCATAGAATTTAGTAAACGCCTTGGTCGTGGACTTTTTGGAGGAGAGGGTTTTATTATGCAAAAATTAGAAGGCGATGGTATGGCGTTTGTTCATGCTGGAGGAACGATGTCAAAAAAGGAATTAAAGCATGGAGAGACTTTACGAGTTGATACAGGATGCATTGTTGGTTTTACAAAAGAGATAGATTATGACATCGAATTTGTAGGAGGAATAAAAAACACCATTTTTGGAGGTGAAGGATTATTCTTTGCAAAATTACAAGGTCCAGGAACCGTTTATATTCAATCATTACCATTTAGCAGATTAGCAGCTCGTGTTTTAGCTACTGCTCCAAGAGGAGGAGGAAAAGACAAAGGAGAAGGTAGTATTTTAGGAGGAATAGGCGATTTATTAGATGGAGATAATAGGTTTTAATTAAACTATAATTTTTCTAGAATTCTCATTATAAGTTGAAAAAGTATTCACTTATATAATAAAAAGTATAAAGGAAAGTTATAATTATTATAGACAACTAAAAATCAAAGATTTAAATTTTATTGACTGTTAAAACTTTGTTTAAATTAAGATTATGTCATTTTTTTTTATAACTTTATTGAAACTTTAAACAAGATATATGATATAAATCTACTTTTAATTTTAACCAATTAATTTAAGATTCCCTATGGCAAGAGCAATGTTTGAGTACACCAAAACAGTACTTAAAAAAGTTAGTTTTGATGTTAATTTGTTCTGTAAAGAGTTAGAAAAAGCTTTAAAACGCTTATTACCTTACGAGATAGAAGAGTTAAAGATTTTTATTAAATCTCTAATATTACAGAACCCAGAATTAGATAAATGTTTAATTTATTTAAAATCATAAAAAAAAGCGACTATTGGTCGCTTTTTTTATTTTGGCAATGGGCTTATTATTTTAACATCTTGAAATGCAATAGCACCACGAATTATTCCTGAGATAACATCTTGTAAAGCTTCAGTTATTTGCATCTTTAGTTCACTTTTATGGTATATTATACTCACTTCTCTTGCAGGAGAAGGCTCATTAAAGTTGTGTAAATTATGTCTTTCACTTTCTTTAATATCAAGTGTGTGCAAATAAGGCAATAATGTCATTCCTAAACCTTCATTAGAAAGCTTAACAAGCATTTCGATGCTTCCACTTTCAAGCTGAAAATGATCTTCATCATTGTTCTTAAAGGATTTACAAAGGTTGATTACGCCATCTCTAAAGCAATGTCCATCTTCAAGCAAAAGCATATCATCAATATCTAAATCAGAAATATCAATTTTACTCTTTTCACTTAATCTATGATGACTCGGAATGTATCCTACAAAAGGTTCATAAAAAAGTACACGTTCTTTAATGTCTTCATTTTCTAATGGCGTTGCAGCAATAGCTGCATCTAAATGCCCATCGTTAATTCTTGAAATTATCTCTTCGGTAGTAAGCTCTTCTATTTTTAATTTAACTTTAGGATATTTTTTTATAAATGTCTTTAAAAACATTGGAAGCAATGTTGGCATTACAGTTGGGATTATTCCTAATTTAAATTCACCACCAATAAATCCTTTTTGTTGATCTACAATATCTTTTATTCTGTCTGCTTCGTTTACAATATTTTTTGCTTGATGCACAATTTTCTTTCCAACATCTGTAAGCTCAATAGGTTTTTTGCTCCTATCAAAAATAAGAATGTTTAATTGGTCTTCCAGTTTTTGTATTTGCATACTCAATGTTGGTTGTGTTACGAAACATTTTTCTGCTGCTTTTGTAAAGTTTTGATGTTCTGCAACTGCTAAAACGTAGTGTAATTGTGTAATCGTCATATGTATCAATTTATGTTATAAAGATATAAAAACTATCGATTAAATCTATTGAAAACATACTTTAAAAAAGATTAAATTTGTAGTAAATAAAAAAAATAGAATTATGACACTTAATAGTATAGGATTAGATACAAATACAACAAAACTTTTAGCTAACGATTTAAATAATTTATTAGCAAACTTTCAAATATATTATCAGAATTTACGTGGAATACACTGGAACATTAAAGGTAAAGGTTTTTTTGACCTTCATGTGAAATTTGAAGAATTATATACAGATGCAAATATAAAAGTTGATGAAATTGCAGAACGTATTTTGACTTTGGGAGAAACACCATTGCATACGTTTGAAGATTATACAAAAAGAGCAACAGTACCTGTTGGTAAAAATATATCTCAAGATGATAAAGCTGTTCGATTAATCGTAGATTCGTTATCCGAATTGCTTAAGATTGAACGCGAATTACTTGATAAATCTGGTGACGCTAATGATGAAGGAACAAATGCAATGATGAGTGGTTTTATTACAGAACAAGAAAAAACTGTTTGGATGATGAAGGCTTGGTTAAATGAAACGGTTTAATTGTGGTTGATTGGTTAGTTAAAAAAAGAGCGACTTTTAAGTCGCTCTTTTTTTATCCCATTTACAATAAACCTCTGGCTTTAATTTCCAGATATTTATTTATAGTGTTAACCGTAAGTTGTTCAGGAGCTGTTAAAATACTTTGAATGCCATGTTTTTGCAGTTCTTTTACCATCAAACGTTTTTCTAATGAAAACTTTTCGGCAATGGTTTTATGATAAATGCTTTGTAAATCTTCAGCATCTTGGGAGATTAATTTGTCCAATTCGGTGTTTTCAAAAATAATAACAACCAGCATGTGCTTTTTTGAAATGGCTTGCAAGTAAGACAGTTGTCTTTTTAAAGCACTAATATGTTCAAAATTTGTGTAAAGTAAAATAAGGCTGCGTTGTGTCACTTTTCGTTTTAGCTGTGCATATAACAACCCAAAATCGCTATCGTTAAATTGTGTATTGATATTGTAGAGATTTTCCAGTATGTTATTAAGGTATGTGAGTTTATGAACTGCTGGTAAAAAGGTTTCGATGGTTTTTGAAAACGTTAGCATACCAACTTTATCGTGCTTTTTTAAAGCAACATTGCTAAATGCCAATGTGGAATTAATGGCATAATCCAAAAGTTTTAAACCATTAAATGGCATTTTCATAACGCGACCAGTATCTATAATAGAAAAAACGGGTTGCGATTTTTCGTCTTGATATTGATTAGCCATCAACAATGCACGTTTTGCAGTAGCTTTCCAGTTAATGGTTCTAAAATCGTCACCCTGAACGTACTCTTTTATTTGTTCAAATTCCAAAGTATGTCCAATACGCCTTATCTTTTTTAATCCAAATTCGGTTAAACGATTGCTTATTGCCAAAAAATCGTACTTCTGCATTTGTATGAACGAAGGATACACGGCAACCATTTGCTCGTTTTGAAATTGAAACTTTCGCTTTATGATTTTTAGTTTTGTAGAAGCAAAAATGTTAAGGTTCCCAAAAAAATATTCACCACGTTCTACAGGACGGACTTCATAACTAAAATCATGAACTTGCATCGTGCTTAAACTCTTTTTATATAAAAAATCCCTTTTTTGAAATTGAATAGGTAATTCATCGATTATATCTAATAAAACATTAAAAGGGTAAAGGTTGGTTATGGTTATAGATACAGGGTTTTTATCACTATTCGAAAATTTATCAGGTAATAACCGTCTCGCATTTACAGCATTTTTAAAACGGTAGAGCAGTAGGACATCAACAAAAAACAGCACAGCGATAACAGTGGTAAAAATCCATGCAATTGGATATAATATCGAAACCCAAAATGACAACAAAAAGCATGAAGATGCTATTGCCAGATAGACAAAAAAGGTGTTGTGAATGTATAGCGATTTTAAAAACCTCATAAGCTATTATTTCCTTTGTACACTTTTACCCTTTTTAATTTACTTTTATTAATATGAAATCTTTTGTTACTATTCATTAATTAAAAATTATTCTATTTTTGTAACTAAGTTATAAGCAGACGCTTGTGTTATCGAAATTTTAAGACCTCACAGGTTTATAAAACCTGTGAGGTCTATAAAACAAAGAAATTATATCGGTTTAAAGAATGGTTTAATAATTTTATCATGTTAAATCTTTCGCTTTTATTTTTCAAATCAACGCGGTACTTCAACCGATTGCACGATCATTTCGATAACATTTTCTGTGGTCATGCCTTCCATTTCACGTTCTGGAGTAAGTAAAATTCTATGATTAAGAACAGGAAAAATAACTTTTTTCACATCATCCGGAATTACAAAGTCACGACCATTAATTGCTGCGAGCGCCTTTGCGGAATTCAAAATCGCAAGAGATGCTCTTGGTGAACCACCTAAATATAAATGTGAATGATTACGAGTTTTTGAAACAATTTCAGCAATGTATTTTATGATTTTTTCTTCAACTATAATGCTTTGAATTTTACTTTTATAATCTGCTAATTTTTTGGTGTCTAAAATTGAATTAATCAAGGTTTGAGGCTTTTTGCCTTTACGTTCATGATGTGTTTCAATTATTTTAATTTCATTTTCAAGAGAAGGATAATCTACTTTTATCTTAAAAATAAAACGGTCTAATTGTGCTTCTGGTAACGCATATGTACCTTCTTGGTCTATTGGGTTTTGTGTTGCCAAAACCATAAAAGGGTCTTCAAAATCATAAGTGTTCCCATCTATGGTTGCCTGGTGTTCTTCCATGACTTCAAATAAAGCTGCTTGTGTTTTTGCTGGAGCACGATTTATTTCGTCTATGAGCACAATGTTTGAAAAAATGGGCCCTTTTTTAAATTCGAAACTGGATGTTTTCATATTTAAAACCGAAGTTCCTAAAATATCACTTGGCATCAAATCTGGAGTGAATTGAATCCGACTGAAATCGGTTTTCAATATTTTGGCAAACAGTTTTGCCGTGATTGTTTTTGCGATTCCAGGAACGCCTTCTATTAAAACATGACCTTCTGCCAACAAAGCAACAATAAGCAGTTCTATAAAATTTTCCTGACCAATGATGACTTTGCCTAATTCTTGTTTTATAGTATCTACGGCTTCTTTTAAGTCTTCTAAAGGGATTCTATTATCAAAATTCAAATCTTGTTCTTCCATGTGTTATTAGATTTATAGGTTTCTATTAAAGCATTCAGCTTTTCCAATTCGTTGTTTGTTATTCGTGTTTTATCACTAATGTATTTTATAATTTTAAAAAGTGCTTTGGTATCTTCAATGGTATTGTTGCTTCTGGCAGATAAATGCTTAAAAAATTCATCATCAAATGCAGTTGTGTTTAGATGTAAATGCGTTCTTATATAATCTAAAAAATACTGAATTTTATGTTGTGCAATTTCGCGATGTTTCCCTTTTTCAAAATACATATTTGCAATGGTTCTGGTAAAAGCCACAGTTTGATTTTTATGTGGTTTTACGATAGGGATTGCGCGTTGTTTTCTTTTTCCTTCAAAAATAACATAAATAAAAACACCAATAAGCATAAGGTAATAAGCCCATTTTAGTTCTTTGGTATTTAATAGTATGTGTAATGGTGAGGTGAAAAACTTTTTCCCGGATTTATGGTGATTGTCTAAATAAATTGGTTTTGATGCATCAATGTATGATAATAATCCTGCAGTATAATCTTGATTTGGTGGTATTAACATAAAGTAATTTGTAAAGGCTTGAGGAAATGTGCTTAACATAATTTGCCCTTTTCCAAAATCTTGCTTTATAATGTTTATATGTTCATTTTTTAAGTGGGTGTTATCTTTAGAAAAATCGTCAATTACACCAATTACAGAAGTGTTTAAGGTATCTATTTTACTAAAATAGTATAAGAAATCAGCTTTGTTAAAATTATAAATAGTGTTGTGAAGTGCGTTGTTCTTTAGTTGAATTGCATATTCGTTTTTAAGGTTATTAAAGTTGCTTATTACAGATGTTTCAAGGTTTAAGGTGTCTAAAAGTTGTTCTTCAAAATTTGAAGAGGCTATAAAAAGGGCATTCCCTTTGCTTGTCCAATCAAGGAGTGCATCAAGTTCTGCTTCACCAAAACCGATGTTATTGTTTATTAAAACGTAGGTTCCCGAATTATTGGGATTTTTTTTAAGGTATTCATAAGGGGAACGCTCAACGTCAATAATATTTTCTTTAGTGAAAATACGTTCTAACTGCTCGTGCAATACATAAGTGCCCAGTGGTATTTTATGTTGTTTTGCATACGACGGGAACCAATTTATCTTTTTGGGTTTTACGTATTCTAAAACAACAATAGATAAAATAGCAGCTACTGTTAATACAATGTATATGTTTCTTTTTTTATTCAATTAGTTGTAATACTGTTACTTAAATTATTGAATGCTGTTTTTAACGATTCAAATTTCAGTTCATCAATATTAAATTCGCCATACCAAACGTAATCGTAAATTTTGGTAATATCTTTAAAACCGTGTTTTATGGTTTCTTTTTGTATCTCGTTAATGTAATCTTTGTTTGTTTTTTGGTGCTGCCAAGAAATAATATCGTTTTCGGTTAGTGTTTTTAAAGATTTTAAGTAGTGATACCTAATGGCAAGCCGAAAGTTTTTTTGCTTAATGGCATCGTTAATTAAGGCTTGTATATCTTCACTTTTAATAATCTGTTCGTCTTCAGTAAATTTTACTGTTGAAGGGTTTTGTTGTCCCGAAATGAGATGTCGCGAATTTACTTTTAAAAAGAATTTGATTAGCAAGAACACTAATAATGCCAATAGTAAATAAGGTAAAAGATTAAAGATAAAATATAGTATTCCGGATGCAGTGCCTACACCAAAAATGGCTTCCCAAAACTTTTTGATAATATTGCCGAGCCATCGTTTAAATCTATCGATAATGGAGTTGCCTTGCTTTTCTTCAACATAATTAAAAGCTTTATCGTTTTTATAAGACTCTAAATGCGATTCGTTTATTTCTTGTACTTCAATTTTAGAATTGTCATTTTTTACAATAAGTGAATCTTGTTGTGCGTAAATCAATTCAGTAAATAAAAAAAAACAGATAGCTATTTGTAGTAATCGCATTTATTCGTTTTTACCTATAGATTCTATACGTTCTAAAGTTCCTGTGAAGTTCATTTTTTCGTTTAAATTGAAATAGATAAATGCAGAACCTATAATAGAAATAAGGTTTAACAGAAAGTTTGCAAGATAGTTTAATATGTTTAATACAATATAAACTGGATCTATAAAGCTATTCATATTCGCTGGATCTATTTCACCAGAAAATATTCCCATTTTTACCATACTATAAATTCCAGCTGGTAATCCAAAAACATAACCAGCAACAGTTACGATTAGCCCTATTACAATAATAGTTAGAAGGGTTATCCAATAATTGTCTTTAATTAATTTAAAACTATAGCTAAATGAGTCTGAAACATCTTTCCCTTCAAACACGAAAATGGAAAACATTACAGCCATTGGTACCATGAAATACAATACAGGCAGAAAACAAAGCATCATGGCGAAAATAAGAACGACCCATTTTATGATCCCTAAACCAACAAAACTCCAAAAGGTTTGTTTTACATCTTGTTTTACATCGCTAATGTTAACGTTGCCTTTATTTTTTACATAAGATTTTATATAATGTAAAGCTACAGAGCTTGCAATTACATAAGCTAAAATACCTGTAATGCCTATAAATGCAAATGAAACGAACATTAACCCAAAACTAAACATTTCGTTGCCAGGTTGATTATATGTGGAAAAATCAAAAATATCACCAACGGTATATAGATAAAATGCCATAGCTATTAAGAACATGAGAAGATAAGGTCCTGCGATATTAAAAATGGTTTTTAAAAAGGGTTTAAATTCGTATCTGATGAATGCAAAAGTATCACTTAAAATATCTCCTAATTCACGTTGCTTTTTAAATTCGATGTATTGTTTCATGTGTTTCTATTTATTGTTTTTCAAAGGTCACATGCTGTTCGCTATTAATCATTCCATTGGGTGATAAACTTTTTAACATGCTCGTTTCATATAAATTTTTTAAAGTATTTTTAGTTGGCTTTCGAGTTCAACTTGTTTTTGTTTTTTATGTAATTGTATTGGATAAATAACGTAGTAAAAAATGATTAAAGCTAAAGAACTAACAATAATGAAAATAGCTAACCAATCTGGCATTTGCGTATGTCTGGTCACAAAACCCTCTAAAAATCCAGCAATGACAAAAAACGGAATCGTGCTTACTAATATTTTCAAACCGTTTTTAACACCTCTTTTAAAAGATTCCAATCTTGTGTAAGTCCCTGGAAAAAGCAATCCGTTTCCTAAAACCAAACCAGAACAACCTGCAATGATAATAACGGAAATCTCGATAGTTCCATGTATCCAAATGGTTCTAGCCGATTCCCAGAGCAAACCGTTTTCGTAAAAGAAATACTGAAAACTGCCTAACATTACTCCATTTTGCAGCATGATATATAACGAGCCAATACCAAGTAAAATACCATAAGCAAAAGCCATTAAAGCCACTTTTATATTGTTTAAAGTAATGCCTAAAAACATGTTAAATTCACCTTGTTCCTTATATACAGCCATTGGATCACCTTTTTCAATATTTTCTAGAGTCATATTTACATAACCGTTTCCTAAAATTGACCTTACAAAATCGCCTTCGCTTGCCGCCGAAAATGCTCCAGCTATAACAAATAAGGCAAAAACCAAAAAAGCAATTAAAAGTTCACGTTGATGCTTGTAAAATAATGTTGGAAACTCTGTTTTGTAAAAAGAAACAATTCTGTTTTTTGATTCTTTTTTGGTTTTATAAATTTTTAAATGTGCTTGTGATGCGAGTTGGTTTAAATACAACTCTGTATTGCTTTTTCTAAAAAAAGTCCTGGCGTAACTTAAATGATCTGTTATTTCGATATAAAGATTAGATAATTCATCTGGATTTAAAATTGTTTTATTTGAAAGAATACTTTCAAACTTTAACCATTTATCTTTATTTTGCTTTACGAAAGCAGCTTCACGCATGTATTGAAGAATTTTGTTTTCAAAGAAAAGAAAATATGGAAGAATTTCAAATAGAAACTGCTCAAAATGTAGGAATAGAACAAAACATTGCTAACCTTGGTGATAGATTATTAGCTTACATTATAGATAGCTTTGTCATTTTTGCATATACTATTGCTGTTATTATGTTATTAATATCGCTTGATTTAGATTTTGGTGATCTCTGGGCATTATATTTATTAGTGTCTTTACCAGCATTTTTATATTACGTTTTATTGGAAACCTTTTGGAACGGTCAAACCGTAGGTAAGTTTGTAATGAAAACCAGAGTAGTGAAAATTGATGGTTCTAAACCAACGTTTGCCAATTATTTTGTACGTTGGATATTACGTATTGTAGATGTGGTTTTAACGAGTGGAGGATTGGCAGTTATTACCATTTTAATAAAAGGAAATGGACAACGTGTAGGTGATATTGCAGCAGGAACAACTGTAATAAGCGAAAAACAAAAAATTTCTATAAACGATACTCTTTTAAAAGAAATTCCTCAAGATTATGTGCCAACATACAGTCAAGTCACTTTGTTTAATGATGGTGAAATGCAAACTATAAAAAATTTATACGATACTGCAAAACTTAAAGGACAGCACAATATTATTGTATCTTTAAAAAACAGATTGGTTGAGGTCATGCAAGTAGAGCCTAAAGAAAAACCTATTATTTTTGTGGAAACAGTAATTAAGGATTATAACTTTTATACGCAAAACATGTAAGTTTGTTTTATATGCGTAATTATTAAATATAAAAAGCCATATTTTTTAAATATGGCTTTTAGCTTTTTTTGGAATGACTTAATTATTCTTCAGGAACAGGAAACCCACGATCTCTCATCAAGGCTTCCATTTTTGCATCGCGACCTCTAAATAGTTTATATGCATCAGCTGGTTCCATAGAGTTTCTTGGCGCAAACAGGTATTTTACAAGTTTGGCTGAAAGCTCTTCGTCATAAAACCCTCCAGGAGCTTCTGCAAAAGCTTCAGCAGCATCAGCAGTTAAAACATCTGCCCACATATACCCATAATATGCTGTGGCATAACCTTCACCTGAAAATACATGACCAAATTGAGGTGTTCTGTGTCTCATTGGTAATTCTTTTGGCATATTTAATTCGGTTAAAGTTTCACGTTCAAACTTATCCACATCAATATTAGTAGGATCTACCAAATGAAGTTTCATATCCATAATAGCCGAAGCTAAATACTCAGTCGTTGCAAACCCTTGATTGAAGGTTGAGGCTTTCTTAATTTTTGCTATAAGTTCTTTTGGCATTGGTTTTCCTGTTTTATAATGCACTAAAAACTGATTTATCACTTCGTCTGTAGATAACCATCGTTCTAATAACTGCGATTGAAACTCGGTATAATCCCTCACGCCACCATTTAAAGTTGGGTATTTTATATTAGAAGAAAAGAAATGCAGGGCGTGACCAAACTCATGAAAGAAAGTCGTGGCATCGTCCCAAGACACTAAAACAGCTTCTCCAGGAGCGGGTTTTACAAAATTGGAATTGTTAGATGCTAAAACAGTTTTTTCACCATCAAAAGTAGAATAGCTCCTGTAGGTCGTTGCCCAAGCACCAGAGCGTTTTCCTGTTCTTGCATAAGGATCAAGATACCATAAACCAATATGTTTACCAGAATCTTTATCTGTTACTTCCCAGACTTTTACATCTTCTTGAAAAACAGGGACACTGCCTTCTGGAACTGGTTTAAAATCGAAATTAAATAATCGTCCAGCAACATAAAACATAGCTTCTGTTAACTTGTCTAGTTGTAAGTATTGCTTAACTTCATCACTATCTAAATCGTATTTTTTTTGACGTACTTTTTCGGCATAATAGCGATAATCCCAAGGTTCTATGGTAATATTATCACCATTTTCGTTAGCTACAGTTTGCATGTCTGCGACTTCTTCATGTACTCTTGCAATGGCTGCTGGCCAAACCGCATTCATTAACGCCATAGCATTCTCTGGGTTTTTTGCCATACGATTTTGTAAGCGCCAATCGGCATAATTTTTATAACCTAATAATTCTACACGTTCGCGACGTAGTTTTAAAATTTTAGCTATATTCTCGTTATTATCATACTCGTCTCCATTATCGCCTCTTGCATAATAATTAGTCCAAACTTGTTTACGTAAATCCCTTTTGTTGGAATAGGTAAGAAAAGGATCCATTGATGATCTTGTGTTGGTGACAGCATAGCTACCTTCTTGACCTTTGTCTGTTGCTATTTTTGCTGCAGATTTAATATAAGAATCAGACAAACCACTTAATTGGTCTTTGGTTAAATAGGTGACGTAATTTTCTTCGTCGTGCAAAACGTTATTGGAAAAATTGGTATATAATGTAGATAATTCTTTATTAATTGCTGCATAACGCTCTTTTTTTTCTGTATCGAGATTGGCACCATTCATTTCAAAACCTTTATAAACTAAATCCACAACTCGTTGTTGATCTGCTTCTAATGGATTTTCTTGTGAAGCATCGTAAACGGTTTTAATACGTTTGAAAAGTTTTTCGTTTTGAGAGATTTTAGAACGGAATTCGGATAGTTTCGGAGCTAACTCTCCTTGAATTTTTCTTGCTTCTGGACTCGATATATTACTTCTTAAAATGCCATAATATGCAAATACTCTGTTTAATTCTTCTCCAGAGCGTTCCATTTCTACAATAGTATTTTCAAAAGTTGGTTCATCGGCATTGTTAGCAATAGCATCAATTTCGGCTAAATTTAATTCCATGCCTTTTTCAACAGCAGCTTTTAAGTCTTCTACTTTCATTTGGTCAAAAGCAGGAGTACCATTATAAGGACCAGTCCATTCTTTTAAAAACACGTTTGTTGCCATATCGTTTTCGTTTGTTGCTTTGTCTTGTTTACAACTTATAAAAGCTATAAGGACAATTAAACCTAGCAGTTTAGGATAATTGGTTAAAAATTGTGTTGTCATTTAATTGAGTTTTTATATTAATATTGTTGATATTTTACTTGAAAAGTACCAAATATAAAGGTATTGAAAATATGAAGAACAGAGATTAAAAATAAAATTAATATTAGTTAATAATTTCAACTTTTTTAATGTAGATATTGTGTAGTGGCCAATCGGCATCATCGGTTTTAACAGCAGCAATTTTGTCTATAACTTCCATACCTTTTGTTACTTTGCCAAAAATGGTATAATCGCCATCCAGAAAATGAGAACCGCCACGTTGCTGCACAATAAAAAATTCGTAAGGCGAAGCTAATTTATATGGATTGTCAATTTCGCCACTTGGCATACTAATAACACCTCTATCGTGTTTATAACCTCGTTTTGTATCTGTTGGGAGCAAATACTTACCTATATATTTACGTTTTCTAGAGGTTTTTTTGTCATCGCTATTTCCAGCTTGTACCATAAAATTATTAATTACTCTATAAAACTGTGTGTCGTTAAAATAGTTCTGTTTGGTTAAAAATATGAAGTTAGCACGATGGAATTTAGTCTTTTCAAATAACAGAATATCAATTATACCAAAATCGGTTGTTATTCTTACTTTGTTTTCTTTGTTATGTTTTTCGTATTCTAAAAAGAACTCCATAGCATTTTTACTTGTAAGTACTGGAAATTCTCTTTCAGCTTCTTTGTTTGAAATAATTTTTATTGGTTGCTCTTGTTTTGGTTTTACTTGTAAATTTGTAGGTTCAGATTTCTTTTTGGATTGTGTACCTTCACAATTCAGAAATAGAAGGATAAATAAATGAATAAATACAAGTCTCATTAAAAAAAAGGTTTATAATTAAATACCCATTATGGGTCGCATAAATGAATTTTGATAAATTTTTAATATCGCTATCAAAAATAAAAAATATCCCGCTTCCAGCACAAGCATCTCAATTTAAAATGTCTCCACCTTTTCGATTAGAATTGATAGAAATGCACAAAGAAAAGATGAAAAATGCAAGTAGAGCAGGAGTATTGGCATTATTTTATCCTGATAAAAAGCAGCAAACAAAATTGGTTTTAATTTTACGAAATACTTATAATGGTGTGCATTCTGCTCAAATTGCTTTTCCTGGAGGTAAATTTGAAGCTCAAGACGATTCGCTAGAAAAAACTGCAAAAAGAGAAACTTTTGAAGAGATTGGTATTCCAATACAGAATATTGAAGTTTTTAAGCAATTAACAGAAGTCTATATTCCTCCAAGCAATTTTTATGTACAACCATTTTTAGGGATTATAAAGGAAACACCTACATTTAAAAAACAGGATGATGAGGTAGAAGAAGTTATTGAGGTTTTACTCCATCATTTTATTAATGATGATAATGTAATTAGTACACCTGTGGAAACATCGTATAATATTGAAGTAGAAGTACCTGCATATAAACTTAATGGACATATAGTTTGGGGAGCAACTGCAATGATGTTAAGTGAGATAAAAGACTTGCTAAAAAATGTAATGTAATTTCTAATTTTGTTATTTTTGCATTCCTAACTAACAAAACATTATGGGATTATTTAAAAGAAATCCTTTTGGTCATATACTCTTTTTAAAAAAATGGTTAATTAGAATATTGGGCATTTTAACACATCAACGTTTTAGAGGCTTTAACGAATTGAAAATAGAAGGGTCAGAATTTATTACCCAATTACCTGATACTAATGTGCTGTTTATTTCTAATCATCAAACTTATTTTGCAGATGTTGTAGCCATGTTTCATGTATTTAATGCGAGCTTAAGTGGTCGTGTAGATACTATAAAAAATATTGGCTATTTATGGAATCCGAAGTTAAATGTATATTATGTAGCTGCAAAAGAAACCATGAAATCTGGATTATTACCAAAAATTATGGCATACGCAGGATCTATTAGTATTGAGCGTACTTGGAGAGCCGAAGGGAAGGATGTAAATAGACAAGTAAAAATGAGCGATATTTCTAATATTTCCAAAGCATTAGACGATGGTTGGGTTATTACATTTCCTCAAGGTACAACAACGCCATTTAAACCAATTAGAAAAGGGACTGCTCATATTATAAAACGTTATAAACCTATAGTTGTACCAATTGTTATTGATGGTTTTAGACGTTCTTTCGATAAAAAAGGCTTACGAATTAGAAAGAAAAATATTTTACAATCTTTTGAAATCAAAAAACCTTTAGAGATAGATTACGACAATGAAACTATTGATGAAATTGTAGAGAAAATAGAATATGCAATCGAGCAACATCCATCTTTTTTAAAGGTTATTCCTCAAAAAGAATTAGAAGCCAAAGAAGAACTCAATAAACAACGTAAGTGGTGAATTTAGTCTTTAGTTTTTAGTCTTTTTAACTTATTAATTAGACTTCTAGTTTTTTAAGTTCTTTATAGTTTTTATTAAGTCGTCCTAATAAAAGACCAAATACTAACCAATAAAACAACAATAAAACACCAATGGCTACTGCTAGTATTACTGCTGTTACAAGAATTATTTTAGCGTAAAACATAAAAACTTCTCCATTTGCTGATGCTTGTTCTACTTGGCTTATAAGCTCAGTATCTTTATCAAACTCTACAAATAGGACAGCAATAGTTGAGATTACTAAAAAGATTAAATTAAAAGCGACATATTGTTTTACTGTTCTACGAGTCTTTAATATGTTTTCCATTAAAACTTTGGCACTATCAGTAACTGAAATAGTTTTATAATTCATAAAAAATCTGTAGAAAAAATATGCTAAAATAGCATAACTTATTATTGAGATAGGAATAATAATATTGTCGGCATCGTAACTTTCAAAACGTTTCATGCTTTCAGTGTCTTTGAGTGCAAAAGTTATGATTCCCCAAAATGCAAATTCTAAAAGGCTAATAATAAATATCCATTTTACAATAGACGACGATTTTTTTAATATCATCTTATAAATGTCGTCGTAAGATAATTTAGGATACTTGTTTTTGTCCTTTTGCCAATCTTTCTTTAATAATTCTAATTCATCCATAATGTTACGGATTTAAAATGGTCTTTAATTTAGTCTTAATGCGGTTCATTTTTACTCGAGCATTAACCTCACTAATTCCCATGGTTTCACTTATTTCTTTGTAACCCTTATCTTCTAAATATAAAAAGATAAGCGCTTTATCAATATCATTAAGCTGATACACAGCTTTATACATTAGTTTTATTTGTTCTTCTTCAGAATCGTCATAAGCTTCAGCTGATATTTTAAACTGAAATGCATCAAAATCCTCTGTTCTAATTCTACGCTTGTTTTTTCTGTAAAGTGTTATTGCAGTATTTAATGCAACACGATACATCCAAGTACTAAATTTAGAATCGCCACGAAATTTTGGATATGCTTTCCATAATTGTATGGTAATCTCCTGAAACAAATCATTGTGAGCATCTTGGTTGTTGGTATATAACCTGCAAACTTTATGCACAATGTTTTGATGCTTCTCGAGCAATTCAACAAAATTATGTTCTAATTCTTTTTTCAATCCAGTTTGGTTAGATGCTCTATAAGTAGCTTTAAAACTATATTTGTTACAAGTGTAAAATCAATATTAATCTTTACAATAGTTAATCTTTATGTTTTAATATCCCAAAAACAATTAAATACTGTGCCAAAGCATAGGTTAACATGATGCTTATGTTGGAAAATGCTAGAGGTTGGTAAAATTTATTTAGAGCTAATATACTATCGGAAATCATAAATAAAATTGCTCCAGCAAACACCAAATTATAGCTGTTTGTGGCTTCATGTCTTTTACGTAAAAAGGCTGTGGCTACCATGGCTAAAATTACAATCAAGTATAGCAAAACAGGAATAAGTAGTTCTCCCAATCCATCTTTTAGAACATAGAAAATTCCAGAAGCATAAATTAATAGAATTACAATAATTGGAAAGATGTTTGCAGTTTTGTTTCTCGATCTTAAAAACACCGAAATATACATAAGATGTGCTAATAAGAAAGCGACTAAACCTCCAATAAAAAAGTTAGGAGAAGTATCTACAAACATTAATAAAACATCACCAATTAAAGAAAAAACTAAAGCAAATAAAGTAATGTTTCTCGTTCTTTTATTTAGAAGATTGCCTTGTTTGCAAAAGAAAACGATAAGAGCAATAAGTATAAGAGGCTTTGTGAAATAATGAAGCTGTGACAGACTTTCCATGCTTCCACAAATAAGTTCAGCAAAAACAATTATAAAAAAAAGAATGCTAAAGGATTTCTCTGTGTTGGTTAGCATGTTGGTTGTTTTAGTGCAATAAATATAATGATTAACTTATATCTTCCAAATTACTACCTTCAATCATCGGTCTTCCAGCTTCTATCTTCAACAAACAATTCATCATTAAAATTTTACAATTCGGTCATTATAAGTTTAATAAAGCAATCTTCTGTTGCAAATTTGCTGTATCAATTAATAACGAACACAACATTTCAATGAAACTTCAATTACTTATTTTATTCTTTTTAGTATCGTATTGCATAACTGCACAATCAACAATTAGCGGAAAAGTAACCAACAACAAAGGTGTTGCAATAATTGGAGCTAATATCTATTTAGAAGGCACTTACGATGGAAGTACAACAAACGATAAAGGAGAATTTTCGTTTAAGACAGAAGAGACAGGCACACAAACTTTAATAGTATCCTATTTATCTTACGAAACATTTACCATGCTTGGCGATGTGTCTTATATGAAAGATTTGCTAATAAAACTTCGTGAAGATGTTAATGCTCTTGATGCTGTTGTACTATCTGCTGGAACTTTTTCGGCAGGAGATAACAGTAAAATAACAGTTTTAAAACCTTTAGATGTTGTTACTACAGCTAGTGCATTAGGTGATTTTGTTGGTGCTTTGCAAACACTTCCTGGCACTACAACTGTTGCCGAAGATGGTCGTTTATTTGTTCGTGGTGGCGAAGCTGAAGAAACACAAATATTTATAGATGGTATTCGTGTGTTTACGCCTTACACACCAACAACAAATAATGTACCAACACGTGGTCGTTATTCGCCATTTTTATTTGATGGAATTACTTTTTCGACTGGAGGTTATTCTGCCGAATTTGGGCAAGCCTTGTCTAGTGTACTACTCTTAAATACTATTGATGAACCAGATCAGGAGAAAACAGATATTGGCATCATGACACTTGGTGCTACACTTGGTAATACTCAAAAATGGAATAAAAGTTCAATTAGTGTAAACGCATCTTATATAAATTTAGCACCTTATGTTGCTTTATTTCCAGATCGAAACGATTGGATAAAACCTTACGAAGCACTTTCTGGCGAAGCCGTTTTTAGAAGACGTTTCGATAATGGCATCTTAAAACTATATACTGCTTTTGATTCTGCAAATTTTGAACTCACTCAAGAAGACATAAATATTAGTGAAGGCGCATATTTTAAATTGAAAAATGATAACCTATATATTAACGGTTCGTATCAAGGAGTTTTAAACGAAAACTGGTCTGTGTTTGGAGGAATGAGCTATACACATACCAAAGAGAAGACTAATTTTATAGATAATAATATTGAAGATACCGAAAACTCCATTCATGCAAAGCTAAAATTTAAACGACGTTTTAGCAGCCGATTTAAACTAAATTTTGGAGTAGAATATTTTGCAACCGATTTTAATGAAGATTTTTCAAATGAAACTATTACTCCAGTTAGCTATGGTTATAACAATAATATAAGTGCTGCTTTTACTGAAGCTGATATTTTCTTCTCAAAAAAATTGGCGTTGAAAGCTGGAATTCGAGCAGAATATAGTGAGATATTTAAAGATTTTACAATAGCTCCAAGGTTATCTTTAGCCTATAAAACCTCTGCTAAAAGCCAAGTGTCTTTAGCTTATGGTGATTTTTATCAGAATCCAACAAGCAACATTTTAAAGTTTACTCAAGATGTTAAACCACAAAACACAACGCATTATATATTAAACTATCAACTTAATAGAGAAGGCAAGATTTTTAGAGTAGAAGCTTACTATAAAGATTACAACAATTTGGTAAAATACGATACAAATTTTGCCAGTTTTGGTAGCGACTATAGCAGTAATGGTTTTGGTTTTGCAAAAGGATTAGATGTGTTTTGGCGAGATAGCAAGAGCATAAAAAACACCGATTATTGGATAAGCTACTCATATTTAGATACTAAACGTGATTACAGAAACTATCCAATAGAAGCACAACCAAATTTCGCTAACACACATAATTTATCTTTAGTAGGAAAATATTGGATTAGCGATTGGAAAAGCCAAGTCGGATTTAGTTATGCATTTGCATCAGGTAGAACTTATACAAATCCAAACGAAACAGGATTTTTAAACCAAAAGACAAAATCCTACAATAGCTTGAGTTTAAATTGGGCATATTTAATTAGCCAACAAAAAATATTATACTTCTCGGTAAATAATGTATTTGGTTTTAAAAATATTAATGGTTATCAATATGCAAATACACCAGATTTAAATGGCAATTTTGCAAGAAGAGCATTGCGTCCAGCAGCAGACCAATTCTTTTTTATAGGTTTCTTTTGGACCATTAGCGAAGATAAAAGTAGTAACCAGTTGGATAATTTGTAGATGTTTAGTTTAACGCTATAAGAATAGGCTTTAATATTTGTTAATTAACCCAAAGTCAAAAGGTGTCCAATAACAAGCTTTTAAACCACTTTTTATAAATCCTGAATTAACCCAAGTATTAGATGTTTTAAAGACGGAATAACTTCCATTTGCTTTATAAAAGCTGTCATTTGTTGAGTATGCAAAACCAGTCAAGATTATCTTATTCCCTTTGTCATCTTTTTTAAAATATCCTTTAATGTATTGGTTTAGTTTATTCAATTCAGATGTGTCAACTTTTACTTCAATCCAATGTTCACTTGTATAACTATATCTTGTTATATGCATTAGAGTTGTACTTTTCAAGAACATTGCCCTAAATGTATTTTTAAAAGTTAAATCACTCCAAGTAGGTGTGTTTATATAAAAATTCTCATCTCCCCAACCAAATGAAATGTATTTTTGGCTTTCCATAACTTCTAAATTTTTTAAAAGGTCAATATCAATATCGTTTTTTGGAATGATAATGTTTAAATGAAGACCATTAGTTTGTAAATAAATAGTTTTGTTATTTGCAGAACTTTGATCTAATTCCTCTACTGTTATAGCAGTTAGTATGAATGAAACAACTAAATAAATAGCAGGAATTGCTAAAATATATGAAACCCATTTAAGTATTTTTTTGACTATTTTCAATTTAGATTATAATGTTTGTTAACAGTCGTGTGTAAGATTAGTTGTATTGGTTTAGATAACTAATTTAGTAAATAAAAACTCCCGATTGTTCGTTTATGAGGATTTTCCGATAGTAAATTCAGAAGCAATGAACTAAAAAAAAATTGTTTTTTAACTTAGTTCTTCTTGAGTTAGCTTTAGTTCTTTGCAAATTTGATTAATGGGTTTATATTTCCATTGTCGGCTTTCCTCAAAGCAGCAATATATTCTTTTCTTGTATCGTCCACTTTAACCATATTTAATTTATGCCAAGAGAATATTTCTTTCCCAAAAATAGATTCCATAATAATATCAGCCATCATTCTTGAATGTCTTCCGTTTCCATTAGGAAAACAATGAATTACTACAATTCTGTGTTTGAATCTAATGGAAATCTCTTCTGATGAAAAAGTGTTGTTGTCTAACCAATATTTTGTGTCATCTAATAAGTTCTTTAACTCTATACTAATTTGTGTCCATTTAATACCAATATTCTTGTTAGACTTTCTAAATTCTCCTGCCCATTTCCAAACATCACCATACATTTTTTTGTGTAAGTTTTTTATAAACTTTTCTGTCAATATTCTTTCAGGTTTTAAATTGGCGTGAACAGTCCATTCAACTGCCTTTTCGATATTTAATTGTTCAAATTCATCCAACTCTCCTTGTGTAGTTATTGATTTTATTTTTAGACCTTCCTTTTCTTCTTCATCTAAAGGTGTTTGTCTGTCTGTATATTGTAATTCTAATCCCATAATGACTTTCTCATCTCTCTTTTTATTTCATTAGCCAAGTCTTTTATTGATTTATTAATTTTTTTATCTCCAATCCCTTGGTCTTCCAATTTCATATTTTGATTGGTCCTTAATACTATTTTTTTTGCCAATTTTTCAGACTTTAAGTTGATTAAATTGTCAATAGTCCCATCTTTTGGAACGAATCCATATACAAATTTTAAATCCAAAGCTTTACCAACTTCTTTTAATGAATTAATTGATATTGTGCCTTTCACTTCACTTTCCTCAATACTTTTCACGCCTTGTCTAGTGATGTTAAGCTTGGTTCCAAGTTGAGCCATAGTCATATTAAGTGCAGTACGAATAGTATTTATCCATCCTTTGTTTGGGATCAGAACCATTCCCGTTTTTTGAAAAGGTTTTAGTTTTTGATCCAATTGTTCAATTATGAGTTTCTTTTTATTTCTCATTATCCGTAATGATTTAAGTTTACAAATAAATTTTAATGTAAAC
>JAKITV010000011.1 GCA_021647885.1 Flavobacteriaceae bacterium | reverse complement strand
TTGGATTATAAAGGATGGCAATAAAAAGATATTGGGCTTCGATGCAAAGAAAGCTGAAGGTAATTATTATGATCCAGTAACAAATAGAGAATTAAAAGTTGAAGCTTGGTTTATTCCATCAATTCCAATACAGTCTGGTCCTGATATTTTTATGGGGTTACCAGGCTTAATCGCAGAAGTTGATTTAAAAGGAGCTGTAATAACAGTAAAAAAAATTGAAACAAATCAAAACTTAGAGATAGAGAAACTAGATGACTCCAAAGCAATAACCCAACAAGAATACGAGGATATAATCAAGAATTTGACTAAAAAATTTATCGATGACTAAAACAGTCTGTAATTTTAAATATTTATATATTTGAATATCTCATTTAGAACTCCCGCAATTTTTTTAATCCTGTTTTTCCTGACAGGATTTTCTGTTTTACACGGACAAAATATCCAATTACAAGGACAGGTAGTGGACACAATCAAAAACCCTATTCCATATACCAATCTTATCGCAACACCTTTGGTAGAAAACTTGAACATTACTTTTGCAATTACTGATATAAAAGGTCAATACAGGCTAAATTTACGGGTGGCCACTCCATATAAAATAGAAATCTCTCATTTGGGATTTTCTAAACTCATCGATACTGTAAATATCACACAAGACACAAAAAAAACCTACACTTTACAGGAAAGTAGTGAACTATTGGAACAAGTAATAATTAATCAAAAAATGGCAATCATCGTTAAAGAAGATACCATTATATACCGAACGGATCAATTCAAAACTGGAGAAGATCGTAAATTGCGAGAAGTCTTAAAAAGACTGCCAGGCGTAGAAGTTGATCGAGACGGGAATGTGAAGGTAAATGGAAAAAAAGTAACCAAGCTAATGGTGGAAGGAAAAACTTTTTTCACAGGCGACACCAAACTGGCTGTGAACAATATTCCTGCGGATGCAGTTGATGAGATAGTAGTTCTGGATAATTACAGCGAAGTAGCTTTTTTAAAAGGATTGATCGATAGCGACCAAATGGCACTCAACATTATATTAAAAGAAGGTAAAAAAGAATTTGTCTTTGGAGATTTAGAAGCAGGTGGAGGTGTTGAGGAACGGTTTTTATTACATCCAACACTATTCTATTATGGTCCAAAAACCGCTATAAATGTCATTGGCGATATCAACAACATCGGCAAAAAGAGCTTTACTTTAAATGACTATATTAATTTTGAGGGAGGTTTCGCTTCATTGCTTGAGGGATCGACTTCATTTACTGATTTATATAATAGCGACTTTGCGCAATTCTTAAACCAGGAAAATTTTGTATACCAAAAAAATGATTTTGGAGCTGGAAGCATTTCCCAACAACTAAGTCCAACGGTTCGCTTGGAAGCATTTTCAATTGTAAACAAAGGCAAAACAGACACCCAAAATAGTAACACTATTAATTACCTTACCGATGACGCAGTAGATGAGAATCGTGAGACCTTTACTAATAACAATGTGGTTTTTACTTTAAACAAATTCAAACTGCGATACCAACCAGACACTGAAACTGATTTAGCCTATGATGCATTTATAAAAACCTCAAAAGGAGATGCCTTGCTGGACATAAACTCGTTTACTACAGAAGATGATAGCACAATAACTAATACGTTACAGCAACTTAAAAATGTTTCTGTCAAGCAAGAGATACGCTTTAATAAACAGTTTTCTTATGAACATACATCAACTATTACGGCTAATTACAGTTACAGCATTCAAGAAAACGATTATGATTGGTTATTTAATCAACCAGTATTTAATAATTTAATTCCGTTTGAAGAAGAAAGTGGTTTCTTTAATATTTTGCAGAATACCTCTGCAATAAAACATCAAGCGAATATAAATTTAAAACATTATTGGATACTGGATAAGTTTAACCATATCTATCCACGAGTTGGACTTAGGTTTTTAGATGAATCATTTACTACATTGGATAGTCAATTATTACAGGATGGTAGCATCAATGGTTTTCAAGAAAACGGCTTTAATAACGACACCAATTTTCGGTTAAACGATAATTATATTGGGTTGCAATACAAGGTCAAAACAGGTAACTTCATTTTTAAACCTGGCTTAATGTACCATTTCTATTTTTGGAAGGTGAATCAATTCTCAGAAGAAAGTGCCAATAAACAAAAAAGTGTCTTGTTACCCGAATTGAATATGAAGTATGAACTGTCTTCCGCAGAAAAAATTGAGTTCGATTACCAATTAAAAACGGGTTTTTCCAATGTGCAACAATACGCAAATAGATTACGGTTAGCAAGCTTTAACCAATTGTACCAAGGTAACGAGGACTTGGAGAACGAATTATACCACGCAGCGAGGTTAAGCTATCGTCAGTTCAATCTTTACAAGGGTGTTTATATAAATGCCAATTTAAGTTATACCAAGAGAGAAAAATCCATAAGGAACACTACCCAAATTGAAGGTATAGAACAAATAAACACGTCCATTTATACCAGTTTACCTGAAAATAGTTATGTTTTTACAGGTTCTTTTGGAAAGCAACTTGGCGATTATAGATTGACGCTTCTTGGAAATCTCAATTTAACCGATTACACCCGCATCATTAATGATGACCTCATTGACTTCAAATCCAATAATCATAGCTATACTCTAAAAGCAGAAACTCATTTTAAAGATTGGCCAAATTTTGAAATCGGATGGGAACAGCAATTGAGCAATTTTAAGTCAGAAAATTCCGAAAATAAGTTTACTCAAATAAATCCTTATGCAACTTTGGATTGGGATTTCTTAAACGGCTTTATTCTTTCGGCAGATTACTCCTATAATTATTACAAAAACCTAAATACGAACCAAATTAACCAGTTTAATATTGGCAACTTGTCTTTATACTATAACCAAGAAGACAGCCCCTGGGGTTTTGAAATAGATGTGGATAATATCTTCGATGTCCGATATAAAAATGAGAACTTCTTTAACCAATTCTTAATAATGGATACGAATATCTTTATCCAACCAAGAACTATTTTGTTCATACTATCCTATAAATTTTAATTTGCTTACGGAGAAAATAATTGGATATATAAAACACTATTTAACTTTAACTACTATTTAACAATGCAAGTAATATTATATATTTTTATATTTGCTCATTCTTATGCAACATACATTTTATAAATATCAAGGCACAGGAAATGATTTTGTAATTATTGATAATCGACAAGATCTTTTCAATAAAAACAATACTGCACTTATTGCGCATTTGTGCGACCGACGTTTTGGTATTGGAGCTGATGGTTTGATACTACTTGAAAATCAAGGCAGTTTAGATTTTAAAATGGTTTATTTTAATGCTGATGGAAATGAAAGCTCCATGTGTGGAAATGGTGGACGCTGTATTACTGCTTTTGCTAAGTATTTAGGAATTATAAATAATGAAGCGACTTTTGAAGCGATAGACGGTTTGCATAAATCGGTTATCGAAGACGATTTAGTAAAACTTCAGATGCTAGATGTAACACAAACACAAAATTTTGATAACCATGTGTTTTTAGATACAGGTTCTCCTCATTATGTAATATGTAAAAGTGATATAGAACAACTAGATGTGAAGCAGGAAGGTGCAAGAATCCGTTATAGTAAAACTTATAAAAATGAAGGTGTTAATGTAAACTTTGTTGAGAAAATTAATGATGAAACGTTTTCAGTGAGAACTTATGAAAGAGGTGTTGAAGACGAAACACTTTCTTGTGGTACTGGAGTAACTGCTGTTGCACTAGCAATGCATTATATTGGTGAAACGGAAAAAAATCTAATAACTTTGAATACTAAAGGAGGCGAATTAAAAGTGTCCTTTGAAAAAAAAGGAGATTCGTATATCAATATTTGGCTAATAGGTTCAGCAACCCAAGTGTATAAAGGAGAGATAGAATGGTAACTTTAAAAGGAAAACATATTTACTTAAGAGCTCTAGAACCAGAAGACCTCGAATTTATTCATACGATTGAAAACGATGAAAACTTTTGGGAAATTAGTAGCACTCAAACTCCTTATTCAAAATTTTTAATCAAACAGTATCTGGATAATGCTCATAAAGACATTTATGAAGTTAAGCAATTGCGATTGGTTATTTCAAATTATAACGATGAGGCTTTAGGTATGATAGATATCTTTGAATTCGATTTTAAAAACAATCGTGCTGGAATTGGGATTTTAATAAAAAAAACCGAAAACCGCAAACAAGGTTTTGGTAAAGAAGCCCTTAAATTATTAACCGATTATTGTTTTAATCATTTGTATTTGCATCAGTTGTATTGTAATATTTCTGAAGAAAATAAAGCAAGCATTACTCTTTTCACAAATCAAGGATTTAAAAAAGTAGGATTAAAAGAAGACTGGAATTTGGTTGATGGAACCTATAAAAACGAATATTTATTTCAACTAATAAACACCGATGTACTTTAAAAAAATACTATTTGCAGTAGCAATGATAGGATTGATTATTATAGGCTATTTTGCTTATTATGTATATTCTGCAATGCTAATTCCTAACACAGCGTTCAATAATAATGAGGCTTATATTTATGTTTCTTCTCATGCAAATTATCAGGAGGTAAGAGAGGATTTAATTCCATTATTAAAAAACATTAAAACGTTTGATGCTTTGGCAGCCAGAAAAAAGTATAACATTAATATTAAAGCAGGAAAATTTCGTATTACAAAGGATATGAATAATAACGATATTATTAATTCCATTAGAAGTAATAATATTCCGATACGTCTCTCTTTCAATAATCAGAATTCATTAGAGCAATTAGCAGGAAGAGTTGCCAAACAAATTGAAGCAGATAGTACTACATTAATAGGTGCAATGAGAGATACTGCATTTTATTCTGAAAATAATTTCACAAAAGCAACAGCTTTAGGCATGTATTTACCTAATAGCTATGAGTTGTTTTGGAATACTTCGGCAGAAGAATTTAGAGCAAGAATGCTAAAAGAATACAATCGTTTTTGGAACGAATCACGTTTGACTAAAGCGAAAGAGATAGGATTAAATCAAAGCGAAGTGATGGCATTAGCTTCAATTGTATATGAAGAATCCAAACAAAAGAGTGAACAAGCAAAAATAGCAGGTGTTTATATAAACCGATTAAAAAATAATTGGCCGTTGCAAGCAGATCCAACCTTAAAATTTGCTGCATACCAACTACCTAAATATAAAAACACAATAATAAGGCGTGTTTTAAATGAACATAAAAATATTGATTCGCCATATAATACATATAAAAATGCTGGTTTGCCTCCAGGTTTAATTACAATGCCAGATATTTCTGCAATAGATGCCGTTTTAAATTACGAAAAGCATAACTATTTTTATTTTGCTGCCGATGCTCAAAAACCAGGGTTTCATAAATTTGCCAAAACGTTAACACAGCATAATCAAAACGCAAGAGCATATCAGAGATATTTATCTAGTCAAGGTGTAAAACGATAGGTTTGAATTATCAATTTAAATATCTTATTCTTTTTGTATTAATTGGAACATCTTCCTTTGCACAGCTAGATACATACAATTTTTTTAAACCAAGTGATACTTTAAACAAACCAAGGCGCAATGCTGTAATTATTTCGGAAGCTTCACTAGCAACCTTAACTTTAATTGGTCTTAATGAGCTTTGGTATAAAGATTTTCCACGTTCAAAATTCCATACTGTAAACGATAGTAATACATGGTTGCAAATGGATAAATTTGGACATATAATGACTTCATATTATCTAGGTAAGCTTGGTGCAGATGTTTTAAATTGGAGTGGAGTTAGTAAAAAGAACCAACTTATTTACGGCTCTACTTTAGGTTTTACATTTTTAACTGCTGTTGAGATTTTTGATGGCTATTCTAAAGAATGGGGATTTTCATGGTCTGATATTGCCTCAAATGCAGTAGGAACAGGATTATATGTAGGTCAGGAATTGTTATGGGAAGAACAACGTATCGTTTTAAAATACTCTTTCCATAGAACCAAATATGCAAAACAGCGACCAGATAAACTTGGCGAAAACTTTTTGCAGGAAGTTTTAAAAGATTATAATGGGCAGACGTATTGGTTAAGCGCAAATATAAATTCCTTTATTAAAGACAGTAAAATACCAAAATGGTTAAACCTTGCAATTGGCTATGGTGCAGACGGAATGTTGTCAGGAACTAATGAGAATGTTGATAATTTGTTTACAAATCAAAACAGAATTAGGCAATATTACTTAAGTTTTGATGTAGATTTGACAAGAATTAGAACAGAATCTAACCTGTTAAGGACGATTTTTTCTATAATTAATGTTGTTAAAATACCAATGCCTACTATTGAATTTGATAGTAATAACAGGGTTGTATTTCATCTATTCTACTTCTAAAAAACACCCTTTAACGAATAATTTTGAGATATTAAAAAAAATGTGTAATTTTGCACGCTGAAATTTGAAGTACTTTGTATGCTTCATAAATTCAAGAAAATGAATAATAGATTGATAGCATATTCAGTTATTCCAATAGTGTTTTTTACGATACTATTTGTCGTAATTAATACAGATGAAACTTTGGATTTAAACAAGTATTCTATTCAAGGCTTAGAGCTTAATTATTCAGTATCTAACGAGACTCATAATGTTATTACTACTGAAACATTAGATTTTGAGAACTGTTTTTCTACGCCTAACCTTGGTAAATCTTTTGTTGGATTTAAAGAAGCTTTAGCTTTTAAAGAGTCTCGAGGTAATTATTTCGTAGTTAATACTTATGGATATTTAGGTAAATATCAATTTGGAAAAAACACGTTAAAGTTAATAGGAATTCATAATACAAGCGAATTTTTAGCAGATCCTAAACTTCAAGAGAAAGCATTTATTGCTAATGCTGAACGCAATAAATGGATTTTGCGTAGAGATATTAAGCGTTTTGTTGGTAAAAATATTGGTGGAGTATTAATTACTGAATCTGGAATTTTAGCAGCAGCACATTTAGCTGGACCAGGTAGTGTAAAGAAATTTTTAAGAAGTTACGGAGCTATTGGATTTGCTGATGCTTATGGAACTACTATAAAAAGCTACATGAAACGTTTTTCAGGTTACGATACATCTTTTGTCGTACCAAACAGAAAAGCAAAAGCTTAACCAAAAAAATAAATCAGTCTTTTTGGATTATAAAAATTGAAGGTCTTTTATGTAGGTCAACAGTTATGTGTTTCCATTCCTTAACTGTTTTAGTCTTTATATATTCTGTAGGTAATGTAATGTCACAGGCAACACAAACTCTTGTGTTCTCTTTTAAAGATGCGCAAATATCTTCTAACATATTGTTATTTCTATAAGGTGTTTCAATAAATATTTGAGCTTGACCTTGTTCAAAAGATAATCGTTCAAGTTTTTTTAATTTGGATTTTTTTTCAGATTTTTCAATTGGTAAATATCCATTAAATGCAAAATTTTGACCATTCATTCCAGAACTCATTAGAGCGAGTAGTATTGAAGATGGGCCAACCAATGGTACAACCTGAATTCCTTTTTGATGCGCTATTTTTACAATTTCTGCACCTGGATCTGCAATTGCTGGGCAACCAGCTTCAGACAGTAAACCAACATGTTTTCCTTCTAAACATGCATCAAGATAACTTGGTAATTCATTTTCTTCAGTAAATTTATTTAAAATGCTTATTCTTAATGAAGGTTGAGGTTTATTCGAACTTATTTTTTTAATAAAAAGCCTAGCAGTTTTTTCATTTTCAACGATATAATCATCTACAGCTTCAATTATTTTTTTTATTGAAATTGGTAAAACATCTAACGGAGCATTATCACCAAGTCTAGTTGGTATAAGGTATAATTTTCCTTTAGAGCCATTCATTTTAGTGTGTTGTTAATTTATTTACAATAGAAGTGCAAGCTTCATCTAATAATTGATATACATTTTCAAAACCTTGTTCGCCACCATAATAAGGGTCTGGAACATTAGTTATTGAAGAATCATTTAATTCTTCAAGAATTAGTTTTACTTTAGATACGTCTTCAGAATTTCGAGCTAAATTAACTATGTTGTTAAAGTTCTCACTATCCATTGCATAAATATAATCGAACGCATCAAAGTCGGACACTACAAATTGTCTTCCTTTTTGAGCAGATATATCTATACCATATTTTTTTGCAATTGCAATGGCGCGAGGATCGGGCTGCTCTCCAATATGATAATTACTTGTTCCGGCAGAATCAATAAAAAAAATATTTTCAGGTAATTTGGATTTTAAAATTCCTTCGGCTAATGGTGAGCGGCAGATATTTCCTAGGCAAACCATTACTATTTTAGTCATTTTTAGAAGAAATTAAATCGATAGTTTTTTAGAAAGATCTTCAACATATTTTCTAAATTGTTTATCTGTCGAAGATAAATTATCTACTGTTTTGCAGGCATGAAGCACAGTAGCATGATCTCGTTTTCCTATTTGAGAACCAATACTAGCCAATGAAGCTTTAGTGAACCTTTTAGCAAAGAACATGGCTAACTGTCTCGCTTGTACAATATGACGTTTTCTGGTTTTAGATTGAAGTGTATCGACATCCATTTGAAAATAATCTGAAACTACTTTTTGAATATATTCAATAGAAACCTCACGTTTTGTGTTTTTTACAAACTTCTCTACAATATCTTTAGCAAGGTTAATTGTAATTTCTTTTTTGTTAAATGAAGACTGCGCAATTAAAGAGATAATGGCTCCTTCTAACTCACGTACATTGGTTTTAATATGTTTAGCAACATATTCTATAATATCATCTGGCATTTCAACACCATCACGATATAATTTATTTTTTAATATAGATACTCTTGTTTCAAAATCTGGAGTTTGTAATTCGGCAGAAAGTCCCCATTTAAATCGCGACAATAAACGCTGCTCAATATCTTGCATATCTACTGGAGCTTTATCGCTTGTTAAGATAACTTGTTTGCCATTTTGGTGCAAATGGTTAAATATATGGAAGAAAACATCTTGAGTACCTGTTTTACCAGATAAGAATTGCACATCGTCAATAATTAAAACATCGATGATTTGATAAAAATGAATAAAATCATTCCTATTATTCTTTTTTACAGAATCTATATATTGTTGTGTAAATTTTTCAGCCGAAATATATAAAACCGTTTTTTCAGGATATTTGTCTTTTATATCTACACCAATGGCATGAACCAAATGTGTTTTTCCTAAACCAACACCACCAAAAATTAATAATGGATTAAAAGAAGTTCCTCCAGGTTTGTTTGCTACTGCAATACTTGCATTTCTGGCCAAACGGTTAGAGTCTCCTTCTAAAAAATTTTCGAAATTATAGTTAGGATTAAGTTGAGATTCAATTTTTACATTTCTAATTCCAGGAATTATAAAAGGGTTTTTTAATTCTGAGCTTTTATTATCTAAAGGAATATCAACATTTTGAGCTTTCACACCACCTCTGTTAGAACTCGGAATTCGTTCTGTAAAAGGTTGTTTGTTGCCGTAAGTGTTTTCCATCTTAATAATGTAAACAAGCTTTGCGTTTTCGCCTAGTTCTTTAGTTAGGGCAACTTTTAAAATTTTAACGTAATGTTCTTCTAACCATTCATAGAAAAATTTACTAGGCACTTGTATGCTTAAAGCATTTTCAGAAAGTTTAACTGCAAGAATAGGTTCAAACCATGTTTTATAGGCTTGCGGTTGAATATTGTCGTTTATAAATTCCAGACAATTATTCCATACCGATTGCGCAGTTTCCCCCATTTAGAAAAGTTATAATTAGTTAGTCTTGTTGATTAAGCAAAAATAAAATAAAAAAAATGTGTTTCTACTTGATTATTTTTTGCTCTACAAATATGTGAACAAAATTCTAAAAAAAAAAATCAAATGCTATTGATTATTAATTTTTTTTTTCGCATGTTTAATTCGGCATGAAAGTACAAAAAATATTTTGCTTAAATTAATAATACTTGATGAAATCACACGAAACAAAGATAAGAGTAAGATATGCAGAGACCGACCAGATGGGAATTGTATATCACGGAAACTATGCGCAATATTTAGAGATAGGAAGAATTGAGTGGTTAAGAAGTTTAGGTGTTTCTTATAAAAAAATGGAAGAAGATGGTGTGATGCTTCCCGTTATTTCACTATCCCTAAATTACAAAAAATCAGTTGGTTATGATGATGTAATTTATGTAAAAACTCAACTGTTAAAAATGCCAACCGCAAGCATAGAATTTGATTTTGAAATCTTAAATGAAGACAGAGAAATTATAACATCTGCAAATGTAGTTTTAGCATTTATAAATATGAAAACAATGAGACCTACAAGATGCCCAAAATATATTTTAGATAAACTACAAGATTAATCGCTTAAACTCTTTATTTTTATTTCATAGAGTTGATTAAAAAGGTTAAAAATAGTTTGTGCATCTTTTTTTCTAACAGAAATTTCGATTTCACAATGTAACTCTAATTTCTGGTTTACAATTTTAAGTTGCTTTTCTTTAATAATCCGCATCACTTTATTCATGTTTTTATAATCGAAAGTAATTAGGAATTCTCTATTAATGGTTTTCTCAATTATTTTTGAAGTTTCTAATGCCATTTGTGCAGTTGTTTTGTAAGCATTAATTAATCCACTAACTCCTAATTTAACTCCACCGAAATAGCGTACAACAACTATTAATACATTTGTGAGTTTATAAGATTGTATTTGACCATAAATAGGTTGTCCTGCGCTATTTTTGGGTTCGCCATCATCGTTTGCTCTAAACTTAATATCTTCTGTCCCGATTTGGTAAGCGTAACACCAATGTCTTGCTGTATGGTGCTGCTTTTTTAAAGTTTCAAGATGAGATTTTATATCATTTTCACTTTTTATAGGAAAAGCATACCCAAAAAACTTACTGTTTTTGTCTTTGAATAAAACTTCTTCCGAAGGTTTTAAAATAGTATGATAGCTATCGTTTTCAAGCATTATTTTAAAAATAGCTCTTTATTAATTTTGAATAATTGAGTAACGTCTTGAGTTTTTGGATTAAGATTCCATGTGTTAATGCCTAATTGAGCTGCAGCAATTGTGTGTTCTTTCGTGTCATCAAGAAATAAGCATTCTTCAGCAAGCAAATTATTTTTGGATAAAACAAATTCAAATATTTCTAGATTTGGTTTGTTTAAATGAATTTCGTGTGACAAATAAAAAACATCAAAACAATTTTTAAATTCTTCGTAAAACTCGATTTGCTCTTTAACATAATTTATATGTAGCTCATTAGTATTGCTTAATAATATTAATCTGTATTTTTTTTTCTCGGAAAGGGTTTTAATAAATCCTAATCTGTGAGTCGGAAAATCCTTAATAATAATGTTCCATGTATTAATAATTTCGGTTTCAGAAATATTAGGGAAGCTATCTTTGTAAAATTTTATAAATAAAGCTGTTGAAATCAATCCTTTCTCGTAAAGATTATTGGTAGCTATCATGTCTTCCGAAAAGGTGTCTGTATTAAAAAGCTGTAAAGCATGTTGCATTGCAGCTTCTTTATCTAAATTGATAAAAACATCTCCAAAATCGAAAATGATGGTTTTAATCATTTGTATAAACTTTTAAGTTGTCTTTCAAGATACTTTTTTCAGAAACTAATTTGCCAGTTAATTCAGGTGCTTTCACACCATTATTAAAAGCTATGTTTCCAGTAAACACTCTTGCTTCATCCCAAAGGTCTTCATTAATAAAGGTTTGAAGTGTTTGTTGTCCGCCTTCAATAATTACTGAAGTGATACTGTTTTTGTACAAAACTTCACAGATTTGTTCCGCAATAGCATCTTTTAAATCCCAATCAATAAATTCCAATTTCCAATTTTTTGCATGTTCTTTCTGTCTTCTGTCTTCTAGCTTCGAGCTTATAACAATTGTTTCAGCAGCATCGTTAAATACGTTATAAGTTTTAGATAATTTCAACTCTTTATCAATAACAATTCTAATTGGGTTATTTCCTTTCCAGTTTCTGGTTGTTAGATTAGGATTGTCTTGTAATACAGTATTTGTGCCAACTAAAATGGCATGTTCTTCTGCTCTCCATTTATGTACGAGTTGTCTAGAATAATCATTTGTAATCCAAATTGGTTTCTTTTCTTGTTTTGATGTAGGAGCAATATAGCCATCATTAGTTTCAGCCCATTTTAAAACTATGTAAGGACGTTTTTTATTATGAAATGTAAAAAAGCGTTTGTGATGTTGTTTGCAATCATCCTCAAGTATTCCAACAGTAACATTACATCCACCAGTTTTTAATTTTGCAATTCCTTGTCCAGCCACTTTATCGTGAGTGTCTATTGTGCCAATAACTACATTAGGGATTTTGTGTTCGATAATCAAATCACTACAAGGTGGAGTTTTTCCATAATGCGAACAAGGTTCTAAAGTCACATAGAGTGTAGCCTTTTTAAGTAAGGCTTTATCTTTAACGGATTCGATTGCATTTACTTCGGCATGATTGCCACCATAAGCACTTGTGCAACCTTCTCCAATAATTGTGTTTTTGAGAACAATTACACATCCAACCATTGGGTTTGGTCTTGTGGTTCCAAGTCCATTTTTAGCAATTTCAATACAACGTTTTATGTATTTTTCATGTATCTTCACATCCACAAAATTACATAATTTTATTAGTGTGAATGATTTTTTAATAAGAGAAATTAAACCAGAAGATAATCCAATTATTGAACGGATAATTAAAGCTATTTTCCCTGAATTTAATATGCCATTGATTGGCACAGCTTATGAAGACGAAGAGACTCCTAATATGTTTGAATCTTATCAAGGTAAAAAAGAAGTGTATTTTGTAATTGAAGAAAATGGCATTGTTGTTGGAGGTGGAGGAATAAAACCTTTAAGGGGTTTTGGAGATGACGTTTGCGAATTACAAAAAATGTATTTTTCGCCATCAATAAGAGGTAAAGGTTTTGGTAAAAAGATGTTCGATAAATGTATGCAGGCAGCAAAAGATTTTGGCTATAAAAAATGCTATTTAGAATCGGCTTCACAGCTAAAAGCTGCAATTCATATTTATGAAAAAAAAGGGTTTGTTCGTCTGGACAAACCTTTAGGCAATACAGGACATTACTCATGTGGTGTTTGGATGATTAAGGATTTATGAATTACGATTAACGATTTTTTGATTTTGAGTTTAAAAGAGAAGATAAAGTAAATTGAAGCTAAAACATATAAAAGAAATATTCCACAAACAATTAGAGTCTGTCTATGTAAAAGAAGAAGTCAACAGTTTCTTTTTTATGCTAACTGAATCTTATTTTGATTTTAGCAGAATACAATTAGCATTGCAACCCGATTTTGAAATCAACAAACAGCTAGAACTACAAATTCTTAAAGCATTAGAAGCTTTAAAAAACCATGAACCCATACAATATATAATTGGTCAAACCGAATTCTTCGGATTGCCATTTAAAGTGAATGAATCAGTATTAATTCCACGATTGGAAACTGAAGAATTAGTAGATTGGATTGTTTCTAAATTCAGAATTCAGAATTCAGAATTCAGAATTTTAGATATTGGAACAGGATGTGGTTGTATTGCTGTTTCATTGGCTAAAAATTTACCTAGCGCGAAAGTATTTGCGCTTGATGTAAGTAAAGAAGCTTTGAATGTTGCCAAAGAAAATGCAGAACTAAATAATGTTGAAGTTACATTTTTTGAAGCAAATATTTTAAATTGGAAACAAGAATTTGGAATTTGGAATTTGGAATTTGAAGATTTAGAATTCGATATAATAGTATCTAATCCTCCATATGTTAGAACTTCGGAGAAAAGACAAATGCAGCCAAATGTTCTAAAATATGAACCTCATCTAGCATTGTTTGTAGAAGCCGAAGATTCTTTGTTATTTTATAGAAAAATTACACAACTAGCCAATCAAGCTTTAAGTCCAAACGGAATACTTTATTTCGAAATTAATGAGTATCTTGGTAAGGATATGCTTAAATTAATGAGAGATAAAGGATTTGCAGAAGTAGAAATAAAAACAGATATTTTTGGTAAGAATCGAATGATAAAAGGACAGAAGATTAAAGACTGATGATAGAAATCAATAGGTTGGGTTATATTTAATGAAATACTGAATGAATTTAGTTTTTTTGGAATTTGGTATTTGAAAATTGAGATTTATGAATAGCATTGCAGTGTTTTGTGGAAGTAGCGAAGGTAATGACACTTTAATAATTTCCCAAGCTGTAAAACTTGGGGAAACTTTAGCAAAAGACAAAATAACTTTGGTTTATGGAGCTGCCAAAATTGGAATTATGGGAATACTTGCTGAAGCTTCACTTAAACATCGAGGTAAAGTAATTGGAGTAATACCAGAGTTTTTAAAACTGAAGGAAGTCGTGCATTTAGGACTTCACGAATTGATTTCCACACAAAATATGCATCAACGTAAACTGAAAATTCATGAATTGTCAGATGGTTTTATTGCACTTCCAGGAGGTTTTGGTACGCTTGAAGAACTTTTCGAAATCATTACTTGGGCTCAATTAGGATTACATCAAAAACCTATTGGATTATTAAATTGTAATGGATTTTATAACGATTTAATCAATATGACAAAAACCATGACAGCAAAAGGCTTTTTAAAAATTGAAAACCTAGATCTCATTATTGTAGATAATGATATTGATTCGCTTTTGAGTAAAATGAAAAACTTTAAGCCTAAATCAGTTCCAAAATGGTTAAAACCTGAAAGAACGTAAAAACTGTCATTCCTGCGAAGGCAGGAATCCATAATTAGAAAATGAAAAGTATTAAGTTATTTCAAGTATTGTTGAAATAAAATATATTGAGGAATTGTAAATATAAAGATAGGTTTTCTTAAAAATTATTCGTGAATTAGTGGTATAATAAAATAGATTCCTGCTTTCGCAGCAATGACAAACAAATGACTATTGAACAACAAATAAATACACTTCGTAACGAGTTGCGAGAACACAATTATAATTATTACGTTTTAGATAATCCTATTATTAGCGATTATGAATTTGATAAAAAATTAAAAGAGCTTCAAACTTTAGAAGAACAGTACCCAGAATTTTATGATGCTAACTCACCAACTTTAAGAGTAGGAGGAGAAATCACTAAAAATTTTAAAACTGTTGTACACGAATATAGAATGTATTCTTTGGATAATTCGTACTCCAAAGAGGATTTATTAGATTGGGAAACAAGAATTAAAAAGTTGGTAGATGGAGAGATTCAATATACTTGCGAGCTTAAATACGATGGTGCTTCTATAAGTATAACTTACGAAAACGGAAATTTATTAAGAGCAGTAACACGTGGCGATGGTATGCAAGGTGACGATGTTACAGCCAATATAAAAACTATAAAGTCTGTGCCTTTACAATTAAAAGGCGATTATCCTCCAAAGTTTGCTATGCGTGGAGAAATAGTTTTGCCATTTGAAGGGTTTAATAAAATGAATGAAGAGCGTATAGAAATTGGAGAAGAACCTTATAGAAACCCAAGAAATACAGCATCAGGAAGTTTAAAATTACAAGATAGTAGTGAAGTTGCAAAACGCCCTTTAGAATGCTTGCTTTACAATATAAAAGGAGAAAGATTAGAGATAGAAACTCAATTTGAAAGTTTAGATAAGGCAAGGTCTTGGGGATTTAAAGTCCCAAAAGCAGCACAATTAGTAAGCTCAATAGATGAGGTTTTAGCTTTTATTGATTTTTGGGATGTTAAGCGTCACGATTTACCTTACGAAACAGATGGTGTCGTAATTAAGGTAAATAGTTTATTTCAGCAAGAAGAATTAGGTTACACAGCCAAGTCACCACGTTGGGCAATGGCTTATAAGTTTAAAGCTGAACAAGTTTCAACGATATTAAATAGTATTTCTTATCAGGTAGGTCGTACAGGAGCTATAACTCCAGTTGCTAATTTAGAACCTGTAGAATTAGCTGGAACTATTGTAAAACGAGCTTCATTACACAATGCAGACCAAATTGAAAAATTAGATATTAGAGTGGGAGATACCGTTTTTGTAGAAAAAGGCGGAGAAATCATACCAAAAATTATTGCAGTCAATTTTGATAAACGTCTAGAAAACTCAAAACCGACACAATACATTACACATTGTCCAGAATGTGAAACCAAATTAGTGAGAGAAGAAGGTGATGCCAAACACTATTGTCCGAATTTTTATGGCTGCAAACCACAGATTATTGGTAGAATACAACACTATATTACGCGCAAAGCCATGGATATAGAAGGTCTAGGAGGTGAAACAGTAGGGCTTTTAGTTAATGCTGGCTTAATACATAATTATGCTGATTTATATGAATTGACTAAAGAGCAAGTTTTACCTTTAGAGCGAATGGCAGAAAAATCTGTTGAGAATTTACTAAATGGCATTGAAGCTTCAAAGCAAATACCTTTTGAGCGTGTATTGTACGCCATTGGTATTCGTTATGTTGGTGAAACAGTTGCTAAAAAATTAGCAAAACATTATAAAAGTATCGATAAGCTTTCTAAAGCTTCAATAGAAGAATTGGTAAATGTAGATGAAATAGGAGAGAAAATTGCTGAAAGTGTTCGTCTGTTTTTTGACACGGAAGAAAATATTACTACTATCGAAAGATTGAAAGGCTTTGGTGTTCAATTAGAACTTTCAGCAGATAAACTTGCAAATCAAACCGAAAAGCTTAAGAATTTAACTTTCGTAGTCTCAGGAGTCTTTATTTCCATTACACGCAATGAACTTAAACAGATGATTGAAGACAATGGAGGTAAAGTATCCAGTTCAATTTCTTCTAAAACCTCTTATGTAGTAGCTGGAGATAAAATGGGGCCAAGCAAAAAAGCTAAAGCTAAACAATTAAATATTCCTATTATTTCTGAAAATGATTTCTTACAGATGATTGTTTAGAATGATTTTAAATTATTAAAAATATCGATTAAAGGCTGTATTTTATCGTTTAATTGTATAAATATGTTATATTTGCCTTACAAATAGGAAAATAATATAATGCAAAAGAGAAAAATATTACTTGGTTTTATAATTGTTCTTGCAATTGTATTTATTGGTTTACAAATTTTTAACATGAGAGAAATTGCTGGATATGTAAGACCTATAATATTGCCATTATTGCTAATATCTTATTGTTTAGTGAAAAGAGAAAGAAGTAGTTATTTTTTCTATTTTTTACTATTTTATTCTATTACAGAATTGTCTAGCTTTTTCACTTATTTTGCTCGGGAATCATATTTTGTAGATAGTTTAATGTACTATGGCGGAAATACTCTTTATATAACGGCTTATGTGTTTTTAATTTTAGAAATCTTTAAGTCGATGAATTTTAAAAGAATCTTTAATCGTTTTACTACCTATATTTTAATTCTTATAGCTTTAGATATTTATAGCATTATATTAGTTACTGATATTGCTATTAAAAGTGAACTTTTATATGGTGTTTATGACTATTTAATAGAGATAGCCTATAATACAGTAATTATGTTATTGCTTACTATAACCTTAATTAATTATATAAGCAAATACACAAAAAAGGCAATGAATTTACTTCTAGGTGCGTTATGTATTGTGTTTTCTGAAGTAATACAAGTCGCTTATTATTATGTTTCAGATCAAAATATTTTAAGTATTGTCTATTCATCTTTGTTGGTTTTAGCTTTTGCTTTTTTCTACTTTCAGTCTAATTTAAGTTTTGCTGATAGTGAAACTTATGAATCTGTAGATAAACTTGAAGCTTAATTTAGAATTGAATAAAAACTATATTATCTTCTAAACAATTATTGAAGTACCATTAGCTGCTTTACTTTTATCACTATCAAAATAAAAATCAATCTTTCCTAGATAAAGTCCATAACAACCAACTTGATTAATAAGTACATTTTTTCCTTCAATATTTTTTTCTATTGTTGGTTTTCGTAAAAAAGTATGTGTATGCCCTCCAATTATTAAATCGATATCTTTAGTAGCTTTAGCTATTTTTAAATCTGAAACTATTTCTGGGTTGTTTCTATAATTGTAACCTAAATGAGATAAACATATAACAAGATCACATTGTTTTTCTATTTTTAAAATTCTACTCATATCTTGAGCAATTTCAATAGGATTAAGATATTTAGTTTCTTTATAATGATTTTCCCCAACTAAACCGTTTAATTCAATTCCCAAACCAAAAACCCCTATTTTAATGCCATCCTTTTTAAATATCTTATAGGGTTTTACATGAGTATCCATTACAGTATTAGAGAAGTCGTAATTAGCGGAAACAAAATCAAATTTGGCATGAGGTAGTTGAGCATAAAGTCCATCGATACCATTATCAAAATCATGATTTCCAATAGTTGCTGCATCATATTTTAACATACTCATGAGTTTAAATTCTAGCTCACCTCCATAATAGTTAAAATATGGTGTGCCTTGAAAAATATCGCCAGCATCGAGTAATAACGTATTTGGATTTTTGGTTCTGATAGACTCAATTAAACTTGCTCTTCTGGCAACACCACCTTTATTAGCATTTCTACCATCGTTTGGGCTAAATGGCACTATATGACTATGAACATCATTAGTATGTAGGATAGTTATTTTTTTTGTTCTAGAAGTGGTAAAAGATTGCAAACCTAAACCACCTAAAGTTACCAATGCTGTAGTTGCAGCTGTTTGTTGTATAAAATTTCTTCTTTTCATTTTTACAGTAACTTATTTAATTTGAATAAACCTATCGTCGATTACAGGATTTATAGTATCGACTTTTTTAAAGTAATCTATCAATAAATTTCTTATTTTATAATCTAACACATATAAGCTGTCCCTTTTCTTTAAAAAGGTCATTCTATCTCCACCATTAATTAAATAATCGTTTGTTGCTACATAATACGTTTTGTTAGCATCAATAGGTTCGTTGTTGATAGTTGCTTCAATTAATTCGAAATTAGAACCAAGTTTAATATTCAGTTTAGAAATAGGATGTGCACGTCTTGCATTTTGTAAATACTTTACTAATTCTAAAACATAAGTGCCTTTTAATTCTGCTACAACTACAATATTATCAAAAGGCATGATTTTATAAGCTGTTCGAGATGTAATATTACCTTTAGACATAATAGACCTAATGCCACCATGATTTAATAAAACCATATCGATGTCTTTACCAGTTCTAGATTTAAAAATAGGATTTGACAGTTCGAAAACAGCATCTGCCATAAAGTTACCAATAGCAGTATTAAGTTTGCCATCATTTTTAGAATATGTACCAACAGCATATGCGAGAACACTATCTAAATCTTTTTCAACGTGTTCTTTGTAAGGTTTTATATAGTCTTCTATAGCTTGGTTACTTTCTAAAGTATCGGTTATTTCTATTCTTTTTCCTTCAATTTTAGAGAGGTGTGTTTCCTGTTTACAAGAATAAAATAGACAGATTAAAACCCCAAGCATAAAATATTTACAATTCATTTAATTAGTTGTTTTTGCATTAAGATTATATATGTTGTTTATTACATTTGTACTAAAGTTTAAATATAAATGTTTTTAAAGCGATTTAAGAAAAAATCTAATCAAAATTATATTAACAAGATATTAAATTCTAGAAATGCATCTGTTAATGATAATAAAATTAAATCGGTTGGTGTTATATTGAATATAGACGAATTTAATGAACATGAAGATTTAAGACTGTTTTTGAAAAACATTGGTATAATGGAAAACAAAATCAAGTTTATTACTTTTGTTACCGAAAAAATATTTACACCAAATAGCTGGGACTCATACTTTAACCCTAAAGATTTTGGTTGGAAAGGGAAAATTAATAGTGTAGAACTGCAAGGGTTTATTAATACAAAGTTTGATGCTTTAATAAGTTATTATAAAGCCGATAATCTAGAATTAAATATGGTTACAGCGTTATCCAAAGCTAATTTTAAAATTGGAATTTCCAGTAGCGACCAGCGACTTAACGATTTTATAATTGATGTAAAACCCAATCAAATTAATATTTTTAAAAAGGAAACAATAAAATACTTAAAAGTACTTAACAAAATATAAAAATGAATACATTAGTAGGAACTGGAGTAGCACTTGTAGCACCATTTAATAGCGATTTGAGTGTAGATCATAACGCTCTAACAAACATTGTAAACTATAATATAGAGAATGGTATTGATTATTTGGTAATTAGTGGTACAACAGGAGAGAGTGTAACCATTACAAAACAAGAAAAGCAAGAAATAATTAAGACCATTATAAAAGTAAATGCTGGAAGATTGCCTTTGGTTTTAGGTATTGGAGGGAATAATACAGCTGCTATAATAAAGGAAATAGAAACTACAGATTTAAGTGAAATTGCTGCAATTTTGTCTGTGTCGCCATATTACAGCAAACCAACACAAGAAGGGATTTATCAGCATTTTAAAGCTATTGCCCAAGTTTCTCCAGTTCCAATAATTTTATATAATGTTCCTGGACGTACTTCAGCTAATATGTTACCAGAAACAACCCTGCGTTTAGCAAACGATTTTAAAAACATTGTTGCAGTTAAAGAGGCAAGTAATAATGTTGCGCAATATTTACAATTGTTAAAGAATAAACCAGAAGAATTTTTAGTAATTTCTGGCGATGACGATTTAGCTCTTGGAATTGTTTTAGCTGGTGGAGCAGGAGTGATTTCTGTAATAGGTCAAGCATTTCCTAAAGAATTTTCAAAAATGATTCAGTTAGGTTTAGAAGGTAAAGCTAAAGAAGCTTATAAATTGCATTTTAAATTCATGGATATAACAAGTTATATTTTTTTAGAAAATAATCCTGCAGGAATTAAAGCAGTTTTACAACAATTAAACTTATGCAAAGATAATGTAAGGTTGCCTTTGGTAAAGGCTTCAGATGCACTTAAAGCTAAAATTAAAAACTACATAGAACACCTTTATTTTTAAAAAAGTTAAATATTACTTAAACCTAATAATTAAAGAAAAAGTCACATTATTTTAGCTTAAAATATAGTTTTCAAAATACATTATAATTGTTTACTTTTGCAACCTGTTTAAAATTATGAAGAAACTCATTTACATTTTAGTTATTTTAATAGCATTTAGTTCTTGTAACGAATATCAAAAAGCATTAAAATCTGAAGATATTGCTACAAAATTCAAATTGGGTACAGAGTTGTATGATGCTGGTAAATACAATAAAGCAAATCGTTTATTTGAGCAAATAGTTCCAAAATACAGAGGAAAACCACAAGCTCAAAAGTTAATGTATATGTATTCTATGACATTTTATAAAACGAGAGATTACTATACAGCTAACTATCAAATGGAACGATTTGTGAGTTCTTATGCAAATAGTGAAAAAGTGGAAGAAATAGCATACTTAGGAGCAAAAAGCTATTACCATTTATCTCCGATTTTTAGCAAAGAACAAAAAGAAACAATAGAAGCTATTGAAAAACTACAGGGATTTATTAATAGGTTTCCAGAATCTGAATATTTAAGTGAAGCCAACATTTTGGTAAAAGAGCTTGAGTATAAATTAGAAAACAAAGCATATAGTATTGCTAAACAGTATAACCATATAGAAGATTTTGAAGCCTCTATAAAGTCATTCGATAATTTTATTTTAGAATTCCCAGGAACTTCATTGAGGGAAAATGCAATGTTCTATAGACTGGATTCAGCATACAAATTAGCGATTAACAGTGTGCATAGGAAAAAAGAAGATCGATTAAAAAGAGCAATTACATATTTTAATTCATTTAATAGAGCATATGCAAATTCTGAACATAAAACAGAGGCAGATAAAATGAATGAAGAGCTTAATGGATTATTACAAGAATTTATTACAAAAAGTTAACACAAAAAATAGAGATGGATTTAAAGAAAGTTAATGCACCAGTTAATACTGAAACCTATGATAGAAATATTATAGATAAGCCAACAGAGAACATTTATGAGGCAATTTCGGTAATTTCTCGAAGAGCGGAGCAAATCAATACTGAAATTAGAAAAGAGCTTATTGATAAGTTGGAAGAGTTTGCTACATACAACGATAGTCTTGAAGAGATTTTTGAAAATAAGGAACAAATAGAGGTGTCTAAATTTTATGAGAGATTACCTAAGCCTCACGCTTTAGCCGTACAAGAATGGTTAAACGAAAATATTTACTTTAGAAATTCAGAAGAAGAAGAAGAAGAAGAAAAGGAAGAAGATATTAAAGAATAATTTTTATGTCTATTTTAAGAGGCAAAAATATACTATTAGGCATAACTGCTGGTATTGCTGCTTATAAAACGGCATCATTAGTAAGGTTATTTATTAAAGCAGGAGCAAACGTAAAAGTTATAATGACGCCAGCTTCTAAAGATTTCGTTACTCCATTAACCTTATCAACTTTATCAAAAAACCCTGTACTTTCATCGTTTACAAACGAAGAAGATGAAAATGATACTTGGAATAATCATGTCGAGTTAGGACTTTGGGCAGATTTATTTTTAATAGCTCCAGCCACAGCCAATTCGTTATCCAAAATGGCAACTGGCAATAGTGATAATTTGCTTTTAGCCACTTACCTTTCTGCTAAATGCCCTGTCTATTTTGCTCCAGCAATGGATCTAGATATGTACAAGCACCAAACAACTATTAATTCTTTCGAAACACTAAAAAGTTTTGGTAATATTATGATACCAGCAACAAGTGGTGAATTGGCGAGTGGATTAACAGGCGAAGGACGTATGGCAGAACCAGAAGAAATTTTAGCTTTTATTGAAAAAGATATTTTGCGACACCTTCCACTTAACGGAAAGCAAGTTTTAATTACTGCAGGACCTACTCACGAAGCTATTGATCCTGTTCGTTTTATAGGAAATCACTCTAGTGGTAAAATGGGCTTTGAAATTGCAAAAGCAGCAGCAAACCTTGGCGCTAATGTGGTTCTAATTTCAGGGCCAACACATGAGAAAGCAGAACACAGCTTAATTGAAATAATACCTGTAGAAAGTGCTCAAGACATGTATGAAGCTGTTCATAAGCATTTTAATTATACAGATATTGCCATTCTTTCGGCAGCAGTGGCAGATTATAAACCAAAATATGTTGCAGACCAAAAAATAAAAAAGAAGGATTCTACGTTACACATTGAGTTAGAAAAAACTAAAGACATATTAGCGTCTTTAGGAAACATAAAACAAAAACAAGTATTGGTAGGTTTTGCATTAGAAACTAATAATGAATTAGAAAATGCAATAAAAAAATTAAAATCTAAAAATTTAGATTTAATTGTATTAAATTCGTTAAATGATGATGGTGCAGGTTTTGGAGGAGAAACGAATAAAGTAACCATCATTAATAAAGAAGAGAATATTACTAATTATTCATTAAAATCTAAAGCTGAAGTAGCACAAGATTTAATGAAAGAAATTTTAAAACAAATCGATGCGTAATTTTTTAGTTGTATTATCCTTTTTGTTCTCTTTTGTAGCATTTTCTCAAGAGTTAAATTGTGATGTTGTTGTAAATGCACAGCAAACAGGTAACGAAAATGTACAAGTTTTTAAAACTTTAGAAAATCAATTAAACGAATTTGTAAATAATACGCATTGGACCAATAAAACCTTTGCTCCACAAGAACGTATTAATTGTAGTATGGTAATTATTATCAATGATTATGATAATGATGCTTTTCAAGCTTCAATACAAATAAGTTCTTCGAGACCTATTTTTAATTCTTCTTATAGTTCGCCTGTATATAATTTTAATGACAGAGATTTTAATTTCCAATATTTAGAGTTTCAAAACCTTAATTATAATCCTACACAATTTGAATCTAATTTAGTATCTGTAATTGCCTTCCATGTGTATATGATTTTGGCTTTAGATGCTGATACATTTTCTTTAAAAGGTGGTGAAGAATATTATCTTCAAGCAAGAAATATTGTAGGTTTTTCGCAACAAAATAACTCAAAAGGATGGGAACCGCCAAATAGTGGCGACCAAACAAGAAGCGCATTAATAGATAATATCATGTCACCAACCTATAAAGAGTTTAGAGATGTATTATATAACTATCATATAGATGGTTTAGACAGTATGAGTCAAAGTCCAAAACAAGGAAAAGAAAATGTTGCAAACTCTTTACTAAAGCTTAAAGTGATGAATGATCGTCGCCCTAATTCGTTTATATTAAGAGTATTTTTCGATGCAAAGGCTGAAGAAATTGAAGATATTTTTAGCGATGGTCCAAGCATAAATATTTCAGAGCTTGTAACAACGCTTACTAGATTAGCGCCAACACATGCCAATAAATGGCGTAATATTAATTTCTAGTTAGTAATAAAACGATTGTTTTTTTACTGAAGACAGCATACTGAATACCGTAAACTAATATATGCTCACATCACTTTCCATAAATAACTATGCTTTAATTGATAATCTTCAGGTTAACTTTAGTAATGGACTCACTATCATTACAGGCGAGACTGGAGCAGGAAAGTCTATTCTTTTAGGTGGCTTATCATTAATTTTAGGAAAACGTGCCGATTTAACACATATAAACGACACTTCAAAAAAGTGTATTATAGAAGCCGTTTTCGACATTGCTAATTACGATTTAAAATCAATTTTTAGAGAAGAAGATATCGATTATGAATCGGAAACCATTATTAGAAGAGAAATTCTTCCGTCGGGAAAATCAAGAGCTTTTGTAAATGATTCTCCTGTAAATCTTAATGTTTTATCTATTCTGGGAGAACATTTAATAGATATTCATTCGCAACACCAAACTTTAGAACTCACCAGTAACGATTTTCAATTTCAAATTATAGATGCTTTAGCAAATAACGATACAAATTTAAAGGAATATAGCTTAAAACTTGAGCTTTATAAAGAAACAGAAAAAGCACTCAATACGCTTTATAATCTTAAATCTGAATTTATAAAAGAACACGATTATAACACATTTTTGTTGAAAGAATTAGAGGAAGCTAAATTAGTTTCGGGAGAATTAAAAGCATTGGAAGTTGAATATGAAACCTTAAGCAATGTTGAAGATATTAAGGAAGAATTAAATCTTTCAAACCAATTATTAAGCGATGAGCAAATAGGTATTTTAAATACATTAACGACACTTAAAAATAGCCTTTTAAAACTTTCAGAGATTTCTGGTACTTATAAAGAATTGTATACTAGAGTTAATAGTACACTTATAGAAATAGATGATATTTTTGGTGACCTGGAACGCTCACAAGAAGAACTGGAAGCCGATCCAAATCGATTAGAAGTTGTTAATGCAAAATTACAGGTTATACATAATTTGTTATTGAAACATTCAGCAACTAACATTGAAGAATTAATAAATATTAAAACTAAATTGTCTAATAAAGTACTCTCTGCTGAAAATATTGATGATGATATTGAGCTCAAATTTAAAGAGTTAAATAATACAAAGTCTGAACTAAATACTATTGCAAAAACCATTCATGAACAGAGAGAAAATGCAATACCAAAACTTGTGTTTCAGCTTGAAGAAATATTGGTGGATTTAGGTATGGAAAATGCTAAATTTGATATTTCAGTTACTCTTGAAGATGAATTTTTAAGCAACGGAAAAGATGATTTGTCACTACTGTTTACAGCAAATAAAGGTGGCGAATTTAAACCGCTTAAAAAGGCTGCATCAGGAGGAGAATTATCTAGAATAATGTTGGCTATTAAATCAATTCTTTCTAAATATATTCAGTTGCCATCCATTATGTTCGATGAGATCGATTCTGGAGTTTCAGGAGAAATTTCGAATAAAATGGCAAATATTATGATGCAGATGAGTAAGAGTATGCAAGTATTTACGATTACACATTTACCACAGATTGCAGCCAAAGGTGATATACATTTTAAGGTCTATAAAGAAGACGTGAACAATAAAACAGCAACACATTTAGTGAAGTTAAATGAAGAGGAACGTATTGTTGAAATTGCACAAATGTTGGGCGGAAAACAAATGTCGAGTTCGGCAATAGCACATGCAAAACAATTATTGAATTGAAATTTAATATATATTTGTTTCTAACAACAAACAACTAAACAAATCAACGACTAAACATTTTTATATGTCATACAATTTATTAAAAGGAAAAAAAGGAATTATTTTTGGAGCTTTAGATGAAAACTCTATAGCATGGAAAACAGCCGAACGTGCACACGAAGAAGGTGCAGAGTTTGTGTTAACCAATGCACCAATTGCCATGCGAATGGGAACCATTAATCAATTGGCAGAAAAAACAGGCTCTCAAATTATTCCTGCAGACGCAACATCAGTTGAGGATTTAGAAAACCTAGTAGAAAAATCTATGGAGATTTTAGGAGGAAAACTGGATTTTGTATTGCATTCCATTGGTATGTCCATTAATGTTAGAAAAGGCAGACACTATACTGACCAAAAATACGATTGGACACAAAAAGGGACAGATGTTTCCGCAATGTCTTTTCATAAAGTAATGCAAACTTTATATAAAGCAGATGCAATGAACGAATGGGGAAGTATAGTAGCGTTAACCTATATGGCAGCGCAGCGTGTTTTTCCAGATTATAATGATATGGCAGACAATAAAGCATATTTAGAAAGTATAGCACGAAGTTTTGGTTATTTTTTCGGGACAGATAAAAAAGTAAGAGTAAATACAATTTCTCAATCACCAACGCCAACTACAGCTGGAAGTGGTGTAAAAGGATTTGAAGGATTTTTCTCTTATGCCGAAAAAATGTCGCCACTTGGTAATGCTACTGCTTTAGAATGTGCCGATTATACCATTACACTATTTTCAGATTTAACAAAAAAAGTGACCTTACAAAACCTATTTCACGATGGAGGATTCTCAAATATGGGAGTAAGTACCAAAATTATGGAAGCTTTTACGAAAGATTAAATTTAATTTGCACTAGTATTAATTATTAATGCATATAACCTAAAACTTCGTTGACATTTCATCGAGGTTTTTTTATGTTTTATCGATTAGGCAATGCTTTAACTTAAATATTGAAAATCTATCAATATATTTATCGCTATATCAAAAAATTAATTAACCATTAACAAAAACTTTTTAATATGAAGAAAATTACTTTATTATTTATTTTATTTGCCACTTTAACTGTTTCTTCACAAACATTTACTGGAGCAACAGGAGCAATTCCAGATAGCAATTGTGACGTAACAAACGAATTTTCAGTAACGGTTACTGGAGTAGGCATTTTGGGTGCTTCAAATAGTTTTAGTGAGGCCATTATTAATATAACTCACACTTATGATGCTGATTTAGATATAACACTTATTGCTCCTGATGCTACTGCTGTAGAATTATCTACAGATAATGGTGGTTCAGGTGACAACTATACAGGCACTCATTTTAGAGATGATGCTGTTACAAGCATAACTGCTGGTTCAGCTCCTTTTACAGGAAATTTTTTGCCTGAAGGTGACTTATCTACTCTAAATGGGGTTAATGCTGATGGAACTTGGATTTTAAGAGTTTGTGATGATGCAGGTGGAGATGTAGGTACAGTCGATGGTTGGTCAATTACATTTATTCCAACTCCAACAGACACACCTGGTTGGTATAACATACAATGGTTAGATGATGGTGTGACTGGTAGTAATACGTCATTGACCGTAGATGCATGGACATTTATTACTGCTTATGCACAAGTATGGGAAGCAGGAGTTACAGATGCAGCTGGTCAAGGAGCTGGTATAGAATGTTGGTTTGGAGGGAATGACGAGAATACCGATCCTAGTACTTGGCCAGCAGATTCATGGGAAGTAGCTACCTATAATGGTGATGCGGGAAGTAATGATGAATATATGTTGAATAAAGAAATGGATTTTTCTGGTACGGTTTATGTTGCAGCTCGTTGGAGGCTCAATGGTGGTCCTTATGTATATGGTGGGTATAATGGTCCTTGGGACGGAACGACTAATAATAGTATAGAACTTATTGTGAATCCATTGGTAGCAAATGATAATTGCGATGGAGCAATAGCTTTAACGGTAAATGCTGATTTAGCTTGTGGCGTGGTTACACCTGGAACAATAGCTTTGGCTACAGATTCTGGAGTCAACAATTGTGGAGGAACTGAAGATGATGATGTTTGGTATAGCTTTGTAGCTACAAGTACATCTCATGTAGTCGATCTTACAAATATTGCAGGCAGTACAACAGATTTATATCATGCAGTTTATGATGCCACACCAGGTTGTGGAGCTCTTGCTGCTGCTTTAACTTGTTCAGATCCAAATACTAGTACAACTAGTGGCTTAACCATAGGTGTAACTTATTATGTTCAAGTTTATTCTTGGACAGCAACATCAGGACAAACTACTACATTTGATATTTGTGTAGGCACACCACCACCACCACCAGCAAATGATGATTGTGCAAATGCGACTCCATATACAACTGCTTTTACCATGCCTGTTGAAGGAGCGTGTGTTGGCACTCCTAATATTTTGGATTTAAGTGCAGCTACGGATGATATTGGAAATGATGATCCAAGTTGTGATGGATTTGGAAACTACGGTGTTTGGTACACGTGGACAGCTACAAGTACTGGTTTAACCTTTACTTCTGGTACTGGTTTACCAGGATTGGCAGTTTATGAAGCAGGAGCTTGTGGTACATTGGTTCAAGTAGGATGTCTCAATAACGCTTCTGGTAGTATTACAGGTTTAACGGTTAGCAATAATTATATTTTATTTATTTGGGATGATACTGAGGGAACTACTGTTGACTTTTGCCTTGAAGAATATACACCACCAGCACCACCAGCAAATGATGATTGTGCAAATGCAACAGGAGTTATTTCTTTACCATATAATGAAGTAGTTGATGCTACAAGTGCAACAAACAATGCTGGATTTGTTTCTTGTGATGGTTCAGCTGTTATGAATGATGGTGTTTGGTACACATTTACTACAATAAATGGAGGAACAGTAGATATTGTTATTACTGGTGTAACTGGATGGGATCCAGAAGTTAGGCTTTTTAGTGGTAGCTGTGGCACATTTACTTGTGTAGCTAATGCAGATTCAGGTGGTGTAGGTGGTTCTGAAGCCATTGCTGGAGCAACTGTAGCTGCTGGAACACAATATTGGATTAATATTGCGCATTGGAGTGGATCTACCGATAGTTCTGAAGGACCATTTACTATTGATATTTCTACATCAGATACTACTACTTTACCAGTTAGTGAATATGTGTTTGAAAACTTTAAATATTTCCCTAATCCAGTAAATGATAATCTTAATTTAAGAGCACAAAGTAATATTCAAAACGTGTCCATTTACAATATGTTAGGTCAAGAAGTATCACGTATTTCCCCTAATGCAATTTCCAGCGATGTAGATATGTCTGCATTGCAAACAGGAGTTTATTTTGTAAATGTTACAATTAATGATACGACAGAGACTATTAGAATAATTAAGCAATAAATTAAAGTACATATTGTTTTTCAAAAGCCACTTTTAAAGTGGCTTTTGTGTTTTCTTTATTTACCTTTGTTAATATATGCAAACACAAGACATTTCCTTTATTATCCCTGTTTATAATAGACCAGATGAGGTTAAAGAACTTCTTGAGAGTTTTGTTAATTTAGAAGGAAAACAAGATTTTGAAATTGTAATTATTGAAGACGGTTCTACAATATCTTCTAAAGCGATTGCTGAAGATTTTAGTGACAAACTAAATATTTCATATTACTTTAAGGAAAATTCCGGTCCTGGAGATTCTAGAAATTACGGAATGAAACTAGCCAAAGGGAATTACTTTATAATTTTAGATTCCGATTGCATTCTACCAAAAAACTATCTTAACGAAGTTATTAAAAGCCTGAATGATAATTATGTAGATTGTTTTGGCGGTCCAGATGCAGCACATAGCTCTTTTACCAATTTACAAAAGGCCATTAATTTTTCAATGACATCTTTTATTACTACTGGTGGAATTAGAGGAAGAAAGTCTAGTGTTAACAAATTTCAGCCAAGAAGCTTTAATATGGGACTTTCTAAAGATGCGTTTATTGCCACTGAAGGATTTGGGAGAATTCATCCTGGAGAAGATCCAGATTTATCTATAAGATTAACTAAATTAAATTTTAAAACTAAACTGATACCTGAAGCTTATGTATATCATAAGCGAAGAATTTCATGGTCTAAATTTTTTAAACAAGTCTATAAATTTGGATCGGTAAGACCTATATTAAGTCACTGGTATCCTGAAACCAAAAAAATCACCTATTGGTTTCCAACACTGTTTTCTTTAGGTTTAATAGCTTCAATTGTTCTGTTTATTTCTGGAATTGAGTTACCTTTAAAAATTTACGGACTGTATTTTATAGCAAGTTTTATTATAGCATTAATAAGCACAAAGAATATAATTGTACCTTTTTTGTCAATTATTGCAATTATAATTCAGTTTTTTGGTTATGGTTATGGGTTTTTAAAATCTACTTTAATATTGAGTTTTTCTAATAAAAATATTGAGCAACAGTTTCCTAATTTATTTTTTAAGATTAAACAAAATGGTTTTTAAAAGTAAAATAATATCATTTTTTAGAAGTAAAAAAGCCAATGTTTTTATTCTTTTTCTATTGTTGGCTTTGACGTTTTCTATATTAACAAAGCTATCTAAAGATTATACCCAAACTATTTCTTTTAATATTGAGGCCATAAATGTACCAGAAGATAAAGTAATAGTAAAAGATTCTTCTCATGTATTAAAGATAACCCTTACCACTTTTGGTTTTAGATTAATAAAGTATTATTTAACCGAACCGACTATAAAAGTAGATTTTCAGAATTTAGATAAGAATACGACACATTACTTTTGGATAGAAAGAAGAGAACTGTCTAATATAGTATCCCAATTTGACCCAAGTATAAAAATTAAAAGTATTAACCCTGAAACCATTGCTTTTAGGTACGATGTTAATCATGTTAAAAAAGTTCCGGTAATATTAGATTCTGAAATTAGCTTTTCATCTGGATTTGATTTAACAAAAGACTACACCATTAATCCAGATTCGATTAAAGTAATAGGACCTAAAATTATAGTTGACTCAATATCAGAAATTGTAACAAAGCATTTAAAAATGGATGATGTAAATTCAAATTTTAATGTTTCAGTTAAACTCAATTTACCTAAACAGATAGAAGATTTAAAGTTTTCTCATAAACAAGTACAAATAAGTGCAGAAATAGAGCGATTTACAGAAGGCTCAATTAATATTCCTGTTGATATAGTTAATATTCCAGATGGTATTAAAATAAAATACTATCCAAAAGAGGTTTCAGTTTTATATTATACAAGTTTAAGCAATTTTAATTCAATTTCGTCCAGTAGTTTTATTGTGGAATGCGATTTTAACGCATTAAATAGTCAAGACACTTATCTTATTCCTAAAATTGTGCAACAACCCGATTATGTTAAGAATGTTAGATTAAATGAAAAACGGATAGAATTTATTATAATACAATGATGATAGTAGTTGGATTAACAGGAGGGATTGGAAGTGGTAAAACTACAGTAGCCAACATGTTTCATAAGCTTGGAGTGCCTATTTATATTGCCGATTTGGAAGCTAAGAAACTAATGACTAGTTCTAAGATTATTAAAAGAAAGCTAATACAACTTTTTGGAGAAGAAGCTTATACAGATGGTAAACTTAACAAACCATTTCTTTCGGGCAAGATATATAATGATAAAAAATTATTGTTAAAAATGAATGCTATTGTGCATCCAAAAGTAAGATCGCATTTTAATAGATGGCTAAAAAAGCAGAACACTCCATATGTTATTAAAGAGGCAGCAATTTTATTTGAAAACGGTGGTTATCATGAATGTGATTATGTTATTACAGTAATTGCTTCTGAAGAAGATAAAATAAAAAGAGTAATTTTACGTGACAATTCTTCAGCAAAGAAGGTTAAAGCTATCATGAATACCCAATGGAGTGATGCTGAAAAAGTTAAATTATCTCACTTTGTTATTAATAATGATAACTTATCAGAAACAGAGAATCAGGTTAAAATTATCCACCAAAAGATTCTTAAATTAATTTAATAAGCTATTAATTTTAACATTTTTGTTAAGGGAAGGTTAAATGGCATTCCTACTAAATGTTAAAATGTTAATTTTGATCGATGAACAAAAAGTTATTCGTCCTGTTGGTGTTAGTAATGAGTTTATCACTTATTGGTATCATTTTCGTTCAGGGTTATTATATTAATAATAATGTAAAAAACGAACAACAACAATTTACCTTTAAGGTAAAAAAAGCCTTAAGTTATACCTCAAATGCTATTGAAGAACGAGAGTATAGAGAATTTGTTTATAAATTCCAGGAATTAATAGCCAAAGGGATAAAAGGTGATACAACAGCAATTAGAAATTTATACATTTTTCAAGAAGATAAAGACTCTAATGAAACACTAATTTATAGAAATGGAATTTTAGAAGAAAATTTTAGAATCCCTTCGTTCTTTGACATAAGTTTAGATAGTATAAATGTTACACGTTTTCTTAATGAGCGTGAAACAAAAGTTTTGAAAAGGACTGATGTTGAATTAAATTCAAAGTTAAGTCCAGAGGCACGACTATTACAAATTGGTGAAATTTCTCGTACAGATGAAATTATTTTTGAAACAGCTCATAAAGATATTTCAAAACGAACACCTATTCATAAGCGTGTTTCAAAAAAAGAAATTTATAAGTTGTTAAGTAAAAAGCTTAAAGAGGAAGATATTGATATAGATTTTGAATTCGCTATATATGATAAAGATTTAGCAACGAAAATACAATCTCAAAATTTTGAACTTGAACATGATTCTACTTTTAGAGTGCCTATTTTTTTAGATAATAACGATGAGAGTGATTTTATGCTTTACGTTAATTTTCACGAAAGAAGTCAGTTTATTTTCTCATCTATTATTGGGATGACGCTGTTATCAATAATTTTTACATCATTTATAATTTTTGCCTTTTCTAGTGCTATTTATCAATTAGTAAAACAACGGAAGATTTCTCAAATAAAAACCGATTTTATTAATAATATGACGCATGAGTTTAAAACGCCAATAGCAACTATAAATTTGGCTTTGGACGCTATTAAAAATCCTAAAGTTATTCATGATGAAGATAAAGTGAAACGTTATCTTAAAATGATTAAGGATGAGAATAAACGTATGCATGCACAGGTAGAAAATGTGCTTAGAATATCTAAACTTGATAAAAATCAACTTAATATTAGTAAGACTAGGGTTAAGTTACACGACTTAATTTTACATGCTATTACACATATTCAGCTTATTGTTGAACATAAGAATGGTTATATTAATACGCATTTAGATGCAGTAAAACATTCAGTTTTAGCCAATGAGACTCACTTTACCAACGTTATAGTTAATATATTAGATAATGCAGTTAAATACTCTGAGGATGAACCAAAAATCGATATTTACACAGAAAATATAGGAAAAAGCATTATATTGAAGATAAAAGATCAGGGCAACGGAATGCCTAAATCCGTTCAAAAAAAGGTGTTCGAAAAATTTTATAGAGAACACACAGGCAATGTGCATAATGTAAAAGGTCATGGTTTAGGTCTTTCTTACGTTAAGCGTATTGTAGATGACCATCAAGGTCATGTATCAGTAGAAAGTGAAGAAGGAAAGGGTAGCACCTTTATTATAAAATTACCATTAATATCATAACATAATTATGGAAGAAATAAACAAAAAAATACTTTTAGTAGAAGACGATCCAAATTTCGGAACAGTTTTAAAAGACTATTTAATGATGAACGATTACGATGTTGTTCATGCTAAAAATGGAATGGAAGGCTTTGAAAAATTCAAGAAAGACGATTACGATTTATGTATTCTTGATGTAATGATGCCTTATAAAGATGGTTTTACATTAGCAAAAGAAATACGTGAAAAAAATGCAGATGTGCCTATTATTTTCTTAACAGCAAAAGCTATGAAAGAGGATGTGCTTAAAGGCTACAAAGTGGGAGCAGACGACTATTTAAACAAGCCATTTGATAGTGAAGTGTTACTTATGAAAATTAAAGCTATTATAAATCGAAAAACTAAAGATAGTGTTACAGACAGTAAACAATTTGAGTTCGAAATTGGCGATTTTCATCTTAACTCTAAATTGAGATTTTTAAGATATAAAGGAGGAACACCAGAAAAGTTATCACCAAAAGAAGGCGAGTTATTACGTTTATTAGCCTTACACGAAAATGATTTAATGCCAAGAGAATTGGCATTGACAAAAATATGGAGAGACGATAATTATTTTACGTCTCGTAGTATGGATGTTTATATTGCTAAGCTGCGTAAGTATTTAAAAGTGGATGAAAATGTAGAAATTTTAAATATTCATGGTGAAGGCTTTAGATTAGTAGTAAACCAAAAAGCATAAAAAGTATCATCACGAGTTAATTAAAAATTAAAATATTATCTTTTAAGAAATAGGCTAGTGCTTTTCATAGGAGCGGTTGTTGTATGCAGTTTTTATGATCTCGTTATAATTTTCATAAAAAAGCGAGTTAATCCATTGTAGAATAGCTCGCTTAAAATGATATAAAAATTTATTTTATTTAGTTAAAAGTCGCTTGTGTTGCATTGTCCAATTTGTCGGCTACAATATCAAATATATTAGAATTTGTACTTTCATTAACAAGAATAACACCATCAACTCTATCAGTATTGTCTAACATAGTTCCTGTAATTGTGGAAAACCAGACAGCAGGACTAAAGTCAATTTCAGCAATTGCATATGAATCAGCACCAAAAGTATGTGAAGGTGCTTCGGCTTCAAATACTTCTCCAGAATTAAACTCAAATTTAAGAGGTGTTTCAATTCCATCGTTATCTGTATAGATCCCTTCAGCAATTACTGTTGGTGTATCATTTTCATCCTGAATTTCAATTCCTAAATTAACGCTATTATATTCACCAATTGGGATAATAATTTCCACATCAGGACTTGCTACTCCAGTTGCAAGATTAATTGTTGAAATTTGTTCGTGAGTGATAGATACAGAACCTCCAGATGTTTTTTCTCCGTCAAAAACAATTTCACGTATAGTAACAGCACCAGTATTAAAAACAAGCGAATTATTTGTCATTCGCGCAGTAGAGGTTGATGTTGTATTCATTTTAAGTACAACTTTCATTGTTGCATCGTTATTATCATCTTTTGAACAACTTGATAACAAAAAGATTGAGAATAAAAAAAGTGTTGAGATTTTAAGTGGATTTTTCATTGTTTGAGGGTTTTAATTATTAATCATTTTTATATATAACAAGTAAGATGCAAAAATCCCTACCTATTTTTCCCCTTAGAATAAATATGATACCAAATTTTTAATAACTCGTATGTTCCTTAGTTGATTATTAAACGATTTATTTTTAATTTCAAATTCGGGGAATGGGATAAAATCCCTCGCCTTCAGGCGAAGACTTTAGTTTGAGTATCTTTGTGATATGCAAAAATATAGGAAGACCTCTCATGCGGTTTATGATATAAAGTATCATTTAGTTTGGATAGCCAAGTACCGTAAAAAGATTTTGAAAGGTGAATTGGCAAAACGCGTTAGGGATCTGATATGAGAAGTTTGTAAGGTGAATGAGATCGAAATAATAAAGGGTCATGTTTCAGTAGGACATGTCCGTTTGTTTGTTTCGGCTCCGCCACATATTTCTGTGAGTAAATTGATGCAGTATATAAAAGGGAAGAGTTCTAGAAAGATAATGTCAGAGTTCAAGACAGTATCAAAAATGTATTGGGGCGGGCATTTTTGGGCACGAGGATATTTTGTGAGTACAGTTGGTTATCTATAAGTTAAATATTTCGACAAGCTCAATATGACATTTGTTTTACTTTTTTAGAAATGTTTTTACTTTTACAATAATGCTATCAAAAAATTTCATAAATCATATTTCTAGTATTATAGAGCAATCCATCTCTAAAATACAGTCGATTTCTGGTGGAGATATTTCAAAAGCATATCTTATAGAAACGCCTCAGCAAAAATATTTTTTGAAAGCTAATTCCAATAACAATGCATTACATATGTTTAATGCAGAAAAAACAGGACTTGAAACTATTGCCAATACAAATACAATTGCAACTCCAAAAGTTTTTGCCTCAGGTGTTTTTCAAAATGATGCATTTCTAATTTTAGAATATATAGTATCTAAATCACCTAAAAGCAAAGATTTTGAAAATTTAGGAAATCAATTAGCTGCACTACATAAACACCAGTCTTCAGATTTTGGTTTTTTTGACAACAATTTCATAGGAAGCCTTCCTCAACAAAACAATAAAAATACCATTTGGGCAAAATTTTACATATCTCAAAGATTGTTACCTCAAATAGAAGTGGCACTCTCTAAAAAATTATTGGAACAAAATGATGTACCAAATACTCAATTGATGCAAGAGGTTTGCAATAACCTATTTAAACAAGTATCTCCATCTTTACTCCACGGAGATCTTTGGAGTGGTAATTATCTAATTTCTTCCGATGGAAAACCATATCTAATCGATCCAGCTGTATATTATGGACATTCTGAAGTGGATATTGCTATGAGCAAATTATTTGGCGGTTTCGGAACTTCATTCTATGAAGCGTATCATGTTTCATTTCCAAAAACTCAAGAATTTGATGCTAGAATAGAGCTTTATCAATTATATTATTTACTTGTACATCTTAATTTGTTTGGAAGATCATATTATAATTCAGTAAAACAAATTTTTAACAGCTATTTTTGATTGTGAACGAGTTCTGTGAATTAATACGTGGATAACTCTTAAATTATCACTAAAATTTGAATATAAATTACAAGTAAAAAAGTTAAATTTACACTTTCAAAAATTAAAACAAACTAAACCATAATGATTCATTTCTTTGGAAACGTAAACAGCAAAGTATTTGCTGTTCAAACAACAGAAGAATTATCTACCGAAACCATTTCAAAATTATCTTGGTTATTTGGCAACCAATCCAAAATAGAACAAGCATCAATCGATGCTTTTTTTGTTGGTCCTCGTGCAGCAATGATAACACCTTGGAGCACAAATGCTGTTGAGATAACTCAAAATATGGCAATTTCTGGAATAATTAGAATTGAAGAATTTGAAACTGTTACAGAAGATTTTTCAGATTACGACCCTATGATTTCTGAAAAATATAACACTTTAAATCAAGAGTCATTTACCATAAACATCAAACCAGAGCCAATTTTAAATATTAATGATATTGCTGCTTACAATCAACAAGAAGGATTAGCCTTAAATGATGAAGAAATTGAATATCTTGAAGGCGTTTCCAAAAAAATCGGAAGATCCTTAACAGACTCCGAAGTGTTTGGGTTTTCGCAAGTAAATAGTGAACATTGTCGCCATAAAATCTTTAACGGAACATTCATTATTGATGGTAAAGAAAAACCAAGCTCACTTTTCAAACTCATAAAAGAAACTTCAAAACAAAATCACAACGATATTGTTTCGGCGTACAAAGATAATGTAGCGTTTATTAAAGGTCCAAAAGTGGAACAGTTTGCTCCAAAGCGTGCTGACATTCCTGATTTTTATACGATTAAAAATTTCGAATCTGTAATTTCATTAAAAGCTGAAACACATAATTTCCCAACAACTGTTGAGCCTTTTAATGGAGCTGCAACTGGTTCAGGCGGCGAAATACGTGATAGGTTAGCAGGAGGAAAAGGCTCAATTCCACTAGCAGGAACCGCTGTTTATATGACCTCATATTCTAGATTAGAAAATAATCGTCCTTGGGAACAAAAATTTGAAGCTAGAGATTGGCTGTATCAAACACCAATGGATATTCTTATAAAAGCATCAAATGGTGCATCAGATTTTGGAAACAAATTCGGTCAACCGCTTATTTGTGGTTCTATCTTAACCTTTGAACACGAAGAAGAAAATATCACTTCAAGTGCAGTCAAGAAGCGAAAATTAGGCTACGATAAAGTTATCATGCAAGCTGGTGGTATTGGTTACGGAAAAGCCAATCAAGCTCTAAAAGACACACCAAAAACAGGTGATAAAATTGTGCTTCTTGGTGGCGATAATTACCGAATAGGTATGGGAGGAGCTGCTGTTTCTAGTGCAGATACGGGAGCGTTCTCGTCAGGAATAGAGCTTAATGCAGTACAGCGTAGCAATCCCGAAATGCAAAAACGTGCTGCTAATGCCATTCGTGGCATGGTAGAAAGTGAAGAGAACAATATCGTTTCCATTCACGATCATGGTGCTGGTGGACATTTAAATTGTTTAAGTGAATTAGTAGAAGAAACAGGCGGGAAAATCGATTTAGACAAACTCCCTATTGGAGACCCAACACTTTCAGATAAAGAAATTATAGGCAACGAATCTCAAGAACGCATGGGATTAGTAATTGCTGAAGAACATATAGCGCATTTACAGCGCATTGCAGATCGCGAACGCTCACCAATGTACACAGTTGGAGACGTTACAGATAATAATCGATTTACTTTCGAATCTAAAACCAAAGGCAACAAACCTATGGATTTAGCTCTGGAAGATATGTTTGGAAGCTCTCCAAAAACAATTATGAATGATGTTACTGTAGACAGAAATTATGAAGACATCACTTATAATACTGATAAATTCTATGATTATCTCGACCAAGTTCTACAACTGGAAGCTGTTGCCTGTAAAGATTGGCTCACCAATAAAGTAGATCGTTGCGTTGGTGGTAAAGTTGCCAAACAACAATGTGTTGGTGCTTTGCAATTACCACTCAATAATGTTGGTGTGATGGCTTTAGACTACAAAGGAAAAGAAGGGATTGCAACATCAATTGGTCATTCACCAATTTCAGGATTAATAAACCCTGTGTCAGGAAGTAGAAATAGCATTACTGAAGCCTTAACAAACATTATTTGGGCACCTTTAAAAGATGGTTTACAAAGTGTTTCACTTTCTGCCAACTGGATGTGGCCTTGTAAAAATGAAGGCGAAGATGCGCGTTTATATGAAGCTGTAAAAGCAATTTCGGAGTTTGCTATCGATTTAGGAATTAATGTTCCGACAGGAAAGGATTCCTTGTCTATGAAACAAAAATATCCTAACGAAGAGGTAATTGCTCCTGGAACAGTAATTATTTCAGCTGCAGGAAATTGTAACGATATTTCAAAAATTATTGAACCCGTTTTTCAGAAGAATAAAGGAGATATCTATTACATAAATATCTCTCAGGATAAATTTAAGTTAGGTGGAAGCTCATTTGCACAAGTATTAAATAAAATAGGAAACGAAACACCTAATGTAAAAAATGCGGCTTATGTAAAAACCGTTTTTAATACAATCCAAGATTTAATCCGAAATGGTAACATTGTTGCAGGACACGATGTAGCTTCAGGCGGATTGATTACAACCTTACTTGAAATGTGCTTCGCAGAAAACAATTTAGGCGCAGAATTAGATATTACCAATTTAGGTGAAAAAGATTCATTTAAAGTTTTGTTTGCTGAAAATTCTGGTATTGTATTTCAAGCCAAAGATGCTTCAATTGAAACTATTTTAAAAGATGCAAATATAGAATTCTTCAACATAGGAAAAATAACAGAAAGTGATGTGCTAAGCATAATTAATAATAATGAAGTATTTACCATGACGATTTCGCGTTTACGAGATATGTGGTACAAAACCTCTTTCCTACTCGACCAAAAACAAACGGCAAATAATTTAGCTGAAAACAGATTCAATAATTACAAGAATCAACCTCTACAGTATATATTCCCAAAACATTTTACAGGAAAAATTGAAGATATGTTCAAGTTGTCAGGTCGAGCGCGTCACACCGAGCGCAGTCGAGATGCGAGACCTCTTGACAACCTCTCGACTGCACTTCGACAAGCTCAGTGTGACACGCTCGAGGAGACAAGACGCCCAAAAGCAGCCATTCTTCGTGAAAAAGGAAGTAACAGTGAACGTGAAATGGCAAATGCTATGTATTTAGCTGGTTTTGATGTAAAAGATGTACACATGACAGACTTAATTTCTGGTCGTGAAACATTAGAAGATATTCAGTTTATTGGTGGAGTTGGAGGTTTCTCAAACTCAGATGTTTTAGGCTCAGCAAAAGGTTGGGCAGGAGCTTTTAAATACAATGAAAAAGCGAATACTGCGTTGAAGAATTTCTTTAAACGAGAAGACACTTTATCTGTTGGGATTTGCAATGGTTGCCAACTTTGGATGGAATTAGACCTCATCAATCCAGAACATGAGGTTCATGGCAAACTGACTTATAACGATTCTGGAAAACACGAAAGTGCATTTACTTCGGTTAAAATTCAAGAGAATAATTCTGTGATGCTTTCAACTTTAGCAGGAAGCACTTTAGGGGTTTGGATCTCTCATGGCGAAGGTAAATTTGATTTACCTTATACAGAAGATAAATACAATATCGTTGCAAAATATGGCTATGCGGAATATCCTCATAATCCAAATGGTTCTAATTTTAATACTGCTATGCTTTGTGACAAAACAGGTCGGCATTTAGTAACCATGCCACATATTGAACGTTCCACTTTTCAATGGAATTGGGCACATTATCCAAAAGGAAGAAAAGATGAAGTGTCTCCTTGGTTAGAGGCTTTTGTGAATGCAAGAAAGTGGATTGAAAAATAGATAATATATTTTATTCACTCACTCACTAAAAACCTCAGTTAATCAATTTGGGAAATCCTTGTATTTTCTTTATTTTGCAATACTAATTTTTAGCTATACCAATGACAGAGATTACAAGATTATTCGACTTTCCTTATTATCAACTTGAAAAATACAATTTAGACAAAGCATTAACTACTAAATATGGTAGTGAATGGAAATCTATTTCTACTCAAGAATATATTAATAAAGCCAATGCTATAAGTAGAGCGCTATTAAAACTTGGCGTTGAAAAAGATAATAAAATTGCTGTTATTTCTACAAACAATAGAACCGAATGGAATATTATGGATATTGGTATTCTGCAAGTAGGAGCTCAAAATATTCCTATTTATCCAACCATTAGTGCAGACGATTACGAATATGTTTTAAACCATAGTGAATCGTTATATTGTTTTGTTTCGGATGATGAAGTACTTCAAAAAGTATTAAAGATAAAAGATAAAACAAAGCTAAAAGAAGTCTATTCCTTTGACCAAGTTAATGGATGCAAACATTATTCTGAATTGTTAGAATTAGGAAAAGACCAGAGTACTCAACATGAAGTAGAAGCTAGAAAAGATGCCGTAAAATCTTCTGATTTAGCAACTATTATTTATACATCTGGAACTACTGGACAACCAAAAGGTGTTATGCTTACTCATGATAATATTGTAAGTAATGTTTTGGCTAGCGAAAAGCGTATTCCGTTAGGTTACGGAAATGCTAAAGCCTTAAGCTTTCTACCTGTTTGCCATATATTTGAACGCATGATTTTATATTTATACCAATATAGCGGTATGGAGATTTACTTTGCAGAATCAATTGAAAAAATAAGCGACAATTTAAAAGAAGTAAAGCCTCATATAATGACTGCCGTTCCTAGATTGTACGAAAAAATGTATGATGCCATTTATGCTAAAGGAGATGATTTATCCGGAATTAAAAAGATACTATTTTATTGGGCAATCAATCTTGGATTAGAATACGAACCTTATGGAGCTAATGGTTGGTGGTATGAAAAAAAATTAAGTATTGCACGTAAATTAATATTTTCAAAATGGCAAATAGGTTTTGGTGGTAATTTAAGAATAATGGTTTCTGGCAGTGCTGCTTTGCAAAGTAGGCTTACAAGAGTATTTGCAGCTGCTGGATTGCCAATTATGGAAGGCTATGGCTTAACTGAAACTTCTCCTGTAGTATCTGTAAACGACCTACGTAATGGTGGTTTTAGAATTGGAACCGTAGGGAGGATTATTGATAAAGTAGAAGTCAAAATTGCCGAAGATGATGAGATTCTTGTTAAAGGTCCAAATGTAATGTTAGGCTATTATAAAGATCCCGAAAAAACTGCCGAAGTAATGAGTGGAGACTTTTTTCATACTGGTGATAAAGGTAAAATTGATAGTGATGGGTTTTTAAGTATTACAGGACGTAAAAAAGAAATGTTTAAAACCTCAGGTGGTAAATATGTAATTCCAGCACTTTTAGAAAACGAACTCAAACAATCTCTTTTTATAGAGCAAATAATGGTTGTTGGTGAAGGCGAAAAAATGCCAGCCGCAATTATTCAACCTAACTTTGAGTTTATTAAAGACTGGATTGACAGAAAAGGTAAAGATGTTAATAAAGACAACACTTCAATAGCAAACTCCGAAATTGTTATTAAACGTATTCAAAAAGAAATTGATAAATGCAACGCTAATTTTGGCAAATGGGAGCAAATTAAACGCTTTGAGCTAACACCAGATGTTTGGAATATAGATGATGGTCATCTTACTCCTACCATGAAAATGAGACGAGATGTAATCAAAGAGATTTATATGGATTTGTACGAAGAAATTTATAGAGGCTAATATTTATATTTCAATTTAAACAAAAAGACTCTTGGTAGCGTAAATGTTTTTTGAGAAGCAATTATGGTATTGGTAAATGAATTATTTAAAATAACACCATTATTTAAAATGTTTTCCAAAACCAATCCATAACTAAATTTACTATTAGGTTTTCTATAATCAAAGTAAATATTTGGAATAGCATAACTGCTTTTTACGTTTTCATAATCATTAATAAAATAAACAGAAAAGTCAGTTTTAAATGTAGTATTTTTAAATAATCTGCTATCAAATTTTAATGATAAAATATTTTCAACAAAAGTCGATTTGCCTTCATTAACAATAGTGTTTACATTTATTTTATACTCTAAATTAAGATGTGTTTTAGAATTTATTTTTTGCCTCCATTCTGTATTAAAACCATAATCGTAAGCTTCAATAATAGTAACATCATTGTTTATTCCTTGGTTGGTTTGCGACCAATCTAAAGACATTGAAAAATCTAAACTAGAAGATGATTCAAAATATCTACCTACTTCTCCCATAAAACCCAATGAGGTTTCTGGCAAATTTAATAATATTGGAGTGTTTACTCTATTTATTCCTATTTGCGTAACTGTACTATTTACTACTGGGTTTCGTTTATCAAAATCAATACCTGCAAATATGTAAAAGTCTTCACGCTTATTATTATCGTAGTCTAAACTAATACTATGAAATTTTTCGTCTGACAATGTAGAATTACCTTGAAAAACAGAATTATACCCTGTAATTGTTCTGTTTCTTAAAAACTTATTTGCATTTGGGTATGTATTAGAATACGTGTAAGAAAATTCTAAAGTTTCATCTGTATCTAAATTATACAGAATGTTAAGTTTTGGTTCTATAAATAGTTTACTATTTTCATTCTGCTCAACTTGTTGCAAATTTAATTTATAGTAATGTGGCGAAACTTGAAATGTAATAGTTGTTGCTCCAATTTTAGATTTCACACCAAAAATGCTATACAAATCGGATAAGGTCATGTTTAAATCATTTCCAAAATCAGGATTGTTTTCAGAAAAATCTATACTTGAATTATCTGGCAAGATTTGACTTTCATTTGTTCTAATCTTTACATTTTTGTAATTATAACCCAAACTTGTAAACAAATGTGTGTAATTACTAAAAAGCCAATAATCTTTAAGTATTACATTAAAATTGTTTGCTCTAACATTTCTGCTTTTATTAATTTGAAAATTGGAAGCTGTTGTAAGTGGAAAATAATCTTCTAAAAAAACCGAATCGCTAATCCAATTACCAATAGAGTTTGAGTTACTATATGCATGATTTATTGATAATGCGGTTGTATGATTTTTAACTATTTTCTTGAAACCCTCTAAATATTGCGAAAATCTTTGATTTGTACCATCACTATCTGTTAAAAACTGATTTACCACATCAGATTCTGAATTAATAGTATTGTTAAAGTTCGTATTATTAGTTAAATAATTTAGATTATAAGTCCACATTTCTTTTTCGCTTGGCTTATACTTTACTTTAAAATTAATATTAGCCGAATTATTTGCAGAAGTTTTTAGCGCATTTCTGGTTTCTAAAATATTGTTTCCAGTATTAATATATTGGTTTGTAGATTCATTTTTGTTTATAAAATCATTATTAGAATATATGGCATAACCCTTTATATCTAACTTCTCATTAAACTCATGATAAAAATTTAATGCAGAAAACCGTGTGGTAGATTTAAACTTTTCTTTACCACTTACTGCAAAATTAAATAATTCATTTTCAGAATTTTGTTTTCCCATTAAACTTGCAAAACCTCCTTTTAGCCTAAGTAAATCGCTAAACGACAAGCTACTACTATTATAGTTATTAACATCGCCAATAAAACTAATGTTAGATTTTGGGCTGTACTTAAATAAGGTTGGGTGCAAAATATAAAAATCATTTAATCCTAATCCTGCCTCAATACCTCCAAAAATAAAATTCTTTTTATCTTCTTTTAGCACAACATTAAGTGCCAAATCTTTTTCATCTACAATATCTTTAAGTAATTCATCTTCTATATAATCCGAAATTATTTCAATTTTATCCATTACATTAGCTGGTATATTTTCGATAGCGAGTTTTGTGCTTCCTCCAAAAAACAACTTACCATCTACCAATAGTTTGTTTACTGTTTTTCCATGTACTTTAATAATATTACCATCTATTTTTATTCCTGGCAACTTTGCAAGTACATCTTCCATTTTGTATTCATTACCACTTGTAAATGCCTTTAAATTATAGATTATAGTATCCTTCTTTTTCTCAATAGCTTTGTATTTATAATTAATTATTACCTCATCTAAAGATTCTTTGTCTTCTTGTAAAATAAAATTATAATTGCGTTTATTATCAATGGTTGTTATTTGCTCAACCAGTTTTTTATATCCCAAATAAGATACTTCAATAGTATAATCTGCCAACTTACTTAAGACCAACTCGTAGTAACCTAAAGCATTAGTTGTCGTATATGTAATATTAATTCCTTTTTGTAGTGGAGAAGCAATTAGCGTAGCATTCTCTAGTGGTTGTTGCAATGAATCTTTAACAAAACCCCTAATTGTTCTTTCTTGCGAATACGAAAACTGTAAGCATACTAATACTATAAAAATGTAGATAAGTTTTTTTATATATAGCATTAAAAAATGTTATGACTAACAACAAAATTAATTAATTTCTTCGACGTTTCTCTTCATCTATTGCTGCCAAACGTTCTAACTCCTCGCCAGTAATAAGTTTTTTGTTTTTTAGCTTAGGCATTTTAAAACTCTTATCATCGTCTTTAACAAATTCAATTTTACTAACACCATAAGTAAATCCCTTTGCTTGTAACTCCATTATTAAGCCTGGCAAATTACCATAGCCAATTGGCCCATACTTATAAGGAAGCTGTGGCGCATACCAAGCTGTAAAATTGTGTATAAACACTTTGCCTTTTGGGTTTGTTACTGTATAAAATGTGGTGGCTTTAAAACACAAATAATTATCTATCATTTTGGTTTCTTCATGCAATGTCCAATTTTGGTATGGTCGTTTTACTAAAAATTTGCCAAAATCTTCTTCTAAGTTTTCGGTAATAAAATAGGTTTTTTGCTGTTCTATACGTCCAAAATGGCCAATCATATTTTTTGCAAAATTTGCTGCATGTTTATCAGAATATAATTTGTCTTTCATATAAAAAATGGCACTCTCTGTATTAAAAATTAATTTGAATTCAAACTCATCTGCAATGGTTTCAGTGCTTTTAATAAACTCAGAGCCATAATATGTTTCTAGCATCTTAGTAGTTTTACTCTCTTTATCTATTTGTCGTGTAACCTTATAGGTAACTATACCCTTTGCCGTTTGAGCATTAATTGATATGCTAATTACTAGTGCAAATAGTAGTTGTAATGTCTGTATGAGTTTCATGTTCGCTTTTTAGATTTCAATCTTGTACAAGATAAATTTAACATAATTCTTTTTAAATTAAACGCTTTATCATAAAAGAGGCTATCTAAAAAGCATAACCTCTTTTAAAATTAATCATTCTTTTTTAAGTTTATTGAAGTGCTCTACACCTTCTTACAAATTCTCTTCTCATAGCTCTAGCAGCTCTATGAGTGAGTCCCTCGCCTGTCCAATAGTCATATATAAGATCACCTAAACCGCTACAATCAATCCATACCATAGCTTCGGTATTTTTAATAGTTACTTCTGCTTTACTCTCTGCATTATTAGCAGAAAAAGTCATCGTTGTCATAACAAACAACGCCATTGTAAAAAATACTTTTTTCATTTTAATACATTTTTATGATTGATTATACTACTAATTTAGTAATCAATCTATTAAACAATTTGTGTATTAAGAAGCATTTAATTTAGAAGCTAAAAAATGAAGAAGCATTAAAAAAACTGACGCCAGTTGAGATCGATCTTTGTTAATTACTTCATTTGATAACGCTTCTAAACAAATCAAAATCAGTATTTAACAAGGTAAATATATATATATATTTATATATAATCCAAAAATTTTACTTAACTATTTTTTTAACAATTTGAAATTAAATAAAAATCATGCAATGTAGCTATTGCCAGCATTAAAGAGTACGGAAAAACCGTAATTCATTTTTTAGGCAAATAGTAAATCTTTTTTATTAACGTAATTATTAATTATCTAAAATTTAAATAGAAATTATCCATTTTACTATGCATGCATAATATATTTTCTTATCTTTGATGTCAACTTCATATTTAATAATTAAAGAGATTCCTGTTTTCACAGGAAATACTATGAAAGAAAAAACAATAGACTATATATTAAGAACTACTTGGTTAGCAGTTACAAAAATGTATAATGAGCAAGCTGCAAAGTACGATAGTACAATGGCTACTGGTTTTACACTATTAAATATAGATCCCGAAGAAGGAACACCATCAACATCGTTAGGACCAAAAATGGGTATGGAAGCCACAAGCTTATCGCGTACTTTAAAATCTATGGAAGACAAAGGACTTATAGAAAGACGACCAAATCCCGAAGATGGACGAGGTGTACTTATCTACCTAACTGATTTTGGTAAAGAAAAAAGAGAATATTCCAGAGATAGAGTTTTAATTTTTAATGATACAATTAAAAGAAATATTTCTGAAGATAAATTAAATCATTTTTATGAAGTTGCCGAACTTATAAACGAAATGATATCTAACAAAAAAATATATAACCCAGAAACCATTTTAAAATAAGTATAACTTAAAACAGATTTCCACTTTCGTGGAAAAAAGATATGAGTAAACGTAGAATAAATAAAATCGCAGTTATAGGCTCTGGAATTATGGGAAGTGGTATTGCATGCCATTTCGCCAATATTGGTGTAGAAGTACTTTTACTAGACATCGTTCCGAGAGAACTTAACGACAAAGAAAAAGCACAAGGATTAACACTTGAGGATAAAGCAGTAAGAAATCGTTTGGTAAACGATTCGTTAAAAACATCTTTAAAATCTAAACCCTCTCCTATTTACTTACAGAAATTTGCAAGTAGAATCACTACTGGAAATCTAGAAGACGATATTTCAAAAGTAAAAGATGTAGATTGGATTATAGAAGTTGTTGTAGAACGTCTAGATATTAAAAAAACCGTTTTTGAGAACCTCGACAAGCATAGAACTCCAGGAACTTTAATTACCTCTAATACATCAGGAATCCCTATAAAGTTTATGAGTGAAGGACGAAGTGAAGATTTCCAGAAGCATTTCTGTGGAACACACTTCTTTAATCCTGCGCGTTATTTAAAACTTTTCGAAATCATTCCAGGTCCAAAAACAGATGCTTCTGTTTTAGAATTCTTAAATGGTTATGGCGAACAATTCCTTGGTAAAACGTCTGTTATTGCTAAAGACACACCTGCTTTTATTGGCAATAGAGTTGGTATTTTTGGTATTCAAAGTTTGTTTCATCTAGTAAAAGAAATGGATTTAACCATCGAAGAAGTTGACAAACTTACAGGTCCAGTTATTGGTCGACCAAAGTCGGCAACTTTCCGTACTGTTGACGTAGTTGGATTAGATACACTGGTTCATGTGGCCAATGGGATTTATGAAAACTGCCCTAATGATGAAGCTCATGAATTGTTTAAAATTCCTGATTTCATTAATTCCATGATGGATAATAAATGGTTAGGAAGCAAAACAGGGCAAGGCTTTTACAAGAAAACCGTTTCAGCCGAAGGAAAAAAGGAAATCCTATCACTCGATTTAAACACTTTAGAATACAGAGCCAAAAAGCGTGCAAAATTTGCAACTCTCGAACTTACTAAAACCATCGATAAAGTTATTGATCGCTTTAAAGTATTAGTAAAAGGAAAAGATAAAGCTGGTGAATTTTACAGAAAAAGTTTTTCGGCAATGTTTCAATATATATCTAATCGTATTCCTGAAATTTCAGATGAATTATATAAGATTGATGATGCAATGAAAGCTGGATTTGGATGGGAACATGGTCCTTTTCAAATTTGGGATGCTATTGGTATTGAAGCTGGAATTGAAATGATGAAAGCCGAAGGTTACAAACCAGCAGCTTGGGTAAATGAAATGATAGCGTCTGGTAATTCTTCATTTTATACTATAAAAGATGGAGCTACTTATGCTTATGATATTCCTAAGAAATCACAAGAAAAAATTCCAGGACAAGATGCCTTTATTATTCTGGATAATATTAGAAAATCAAACGAGGTTTGGAAAAACTCTGGAGTTGTTATCGAAGATTTAGGCGATGGCATTCTAAATGTAGAATTTCAATCTAAAATGAATACTATTGGTGGCGACGTTCTTGCGGGATTAAACAAAGCTTTCGATTTAGCCGAAAAAGATTTTCAAGGATTGGTTGTAGGTAATCAAGCAGCAAATTTTTCGGTTGGAGCAAATATTGGCATGATCTTTATGATGGCTGTAGAGCAAGAATATGATGAACTAAATATGGCAATTAAAACCTTTCAAGACACTATGATGCGTATGCGCTACTCGGCTATTCCAACCATTGCAGCACCACATGGAATGACTCTTGGTGGAGGTTGCGAATTGTCTATGCACGCAGATAAAGTTGTAGCAGCTGCCGAAACTTATATTGGTTTAGTAGAATTTGGAGTTGGTGTAATTCCTGGTGGAGGAGGATCTAAAGAAATGGCATTAAGAGCTTCGGACACCTTCAAAAAGAACGATGTAGAATTAAATGTACTTCAAGAATATTTCTTAACTATTGGGATGGCTAAAGTAGCAACTTCTGCTTACGAAGCATTCGATTTTGGTATTCTACAAAAAGGAAAAGACATTGTTGTAGTTAATAAGGACAGACAAATTGCTACTGCAAAAGCATATGCAAAACTTCTGGCAGAACAAGGTTACACAAAACCTATCCATAGAACAGATATTAAAGTACTTGGCAAGCAAGCTCTCGGAATGTTTTTAGTAGGAACCGATTCTATGGAAGCAAGCCACTATATAAGTGAACACGATCATAAAATTGCAAATAAATTGGCATACGTTATGGCTGGTGGAGACCTATCTGAACCAACTTTTGTTAGCGAACAATACTTATTGGATATTGAACGAGAAGCCTTCTTGAGTTTATGTACAGAGCGTAAGACTTTAGAACGGATTGAGCATATGTTAAAAACAGGAAAACCACTTAGAAATTAGGACGTAAGACATAATAAATAACATGGCAGCAAGACACAACTTTAGAAAATTAACTATTTGGAAAGATGGAATTGAAATCGTAAAAGAAACTTATAAGACGACTAAAACATTTCCGAAATCTGAAATGTATTCACTGTCAAGTCAAATACAACGTTGTTCTATTTCAATTCCTTCGAATATAGCAGAAGGTACAAGTAAAGGAACTGATAAACATTTTTTACAGTATTTAGAAACAGCATTAGGTTCGGCATTTGAGTGGGAAACCCAACTGATAATTTCTTTTAAAATAGGATATATTTCAGAAAAAACTTTTAAACATTTAGAAACAAAAATTCAAAATACACAAGGAATGATAACACGTTTTATGGAAAAATTAAGCAAGTCTTAAATCTTACGTCTTATCTTCTTAAGTTAAATATTCAAACAGTTATGAACAAACAAGCTTACATCGTAAAAGCATACAGAACAGCAGTAGGGAAAGCACCAAGAGGTGTGTTCCGTTTTAAAAGAACAGACGAATTGGCAGCAGAAACCATCAAGTACATGATAAAGGAATTACCAAACCTTGACAAAACACGTATAGACGATGTTATGGTAGGTAATGCAATGCCTGAAGGATCGCAAGGATTAAATATGGCTCGTCTTATATCACTAATGGGATTAGATATTGTTGATGTTCCAGGAGTAACTGTAAATCGTTTTTGCTCTTCAGGACTTGAAACCATTGCCATGGCAACAGCAAAAATTCAATCAGGTATGGCAGATTGTATTATAGCAGGAGGCGCAGAAAGTATGAGTGCTGTACCAATGACAGGTTATAAACCAGAATTAAATTACGATGTTGTTAAAGCTGGGCATGAAGAATATTATTGGGGAATGGGAAATACTGCTGAAGCTGTAGCAAATCAGTTTAAAGTATCTCGAGAAGACCAAGATGAGTTTGCTTTTAATTCGCATATGAAAGCTCTGAAAGCACTAGCTGAAAACCGTTTTCAAGACCAAATCGTTCCAATAACTGTTGATCAAATTTATGTTGACAGTAACGGGAAAAAAGCAACTAAATCATATACAGTCACAAAAGATGAAGGCCCAAGAAAAGGAACCAGTAAAGAAGCATTAGCAAAATTGCGACCTGTTTTTGCTGCTGGAGGAAGTGTAACAGCAGGAAATTCTTCACAAATGAGTGATGGAGCAGCATTCGTCATGGTAATGAGCGAAGCTATGGTTAAAGAATTAAATCTTGAGCCTATTGCTCGATTAGTCAATTACGCTGCAGCAGGTGTCGAACCTCGTATTATGGGAATTGGTCCTGTAAAAGCTATTCCAAAAGCATTAAAGCAAGCTGGTTTAAAACAAGATGATATTTCGTTAATTGAATTAAACGAAGCTTTTGCATCTCAATCTTTAGCCGTAATGCGAGAATTAAATCTAAACCCAGATATCGTTAATGTAAATGGTGGAGCTATTGCTTTGGGTCATCCTTTAGGTTGCACTGGTGGAAAATTGTCTGTCCAGTTATTTGATGAAATGCGTAAACAAAATATGAAAGGAAAATATGGTATGGTAACCATGTGTGTTGGGACAGGACAAGGTGCTGCGGGAATCTTTGAATTCCTTAATTAAAGACGTAAGATTTAAGACATCTAACATTAAAGCATTAATAAAAGTAAAATAATAAACGGTAATTCATTTCGTGTCATACGTCATAAGTCTTACCATCATAAGTCAAATAAAAAATGGAAACAACAGAAAAAGACATTCTACGCGGAGGACAATTCCTTGTAAAAGAAACTAAATGTGAAGACATTTTCACACCAGAAGATTTCTCTGAAGAGCAACAAATGATGAAGGAAGCTGTCATAGAATTTGTAGATAGAGAAATATGGGCTAATAAAGCACGCTTTGAACAAAAAGATTATGCACTTACAGAAAGCTGTATGCGTAAAGCTGGTGAGTTAGGTTTTTTAAGTATTTCTGTTCCTGAAGAATATGGTGGAATGGGAATGGGTTTTGTTGACACAATGCTTGTCTGTGATTACATTTCTGGAGCAACTGGATCTTTCAGTACAGCATTTGGTGCACATACAGGAATTGGCACTATGCCAATTACACTCTACGGAACCGAAGAACAAAAACAAAAATACGTGCCAAAATTAGCATCAGGAGAATGGTTTGGAGCTTATTGCCTTACAGAACCAAGTGCTGGAAGTGATGCAAACTCTGGTAAAACAAAAGCAGTCTTATCAGACGACGGAAAATATTATAGCATAACAGGACAAAAAATGTGGATTTCCAATGCTGGTTTTTGTAGTGTAATGATTGTATTTGCTCGTATTGAAGATGATAAATATATTACCGGTTTTATTATTGAAAATGATTCTGAAAACGGGATAACAATGGGAGAAGAAGAGCATAAATTAGGCATTCGTGCATCTTCTACACGTCAAGTATTTTTTAGTGACACCAAAGTTCCTGTAGAAAATATGTTATCCACACGTGGCAACGGTTTTAAAATTGCGATGAATGCATTAAATGTAGGTCGTATAAAACTTGCTGCTGCTTGTTTAGATGCACAACGTCGCGTGATTACTGAATCTATAAAATACGCTAACGAACGCATTCAATTTAAAGTCCCTATTTCCAGTTTTGGAGCTATTCGTCAAAAATTTGCTGAAATGGCAACCAACTGTTGGGTTGGAGAAGCAGCAAGTTATAGAGCTGCAAAAAATATTGAAGACCGAATTACAATACGTAAAAATAATGGTAAAGATTCGCATCAAGAAGCCGAATTAAAAGGAGTTGAAGAATATGCTATTGAATGTTCTATCCTTAAAGTTGCAGTTTCCGAACATACACAAGACTGTACAGATGAAGGCATTCAAATTTTTGGAGGAATGGGTTTCTCTGAAGACACACCAATAGAATCTGCTTGGAGAGATGCTCGCATTGCAAGAATTTACGAAGGAACCAACGAGATAAACAGGATGCTTTGCATTGGCATGCTCATTAAAAAAGCAATGAAGGGTCATGTAGATTTATTAGGGCCTGCAACAGCAGTTGCTAATGAGCTAACAAGTATTCCATCATTTGAAACTCCAGATTACTCCGAGTTGTTTTCTGAAGAAAAACATATTATCGCCAATCTTAAAAAATTGTTTTTAATGGTTTCTGGAGCTGCTTTACAAAAATATGGCGAACAAATAGAAAAACATCAGCAATTAATGTTGGCATCTTCAAATATTTTAATTCAAATCTATATGGCAGAATCTGCTATTTTACGTGCCGAAAAAATGGCTAAAAAAGATGGTGAAGACAAAGTGAAAGAGCAGATTGCAATGGCAAAATTAAATCTATTCCGCGCCATAGATATTATTGAAACTGCTGGTAAACATTCTATTATTTCTTTTACTGAAGGCGACGAACAACGTATGATGCTTATGGGATTAAGACGTTATTTAAAATACGTTAATATGCCAAATATTATTGAGCTGCGAAATATTATAGCAGATAAAATTACTACTGAAAATAAGTATTGTTTTTAACAAATAGTATTAGTTAGTTAGTTAGTTGAAAACGCTTCGGATTTATCGAGGCGTTTTTTTTTACACGCATATTGACTAACTTAAAAAAGGGTCATGACTAGATTACGAAGTTAATATCTTTGCAAATAGTTGTGACCCGTTATTTATTCAAAAAAGTATTAAATTTGTGTATGCTCAAAAATCCAGAATTAGAGTTAGCACTAAACTTTGTTGAAAAAACAGACAGAAACATTTTTTTGACAGGAAAAGCAGGTACAGGAAAAACTACTTTTTTGCATACCTTAAAAAACGAATCTCTAAAAAGATTAATAGTTGTAGCTCCAACTGGAGTTGCTGCAATCAATGCCAAAGGTATAACTATTCATTCCTTTTTTCAAATGCCATTTGGCCCTATTATTCCTGGAGTAGAGCAAAAGCAATCTGGTTTTAAACATAAATTTAGTAAAGTTAAAATAGATATTATTCGCTCTTTAGACCTACTCATTATCGATGAGATTAGTATGGTAAGAGCAGATTTATTAGATGCTATAGACCAAGTTTTAAGACGCTATAAAAACAGAAATAAAGTTTTTGGAGGTGTACAAGTATTAATGATTGGCGATTTGCAACAACTCTCGCCAGTAGTAAAACCTTATGAATGGGAATTATTAAAAGAATATTATAACAATGCCTTCTTTTTTAGTGCACACTCTTTCAAAAAATGCGATGCTATAAGTATTGAGTTAAAACAAATTTATAGGCAAGAAGATGAACGCTTTATTACTATACTAAACGAAATTAGAAATGACACATTATCATCTACATCTGCAAAAATCCTCAATGAAAGATATCAACCCGAATTTTCACCACCTAAAGACACAGGATATATTATACTTACAACACATAATAACAAAGCCAATGCAATTAATGAGCAAGAACTAAATAAACTTAAAAACAAAAGTTTTTTTTATGAAGCCCTTATTGAAGGGAAATTTAATGAGTATGCTTATCCAACCTTCGAGAATTTAGAGTTAAAAACAGGAGCGCAAGTAATGTTTATTAAAAACGATAGTTCTGTAAATAAACGTTATTATAATGGTAAAATAGGAAAAATTACATATTTAGACAAAGATACTATTACTGTAAAATGTCCTGACGATGCAGAGGAGATAGAAGTAACTCCAGAAATTTGGGAAAACATTTCCTATAAAATTGATGATGAAACAAAAGAGATTAAAGAGAAAATTTCTGGCTCATTCGCTCAAATTCCATTGCGATTAGCTTGGGCAATTACCATTCATAAAAGCCAAGGACTAACCTTTGAAAAAGCCATTATAGATGCAGAAGCCTCATTTGCTCATGGGCAAACGTATGTAGCATTAAGCAGATGTAAATCGTTAGAAGGCGTTATATTAAAAACACCTATCAAAAATACCAGTATTATTAACGATACCAAAGTAGAATCGTTTAACAAAGAGGTTGAAAAAAACCAACCAGACAACACTATTTTGACTGCATCTCAAAAACAATATCAATTAAATCTAATAACTGACTTGCTTAACTATTATGAGTTTGTCTATCCTTTAAAACGTATCATTGACATTTATTATCAAAACAAAGCAAGTATTATAGGCAATATTATAGATGTTATACCAACTATAAAAGACAACATAACCAATCTGTTAAAAACAAGTACTTCTTTTAAAAATCAATTAGAAAAATTAAGTGATACTTCCAACGAATTGGAAAACAATAAAAAATTACAAGAAAGAATACAAAAAGCAATTGTTTACTATAAAGAGTTTACAAATAAAAAAATCAAAGACTCTTTTGAAACAATCCGTTTTACAACAGACAACAAACAAGTTAAAAAAGACCTAGATAGGCAGTTTAATCAATTGGAAAATCTATTATCATTAAAATTATTCTGTTTAAATGGTTTACAAACACAATTTTCAGTTACAAAGTATTTAGAGTTACGAGCCAAAGCTACTTTGCAAAATTCTTCAACACCTATCAAAAGCATCAGAAAGAAAAGAGAAGAAATAACCGCAACAAACCATCCTATTCTATTTGAAGAATTAAGAGAATTGCGTCACGTCTTGGCACATTCTGAAAACGCAAGTCATTATCAAATATTTACCCAAAAATCATTGTATGAAATGTGCGAATATTTCCCAACCACAACAAAGCAATTAAGAAAAATTAATGGCATGGGAAAAGTAAGAGTCGAAAAATATGGCGACGAAATTTTAGAAACTATAAAAAATTACGCAAAAGAAAACAATATAGAATCTAAAGAGGTTAGATATACTAAAGAGAATGTCACTAAAAAAAAGCTACCAGAAGTAAATACAAAACAAGTCTCTTATGAGTTATTTAAGGCAGGCAAAACGATTGATGAGATAGCTAACATACGAGGCTTTGTGAAATCGACCATAGAAGGTCATTTAACACACTTTGTTTCTACTGGAGAACTCAAAGTAACCAACTTAATTCCTAAAGAAAAATACCAAGAACTCAAAAAAATAATGAAAAATATACCTTTCGAAAGCTTTTCTGATCTCAAAGAAAAAATTGATGATAAATTTTCTTATAGTGATATACGTTTAGTAAAAATGGACATTGAGTTAAATAAAAATTAAGACCCTGTTTTACCACTATGCAATTAAGAAATGTGTATTTTACTAAATCACTTAAAGAAAATGAAATCAAATATTATAAAAACAAACAAATGAAAAACCTAATACTTTTCTTTCTAATATGCACTCCTCTACTCATTTTTTCACAACCAAATACAGAAGTTTTTCTGTTTGATTTAAACACAGAAAATGGAAAGTTTGAGTTAACAAATATGAAAAACATTTCAAATAATGAAGGCTATGATAATCAACCCTCATTTTTAGACAACAATACAATACTTTACGCAGGAACTCGAAAAGGGCAAACTGATATTGTGAAATACACAATTCAGTACGATTCTAAAATCTTCATAAACCTTACTGAAGGCAGTGAATATTCTCCCTTAAAAATCCCAAATCAAAATGCTGTTTCAGCCATTCGATTGGATAAAGATGGCACTCAAAAACTATACAAATACAATTTAAGAAATGGTGAATCTGAAGTACTAATAGAAGATATTATTATTGGTTACCATGTTTGGAATACTGAAACTTTGTTGGTATCATCAGTTCTGGAAGATGGTGGTTTATCGCTTTATGTTACAAATTTTGAAGAAGTGAAAAACTATAAGTACGATACTAATATTGGGCGTTCATTGCATAACATTCCAAATACAAATTTGATAAGTTATATCTCTAAAGTAAATGACAGTTTATGGGAAATAAAATCTTTAAACCCTGCTAATGGAAAAATAAAATCCATTACGACAACTTTATCAAAAGCAGAAGATATGTATTGGCTTCCTGACGGAACAATGCTAATGGGAAAAGATAATGTGCTTTATAAATACAATCCTAATAAAGATGTAGATTGGATTAAGGTTGCATCTCTAGAAAAATACGACATCACAAATATTACAAGATTTGCTGTAAGTCCTGATGGAACAAAACTGGCTCTAGTTGGTGAAGGTGGAAAAGTTTCAGATTCGTCAAATAAAAAACCCGATTCAGAAGCTTCTAATTCATCTGAGAACAAAGCGGTTTCTGAAGCCGAACAAATAGTACAACAACAACTTGAAGCCTACAACAATAGAGATATTGATGCGTTTATGGCAACTTATACTGAAGATATTAAACTTTATAATTATCCTGAAGAGTTGCGTACAGAAGGGCAAAATGCAATGCGGGAGAGTTATGATAAATTCTTTAAAAACACGCCAGATTTACATGCATTTATAAAAAACCGAATCGTTATTGGCAATAAAGTTATCGATGAAGAACAAGTAACCATAAACGGAAAAATCTATAATGCGGTTGCCATCTATGAAGTTGAAAATGGCAAAATTAAAAAAGTAACATTCATACAATAAATTTAAACTAATGAAACATTTTTTAACCACTATTCTACTGCTTTTTACAATAAGCAGTTTCTCCCAAACCGATTCAAAAATATATGATATTATTGATGCAGTTTCTGCTGAACGAATTAAAAACGATGTTAAAACTTTAGCCGATTTTGGAACACGACACACTTTAAGCGATACATTATCTCAAACGCGTGGTATTGGAGCAGCACGACGTTGGATTAAAAACGAGTTCGAAAACATTTCTAAAGAATGTAATAATTGTCTTGAGGTTTTCTATCAAAAAGATTTTATTCCAAAAGGCGATAATGCAAGAATTGTACATGATGTTTGGGTGGTTAATGTTGTTGCTATACAACGTGGTACGAAATTTCCAAATCGATTTATCATTATGAGTGGTGATATTGATTCTCGTGTTTCTGATCCTACCGATTTTACTTCCGATTCTCCTGGTGCTAACGACAATGCCTCTGGAATGGCTGGAACAATTGAAGCTGCTAGAGTGTTAAGCAATTATAAGTTTGAAAGCAGTGTGATTTATCTTGGTCTATCAGGTGAAGAACAAGGACTTTACGGTGGCAAAGGATTAGCCAATTATGCCAAAGAAAAAGGTTGGGAGATTATTGGTGTTTTAAATAATGACATGATTGGAAACATTAAAGGTGTAGATGGAGTTATTGATAATAGAACATTCAGAATTTTCTCTGAACCAGTTCCTCCAACCGAAACCGAAAGGCAACGCAAAGCAAGACGTTTTTATGGTGGCGAAGTCGATGGTATTTCACGTCAGTTAGCACGTTATGTTCACAAAAATGTTAAAACATATATGCCAGAAATGAATCCTATGCTAGTATATCGTTTAGATCGTTTTGGTCGTGGTGGTCATCATCGTCCGTTTAACGATGCAGGTTTTGCTGGCATACGGATTATGGAAGCACACGAAAATTACACACAACAGCATCAAGATATTCGTGTAGAAAATGGTATTGCTTATGGCGATACATTTGAGCACGTAAATTTCCCTTATGCTAAAAAGCTAACTGCTGTAAATGCTATTAATCTTGCAAGTTTGGCTTCTGCTCCTCCTCCACCTAAAGATCTTGCAATTGGTGGTATTGTTCAACCTTCAGTAAAATTTAAATGGGAAAAAGTAGATGGAGCAATTGGCTATAAAATTTATTGGAGAGATACAACATCACCAACTTGGGATAATAGTCGCTATGTTGGTAATGTTTCAGAATTCACTTTAAAAGGCATCGTTATAGATAATTTCTTTTTTGGCGTGGCTTCTGTTGGAAAAGACGGTTATGAGAGTATAGTTGTTTTTCCGAGTAAAATATTTAGAGATTAATAAATAATTAAAATGTCAGCTTTTAATCCCTTCCAGAGTTTAAAACTCTGGAAGGGATAAATTTAAAGGAACATTGTACTTTTGATAGCTAACTAAATTAAAATCATATGAATAGTATTCCATTAATCGGCGGAAATTATTATCATATTTACAATAGAGGGAATAATAGTGATAACATATTTTATAAAAATGAAAATTATTATCATTTTCTTAGATTGTACGAAAAATATATTGATCCTATTGCAGATACTTTTGCTTGGTGTTTGCTAAAAAATCATTTTCATTTTTTGATATATCTAAAAACAGATGCTGAAATAGACACTGGTTTATTGCAATATTCAACAGTTAAAAAACCTAAAACAGTAAGTCCTTCAAAACAGTTCTCGCATTTTTTTAATGCCTATACCCAAGCCATAAATAAACGACATAACAGAACAGGAAGCTTATTTGAAAAAAACTTTGAGAGAAAACAAGTAAGCTCCGAAAGTTATTTTCAAAAACTAATTTATTACATTCATAATAATCCTGTTCATCATGGTTTTGTAGATAAAATGGTTGATTATCCATGGTCATCCTATGGAAGCATTGTATCGATAAAACCAACCAAATTACAAAGAAAACAAGTGATTGAAATATTTGATACTATTGAAAATTTTAAATACTACCATTCAGTAAATCAAAATTTTGAAAGTATAGAACACCTGCTTATTGAATGATGTTTTTTTAACTCATCCAACATTCCAGAGTTTTAAACTCTGGAAGGGATAGTTAATTTTTAATCTAAAGAATTCCTCGACGCTCTGCGTCGGGGTTGCGTAAAGAGATGTATTTTTGTAAATATGAGTGAGCATATTAACAAAAGGCATAATAAAAGTTTATTGATGTATCATTTTGTTTGTCC
>JAKITV010000058.1 GCA_021647885.1 Flavobacteriaceae bacterium | reverse complement strand
CTTCGAGGTAATCTTTTACAGCTTTAACAAATTGTCCTCCAAGTGCTCCATTTACAACACGATGATCGTAGGAATGCGATAAAAACATTTTGTAACGAATACCAATAAAATCGCCTTCGGAAGTTTCGATTACAGCAGGAACTTTTCTGATTGCTCCCAATGCTAAAATACCAACTTGTGGCTGATTAATAATTGGTGTTCCCATAATGCTTCCAAATGTCCCAACATTGGTTACTGTATAAGTTCCATCTTGTATATCGTCGGGTTTCAATTTATTTAATCTAGCGCGATTTGCGAGATCGTTAACCTGTTTGGTCATGCCAACTAAATTGAGTTGGTCTGCATTTTTAATTACAGGAACAATTAAATTCCCATCTCCAAGAGCAGCTGCCATACCAAGATTAATATTTCTCTTTTTTATAATAGTATCGCCTTCTACAGAAATATTAAGCATTGGATATTCTCTTAACGCTTTTGCTACAGCTTCCATAAAAATAGGAGTGAAGGTCAAGTTTTCACCTTCGCGATTTTTAAAGTCGTCTTTAACTTTGTTTCTCCAATTCCAAATTTTAGTAACATCTGCTTCGATAAACGATTGTACATGTGCTGAAGTTTGCACAGAATTGACCATATGTTTTGCAACCAATTTGCCCATTCTGGTCATTTCTATAATTTCATCTCCTCCGCTAGAAACTACTTGTGTAATTTGTGATTTACCAACACTTTTAATTTGTTCTGCTTCTACTTTTATTTCAGGTTTTTGTGTAGATTGAGTTCCTCTGCTTTGAAGATAGGCAAGAATATCGTTTTTGGTAACACGACCTTCTTTTCCAGTGCCAGATAAAACATCAAGTTCAGATTGAGTAATGCCTTCTTTTTTAGCAATATTTTTTACAAGTGGAGAATAAAAACGTTCTCCATTAGATATTGCTGAAGCAACTGTTTCTTGAGCAGTAACAACAGTTTTAGTGACTTCTGCAACAGTTTTTAAAGGAGCTTCTTGTTTAATTTCTTCTGCTTTTGGAGTAGAAGCTGAAGGAATTTCATCAGCATCAGTTTCAATAATAGCGATTGTTTGTCCTACTTGAACAACATCGTCAATATTAAATAGTTTTTCAATCAAAACACCATTTACTTCACTAGGTATTTCGCTATCAACCTTATCTGTAGCGATTTCTAATATGGGCTCGTCTTCTTCAATAGTATCACCAACTTCTTTTAACCAAGATGTTATAGTTGCTTCCGCAACACTTTCTCCCATTTTTGGTAACTTAAGTTCAAATTTTGCCATATCGTTAATGCAAAGGTGTTTTTTAGATTTCTGCCTGCAAAATTAATGAAAAATCATCTAATTTATTGCAGTTTCTTCAATTAATTCTATTCAAAAACAATCACTTCACCTTGACTAAATGAGTTGTTACTGCCTATTATAAAGTTTGAATTATTAGGTAATATTTTGAAGGTTAATCCTGTTTTTGATTTATTATTAGACAACCGATTTATAATTTCTTTATAGCTCGAAGCATTAGCATCAAAAATAATTTCCGCATTATTATAATCACTTTCCATTTTAGAATTTAACATAATGGTCTTATCCAATTTTTTTTCTAAAGCCTTATTGCTTCTATCAGATATTAAGTAATATGAGTTTATTTCTTTAGGGATGCTTTTTTGTTCATTTCTAAAAGTGTATGCTAATTTAATCCCTAACCAAACAAAAATATCAAACAACACATTTTTCTTGAAATGCTTTTTATAAAATATTTGCATTGCGTTATAGAAGTCTTTGGCATAATTTTTATTTTTTAATGTACTTTCTCCTTTATAATGAATAATTGTAGTATCGGCAAAATAATAGTTGTCATAACCTGCATTTAATACTCTGTAGGACAAATCTATATCTTCGCCATACATAAAATAGTCTTCGTCAAAACCGTTAACTTGGCTATAAACACTATGCTTAATAAACATAAATGCACCAACTAAAATATCTACTTTGCCTGTTTCATTTTGGTCAAGATGATTGGCATAATATTTTTTAGAGTTTCCAAATATTTTATTTGAAGCAACTTTAACCGTTGGAACATTACGTTTACTTTCAGGTAAAAAATTGCCTGTTCCATCAATAAGTTTACAGCCAACAATACCAATATTTTCTTTTTCTTGAGAAAAACTTATAATGGAAGTAAATGTATCTTCGGCAACAACGGTATCAGGATTTAATATACAAATGTACTCACCTTTTGCTATTTTAACACCTTGATTATTTCCTTTAGAAAATCCAAAATTTTCTTTATTTTCAATAAGTATGACATCAGGAAAAAGTTGTTTTACCATTTGGCAACTTTCATCGTTAGAGTTATTGTCTATCACAATTATTTCGGCATCAATAGTAGTAATAGCTGCTTGTACACTTTTTAAGCACAACTCTAAAAAGTAACGTACATTATAGTTTAATATGACAACGGAAAGCTTCAAATATAATTAGACTTTTAAGGAAGTTTCAAAAGGAATTCTATTTATAATGCTTCTGCCAAGGGTGACCTCATCGGCATATTCAATTTCATCACCAACCGAAATTCCCCTCGCAATTGTTGATGTAATTATATCAAATTCTTGTATTTGTTTATAAATATAAAAGTTTGTTGTGTCGCCTTCCATAGTCGAGCTTAAAGCAAAAATTAATTCTTTTATTACTCCTAGTTTAACTTTATCTACCAATGAAACTACATTTAAATCGTGAGGCCCAATACCATCCATTGGAGAAATTTTACCACCAAGCACATGATATAATCCTCTAAAAGAGCTTGTATTCTCGATAGCCATAACATCACGAATATCTTCTACCACACAAATAATCTCTTCATTTCTATGCGGATTTACACATATTTCACAAAGTTCTACATCGCTAATATTATGACAACTTTTACAAAACTTAATCTCACTTCGCATTTTTTGTAATGCTTGTGATAATTGGGTTGTTTGCTCTAGTGGCTGGCGCAGTAAATGCAACATTAATCGTAATGCTGTGCGTTTACCAATTCCTGGCAATTGTGACATTTCGTTAACTGCATTTTGAAGTAATTTTGATGAAAATTCCATAATGCGAATTTAATATAAATTATATAAAAAAGCCCAATACTGAAAAACACTATTGGACTCTTGTAATTATAAATTCTATTGTTTCTTAATTAACAATAAGTTTTTTTGTAATTACACCATTTGTATTATTAATTTTAACAAAGTATAATCCTGAAGCATATTGAGACACATTTATTTTTAAAGGATTGATTAAATTTTTATCCTTTGCAAAATAAATTAACTTACCAATTGAATTATAAATCTTAATAGTTACATCATCATTTCGGTTCCATAATAAATTAATCTCTTTTGAAGCTGGATTAGGAAATAAAGAAATATTATCAAGTTCAAATTCGTTAACACTTAAGCTAACCGCAAAATTATCTGACCTCCATAATCCTCTTCCATAGGTTGCTGCATAAATTTTATTATTTAAGGTATTAATCTCCAATTCGTTAATAATTACATTTGGTAAGTTATTACTAAATGGTTGCCAAGTAGTATAAGTATTATCGATATAATAAACGCCATAATTCATTCCTAGATAAAGGCCATCTACACCGTTGTCTTCCCATACTAATGCTAAAGCACTAAAATTTGGCAAATCTTTTAAATATGATGTCCAGCTTGTACCACCATCGATAGAGACATAAACTTTTTGAGCATTATTAGTTGCAATTGCTATTTTATTTGGATTTGAAGGATGAATGGCAATAGAATTTATATTTCCCGCAAAACCAGATAATGTTATCCAATTAGTTACTCCTCCATCTAATGTTTTATACAAATTAGTTCCTCTTGAAGCAAACATTGTATTACTATCTGAAGGCGCAATTTTAAGATTATCTAAATTGCCACCAAAGTTTTGTGATATTGAAGTCCAACTTACTCCTCCATCTATAGATTTATATACTTGATCATAACCTGAATATATTGTGTTTTGAGTAATATGATCTTGCTCAAATGGTGTTACCCAATTTCCTGATTTTCCATCTGGCTCAGCAAGCCAAGAATAACTTGCTCCTCCATCTAAAGACTTGTATAAAGAACCAAATTGAGAAGTTCCATACATAATATTTGAATTACCCTTATCTACAAAAGTTTCCATACCGTCAGCACCTAACCAATCTGTCCAATTTCCAGTTGCATCATATACTGAAGTTCCATTGTCTTGAGAGCCACCAGTTACAACTTGAGGATCTGTCTGGCTAACTCCAATTTTATAAAATTGTCTAATCCCTAAGCCAACTGTTAAATCTGTATAATATGTGCTATTAACAGTTGCTGTGTTTTCAGCAACAAAAATTCCTCCATCGCTTCCAACATAAAGTTCATTTCCAATAAATTCCATAATATCTATATCTGCATGGCAATAGCCAATATTCTGTCCAGCAGCAGTACTAGGAGTCCATTGCGATGTGATATTAAAAACAGTACCTCCATCTGTAGAACGCCAAGACAAAATACCTGCTATATGTACCTCATTAACATTACTTGGGTTTACTGCAATGTCCATATCTCTAGGTGCTTGACCTAAATTATCGTTTGCTGCAGAGCTATATCCAAAATAATTATCTGTACCATGATTTAATTTTGTAAATGTGTTTCCACTATCAATAGATTTGTAAAATCCTCCAAAGATTCCACCAGCAGCCTCTACTACATAAACCACCGCAGGATTATTAGCAGAAACACCAATCATTTTTGGCCCACTGCTAAATGGAGTTGATGCAGATTCAAATCCATCTGAAAAGACTACACCCAAAGTTACGTCGTTAATAGACACATCATCAAGAGTAACACCTCGTCCATAATTTGCTGTACCTTCAAAAGCAATGTAATAATCTGAAGAAGGACTAGGCAAACTTAAAGTTATATCTAACCAAGAAGTTATTTCTGTTGTGTAATTAGCTAATTCTGTCCAAGCTCCAGCAGCAGAAGTTTTATATAAAACTCTTAATTGATCTTGATCTCCGCTCCATTGGACTTGAGTGTATGAAAATTTTAATTCAGGCGAACTTGCTCCTGTAAGATTTAGCGAAGGTGAAACTAATCTTGTAATTGGTTGCGATAAATCACCAATATAAAATTGTGCCATTGAATTCCCTGTTTTTGGAGTTACTGAATTGTTTTGATTTGTAGAAGAAATTGTCCAATTGGTAGATCCATTAACATAATCTTGACTCCATAGTTGTGGTAAAACAATAGATGGTTCAAAAGTTGTTCCTCCATTTGTGGATTTAAAAAATTGATTTCCTGAAGCATAAATGGTATTTGTGTCTCCCGGTTTGAACTCTACATCATATCCATTTGTTGCACTTACATTAATTATTGACCAATTAACACCTCCATTTATAGATTTATAAATTCCTCCGCCTTCAACGCTACAGTACATCTTGTTAGTATTGGTTGGATCTATTAAAATCTTGTTTACATTTCCGTTTCCTGTATCAGCTAAAAAACTCCAAGTTGTACCACTATCAACAGATTTAAAGATTGTTCCGCTAGATGTACCCCAAAAATAAGTTGAAGAATTTGTTGGATCCATTGCCAATGAGTACACATATAAGTTAGACAAATTATCGGTTAACACTGTCCAAGTAAGTCCACGATCCATAGTCTTCCATACACCTCCAGTATTTGCACCAACAATAATATGGTCTGTATTTACAGGATCTACTGCTAATGATGTTATTCTTCCAACACCAGGATTCCAACCACTTGTAGCATTCCAATAAGTTGGTCCAAGATCTTGCCAATTTCCTTGTAGGGTCGATCTATTTAATTGATTATTTCGGTTTAAATAATTATTATAATTTTGTAGTTCGTTATAATAAAATTCTGGAGATTTAAGCATACCATTTTCGTCCATATTTCGCAAGGCTTGGTATTCCCAACGCTTATATGGTTTGTATCCTTTACCTCTTTCTCTACCTACAATAGCAAAATAAGCTTCAGCCTCTTCTTGAATTTCTTGTACTGTGTAGGTTCCAGTAGAAATCATACGTCTATATTCTTGAGACCAAGAACTCAACATGAATAAGAACAAAACTAATGAAATGTAATTTTTTTTCATTTTAAATTACTTAATATTGTTATTGTTAAAGCATCAAAAATACTATTTACATATAATATCAACAAATAATAAGCTTTTATGTCATCATTTAGTATAATTCTACTCATAGCAGCCTATTTTGGATTGCTTTTATTAATCTCTTATTTTACTGGAAAGAATGACTCTAACGAAACCTTTTTTAAAGCTAACAAACAATCGCCTTGGTATATTGTTGCTTTTGGGATGATTGGAGCTTCACTTTCGGGAGTAACGTTCATTTCTGTTCCTGGAATGATTGGTGGAGAACAGTTTGCATATATGCAAGGTGTTTTTGGTTTTTTTGTAGGTTATCTTTTTATATTATTTGTATTACTTCCAATATATTATAAACTCAATGTTACTTCTATATATCAATATTTAGAGCAACGTTTTGGCAAAGTGAGTTATAAAACCGGTGCTTTTTTCTTCATGCTATCTAGAGTTACTGGAGCTTCGTTTCGTTTGTTTTTAGTTGCTTTGGCAATGCAATATATTGTTTTTGAAAAGCTTGGAGTACCATTTTGGGCTACTGTTGTTATTTCTATTTTATTAATTTGGGTATATACAAATAGAGGTGGAATTAAAACCATTGTATGGACAGATACGTTGCAAACTTTAGCAATGTTAACTTCTGTTGGTGTTGCTATTTATTTAATAAATCAAAAATTAGATTGGTCTTATATGGAATTTTTAAATTCTGATGTATTTGCAGCGAAAAATAGGATTTTCTTTTTCGACGATCCAAATTCTAAAACTTATTTCTGGAAATATTTTATTGGTGGAATTTTTATTGCAATATCAATGACAGGATTAGATCAAGATATGATGCAAAAAAACTTGACTTGTAAAAGCAAAAAAGATTCTCAAAAAAATATGTTTACAATGGCTACGCTTTTGGTTATCGTAAACTTTGTATTTCTTTCTTTAGGTGCGTTATTGTTTATTTATGCAGACAAATTTGACTTACAAATTCCTGTTATAGATGGAAAAACAAGAACCGATTTGTTATTTCCTGAAATTGCAATGAATCAAGCTTTAGGAACATCTTTAGCAATTACATTTCTTATTGGTTTAATTGCAGCAGCATATTCAAGTGCAGATTCTGCTTTAACCTCTTTAACAACTTCTTTTTCTGTAGATTTTTTAAATATTGAAAAAAGACCAAAAGAAGAACAGAAACCATTGCGTAAAAAAGTTCATGTTGGTATTTCTATTTTATTGATAATTGTTGTTATTGTATTTAATAATCTTGATGGAAATGTTGTTAGTAACCTATTTATATTTGCAACATTTACTTATGGTCCTTTATTAGGTTTCTTTGCTTTTGGTATTTTAACCAAGTATAAAATTAAAGACAACTACACATGGATTGTTGCACTTTCTGCAATAATAATAAGTTTTTTTATAACATCTTTACCAGAAAGTGTAATTGGAAAATACCAGTTTCATTGGGAAATTTTACCTCTAAACGGTTTACTTACCTTTATAGGTTTAATATTGATTCGTAGAAAGTAAAACTAAAGTACAAGCTACTTCAAAAGCTATATTATTATCTTTCAAAATTTGATAAAATTCAGGATTTTCTGTTCCAGGATTAAAAATAACACGTTTAGGATGTAATGAAATTATATAGTTATAATATTCCTTTTGCCTTTTTGGGTTAAGATATATCGTAACTGTATCAATATTCTCATAATGTTTCAAATAAGTATCAATTTTTATTTCTGAAACTTCGCCTTCTTTTAAACCATAAGCTACAACTTCAAAACCATTGTTAACTAATCTGTTAATTGCCATATTAGAATATCTATTTGAATTTAAAGATGCTCCGAGAACTAAAGTTTTTTTATTCATATGTTAAAGTAATGTTAAGTGCTGTTAAAAAAAGTAACAGGACTCAAATTTAGTCGTCTGTTAGGTATAAATGAAACATTCATGATTAAAATTTTAATCACCTAAAAAAATGATTATATATGAAAGTTCTATGTGACCAATAAAAAACAATAAATATAGACACATAAAATTAAATTCATTTAAAAAGCAAATAATTAATCAATCAATCAAAAACTAATGAAAAGACTAATCACCTTTTGTATGTTATCGCTATTTACTGCTTTAAACATACAAGCAACCGAAAAAGAAGCACTTGTAGATGGATCCATCTCTGGAAAAGTTTATGATGCCTCGCTAAACGAACCCTTACCTTATGTAAATATTGTTATAAAAAACTCTCAAGGAGAAATTGTAACTGGAGGTATTACACTAGAAGATGGCACATTTAAAATCACAAAAATCCCAGAAGGAAACATTACTATAACCATACAATATATTGGTTACAAATCTGTAATAAAAGAATTAACAATTGATAGAAAAAACAGAAAAGTAGATTTTGGTAACATTATGCTAGAGGAAGAAGCCTCTGGATTAGATGAAGTTACAGTTATTGCAGAAGTATCTACAATACAACAAAGAGTTGACAGGAAGGTAATTACCATAGGAAAAGATTTAGCAGCAAGTGGTACAGCTTCAGATATTATGGTTGGTATTCCATCGGTTAGTATAGATGCGCAAACAGGAGATATTAGCATGCGTGGCAACTCCAATGTTCGTGTAATGGTAGATGGTAAATTATCTAACATTCCAACAGCACAATTGCTAAAACAAATCCCTTCTGCATCAATTAAATCTATAGAATTGATTACCAATCCTTCTGCAAAATATAATCCTGAAGGTATGAGTGGTATTATAAATATTGTGCTACATAAAAATACAATGATAGGATTTAATGGCAATACAAGTGTTGGCTTGAGATACGAAAAGGAAGCAAAATTTAACAGTTCTTTAAATATGAATTATCGTAACGGTAAATTTAATTTATTTGGAAACTACAGTAATAATATTTCTAAAAATGTTAACTACGGATTTATTGACCGAATTGAGCAAAATACTCTTCAAAATTTAGATATTTTAGATGAGAGAAAATCTCATTCTTTTAAAGTGGGTCTTGATTTTTATTTAAACGATAAAAATACGCTTTCAGTGTTCACAAATCAAAACCTTTTTAATGGTGGAACAAATGCCGAAACCGATATCTTTTTTAGCGACACTGCTTTCGATCAAAGCCAACTTATATCAAATGATGGAGACAATACCTCTCAACAATATAATTTTAATTACAAATTAGATTTTAACAAAGAAGGTCAAAATATTGAACTTGAAGTAGATCGTAATATTTATAATGGTGATTCTAGAACAGACAACTCTTTTGCTGGATTTATTATAAGACCTGATTTTTTTGAGCTTAACGATACCGAAAGAGATCGTACAACCATTAATTTAGATTATGTTGATCCTTTATCTGAAACCACTAAATTAGAATTTGGATTACAAGCAAGATTATTCAACAATACTATTAATTACGAATCGGACGGACGCTCTCAAAATATACTAGGAGATTACATTCCTACTTCCACCTATTTTGATTATAGTAGAGACATTTATTCTGCTTATGCAACTTATAGCAAGAAGTTCGAAAAATGGACATATCAAATTGGTTTACGTGCTGAAAGTGTAAATGTTGAAACACTAGCTTTAGAAACTGATTTAGATAGTAATATAAATACTTCTATTCCATTTAATAATGATTATTTTGAGGTTTATCCATCGGCTTTCTTTACTTATAGTCCATCAGAAAAAAATTCTTATCAATTAAGCTATAGCAGACGAGTTGACAGACCAGGAGTAGGACAAGTAAATCCATTGCCAGAATTTAGTACGCCTTTAATTTCTAAATTCGGAAATCAAAAATTATTACCTCAATTTACTAATTCATTTGAAACAAATTATACAAGAACATTAAATAATAGAAAAGGAAGTATTACTGCTGGTATATTTTATAGAAGTATAAAAGACGAAATATCAACTGTAGTATTAATTGATAGAGCAGATTTAAACAGATTAATTTTAACCGACGATAATTTTGACGATACTTCAGCATTTGGTTTTGAATTCTCTACTAATTATAAACCAACAAAGTGGTGGAGTATTAACGGAAGCTTTGATTTTTATTCACAAACACAAAAAAGTATAAGCGAAAGACTAACTGTTCCGTCAGAAATTGCGACTGAAAACGATATCGTTTTAGAAACTGTTGAAGTAGATAATTTAGCATGGAACTTTAGAATGTACAATAATTTTAAAGTTAGCAAGAGTTTATCTTTTACGGCATTTGGATTTTATAGAGGAAAAAATAAGAGTATTCAATTTGATGTGGATCCAATGTATTTTGTAAACCTAGGAATGCGTTATAGTTTTCTTGATGATAAAGCTACATTTAGTTTAAACTATAATGACGTTTTTAATACAATGCAATTTGCTGGCGAAGCAAACAGACCTTTCAAACAAGAAATCGAATTTAACTGGGAAAGCAATACAGTAGCAGCTAGTTTATCGTATCGTTTTGGTGGTGGAAAATACAGAGCAAAATCTCGTAAACAAAGAGATAACGATGAAAAACAAGGAGGAGGACTCTTCTAAAATTATATTAATAACCTACATAAATAGTTGATGGTTAGTGTTAATGTTTGGTTATTAATAAGAAAACCCAAAGTTTAGGCTTTGGGTTTTCATTTTAAAAAATAATTCCTCAATGCAAAGCATTAAGGTTACCGTTGAAATTGTCATTCTCACGAAACTTGTACTTAATTCGATTGGGTAACGTGAATCTAAAATGTTAAAATTGGTTAAAATTTACAATTGATGAAATAAAAATCAATTTTCTACGTCTTATATATAGAGCATTATTAGTAAGTGTTAATGTTGGTTAATAGCAAAAAAACCGGAACAGTCTTTTGTTTCGGTTTTTTTGTGATATAAACTACCACTTAATAATAACACTTCCCCAAGTAAAACCACTACCAAAAGCTGCCAATACAACAGTATCTCCATCTTTTACTTTACCTTGTTCCCAAGCTTCTGTTAGCGCTATAATAATAGATGCCGCAGTAGTATTGCCGTATTTTGTAATATTATTAAAGACTTGATCGTCACTCAAACCAAATCTCTGTTGTACAAATTGAGAAATACGCAAATTTGCCTGATGCGGAATAAATAAATCGATATCATCTTTCGATAAATTATTTTTTATCAATCCTTCTGTAATAACTTCGCTAAAACGTACTACCGCATTCTTAAATACAAAAGTCCCATCCATATAAGGGAAATAAGAAATATCTTCTTTTTTTGAAGCTAAAATCTCAGGGATCCAATGTTTAATACTTGGCGACGTTACAATTAATTTATCGGCATGTTTTCCTTGGCTATGTAAATGTGTTGATAAAATCCCTTTAGTATTATCTTCTTCTCGTGTTAAAACTGCAGCGCCAGCTCCATCACCAAAAATTACAGTAACACCTCTTCCTCTAGTACTTTTATCTAAACCGTTACTATGATATTCTGCACCAATAACTAAAATGTTTTTATACATTCCTGTTTTAATAAACTGGTCAGCAACCGAAATAGCATACACAAAACCCGAACATTGATTGCGAATATCTATTGCACCAATAGTTCCCATATCCAACACATCTTGAATTTGTACGCCACATCCTGGAAAATAATAATCTGGTGTCATGGTAGCAAACACAATAAAATCGATATCGTCTTTAGTTAAACCAGCACGTTCTATGGCAATTCTAGCAGCTTTTGCTCCCATAACTGCTGAAGAATCTTCACTCCCTTTTTCAATCCATCTACGCTCTTTTATTCCTGTACGTTCTTGTATCCATTCATCAGTTGTGTCCATGAGCTTAGATAAATCGTCATTGGTAACTACATTATCTGGAAGATACTTACCTAAACCTATTATTTTTGAATTGTACATAGTTAGTTTTTTGCTTCTTTATAAATTTTGTTAGATTCAAATTTAGTGAATTAAAAAAATAGAGGATTACAATAAAAGCATTTTTAACACTTTGAAAATACATTATATTCAATAAATATGAAATTAATACACAATAGATTGACAAATCTTCATTTTTAACTTACTTTTAAAAGACTAATTCTTATCGTTTTAGTAGCTTTACAACACTTATAATTAAATATAACCAAAAATGAAAAATCTTATCTTTCTAATTGTTTTATTTTTGAGTACGTTAACGTATTCTCAAGAAAATGTTACCTATCAAAAACCATCTCAAGAAATTCTTGAATTAGCTGAAGCGCCTTTGGCACCATCAATACGAATAGATAGTAAAGGCGAAAATATTGTTTTCCTTTATAGAAGTAGATTCAAAAGTATTGATGAACTTTCTGAAAAAGAAATGCGACTTGGTGGATTAAGAATAAATCCTAAAACCAATATTAATAGCAGACAAAGTTACTACACAAACGTAAAAGTGCGTATTGGTAGAAATGGAAACGAAACTGAAGTAAGTGGTTTACCAAATAATGGTCGTTATGCAAATTTCTTGTGGTCACCAAATCAAAAAATGATGGCTTTTACAAAGACTGTTAATAATGGAGTAGAGCTTTGGGTTTTAGATGTTAACTCTAAATCTGCAAAAAAACTTACCGAAGCCAATCTTAATGCAAATACAGGAAGACCATTCTCTTGGTTTAAAGACAATAAATCATTATTAATTAAGACAATATCAAAA
>JAKITV010000010.1 GCA_021647885.1 Flavobacteriaceae bacterium | reverse complement strand
TATTCTTTTTTAATTTATTTGAAAATGAATGGGAATTAACTAAAAGTCCAGCAGGTGCACATCAATGGGAACCTAAAAATCCTAAAATGATGGTTCCAGATGCTTTTGATTCAGATAAAATGGTTAAACCTGGAATGTTCACTACCGATTTAGCATTAAGATTTGACCCTATTTATGAAAAAATATCAAGAGAGTTTTATAAAAACCCAGATACTTTTGATGAAGCCTTTGCAAGAGCGTGGTTTAAATTAACACATAGAGATATGGGACCAAAATCTACGTATCTTGGACAAGAAGCTCCAACAGAAGATTTAATTTGGCAAGACCCAATTCCAACTGCTGATTATCAAAAAATCACTAAAAATGATGAGGAAACTCTAAAGAAACAAATTTCAAATTCCGATTTAACCATTAGCGAAATGGTATCTACTGCTTGGGCATCTGCCTCAACCTACCGTAATTCAGACAGAAGAGGTGGAGCAAATGGAGCAAGAATACGATTAGAACCACAAATAAGCTGGGAGGTGAATAATCCTACACAATTAAAAAAAGTATTGACTGTTTTGGAAGGAATTCAAAATAAATTCAACACCAAATCAACTACAAAAAAAGTATCAATGGCAGATTTAATTGTGTTAGCAGGTACTGTTGGAATAGAAAAAGCAGTGAAAAATGCAGGTTACAATCATAAAGTACCATTCACTTCAGGACGTACAGATGCTATTCAAGAACAAACAGACATAAATTCATTTAACCTTTTGGAGCCAATGGCTGATGGTTTCCGTAATTACTTAAAAACAAAATATACCATTTCTACGGAAGAATTACTAGTTGATAAAGCACAATTACTAACACTTACAGCACCAGAAATGACAGTATTAGTTGGAGGAATGCGTGCATTAAATGTAAATTTTGATGGAAGTAAAAATGGAATTTTTACAACAGATAAGGACAAACTTACCAACACTTTTTTTACCAATTTATTAGAAATGGGAGTTGAATGGGAAGCAACTTCGGACACTAAAGAAAATTTTATAGGAAAAGACATTAAAACAGGTGCCAATAAATGGACGGCTACAAGAGCAGATTTAATATTTGGTTCAAACTCAGAACTTAGAGCATTAGCAGAATTTTATGCAAGTGACGATTCTAAAGAACAGTTTGTAACAGATTTTATTGCTGCATGGACAAAAGTAATGAATCTTGATAGATTTGAATTGATTTATAAATAAGGCTTAACATAAACTATAATATTAGTATGGTTATTTGAAAATGAAATACATAATAAAACAAGTACGAAAGCCTAACAAAATGTATAAGTAATGGCTAAGAAAGTGCAAACCTTAAAGTTTGTGCTTTTTTTGTGCTTTTGTGTAATATTGAAAAGTAGTGCTTTTTAATCGCCACTACTCATACACAAATCGATTTAGTAAATAAAAACAGCTATCTTCGTTCTTACCTATTGGCAGACAGGTAATAGTTGATGAATAAATATTGAAACGTTTTTTATCTTAAATAGTTAGGTGCAATTTTGAACTCAATGGAAGGAAAAAATTGGTATGATATAATTTTAGCTAATTGGGCACAAATTGTGTTTCTTTTAGGTTCATTAGGAGTATTATTTACGGCTTTTATTAATTGGCGTTATAAAGTAAATGAAATAAGATACTCCAAATTACATGAAAATAAGATTGTTGAAATCAAGGCTTTTTATAAAAGCTTTTTGGACTTAGAAACCAAAGTGAAAAAATATTTTTATCAGGTTGAATTCGGTCAGCATTCAGACGAAATTTTTGATAGAATTTGGTTAGAGATTTCTGAGGCAACCTTAAGTTTTGAATATCATTCATGCGTAGTAAGACTATTTTTAAAAGACCCTCAAATTAAAATCATTGAAGAGTTAATCGAAAAAATTGAATCTATTAGAGAGAAAACTAACAATTGGTTAATTCATAAAGGTGGTCTTGAACGAAAAAAATATGATAAAGGATTATCAGAAATCGGCCAAAGTATAATCCCAAAGGAAATTCCTAATTTACTAAAAATGTTAGAAATCCAACTTAAAAAAGACTTACAATAAAACAGCACCTAACAACGTGTCCATTGCTTGAGCAAGTTGGTTAATTGAACAATTCCTACATTTATATCTGATTCCTAAACGTAATCATACACAGAACCCTTAAACGAAACTTCAAAAAAAATAATAAACAAACTATTCATAAAAAATAAGGTCTAATAAAATTGAATTAACTTTCTAAAAAAATAAGTGCTCTTGAATAACGAAACTGAACTTATTAAAAAACTAAAAGATTCTAACCTAAAAAATGAGGCGTTTAAGAATCTTCTTGATCTATATCAAGAACGATTGTATTGGCATATTCGAAAAATTGTAGTCACCCACGATAATGCTAACGACGTTTTACAAAACACCTTTATTCGAATTTATAAAAGCATAAATACCTTTAAAGAAAAAAGCACACTCCATACTTGGATGTTTAGAATTGCTTATAATGAATCTATTCGCTTTTTAGAAAAAAATAAAATTAAAACAGCTTTCTCGTTAAATGAGGATGATAGCAACTACCTCGAAAACTTAACTCAAGATATTTATTTTAATGGTGATGAAATACAGTTAAAGCTACATAATATTATTACGCATCTTACAAATAAGCAACAACGTGTTTTTCAAATGAAATATTTTGATGATCTAAGTTTTAAGCAAATATCTGAAATCCTTGATGTAAGCGAGAGTACTTTAAAATCATCCTACTATAGTGTAGTTAAAATAATTGAAGAAAAAATAATTATTTAATAGCTTTCCAAACTATTTTAAATTTTAAAGGTCTAAATTATTACTATGGATAAAGCAAATAAAAATAACAACAAAGGATATTTATCAAATTTTCATAAAGATAAGTTAGGTCTGCAAATTCCTGACGGTTATTTTTCAAAATCTAAATTAAATATTCTTGATGCTATCCATAAGGAAGAGGAAAGGAAACAAACACTATTTTGGTTAAACCCAAAATTTTCGTATCCAATAGCTGCATCTATTATTTTACTTATCTCAATTACTTTTTGGTGGCAAAATAATACTCCAGAAACTAATTTAGAAATTACTGATGTCGAAAAAATTGAAGTGTTTAATATGGACTTCTCATCAGATCAATTTTTAGTTTCCTCACTGTTTGTGGAAGATTCTGAAATGGATCAATTTGTTGATGCATTCCTTATGAAAGAAATCATTGTAGAAGTAGATAATTCAGAACAAAAATTGGAAAATATTTTTATTAATTCTCTTTTTATAGATGATTCATTAATAGATAATTACACTCAAAACAGCATTTTAGAAAATATGATTTTATAAGCTTATTTCAAACTATTTTAAAATTTTGAGTTCTAATATATAAGAACATAAATAATAATTTAAATTCATTTATCATGAAAAAGTCAAAAGTTAAATCCCTAATTACGATGTTCAGTTTTATAATTCTGTTTACATCAAGTGTTACCCTTTTTGCCCAAGTATCTGATTATACTCCAATAATGAATCAGTTAACTGTTCAACAACAAGAAATGCTACAAAATCAAAGACAATTGATGCTACAAAATCGTAAACAACTTAGGGCATCATTAACTGAAGAGCAGCTAGCAATACTTGGAGACCCAGCTCTTACAAGAGAACAAAAAAGAGAACAATTAAGATTATCATTTACTGGAGAACAAGGCGAACTAGTTCAAAATCAAGAAAGAGAATTACGCCGTACAAGAGAACAATTTAGAAATTCACTAACTCAAGAACAAAGAAGAATGCTTAGAGAACGTATAGAAAAAACAAGAAATTCGCGAGATCAAGGTGAAATAAGAAATGGAGATGGTTTTGGAGGAGATGGTAAACGTCCTGGAAGAAATGGCGGAAGTAATGGAAATAATGTTGGAAGTTAATTTTTTTATGAATGAAATATTCCCAATCTAGATTTATACATAAATTGAGAGTGCTTTGGTTGCTACTGTTTACAGTAGCAACCTTTGTTAATTCTTATGGTCAAACACCCGAAGAGGATGATGAAATAGATTTACTTCTTGATGGTCTGTTTTTTAACGAACAACAATTTATAGATGATATTTTAAATTCTTTTAACACCTATAATTTTTTATATGCAAATGTATCATTTAATAGTAATACTTTCTTTTCTGGTAGAGATTCTGGTATTGACCAATTTAATATAATTCCACAAATATCATATTATAGTTCCAAAGGGTTTAACATAAGTATTTCTGGTCTATATTATGAAACGTTTAGTCCAAATTGGGACTTTACAAATGTATATTTAGGCTATTATAATACAATAGGAAAAAAGAAATTACTAAATTATAATGTTGGATATACAAGATATTTTTATAGTGATGGTTGGGATACATTTACAAATTCTGTAGATTTAAGTCTGGGAATAAAAAATAAAAAAAGAACCATTGGTACAAAACTAACAGCTTCTTATCTGTTTGGAAAAGACCAATCGTTACAAATCGTATCTCGTAGTTATGGCAATATCACACTCACAAAGCAAAAGGATTTTGTTTTAAAATTGAGACCGCAACTCAATTTTATAATTGCGCAGCAGACTATAGCATTAGAGCAATTAAACACTCAAGATGGTGAGATAACTACTGAATTTGTTTATAATGATATTTTTGATCTGTTAAACACACAAATAAGTTTACCACTAGCCTTAACTACAAAATCATGGGATTTTGAACTAGGTTATAATATGAATTTTCCATCTCCACTAGAAACTGAATCTAATTTAAAAACAACAAGTTTTTTTAATTTCTCTATAGGTTATTTAATTGATTTAGATAAATAATTAAGTTTAAAAACCCTTTCTATTTAAAATTGTGAAAGGTTTTTATTTAATCCTAATGGACTAATCGATATAACCCATTTTTTTCATCCAATCGTTGTTAAACATTTTACCAACGTAGCGACTGCCATGATCGTGAAATAACACTACAACCACATCGTCTTTTGTAAAGTGTTCTTTAAGTTGTAATAATCCTTTTATAGCAGCTCCTGCCGAGTTGCCCAAAAACATGCCTTCTTCTTTGGCAAGACGTTGCGTGTAAACTGCAGCATCTTTATCGGTTACTTTGGTAAAACCATCAATTATAGAGAAATCTACATTTTCGGGTAAAATATCTTCACCAATCCCTTCGGTTACATAAGGATAAATTTCGTTCTCATCGAAGATTCCAGTTTCATGGTATTTTTTAAATACAGAGCCATAAGTATCAATGCCCCAAACTTTAATATCTGGATTTTGTTCCTTCAAGTATTTACCAACACCAGATACTGTTCCTCCAGTACCAACACCAACTACAAAGTGTGTGATTTTACCATCGGTTTGTTTCCAAATTTCTGGCCCTGTACTTTGGTAATGCGCTTTGGTATTACTTGGGTTGTCGTATTGATTTACATACCACGAATTTGGTGTTTCTTCAGCTAATCGTTTTGATACTGAATAATAAGATCTTGGATCTGTTGGCTCAACATTTGTTGGGCAAACTATAACTTCGGCTCCAAGAGCTTTAAGAATATCCATTTTTTCTTTAGACTGCTTGTCGCTTATTACAAAAATGCATTTATAACCTTTTACAATAGCAACCAATGCTAAACCCATTCCTGTGTTTCCAGAGGTACCTTCTATAATTGTTCCACCAGGTTTTAAGCGTCCATCTGCTTCGGCATCTTCAATCATAGTGAGTGCCATTCTGTCTTTTACTGAATTTCCTGGGTTAAACGTTTCGTATTTTGCCAAAACCAAACAAGGTAATTCGGCTGTAAGTTTATTGAGTTTTACCAAAGGTGTATTACCAATAGTTTCTAATATGTTTTTTGCGTAGTTCATTTTATGCTCGCGAAAGCGAGTAACTTTTAATTGTTAATCTATAATTTCACGCAAAAATAGTTAAAAGTTAAAAGTTTAAAAGTTTAAAGTTGGTTTTTATTTATACTGAAAACTGTGGACTGCTACTGTAGACTGTAAGACTATTCAAATCGAATTGCTTTTACTGGAGTGATTTTGGTGATAATATACGAAGGCACCAAAAGCATGATTAGGCACAAAATAAAAGTCCCAATATTTAAAGCAATGATGTAACTAAAACTTATATAAACTGGCACTTCGGTAACATAATACACACTTGGATCTAAAGGAAAAAGTTTGAATGTTTTTTGTACAAATAACAATGTTAAACCGATAAGATTTCCCCAGAATAAACCAAGTACAATTAGGTATGAAGCATTATATAAAAATAATTTTCGAATGCTCCAGTTATTGCTTCCAAGGGCTTTTAAAATACCAATCATTTGAGTACGCTCCAGAATTAAAACCAACAAAGCAGTAATCATATTTATACCTGCTACAACAATCATAATGCCAATAATGCCATAAATATTTTTATCGAAAATACCAATCCACTCAAAAATAGTGGCATATTTTTGTGTAACGGTTTCAGTATTTAATGTGGATGATGTATTTTGATAAATCTCTATGCCTTTTGCTTCCAATTGGTCGTAATCGTCTATAAATACTTCAAAATTCCCAATTTGGTCTTTATTCCATTTATTTAGACGTTGCACATGTTTTATGTCTCCCAATAAATAGGTTTCGTCTAATTCTTGAAAACCAGAATTGTAAATGCCTACAACATCAAATTTTCTAATAAAAGGTGGCTTGCTTTCATCATCTTTCAAAAAATACATAAGAAAACTATCGCCAACTTTAAATCCTAATCGGTTGGCTAAATATTGAGAGATAAGAATATCGTTATTCATTTTTTCAGAATATTTTGGAAGTTCGCCTTCTACTAAAAACTCTTCAAAATATGTCCAATTATAATCTTCTCCAACACCTTTAAGAACAACGCCTTCAAAATCGGTTTCTGTACGAATAACTCCAAATTTTGTTGCTACTGCTTGAATATGAGAAATTCCTTCTACAGTTTTAAACTCTGGATAAAACTCCTGATCTATAGAGATTGGGTTTTTAGATTCATCTGAAGCATTACTATCGAAACTAGAAATGGTAACATGACCATTAAATGCCACAGCTTTATCTCTAATTTTTTGCTGTAAGCCAATTCCAGTTGCAATGGCAATCATCATTACAATAATTCCGATAGCAATTGCAGCAATACCAATTTTTATTATTGGTGCCGAAATACTATTTTTATACGCTTTACTACCAATTATGCGTTTTGCTATAAAATACTCGTAATTCAAATTTTAATAATGGGTTTAAATATCTTCAAAAATACAGTTTTATTCCCGAAAATTATTGGGATTGTTTTGGTACTGATTTCTTGTGGTTCTAATGACAGAAAAAAGTCTGCTCAAAATAATGAGATCCTGAAACAAGTTCAGGATGACAAAGTTGTTATTGTTGGAGCAAACCAAACTGAGAATTATTTGCTTTTATTAAGCGGAAAAAAAGTTGGGATTGTTGCTAATCAAACGAGTGTTATTTTTAAAGACGGAAGACAGAAGACGGGAGACGGAAGTTTTACTCATCTTGTAGATTCTTTATTATCGCTTGACATTGATGTTAAAAAAGTTTTTGCTCCCGAACATGGATTTCGTGGTACTGCTGATGCTGGAGAAAAAGTTAAAGATGGAATAGATACAAAAACAGGATTACCAATAATTTCATTATATGGAAAAAACAGAAAGCCTTCGACTGAACAACTTGAAAACATTGATATTTTAATATTCGATATTCAAGATGTTGGCGCACGATTTTACACCTATATTTCTACATTACATTATGTTATGGAAGCTTGTGCAGAGCAAAACATTCCTCTCCTTATTTTAGACAGACCAAACCCAAATGGACACTATGTAGATGGTCCAATTTTAGAAATGGAACACAAAAGTTTTGTTGGGATGCATCCTGTTCCTGTGGTTCATGGAATGACCATTGGCGAATATGCACAAATGATAAACGGAGAACAATGGTTAGAAAATAGAGTTCAATGCGATATTACTGTTATTCCAATTAAAAGTTATACTCATAACACGTCTTACAGTTTGCCCATAAAACCATCACCAAATTTACCAAACGACAAAGCTATTAATTTGTACCCAAGTTTATGTTTTTTTGAAGGCACAAATGTAAGTATTGGTCGAGGTACAGATAAGCAGTTTCAAGTGTATGGCTCACCTTTTATGTCAGGTGAATACATAAATTATTGTTTTACACCTCAACCTAATTTTGGAGCAAAATACCCAAAACACCAAGGAAAAGAATGCTGTGGTTCTGATTTAAGCGAAGAAGAAGAACATAACGAAATTCGTCTTGGTTACTTAATTGAAGCCTATTCTTCAACTTTAAATAAAGAAGATTTTTTCAACGATTTCCTCACCAAATTAGCTGGAACAAAAAAATTGCAACAACAAATTGAAGCTGGTTTAACTGAAAAAGAAATTAAAGCCACTTGGCAAGATGGTTTAGAATCTTTTAAAATAATTAGAAAGAAGTATTTGATATATAGGTAAACTAAGAAAGTTAGTTTTTTAATACTGCAACATCATCTTCATCCATCACAATAATTGGAGGGGAATCTTTAAAAATATGAACTACAAATACAATTAATAAAGGAGCTTGTACAACAGAGAAAACATGTTTGCCTTTACTTAAATTTTTAAGAGGGACTTTAAAAGAATTAGCATTTACATGATAATCTATCTCTCTATTATTATCTTTATTAATAGAATACACATAATTAATTTCTTTATCACTTTTAAGTAATAATGTGTCTCTGGTTTTATTTAAACCATGAAATAAGTTACTTGCTCTAAAATTGACGTTTTTTTCTATTGTTGCAAAACGCTCTTGAGCGTATAAATCCTGAAATAAAAGATTAGAAGATGCAATAAGTACTAAAAGATATTTTTTCAAATGAAATGCTATTAAGTTCAACTTTAATTAAAACTCAACAGTAATAATTAATCCCTCGGGATAAATCTAATTAGATTTGTATCTCTTAAAGAAAAATAATCTACAAAATGCATAAAAAACAGAGGAATGACAATCGTTGTTAATAACTTTGTTGAAAACTTAGTTTTTCAGCAATTTGATTAATCTGTCTGGATAATCTGTTATTATGCCATCCACACCATAATTAATCATGAGTTGCATGTCTTCTACGTTATTAATTGTCCATGGGATGACTTGAAAGTTTTTGGCATGAAGATTTTTAACTATTTTTTTATCTATTAGCTTATAATAAGGACTTATTATTTCTGGTGAGTAACTTAATCTAGATAATTTATCTTCTATTACTTCGGACTCGTCAACTAATAACGCTACTTTCATTTTTGGAGCTTGTCGTTTTACTTCTTCTAAAATTCTTAAATCGAAAGACTGTAAATTTGTAAGTTCAAAAACATCATAATCATTTATTAGTTCTAAAACCAAACGTACAAATTCATCTGGTTTAGGTGTATAAATATCATCGTATTTTGGATCTGCTTTAATTTCTATATTAAACTTTACCTTACTATTTTTTGCTTTTACCATTTCAAAAACCTCGCTTAATAACGGTTTATGAGTTTTTATTTTTTGTTGTTCTTGAAACCTATGAAACTTTTTTGTCCCACAATCAAATTTTTTGATTTCCTGATAATTCATTTTATACAGATTATATGTTTTATCAGTTTTTGGGTCAATTTCATTTCCAAGCGTATCTAAACAAAATAAGCTGTTAATATAAGGTTCGTGAGATACTACGACTTTACGGTCTTTAGAAATTGCAAGGTCTAACTCTAGAGTATGCACTCCTAAATCTATTGCTTTTTCAAAAGCTGGCAAAGTGTTTTCTGGCATTAATCCACGACTACCTCGATGTCCTTGAATATCTATTTGATGAGAAGTAGTACAATTTATTAAGAGTGAAAATATTCCGAAGATTAAAACTTTATTCATTGTTACGAGATGAATTTATTATAGTTGGCTTTTGATATTTTTGAAATGGTTGAATCAATAAATCTTTAATGTTGCTATTTGTTGCTTCATCTGGAAACACATCAACGCCATAGACTAAATCTTCTCTATCCATTTTCATATACGTTCCAAAAATTCTGTCCCAAATAGAAAAAATATTTCCGTAGTTAGAATCGGTATATGGCAATACATAATGATGGTGGATTTTATGCATATCTGGAGATACCAGAAAATAGCTAATAAAATGATCCACTTTTTTAGGCAGTTTTATATTAGCATGACTAAATTGTGTTGCCACTAAAGACAATGATTGGTAAAGCATCACAATCCCTATTGGAGCACCAATAATAAAAACACCTATAAGTGTAAACACAAAACGAATTACGCTTTCCAAAGGATGGTGTCTATTAGCTGTTGTGGTATCTACCTTGTGGTCTGTATGATGTACCAAATGAATCATCCATAAGGGTTTAACTTTATGCTCTACATAATGAGCAACATAAGCTCCAATAAAATCTAAAAGTAACACGCCAAGAATAACATACAACCATAATGGCATTTCTGGCAGCCAATTAATAATCCCAAAATCGTTGGCCACAACCCAATCGGCTAAATTTAAAAGTATAAATGCCAATCCAAAATTGATTATGATGGTTGTGAGTGTAAAAAAGAAATTGGGAATTGCATGTTTCCATTTTTTGTAATCAAACTTAAACAATGGCACAGCGCCTTCAATTAGCCAAAATAACGTTATGCCTCCAACAAGAATAATACTTCTGTGTAAAGAAGGTATGGTTTCAAAATAATTTATTAATGTTTCCAATAATCTTAAGAGTTAATATTTATAATTAATTTTGCTATTCTCAAATCTACTAAAGAAACTTTACTTTTCCATAAAGCTGCATTTTTTTCATTATCTAAAAGTTTAAATGAAGTATATTTTAAAAAAGAGAATAGAGACTGATTTATTTCATCAATTTCAGTAACATCTAATTTCTTTAAATGTCTAAGCACTTTTCTTGGCTTATTTAAGATTAAGTACTCTTTTAATTCTAGCAAATCAAACTTTTGCAAAATAGCCTTTTTATTATTTAAATCGCTTTTTGTTAGATGGTTTCTTGCCTCATTAAAGTAAATATTTGCTAATTGTATTATTTCAAATCTGGTGTCTTTTCCTATAAATATAGCGAAATCAAGATATTTAGAAGCCAACCAAAATGATGTTGAGAAGCTTTTATTTTTAGAATAATTAACCAATTCTTGTTTCAAAAAAGAAGTGTTTAAAGCATAGCGTTTAATTAATAAAGACAAATTTTCAATATACTCATTAGAAGAATTAATGTTTAAAATATTTCCGTTTACATCCATAATTTTAATACCATCATCTATAAGCTTATTAAAATATTTCTCTCCTCTGGTTTCCTTAATTTTATGAGATAACTCTGCATATTCTGATTCATAAATCTTTACAGGAATAAAATATTCCCAAATCATTCTATTGATACGTTCGTCATCAAATAAATCTGTAACTACGGATTCACCATTCTCAGTATTTATTAATACAGGATAAGGGTAGCTCATAGCGTTTTCCCACATAACAAATAACATTTTGTCTTGTACTAGTGCTAATTTTTTAGCCACTTTTAATGACGTAAACCACTCTTGCGACAAACAGAAATTAAATGATGTTATTACAAACACAAAAAGTAAAACTGATTTTTTCATTGGGATTTTATTTCGAATAAAATTTTAAATTTCTCGTTTAGTCGTTTGTATTCTTTTTTTCATTTCTTCCACAATATTAAAAACAGCTGGACAAATTGCAATGTTATTCAAGGTTAAATTAGATATTTTATGAATTTTTTTTCTGTTAGTATGCGGATATTCTCTACATGCTTTTGGACGCACATCGTAAATAGAACACGAATTATCTTCATCAAGAAACGTACATGGCACTTGCTTTAAAACAAAAAAAATATCTTCATCAACTTTCAAAAATTGAGTTGTAAAATCATAGACTTTCATTTTAAAATGTTTTGCAATACGCTCTACATCTTTATCTGTAAATATTGGACTTGTAGTTTTACAGCAATTAGCACATTCTAGACAATCAGTTCGAGAGAATTCATCATCGTGCAATTCTTGCATCAAATAATCCAATTGTTTTGGCGGCTTCTTTTTTAGCTTGGTAAAGAACTTCTTGTTCTCAATATGCTTATCTTTGGCGAGCTTTGGAAGATTATCTATGATGTCTTGCATGCTGTAAAAATAACATTTTAGTTCCAATTATGTGATTTCCGCCTACGCGGAAATGATAAAAATTTTGTCAATGAAAGACCTCTTCGGAAAAGCTTTATTAGATTATCAAAACGGAAATTATTCTGAAGATATTATTACATCTACAAGTATTTCGGATGAAGACAAATTGCCTTTACCATATTTGTTTAGAAATTATTCTGAAATGCCTAAGATTGAACAAAATGCATTACATCTAGCTCAAGGTAAGATATTAGATATAGGCTGTGGCGCAGGCAGTCATAGTTTGTATTTACAAGACAAAGGTTTTAAAGTTAAAGCCATTGACATTTCAAAAGGCGCTATTGAAGTATGCGAAAAACGAGGCGTTTTAAATGCTGAAGTAAAAAATATTTTAGATGAAGCCGAAACTTTTGACACTATTTTATTACTTATGAATGGCACAGGTGTTTTTGAGGATTTAGACAATACACCTAGGTATTTAAATCATTTAAAATCGTTGTTACATCCCAATGGTCAAATCCTTATTGATTCCTCTGATATTAAATATATGTATAAAGATGATGATGGTGGTTATTGGATGGATGGCAACTCTAATTATTATGGCGAACTCGACTATTATGTAAGTTATAAAAATGAAGATGAAAATACTTTTAAAATGCTCTATTTAGATTTTGAAACTTTAAAGTTGGCTTGTAAAAGTGTTGGTTTACAATGTGAATTGGTTTTGGAAGGTGAGCATTATGATTATTTGGCGAGGTTGACTTTTTAAATAAATCTAGATTTATTTTTTTATTACCTTAAATGTTATATTATCTCTTCCTGTTTGCAAGTTAAAAAAGTAAAGTCCTTCAGCAAATTCATTCACATCAATACTTGCTGAAAAATGTTTTGTAGAACGCTGTATCATCCTTCCACTTACATCGTAAATAGTTAACAAATACTCTTCTTTTTTAGATTGAATATGCAATACCGAACTTGCAGGATTAGGAAATACATTAAACTCATTATTTAACAGCTCATTCTCATCAATGCCAAGTGACCCTTGAATTGCAATCTTAACCGAAGTCACCGAAAATGCTGGTAAATTAACCAGATAATTATTGGTAGATAGCACCTCTTCTTGAAAACTAGCAGTAATATTTTGGTCAAACATTGTGCCATATAGTTTATCAACCGAAATACTGTTGGCAAGATAAGACGATGGAATTTGCAAATTAACATCATAACTCTGTTGGTCATCTCTATTTATAAACAAAATGTTTACAGAGCTTTCATCAATACTTACGCCTCCCCATTTTTCAATAGCATCAATAGTTATTAAATCGCCTTGTTGATTGCCAATTATTTGTATTTGTGGCATGTTAGTTATTGATAATGGGAACGTTTTTTCACCAATAGATTCCATAACTAATTGTGTAGCTTTCCCTTCAACCGAAGTTTCTAAAGTCGCATTACTATTAAAGAGATGGATAAAATTATTGCCAGAAGCAATAAGTGCAAAATGATTATTTACTCGCAAATCTATTGAATCCTGTACTGCACTTTCAAACATATTTGCTAAAAAAGAAGCAACATACATTCCTCCTGAAATTCCGCGATGCGGATGATTTTCTGGCGCACCATCGTATAAATTAATATTCCATTCCGTTATTGCGATTCCAACATCGTTAGGAATACTCCAATCTATTTCTCTTTGATTCCATAAGGCCTGAAAATCTACAGCACTATTAATTTCATCTTTAGCAACATAAACTACTTCCGAAAAATCACCGTTTTCTGCAAGAGGTTGTGTTTTACCTCCAGGATAAGAATGTACTATCATAAAATCTGGCGGACTTGCAGCAAAATCCTGTTGAAATGTGCTATTGTTGTATAACTCTGGTTGTAAAACTGTAGCATAACCAATCTCGATGGATGGATCGGCGGCTTTCATTGCGTTTCTAAAAGCAAAAGCACCATCATGACCTGTACTATTATATTCAATGAGTAAGGCATCACTTGCTTTTAAACCTCCAATTGGTGTTAAAATTACTTGAGTTTCATTCCAAGAATATTCATTTGCAGCAAGTAAATTATTTGGGTTTGATATGCTGTCATAAAGTACTTGACCATCGGCTAAACTTGTTCCTAAAGTTTTAGACCAAACCTGATCAAAATTAGACGTTCTATACACTCTTACTGCATTTGTATCTAATACATCTAGTTTAGGGTAATCTATAGTAATCGTATCAGTTGTTATATCATTTTCATAGAATTTAAGGTCGCCCAATATGGCTTCTATCAAATTAATACCACCAATAACCTCTACCCAACCTTCTCTAAAAAAATCGCCTCCATAATAATATAAACTATCTATATCCTTTTTTAGAAGTGGTTTTAAGGGTTCTCCTGTTCTAAACCTAATATTATCTTGAAAACCCAACCATGACCAAGCAAAAGACCAAGCTGTGGTAGATTCATTTCCTATTTCCCAATACTTTACCTTAATTGGGTTTGGACTACTTAATAAACTATCTCTTAAATTGGTATAATACGGATCTGTACTATTACAAAACTTCACAAACTCCGCAGATTCAGTAGCAGAACCATTGCCAAAATTGGTAACTACCTGTAGATCTACTCCAAACTGATTTAGAAATGGAATAACATTTTTAAGATTGAATTTATTTGTTTCCGAAAGATGTTCTTCCCATTTATAGTTTTGACTTCTATTTCCAGCAGGCCATCGTATAATTCCTGGGTGAAATGTTGAGAACGAATCTACAAACACTTGGTTATTAAATAGAAAAGTGTCCGAAAACGCACCATGATTATGTCCTTTCCATGACTTTTGAATTGTATCGATTGTCGGGCTTTCTGGAAGTTGAATTGAAATTTGACCAAATGTCAATAAAGTCACAAAGCAACAGCAAACAATAAATAAATAGCTACTCTTTGTTGTAACAGTCATAGTAGGTTAATTTTAATTAGGTTTTATACTTATTAAGACTAATGCTTTGCAATAAGGTTTAAATTTACAATAAATTGGTTTTAATTAAAAAGATTCCAGCTTTCACTTCGACAAGCTCAGTGTGAAACGCAGGAAAGACAGTTATTTACTGTGCCTCTCCATCCACAAAAGTTTTTACTACCTTAATGTTTGGAATTTCGGAAGCATCAACTTCCATAATATTTTTATCTAAAATTATAAAATCGGCTAACTTTCCAGTTTCTATACTGCCTTTTTCGTTTTCTTCAAAATTAGAATAGGCAGCCCAAATGGTCATCCCTTTTAAGGTTTCTTCTCTTGTTAATGCGTTTTCCATTTGGTAACCATTTTTGGGATAACCTTTTAAATCTTGTCGTGCTACAGCTGCATAAAATGTATAAAACGGACTTACATGCTCTACAGGAAAATCGGTTCCAAGAGCTACTTTTCCATATTTGTTTAATAAATCCTTAAAGGCATAAGCGCCTTTAATGCGTTCTGCTCCAACTCTGTCTTCAGCCCAATACATATCGCTTGTTGCATGTGTAGGTTGCACAGAAGGAATAATATCATCAAACAAATCAAAATCTTCTGGTGAAATTACTTGTGCATGTTCAACTTTCCAACGTCTGTTTGGTTTCCCTTTTAAAACGGCTTTATAAGTTTGTAAAACAACATGATTAGCGGAATCTCCAATGGCATGTGTATTCATTTGAAACTCTGAATTTGCAATTCTGGAAGCTGTTTCCTGTAAATCTTCAAAACTATTTACAGCCAAACCAAAATGATTTTCCTTATCGCTATAAGGCGCTCTTAATAATGCGCCTCGAGATCCTAAAGCACCATCAACATAATACTTAAACGAGCGAACATTTAACTTATCTGTTTTAACAATGCCTTTGTTTAAATAATAATCTAAATTATTCTTATTGCCAGAAACCATTGCATAGACACGTATTTTTAAATCTCCTGTTTGCTGTAAACTATCAATAATCTCAATTGCTTCAACACTTAATCCAGCATCATTAACGGTTGTTAAACCATAACTAAAACAAATGTCTTGAGCATCCATTAAGGCTTTTACAGTATCTTCTTTGGTTGTTTTAGGCCAATAGTTCATCACTAAACTTTCAGCATTATCTACTAAAACTCCTGTGAGTTCTCCATTTTCCATAACGACTTCTCCTCCATCAATTTTGCTGTCAATAGTTACATTTCCCAAATCTAAAGCGGCTTTATTACACAAAATTGCATGACCATCAATTCGGGTTAATACAATAGGAGTGTCTGGATATAAAGCATTTAATAATTTATTATTTGGAAACTCTTTTACGTCCCAATCGTTTTGATCCCAACCTCTTCCTTTAATATATTTTAAATTATTCTTATTCTGAAAATCTGTAACACGCATTACAACCTCATCAAAACTTTTAGTGCCAACCAAATCGACAGCTTGTTGATCGTAACCTAAACCCAAAAAATGACAATGTGCGTCTATAAAACCTGGTAATATGGTTTGCCCGTTGGCATCAATAGTGTTTGTGGTTTCATATTTTGCTAAAATATCTTCTGATGAGCCTACGTCAAGAAACTTTCCGTCTTTAACAGCAAAAGCTTGAGCAGTTTCAAAATTGTCGTTTACTGTATAAATGTTTGCATTGGTTACAATTAAATCGGCTTGCTCTTTTGTGGAACAGCTTGCAACGATTAAGACCGTAAAAAGGATGGTTAGTTTTTTCATGTGTTTATATTTATTGTTTTTTTAATGGTCACATGCTGTTCGCTATTAATCATTTCCTTAGGTGATAAACATTTTAGCATGCTCGTTTCATGTGTTTATATTTATTGTTTTTTATTGGTCACATGCTGACTGCCTGCGGTAGGCAGGTTTCATAATTTGAAATTTAATAAAAAATCATCAATATATTCAAACTAACTTAAAATATTTATTGCTAAATACAGATTGACTTTATAAATAAAAAACGCTAACTTCGTTATCGACCGATAAAATCAATTAAAACTGAATTTATCTTAGCATTAGCCTTCATTAAAAACCGAATCGATAAATGATAAAATTCTTTAGAAAAATCCGCTATGACCTTATGGAGAAAAATAAAACTGGAAAGTATTTAAAATATGCCATTGGTGAAATTGTACTTGTGGTTATTGGTATTTTGATTGCGTTATCAATTAATAATTGGAATGAGCAGACTAAAATTGAAGCAAAAATAGATGCTATTTTTAAAAATGTTCTGGAAGAATTGAGTAAGAATATTGATAACTCTAATAACTTGATCAAATTTTATCAAACTAAGGACACAATTTTCAATTTAGTATTAAATGACAAACTAACCTATAATGATTATGCAAATCCTAAAATAGAAGGAATATTTAATACTATAGCCTTATATGGCACTGTTACATTAAACAGAAATGCCTATGATAATTTGGTATTGAACATGGACGAGATTAGTATTAAATATAATGATATTGTTAGTGAACTAAACGTATTGCACACAGTTAATAAAAACATAGTGGATGATTTTAGTGAATTAATAAAGAATATGGTAAACAACAATCTCTTGGAACAGTCTGAAAAATTCGAGTGGTATTCTTTTCAAGGTCCACCAAATAAGAATGAAGGTTTCATAAATTATATGTTGACGAATTACACATACAAAAATAAAGTTAAAGATTTTCAAACTTCTGGCATTGGAAATCATTTAAGACATACTCTCAAATATAGGGAAAAGGCCGTAAACATATATCAAAATCTGGCTACATTAATAGACGAACCAACAGTCGATGATAGTTTTCTGTTAGATTCAAACCTTGTGAAAAATTGGTTAGGAGATTGGGAAACAGAACAATTTCCTGATGAAGTTGTTGCTTTTTACGTAGAAGAAAATCAATTATATATAAAGTTTAATACAAACAGCAATGAGGAGACGAATTTATATCTTCTATCAAAAAATAAAGCAGTAGATGTAGGTGGGAATTATTTGTCATTAACAAAAGAAAATGAAGAATATGTTTTTAAAGTAGCAGGAATGGAGTACAGAAAAGTTAAAAAATAACGAAAGGCTAACAACGTGTATAAATCATTGGGCAATAAGTGATTAACCCGAAGTAAGTGCATATAAATAAACTGAGTGATAAAACGAAAAGAAGTACTTTTAAAAGCCCAACGCCTCATATACTTACCGATAACGAAACAAAAAAACTACTCCTGATTTATCAATCTATAAATTAAAATTGCAGTACGTTGCGTTAAGGCTTCAATGGTATTAAGGTTTACTGTTTAAATAGATTCTTCACTTCGTTCAGAATAAAAACTATATTGACTTTATAAATAAAAAACGCTAACTTCGTTATCGACCGATAAAATCATATTGAAACTGAATTTATCTTAGCATTGTGCCCAAGCAAAAACTGAACTCAAAACTGACTAAAAAGAAAGAAAAAGCCACTGTACATTTTACACATTTATTTTTTACCTACGCTCAATTCCACCACAAAAAGAAATATAAAAGAACAAAATCTTTTTAATGCTCAGCTATTGAAAATGAGAAATTAACTTAAATTTGATACTTAATAAAAAGACAGAATAAAATATGGCAGATTTTAAAGCAAAAGCATCCCTAATTTGGGATGTTGCGAATTTATTAAGGGGAGATTACAAACAATCTGATTATGGAAAAGTTATCTTGCCATTAACTGTTTTAAGACGCTTGGATTGTGTGTTGCAACCAACCAAAGAAAAAGTACTTGACTTTCTGCCAAAAGTAAAAGAGAAACCAGACAAAACTAAAGATATACTTTTAAACAAAATTGCAGGACACAACTTCCACAACAGAAGTAAATACGATTTTGAAAAACTAATTGCCGACCCTGACAATATCACTTCAAATTTAAGAAACTATATCAATGGATTTTCATCAAGTGCAAGGGAAATAATTGAATACTTCAATTTTGACGACCAAATTGAAAGAATGGACGACCCAAAAGCCGATATACTTTTTCAAGTTGTAAAAAAATTCTCTGAAATTGACCTTGCAGATATGGACAGTATGGAAATGGGTTACACCTTTGAAGAACTTATTAGAAAATTTGCTGAACAATCTAACGAAACAGCAGGAGAACATTTTACACCAAGAGAAGTCATTAAACTAATGGTAAATCTCTTGTTTATTGCAGATAGCGAAAGTCTAACGAAAGAAGGTATCGTAAAAACAATGTACGATCCTGCCTGTGGAACTGGTGGAATGCTTTCTATTGGAGAACAACATTTAAAAAGTTTTAACAAAAAAGCAAAACTGGAAGTTTTTGGGCAAGAAATAAATCCTGAATCGTATGCAATCTGTAAATCGGATATGCTAATAAAAGGACAAAATCCATCTAACGTAAAATTTGGAAACACCTTTACAGTTGATGGTTTGGAAGATGAAAAGTTTGATTACGTATTATCTAATCCGCCTTTTGGTGTGGATTGGAAAAAAGCACAAAAAATAATTAAAGACGAACACGAAAACAAAGGTTATTCTGGACGTTTTGGAGCAGGATTACCAAGAATAAATGATGGTTCACTACTCTTTTTGCAACATATGATTTCTAAAATGAAATCGGACGGAACACGAATTGCAGTTGTTTTTAATGGTTCGCCTTTATTTACAGGAAGTGCAGGAAGTGGGGAAAGTAATATACGGCAATGGATTATAGAAAATGATTGGTTAGAAGCCGTTATTGCAATGCCAGACCAATTGTTTTACAACACAGGAATTTCTACTTATGTATGGATTGTAAACAATAAAAAAAGCACAGAACGAAAAGGAAAAATACAACTTATCAATGCCACAGGGCAAAAAGATGATGAACTCATAGCAGAAGGCAAAAGAGATTTTAACCGTTTCTACGAAAAAATGACTAAAAGTTTGGGTAACAAACGAAAAAAAATCATTGAAAACGGAGAAGAAAAAGGCATTGGTTTTATAACCAAAATATATGGCGACTTTGAAGAAAACGAGTTTAGCAAAATATATCCAAACGACTTTTTTGGCTATTGGAGAGCAACTATTGAACAACCTCAAGAAGAAAACGGAAAAATTATAACCGACAAAAAAGGAAAACCAAAAGCCGACACCAGTAAACGTGATTACGAAAATATATCGTTTTTAAAATTAGATGCAGACAAAAAACTCGTGCCACAAACCATTGATGAATATTTTGACAGAGAAGTAAAACCACATCTTTCTACGGCTTGGGTAGAAGAAAGCAAAACCAAAATTGGTTACGAAATAAACTTTACCAAATATTTTTATGAGTTTAAACCATTACGAGCATTAGCAGAGATTAAAGCAGATATTTTGGCTTTGGAGCAAAGTACTTTTGATTTAGAAAAAACTGTATTGGACTAATGAAAAGATACGATACATATAAAGATAGTGGCATTGAATGGATTGGAGAGATTCCTGAGCATTGGAAAGTGAAGAAATTGAAGTATGTTTCAAACGTACAAACTGGTAGAACACCAAAAATTCAAGGTTCTAAAATTGATTTTTTTATGAATGGAGAAATCAATTGGTATACGCCAGCAGATTTTAATGGTAATGAACCTCTTGTAAATTCAAAAAGAAGAATTATTACTAATGCAGTTGAATCAAATCAGGTAGAATTATTCCCTAAAAATTCTATTTATTTAGTTAGTATTGGTGCAACTTTAGGAAAAGTTAGTATTTCAAAATCAGAGGCATCTGCAAATCAACAAATAAATATTATTTCGTTTGAAAACAATAGTATGAATTCATTTTTTGGATATTATTTTTTAGTTGGAAATAAAGAAATGATTATTTATGAAGCAGATTATACAACACTTCCAATATTGAATCAAACTAAATTAAAAAATTTACTTATTTATGTTCCTTCAATAAATGAACAAACCGCCATAGCCAACTATCTCGACCAAAAAACCACCGAAATAGACCAACTCATAAGCCAAAAAGAAACCTTACTAAACCTTTATGAAAAAGAAAAAACTGCCATCATAAACCAAGCAGTAACCAAAGGTATTAACCCAAATGTAAAACTAAAAGATAGTGGTGTTGAATGGTTGGGTGATATTCCTGTGCATTGGGAAGTGAAGAGATTTAAATATTTTTTCAATTTAATGACTCAAAAAAGTGATGAGATATTTAAAAAAATTGGTCTTGAAAATATAATTAGCAAAACGGGAAAATTTATTGATAAAAACTCTGACTTTGAAGGACAAGGAGTTCACTTCAAAAAGAAAGATGTTCTTTTTGGAAAATTACGTCCATATTTAGCAAAAGTATGGTTAGCAAATTTTGAAGGACACGCAGTTGGGGATTTTTATGTTTTCAGAACAACATCAGATGTAATTCCTGAATTTGCGAAATACAGAATTCTTGATTATTCATTTATTGATGTAACAAATAGTTCTACATATGGTTCAAAAATGCCAAGAGTAAGTTGGGAATTTATTGCAAATTTGTTTATTGCATTTCCTAAACCAGAAGAACAAACCCAAATAGTAAAACATATAGAAACTGAAATCACCAAAATAAACACCAAAGTAAGCAACACAAAAAAGCTCATAGCATTACTTAAAGAATATAAAACCGCCTTGATAAGTGAAGTGGTAACGGGTAAAATAAAAGTAAATTAAACTATGATTAATAAATGATTATTTGAAAACTATGATGAGTATAAAAACTATGATTATAATTACTACTAAATAAACGAATTATGATTAACGAGAAATACAAGCATTCGGAACTTACAGGAAAGATAATAGGTGCAGCAATGGAAGTACATAAGTATTTAGGTAATGGTTTTCAAGAAGTAATATACCAACGTGCTTTGTCTATTGAGTTAAATATGCAAAATATACAACACGAAAGAGAAAAAGAAATGCAATTGACTTACAAAGGTTATGATATAGGAAAAAGAAGAGCGGATTTTTTTATTGAAGAAAAAATAATGCTCGAAATTAAAGCAGTGAAAGTATTAGAAGATGTGCATTTGGCACAAGCCATCAACTATTTAGAAGCGTATAATATGGAAATTGGTCTTTTAATCAATTTTGGCTCTACATCATTACACTTTAAAAGAGTGATGAAACCCAAAAATCAAAGCCCATCAAACAATCAAAAAAAATCATAGTTTAAGACAAATTACAAGTAAATTAAAAACCAATACTATTTTAGTTTTTAACCAAAACTTAAAACAACAAGTGTTCTTATTTTAGATTTTACTATATTTGTAAAAATAGCATGGCAATAAATTTAGTTTATGCAAAATTTTAAAGCAGGCACATACATTAATCAAGGCACTTACAAAGCATTTGTACCCAACAGTATAAATAAAGATTGGTTGATAAGTGATATGCAAATAATTCATCTGTTAAGTCAAGCAGATAGAGAATTAGGTCGCTTAGATATGTTTTCAGAATATGTAGATATAGAATTGTATATACGTATGCACATTATTAAAGAAGCCACACAATCCAGCAAAATAGAAGGTACACAAACCAATATGGAAGAGGCATTTATGCCAAAAGAAGACATCAAAGCAGAAAAAAGAGACGATTGGGAAGAGGTACAAAACTATATAGAGGCAATGAACGAAGCAGTACGGCAATTACACCGTTTGCCTTTCTCTAACCGTTTAATAAAACTAACACACAAAATATTACTTAAAGGCGTAAGAGGTAAACATAAATTACCAGGAGAATTTAGAACCAGCCAAAATTGGATTGGTGGTGCAAGTATTGCCGATGCCGTATTTATTCCGCCACCACATACAGCCATTGCCAACTTAATGTCTGATATCGAAAAATTTGCCAATAGTTTAGATAATAAATTACCAGATTTATTAAAAATTGCCATTATTCATTACCAATTTGAAACCATTCATCCTTTTTTAGATGGTAATGGCAGAGTTGGTAGATTAATGATAACCTTATATTTAGTAAACAAAGGCATATTAAAACAACCTTTTTTATATTTATCCGATTTTTTTGAAAAGCATAGAACCTTGTATTACGACAATTTAATGCGAGTACGTACACATAATAATTTAGCACAATGGTTAAAATTCTTTTTAACAGGTATTATTCAAACCACAAAAAAAGGTGTAGAAACCTTTAATGGTATTTTACAATTACAAAAAGAAATAGCTATAAAATTAAAAACCTTAAAATCGAGAGAAGGCAATGCACGTAGATTGATAGATTTTGCATACAAGCAACCTGTTTTTAATGCCAAAGCAATAGAAAACGAATTGCAAATATCTGGAGCATCGGTTTATAAGTTATTGCGAGATTTAGAACGATTAGAAATTATAACCGAATTTACGGGAGCCAAAAGAGGAAAAATATTTATTTTTAAAACCTATATGGATTTATTTAGAAGCGATGACTAAAATTACAACAGAAAATACATTTGAAACTGCCATAATACATGCATTGGTTGAAAATGGCGGCTACAAAGAAGGTAATTCAGCAGATTATAGTCCAGAATTGGGAATGTTTAAATATGAAGTTTTACATTTTCTACAAGAAACCCAAGCCAAAAACTGGAAGAAAATAGCATCTATTCACGGAGACCAAGTAGATAACCGTATTATCCAACGTATCTACAAAGAAATGGATTTAAGGGGAAGTTTAGATGTAGTCCGTAATGGGTTTACAGATTATGGCGTTCGGTTTAAATTGGCGTTTTTCAAACCAGCAACCGTTTTAAATAAAGAGACACAAGAACTGTACAATAAAAATCAATTAAAAATTGTTCGTCAGGTTTATTATTCAGTAAAAAAAGAAAATAAAAACTCGGTTGATTTGGTTTTGGTTTTAAATGGCATTCCGTTAGCAACTATCGAATTAAAAAATCATTTTACAGGTCAAAGCACTTCAAATGCCAAAAGGCAATACAATACAACAAGAGATAACAGAGAATTGCTTTTTGCTTTTAAAAAACGAGCATTGGTGCATTTTGCAGTAGATGATGAAGAAGTGTTTATGACCACAAAATTAGATGGCAAAAAAACATATTGGTTGCCATTCAACAAAGGTTATAGAAACGGAAAAGGAAATCCGCCAAACCCAAACGGTTACAAAACAGATTATCTTTGGAATAGCATTTTGGCAAAAGACAGTTGGTTAGACATTGTGCAACGTTTTATACATTTACAAGTAGAAGAAATAGTTGTAAAGACGTATAATAATACGTCTAAAACTATTAAAAAAGAAAAAATGATTTTCCCACGCTATCATCAATTGGATGTAGTTCGTGAAATTGTAGCAGATGTAAAAGAGAACGGAGCAGGAAAAAACTATTTGGTACAACATTCGGCAGGTTCAGGAAAAAGTAATTCTATTGCTTGGTTGTCGTATCGTTTATCAAATTTACATAATGCCAATGATGAACGTATTTTTGATAGCGTAATTGTAGTAACAGACCGTAGAGTTTTAGACCAACAATTACAAAACACCATTTATCAATTTGAACACAAAACAGGAGTTGTGCAAAAGATAGATAAAGACAGCACACAACTGGCAGAAGCCTTGAATTCTGGTTTGCATATCATTATTACGACCTTACAAAAATTTCCTTTTGTAATAGAAAAAGTCACAGCATTTTCAGGTAGAAAATTTGCAGTCGTAATTGATGAAGCACATAGTTCGCAAGGTGGAGAAGCACATAAAAAAATGAAAGAAGTATTGGGTTATAATGAACCTGATGAAAATGAAGAAGAATACACAGCAGAAGATTTTATTACAGAACAAGTAGAGAAATCAGTAAAAGCAAGAGGAAAACAAAACAATATTTCATTTTTTGCCTTTACAGCCACACCAAAACACAAAACATTAGCCGTTTTTGGCAAAAAGGGAGCAGATGACAAACCAGAACCTTATCATTTGTATTCAATGCGTCAAGCCATTGAAGAAGGGTTTATTTTAGATGTTTTGCAGAATTACACCAATTACAAACTCTATTTTAAATTATCAAAAGCCATTGAAGAAGACCCAAATCTAAACAAGAAAAAGGCATCAAGAGCAATCGGTTCTTTTGTGAATTTTCATCCACATAATTTAGCACAAAAAACAGAAATAGTTATAGAACATTTCCGTCAAGTAGTTGCTAAAAAAATTGGAGGTAGAGCAAAAGCAATGTTTGTAACTTCATCACGTAAATTGGCAAAAAGATATTTTGAAGCATTTAATAAATACATAAAAGAAAACGAATACACTAACGAATTAAAAGTCTTGGTAGCATTTTCAGGGAAAGTAATTGATGATAATTATCCTGATGGTGTTTCAGAACCACAATTAACTGGTTATGGAGAAAAGGAATTGCCAAAAGCATTTAATCAAGAAGAATACAAAATTTTAATTGTAGCAGATAAATATCAAACAGGTTTTGACCAACCTTTGCTTCATACAATGTATGTAGATAAAAAATTATCGGGAGTTAAAGCAGTTCAAACATTATCGAGATTAAACAGAAAAACACAAGGAAAGGAAGATACTTTTGTATTGGACTTTGTAAATGATAGAGAAACCATTTTTGAATCGTTTCAACCCTATTACGAAAAAACAAAAGTTGCAGAAGAACCAGACATCAACCATCTTTTCGATTTAAAAAATAGAATTGATGAAAAGCAAATTCTTACAGAATCAGAAATTAACGCTTTTGCGAATGTTTATTTTAAACCAACAGGGAATTTAACAACAAAAGACCAATCTCGCTTATACGCTTTAATTGACCCAGCAGTTGACAGATATAAAGCCATAGAAACAGAAGATGAAAAAGACGAATTTAAAAAAAGTTTAAGAACTTGGACAAACCTGTATGCCTTTTTGGCTCAAATAATGCCTTTTCAAGAACCTGAATTTGAAAAATTCTATGCTTACGCTAAATTATTACAAACAAAACTACCTAAACGTGAATTAGCAGAAAGTTTACAATTAGCAGATGAAATTGCAATGGAATATTACAGATTACAAAAAGTAAATGAAGGAGCAATTGAATTGCAAAAAGGAGAAGATGGAGAATTAGATGGTTTAACAGAAGCAGGAATAAAAAGAGCAAAGGAAGAAAAAGCCTTATTATCTGAAATAATTGAAGTTTTAAATGACCGTTTTGGAACTGAATTTGAAGATGCCGACAAACTATTCTTTGACCAAATAGAAGCAGAATTAATAGATGATGAAAAATTACAAGCACAAGCGAAAGCAAATAAAATAGATACTTTTAAATACGCATTTGAAGAAATGTTTTTAAATAAACTAATTGAAAGAATGGATCAAAACCAAGATATATTTGATAAAATAGTGGAAAATAAATCTTTCGGAAATTTAGTAAAGGAATTAATGCTGAAAAAAGTATATAATAAAATAAACGAATAATTGCCAACGCTTCATACACCAACCGATAACGAAACAAAAAAACTACTCCTGATTTATCAATCTATAAATTAAAATTGCCGTACGCTGTGTTAAGGCTTCAATGGTATTTAGGTTTACTGTTTAAATAGATTCTTCACTACTTCAACGACGTTCAGTACAGGTTCGTTCAGAATGACAACACATTGACTTTATAAATAAAAAAACACTAACTTCGTTATCGACCGATAAAATGATATTTAAACTGAATTTACCTTAGCATTATGGTGCATTAGGGAAACCTTGTAACTTAAGAAAAAGTATTAGACTTATATGAAAACATCACTTTCAAAATTATTTACAATATTCATATTAGTATTTAATGTATTTATATGTAAATCTCAAGATTATTTAGTTACAAAAAGTGATGATACGATTTTCGGAAAGATAGAATGGAAAACCAATGTATTCATTTATGTTAAGAATGAGAATGGAAAACAAAAATTTCGAGCAGATAAAGTCAAACATTTCCAACGTGGTGATTTTCGTTTTGTCTCTATAAAAACTAAATTTCCTGAATTTCTTCTTGAAGTAATAAACGGTGAACTCTCTTATTATCTTGAATCACATCTTAAATCTCGTTTCACTATGAATTATGAGCGAAAAGTTTATGTGAAATATAAAGAGAAATTATATCCAATAACTGTCGGAGCTAATAAGGATGAGAAGGACTTTTCTATTAATCCAAATAGCAATATCAATCTAGCTAGTTCATCTGAACCTTATTCTACAAATTTCAAATGGTGTTTTTATCAAATTTTAGGGAAAGACCATATCCTTTACCAGCTTATTAAAAATAATAATTACTCGATTGAAGATATTGAATATCTAGTAGATTTATCCAACAAATCTATTACTGATTTTACAAACTTTAGCAAGCTCATTGACACAACTCAAAATAGAGGATTTGCTATTGGTTATGTAGTTCCAACTGAAAATGACACAATTCACGGTTCAATAAAAATGAACGGCAGATTTATATTAAGCGAGCGACTAAATTTTATTGACAAACAAGGAAATGAATTTAGTTATGACCCCAAAGATTTACTTGGTTTTAAAATAAATAACAGAAAATATAACAACGACATTATTGAAAAAAAAGAAACATTACTTAATCAAATAATTAAAGGTGAAATATCTCTATATCGAGATTTAAAAAATTCAAAAAGCTATTTAAAAAAAGAAGGTCAAGAATATGTGCTTGTCGATAAAAACAAAAAATATATTGAGCTTTTCAAAGACAAACAAAATATTTATACTAGAATTATAAAAAACGATTATGAACCGTTTGAAATAAAAAGTATGGTTAGATTATATAATAACGCACCATAAGCCGTATAAAAATAATTGCTTATTTTATGCTTAACCAAAGGTAGTTGCTGTTTTGTTACGTCTGATTTTCCTTCAGAAAATCCTCGCATACAAAACCGCAACATTTCATAACAATCACGATAACGAAACTAAAAAAACTATTCCTGATTAATCAATCTATAAATTAAAATTGCAGTACGTTGCGTTAAGGCTTCAATGGTATTTAGGTTAACTGTTTCTTGTGGTGTGTGTCCACCGCTTCCCATAGTACCTAAACCATCTAAACAATCTACATAAGCTGCCACAAAAGACACATCGGCAGCTCCTCTTTTACTTGGGTCGTAAGCTACAACTGCTTCATGTCCTAAATCTACACTTACTTGGCTTAAAACCTCCAAAAGCTCTTTATTTCCTTGTGTTGGGCCCATTGCAGGATAACTATCTATAAAACTAATCTTTGCAGAAGTAAGTGGTAGATTATTAGCTGCAATTGCTCTCATTTTGTCTCTGGCACTTTCTTTTTGTGCTTCAGAAATAAAACGCAATCCACCATCTACAATAGCAGTTTGAGCAACAACATTTGTTTTCCCAAAAGTGTTGCCTTTATTAAAAGCATCATCGTAAGTTACTTGTGTGCCTCCTAAAATCACACCTGGATTAAAGGTTAAATATTCTTCTCCTTTAACGTCGTTGTAAAATTCATTTATAATTCTTGAGAGCTCAAAAATTGCTCCGACACCAACCTCTTCGCTAAAAATATCGGAAGAATGTGCTCTCTTACCTGTAACTTCAACTTTCCATCCAGATGAGCCTCTTCTGGCAATAGTGGCTTCATTAAATCCTGAAGATGCTTCAAAACCTAATGCAACATCACTTCGTTTTGCGGCTTCAATTAAATCTTTACGACTTATGGTTAATGGTTTCCCAGTGCTTTCTTCGTCTCCTGTATAAGCAACTATAACTTGCGCATTTTGCAATAGTCCGTTATCTGCAAGTGCTTTTAATGCATACAACATAATTACATTTCCGCCTTTCATATCATTTCCTCCTGGAGCATGAGCGACACTATCGTTTATCATCTTAAATTCCTGAAACGGACTATCTGCTTCAAAAACGGTATCTAAATGTCCGATTAATAAAACTTTTTTGCCTTTGTCTCCATTGGTTTCAGCAAATAAATGTCCAGATCTATTTACTATGGACATATCGTACCAATTGGTCTTGAATCCTATGTCTTCAAAAGCTTTTCCAAAAACATCTCCAACTTTTTTAACGCCTTCGTGGTTCATTGTACCACTATTAATATTGACTACTTTTTTTAAAAATTCAATCGCTTCAGAATTGTTAGCAGTAACTGTTTTCAGGATTTTATTTTCAGTCCTAGTTAGGTTTTGTGCATAAGTTAGACTCGCTAGAAGTAAAAAGCAAAGGGTTGTTATTTTTGAGGTATTTGAAATTTTCATAACTATTCTTTTTAAATGGAAATCAAATTTAGCAATTAATCTCTAATTAACGGCATTGTGCTACAACGTAATAAGCCTTCTTGCTTGGCAATTTCGGCATAAGGGACTTCTTCTACTGTAAACCCTTGTTTTCTTAACCAAGAATTTAATCTTGTGAAATTTTGTTCGGAAATAATAACGTTTTCAGAAATGGAAAACACGTTACTATTCATATCATACATTTCGTCTTTGGTAATTTCAAAAATGTTGTCGCTACCAAAAAAATTCACTAACCAATTATATTCCTTTTCTATAAGGAATCCGTTTTTATGAAGTATTGCTTTGTCCTTTCCAATAGGCTGAAAGCAACAATCTAAATGCAGAGCATTTTCTTTTGCATTGGTATTAGATTTGCGCAACTCAAACGACTTTATAATTTTATGTGGGAACAATTCTTGTATAGCAATTACAGCGTCCATATTGGTTCTCGCTGTAATAAAATCTGGATAATCTTCGCCTGAATAAGTACCAATAAAAATATAATCGTTATAAGGCATTACATCGCCTCCTTCTACATGACATTCTTCGGGTAAAATAATTCTGTTTTTATCTTCAATTAAATCCCAAACATATCTTATTGCTTCAATTTCTTCTTCTCTATTTGGTAAAATATTTGCCCTAATTATTTTGTCTTCTATCACAAACGCAATATCTCGTGAAAATATTTGGTTACAATCCTTAATAACTTTTGGTCTAAACACTTCAACATTATATTTTTTTAGAACTTTAGCAACAGCTTCTAGTTCAAATACCATGTCTTCTTCTTTTGGATATGTTCCTGCTAAGACATGTTCAATACTTTTTGGGTCGTAACAGTCTTCAAGCTTTGGTATTGGCCCATTACTAATTGCTGTACCAAGTATTACAGTTCGTAATCGAGAGGTTTCGTTTTTTATGTTGAGCTTTAGCATATGGTAAATAAAAATGCCATTTTGAATGAAACGAAAAATCTTAAATTAAATTCTTCACCTCATTCAAAATGACATCGTCATTTTTATTAATTATCTATTTTTAATTGTCTTAAATTCTCTATGAGTTTCTCCAATATACAATTGCCTTGGACGACCAATCGGTTCTTTGCGTAAACGCATTTCTTTCCATTGTGCAATCCAACCTGGCAAACGTCCTAAAGCAAACATAACCGTAAACATTTCGGTTGGTATATCCATTGCTCTATAAATAATTCCTGAATAGAAATCTACGTTTGGATATAATTTACGGCTTACAAAATATTCATCATTTAATGCTTCTTGTTCTAGACCTTTAGCAATATCTAAAATAGGGTCTTCTACACCTAAATCTTCCAAGACTTCATCGGCAGCTGCTTTAATTATTTTCGCCCGAGGATCGAAATTTTTATACACTCGATGACCAAAGCCCATTAAACGAAATGGATCTTCTTTATCTTTTGCTTTCGCCATATATTTTTTAGTATCTCCTCCATCTTCTTTTATAGCTTCCAGCATTTCTAAAACGGCTTGATTTGCACCTCCATGAAGTGGTCCCCAAAGCGCAGAAATACCTGCAGAAATAGAAGCAAATAATCCTGCATGAGATGACCCAACAATCCTTACAGTAGAAGTAGAACAATTTTGCTCATGGTCTGCATGAAGAATTAAAAGTTTATTTAAAGCATCTATCATTACTTGGTTTTGCACATACTCTTCATTAGGTTTATGAAACATCATTTTTAAGATATTTTCAATATAACCCAAACTATTATCACCATAATCTAATGGCAATCCTTGTTTTTTTCGAAGTGTCCAAGCTACTAATACTGGGAATTTTCCTAATATTCTTACAATAGCGTTGTACATAGCATCTTCTGAATCTACATTAACAGAAGAAGGATTAAATGCGGTTAGTGCACTTGTTAAAGATGATAAAACACCCATTGGATGCGCAGACTTTGGAAACGCATCAATTATTTTTCTTACATCCTCATCTACTAAAGATTGTGCTTTTATATCGGAATGAAATTTGTCTAGCTGTTCTTGATTTGGAAGCTCTTCAAATATTAACAGAAAAACGACTTCTAAAAAATCGGCTTTTTCGGCTAAATCTTCAATAGCATATCCTCTATAGCTTAAAATTCCTTTTTCTCCATCTAAAAACGTGATAGCACTTTCGCAAGAGCCTGTGTTTTTATAACCAGGATCAATAGTTGTCACTCCTCCAGTTACTGCTCTTAATGTTTTAATATCGATTGCTATTTCATTCTCTGTTCCTTGAACTAAAGGGAATTTATACTTCTTACCGTCGATTTCGAGAGTGGCTAATCTTGACATATATTTATGGTTTTTTATTAATTTTTGAGACTATGCTAATTTAAGAAAAATCAATCATTTATTAGTGTGATTTAGTAATAAAAAATAGCGACTTTTCCGCAATTAGTAGTCACTATTTTATGATTAATATTACTATCTGCTATATTTGTAATCTAGGATTTTATTATAACAACCTTCACGATTAAGAATTCGCTAATTCTTCCGTTGGGATTAACTCATTTCTAATTCCAACCATTTTTTCAAGCATATCAGTTGTAATAGATTTTGGTCGTTCTAAAGAATAGCCTAAAGCTCTATCCCAAATAATATTAGACAGCACACCAAATGATCTTCCTATTGCAAATAATACCGTATAAAAGTCATATTCTGTAACACCATAATGCCATTGCACAACACCAGACTGTGCATCTACGTTTGGCCAAGGATTTTTGGCTTTACCATGTTCTCTTAATATATCTGGCACAACATTATAAAGTGCATCAACATATTTAAATATATCATCATCTGGCATATGCTTTAAACAAAATTCGCGTTGTACTGTATAACGTGGATCTGTTTTTCTTAATACAGCATGACCATACCCAGGAATAACTTGACCGCTATTTAAAGTATCCCAAACATATTTTTTTAATTCTTCTTCAGTTGGAAAATGATTACCCATTTTAAGTTTAAGCCCTTGTACCCAACGTAATACTTCTTGGTTGGCTAAACCGTGCAATGGACCTGCTAAACCATTTATCATTGCTGAAGTAGCATAATATACATCTGATAATGAGCTGGCAACCAAATGACCTGTATGTGCACTTACATTTCCACTTTCGTGATCGGCATGAATAATAAAATACATACGTGAAACTTCATCGTAAGGTTTATCTTTTCCCATCATATAAGCAAAGTTTGCACCTAAATCCAGAGATGAATCTGGATAACGATGACCATTTTCTGGATCATATAACTTATTATAAATATAAGCACCGATTAAGGGTATTTTAGCAATGAGATTGGTTGCATCTTCGTAAGTAGAATCCCAATAATCCATCTTACTCATTCCTTTTTTATACTTGGTATTAAAATGCGATTCTCTTTCTAAACTCATAACTGCAGCTGAAAGTATTGCCATAGGATGACTTCCGCTTGGGAATGAATCTATAACATCCTTAACGTAGTGAGGTATGGTGCGACGGTTTTTAAAATCGACCATCAATTGATCAACTTCTTTTCGTGAAGGCATTTCTCCAGTTAATAATAAATAATAAAGACCTTCTACATAAGGCATTTCGGCTCCTTTAGGTTTTGGCAATTGTTCTAAAACTTCGGGAAGTGTAAAACCACGATATCTTATACCTTCCATTGGATCTAAATACGAAATGTCCGTAACTAAACTTTTAATCCCTCTCATGCCGCCAATAACCTGTGCTACAGTCACTTGGTCGATAACTTTGTCTCCATGTTCTTTTAATAATACTGTAGTTCTAAGTCGATGCTCCTTGATTTTTTCGTACAGTTTTTGCTTTAATGTTTTCATAATATTTCGTTTAAATTAATAATAGAATTGCCACAATCTCTCAAAGTTAATATATCATCATAATTAATACTATGACTTATATCATTAAATATTCGGGTTGTAACTTATTTACTTAAAAAATTTAGCCAGATTAATTTTGAAATAAAAAAGCCAAATTCTTGCAAGAATTTGGCATAATAAAATGGATATTTGAATTGTTCTCTTTAAATCTTGAAGGCTTTCATTTGCGGGAAATAAGCAACATTACCTAGCTCTTCTTCAATTCGTAACAATTGATTATATTTTGCCATACGATCGCTTCTTGAAGCAGAGCCTGTTTTAATTTGCCCTGTATTTAAAGCTACTGCCAAATCGGCAATGGTTGTATCTTCTGTTTCTCCTGAACGATGAGAAATAACACAAGTATAGCCTGCATTATGAGCAACATTTATTGCAGAAATAGTCTCTGTTAAAGTACCTATTTGGTTTAACTTAATTAAAATAGAATTTGCTGAATTTTCTTTAATTCCTCTTTCTAGTCTTTCTACATTGGTTACAAATAAATCATCACCAACTATTTGAACTTTATCTCCAATAGCTTTAGTTAATAACTTCCATCCGTCCCAATCATCTTCGGCCATACCGTCTTCAATAGAGATAATTGGATATTTATCAGTTAATTCTTTTAAATAAGCCACTTGCTCCTCAGAAGATCGAACTGCACCTTTATCACCTTCAAATTTTGTATAATCGTATTTTCCATTCACATAAAACTCAGATGATGCTGGGTCTAAAGCTATCATAACTTCTTCTCCATGTTTATAACCTGCTTTTTCAACAGCTTCAGCAATGATTTCTAATGCATCTTCTGTTCCATTTAGTGCTGGAGCAAATCCACCTTCATCACCAACTGCTGTACTTAAGCCTCTATCGTGCAACACATTTTTAAGGTTATGAAAAATTTCGGTTCCCATTTGTAACGCGTGAGAAAAACTTTTGGCTTTTACTGGCATTATCATAAACTCTTGAAATGCAATTGGCGCATCACTATGTGAGCCACCATTTATGATATTCATCATAGGCACAGGAAGTGTATTTGCACTAACGCCTCCAATGTATCTATACAAAGGCATTCCTAGTTCGTTTGCTGCTGCTTTTGCTACTGCCAAAGACACTCCTAAAATGGCATTAGCACCAAGTTTAGATTTGTTAGCTGTTCCATCTAACTCACACATAAAATCGTCAATGTGGTTCTGCTCAAAAACAGAAACACCCAATAATTCTTTAGCTAATATTTTATTTACATTTTCTACTGCATTTAACACGCCTTTTCCCATATACGCATCTCCACCATCTCGAAGCTCTACAGCTTCATGCTCTCCTGTTGATGCACCAGAAGGTACTGCTGCTCTTCCTATAATTCCGTTTTCTGTTTCCACATCAACTTCTACTGTTGGGTTTCCTCTGGAATCAAAAATTTGTCTTGCGTGAATATTTATTATGATACTCATAAGTATGTATTATTTGTTTATTGAATTCAAATTTACGGTTAAATATTGTTTTAATATCTATGTCCTCAAAAGAATTAAATATAATACTATCTATAACGTTTTAGTAAAATAAAAAAGACAATAAATTCAAGAATATATTGTCTTTTTATCAATTAGTTAGATTTGATATTTTCTATAAATTGGTCGAATAAATACCATGAATCATGTGGCCCAGGACTTGCTTCAGGATGAAATTGTACAGAAAAACAATTTTTACTTTTCATTGCAATTCCTGCTACAGTATTATCGTTTAAATGTAGATGAGTGATTTTTAAATCATCGTGATTTTCAGTTTCTTCTTTATTTACAGCAAACCCATGATTTTGAGAAGTAATTTCTCCTTTTCCAGTTATTAAGTTCTTAACCGGATGATTTATGCCTCTATGGCCATTATGCATTTTATAAGTAGAAACACCATTTGCAAGTGCTATAACTTGATGCCCAAGACAAATACCAAATAGAGGTAAGTCTCTTTTAATAATCTCTTTAGCAAGACTTTGCGCATCTACTAGAGGCTCTGGATCTCCAGGACCATTAGATAAAAAATAACCATCTGGATTAAAAGTACTCATTTCCTCAAAAGAGGTGTTATACGGAAATACCTTTATATATGCATCTCTATTAGCAAGATTACGAAGAATATTCTTTTTAATCCCGATATCTAAAGCTGCTATTTTAAAGGATGCATTTTCATCTCCAAAATAGTAAGCTTCTTTAGTAGATACTTTAGAGGCTAATTCTAAGCCTTCCATATTTGGAATTTTGGCTAATTGTTTTTTCAATCCTTCAATATTATCGACATCAGTAGAAATCACTGCATTCATTGCACCATTATCTCTTATATAGCTTACTAATGCTCTAGTATCGACATCTGAAATAGCGAAGAGATTATTTTTTATAAAGAAATCTTCAAGTGAACCACTTGCGTCTTCACGGGAATAATTATAGCTAAAGTTTTTACAAATTAAACCAGAGATTTTTATCGAGTCTGATTCTACTTCATTTTCATTAACGCCATAATTACCAATATGTGCATTAGTAGCAACCATAAGTTGCCCAAAGTATGAAGGATCAGTAAATATTTCCTGGTAGCCTGTCATTCCAGTATTGAAACATACTTCACCAAAAGCAGTTCCTTCTTTCCCTATGGCTTTGCCATAAAAAATGGTTCCATCTGCTAATAGAATTATTGCTTTTTTTCGTGTTTTGTATTTCATAAATCATCTGTAAAAGATTCCTGCCTACGCAGGAACATGGTTTTACAAAAATACTTTATCCTATTTAATTACATAATTTTTTGCATAAAAAAAGGAGTTAAAAATTTAACTCCTTTTTTATCTTAAATTTTCGGATTATAATCTAAAATTATCTGTACGTCTTTTTCATTTTTAAACGAAAGGTTATTGTTTCTAACGTATGTCTCAATCTTATTTGCCTTCTCGCCACTTGCATTTATCAATTTCAAAATATGACTTTTCTTAAGTTTAAAAGGTTTAATCTTATTGTCTTTCCTTAAACAGTAGTACACTTTCCTTACGTATTTAGCTCTATTTCGATTTAACATCGGATTTGGTGAACTTGCAACTAACAAAACTCTAAATCCTTTTAAGATTTGAAAATCACTATTGTCGTAAATAACTTCATAAATCTGATTATCTTCATTCCAGTAATAGTTTTTAAAGGTTATCCCATTAATGATAAACTTATCAATATTATTGAAATTAAATATGAATATTGAATCTCCTTCAACTTTAGATTCGAAAGAATGGCTCTCCAAATTTATATTAATGTTTTTTATTATATATCTATTATTATCCTCAGTATGAATAATACCATCATTAACCCACTTATCAAATAGATAAAAAGTACCATCTGTTTGTGTTTGCTTTTTTGTGTTGTAGGACATTAATGCAGTGCCAAATTTTTTTATACTATAATTCAAACCTGTTTGATATCCTGATGTTCCAACAGAATTTTGAGAAAAAACAGATACAGACATTATAATTGTAATAAAAAAAAATATTTTTTTCATTGTTGTTGTTTTTAAACATGTAAACATAATAAATTTTAAAAAGAAAAGAGCAAACATTCTTCATGTTTGCTCTTAAAAAAACGTTAAAGTTTCATGCATTTTATTCTTCTTCACTTGAAGCTTTAGTCTCTGCAATTGGTGCAACTATTTTGCTTCCTCCTCTTCGGCTTCTACGTGTTGTTTTCTTTTTTGGCTTATCAGCATTGTAAATTTCGTTATAATCTACAAGTTCAATCATTGCCATATCTGCATTATCACCTAGACGATTTCCAAGTTTAATTATTCTTGTATATCCTCCAGGACGATCGCCTACTTTTGCTGCAACATCTCTAAACAATTCTGCAACTGCTTCTTTTTGTCTTAAACGACTAAAAACAATACGTCTATTATGAGTTGTGTCTTCCTTTGATTTTGTAATCATTGGCTCAACAAATTGCTTTAATGCTTTTGCTTTTGCAACAGTTGTATTAATACGTTTATGCTCTATTAAAGAGCATGCCATATTAGCCAACATCGATTTTCTGTGAGCGGTTTTTCTACCTAAATGGTTTACCTTTTTTCCGTGTCTCATTATATTTTCTTTTAATCATCATCTTGCTACAACTCAATCTTGAGGAGCAAAATATGATGTATTAATCTTTATCTAATTTATATTTGCTTAAATCCATTCCGAAGTTTAACCCTTTAACATTTACAAGTTCTTCCAACTCAGTTAAAGATTTTTTACCAAAATTACGGAACTTCATTAGGTCATTTTTATTAAATGACACTAAATCCCCTAATGTGTCAACCTCAGCAGCTTTTAAACAATTTAATGCACGAACTGAAAGATCCATATCTATAAGCTTAGTTTTAAGCAACTGTCTCATATGCAATGATTCTTCATCATAAGTTTCGGTTTGTGCAATTTCATCGGCTTCAAGTGTTATTCTTTCATCAGAGAACAACATGAAATGATGAATCAAAATTTTAGCAGCTTCAGTTAAAGCTTCTTGTGGGACTATAGAGCCATCTGTAATAATTTCGAAAACTAATTTTTCGTAATCTGTTTTTTGTTCTACACGATAATTCTCAACACTATACTTTACATTTTTTATTGGTGTATATATAGAATCTGTAAATATTGTACCTAAAGGTGCTGTAGATTTTTTGTTTTCTTCAGCAGGCACATAACCTCTACCTTTTTCGATAGTGACTTCCATGTTAATACTTACTTTAGGATCTAAATTACAGATTACTAAATCTGAATTTAATACTTGAAATCCTGAAATAAATTTCTGAAAATCTCCAGCTGTTATTTGTTCTTGTCCTGAGATTGAGATTGATACCGATTCGTTATCAACTTCATCTATCTGACGTTTGAAACGAATTTGTTTAAGGTTAAGTATCATTTCTGTAACGTCTTCAACTACTCCTGTAATTGTAGAAAATTCATGCTCTACACCTTCAATTCTAACTGATGTAATTGCGAATCCTTCGAGAGAAGATAATAAAACTCTTCTTAATGCATTTCCTACTGTTAAACCGTAACCAGGCTCTAAAGGTCTAAATTCGAATTTACCTTCAAAATCGGTTGAATCTATTAAGATTACTTTATCGGGCTTTTGAAAATTTAAAATTGCCATATTGTTTTATTGTATCAGTTATTATTTAGAATATAATTCTACGATGAATTGTTCATTAATGTTTTCAGGAATTTGAATCCTTGCTGGAACAGAAACATAAGTTCCTTCTTTTGTATCGTTATTCCAAGTGATCCATTCGTAAACATGACTTGAATTTGAAAGCGACCGCTCAATAGCTTCAAGTGATTTGGATTTTTCTCTTACTGCAACGACATCACCAGCTTTTAATGAGTACGATGGGATGTTTACTAATTTACCATTTACTGTAATGTGCCTGTGAGAAACTAATTGTCTAGCTCCACTACGCGATGGAGAAATTCCCATTCTAAACACTACATTATCCAATCTAGATTCGCACAGTTGCAACAACACTTCACCAGTAATACCAGTTGCTGCAGTTGCTTTTTTAAATAGGTTTCTAAATTGACGCTCTAAAATACCATAAGTGTATTTTGCTTTTTGCTTTTCCATTAATTGGATAGCATATTCAGATTTTTTTCCACGTCTTCTTGTGTTTCCGTGTTGACCAGGAGGATAATTTCTTTTTTCGAAAGATTTATCTTCTCCAAAAATAGCTTCTCCGAATTTACGAGCTATTTTAGTTTTAGGACCAGTATATCTTGCCATTTTAAATTTGTTTTGAGAGTGATTATGAATTAAGGTCTTAATCTTATCCTTCGAAAACCGTTAATCTCTCGTTTATACTTGTTAATAATTAATTTACGATGTAAGAGTTACGACTTACGATTTTAATAATTCTGAAATCGTAAGTCTATAAATCTAAAATCGTTATACTCTTCTACGTTTTGGAGGTCTGCATCCATTATGTGGTGTTGGTGTTACATCAATGATTTCTGTAACTTCTATACCTCCATTATGGATTGATCTAATAGCAGATTCTCTACCATTTCCAGGACCTTTAACATATACTTTTACTTTCTTTAAACCAGCTTCTTTTGCTACATTTAATGCGTCTTCGGCTGCTAATTGAGCAGCATAAGGTGTGTTTTTCTTAGAACCTCTGAATCCCATTTTACCAGCAGATGACCATGAAATTACATCTCCTTGTTTGTTGGTAAGTGAAATTATAATATTATTAAAAGAAGCTGTGATATGTGCTTCTCCATTAGATTCTACTATTACTTTACGCTTTTTAGTACTTGACTTTGCCATATTACTAATTATTATTTAGTTACTTTTTTCTTATTAGCAACAGTTTTTCTTCTACCTTTTCTTGTTCTAGAGTTATTCTTAGTACGTTGCCCTCTTAATGGAAGTCCTGTTCTATGACGAATACCTCTGTAACAACCAATATCCATTAATCGCTTAATGTTTATCTGTGTTTCAGAACGCAACTCACCTTCAATGGTAAATGATGCAACAGCATCACGAATTTTACTGATTTCTTCATCAGTCCAATCGGAAACTTTAGTGCTTTCATCTACTTTAGATGCTTCTAATATTTCTTTAGCTCTACTTCTACCTACTCCGTAGATATAAGTTAAAGAGATTACTCCTCTTTTTTGTTTTGGTATGTCTACACCTGCAATTCTTGCCATAATTACCCTTGTCTTTGTTTGAATCTAGGATTCTTTTTGTTGATTACGTAAAGTGTTCCTTTTCTGCGCACAATTTTACATTCTGCACTTCTCTTTTTTATTGATGCTCTTACTTTCATTAGTATCTATATGTTATTCTAGCCTTTGATAAATCGTAAGGACTCATTTCTAATTTTACTTTATCTCCTGGCAAAAGCTTTATGTAATGCATTCGCATTTTACCAGAAATATGAGCAGTCACAATGTGACCATTTTCTAATTCAACACGAAACATAGCATTAGATAATGCTTCATTAATTGTTCCGTCTTGTTCTATAGCTGCTTGCTTTGCCATTTTATATTAATTATTTTATTGCTTTTCTGTTTTTACCAGTTTTCATCAAGCCATCATAATGTTTATTCAACAAATAAGAATTTACTTGCTGCATCGTATCAATCGCAACACCAACCATAATTAATAGTGATGTTCCACCAAAAAATAATGCCCAACCCTGTTGTACATTCATTAGTTTAACAATAAATGCAGGGAATACCGCAATCAATGCTAAAAATATAGAACCTGGCAATGTAATTTGAGACATTATTTTATCTAAATACTCAGATGTTTCAGTTCCTGGACGTATGCCTGGAATAAATCCTCCACTACGTTTTAGATCATCTGCCATTTTGTTAGTAGGTACTGTAATTGCAGTATAAAAATATGTGAATACTATAATTAATAATGCAAATGTTATATTATACCACAAACCAAACATATCTGAAAACTCTGCTTGCATCCATTGTCCAACTGAAGAATCTTTAAGAAATGTTGAGCCTCCTATTAAACTTGGCACAAACATAATAGCTTGAGCAAATATAATTGGCATTACTCCAGAAGCGTTTAATTTTAACGGAATATATTGTCTTGATCCAAATACGTTTTTTTCGTAACCTCCAGAAGCTGTCCGTCTTGCATATTGTACAGCGATTTTGCGTACTGCCATAACCAACATTACTGATGCCAAAATAATAAGTAGCCAAATTACAAGTTCAATTAAAATCATAATTAAACCACCATTAGATTCTGTTACTCTAGAAACATATTCCTGAACAAATGATTGAGGTAAAGTAGCAATTATACCAACCATAATTAAAATTGAGATACCATTACCAATACCTTTATCGGTAATTTTTTCACCCAACCACATTGCAAAGATAGTCCCTGTTACTAAGATGATTATTGACGAAAAATAGAATATTCCTCCTTGACCTAATAAGAATGCTTCCTGCGGAATACCTAGTGCTGGTAAACTCACTAAATATCCTGGAGCTTGTACTAAACAAATTGCTATGGTTAACCAACGTGTAATTTGAGTAATTTTCTTTTGCCCACTAGCACCTTCTTTTTGTAGTTTTTGTAAATACGGAATTGCAATTCCCATTAACTGGACTACAATAGAAGCTGAAATATAAGGCATTATACCCAATGCAAAAACAGAAGCATTAGCAAATGCACCACCTGTAAAAGCATTAAGTAATCCTAGAATACCACCATCTGTGGCTTCTGCTATACCTCCTAATTTACTTGCATCAATACCAGGAAGAACCACTTGCGCTCCAAAACGATATACTAAAAGCATACCTAAAGTTAGAATGATTCTATCTTTGAGTTCCGTTATTTTCCAAACATTTTTTATGGTTTCTATAAATTTCATTGTCTATAGTTCTTATAACGTTACGGCTTCTCCTCCTGCAGCTTCAATAGCAGCTTTTGCCGAAGCTGTAAATTTATGAGCAGATACTTTTAATTTTGCTTTTAATTCCCCTCTACCTAAAATCTTAACCAAATCGTTCTTTCCAGCTAAACGAAAAGCAATTATTGTATCTAAATCTACAGTTGTTTTTATTTTCTTGTCATCAACCATTTGCTGTAAAGTGTCCAAATTAATACCTTGGTATTCTTTACGGTTAATGTTAGTAAAGCCAAATTTAGGCACACGTCTTTGAAGTGGCATTTGTCCACCTTCAAAACCTAGTTTTCTAGAATATCCTGATCTAGATTTTGCCCCTTTATGGCCTCTAGTAGAAGTACCGCCTTTACCAGACCCTTGTCCTCTGCCTAATCTTTTACTATTATTTTTAACTGATCCTTCAGCAGGTTTTAAATTACTTAAATCCATTTTCCAGTTTTATTTTTAAGCCTCTTCTACAGAAACTAAATGTTTTACTTTATTAACCATGCCAAGAATATTTGGAGTGGCATCATGTTCTACTGTTTGACCAATCTTTCTTAAACCAAGAGCTTCTAGAGTTCTTTTTTGTCTTAACGAACGATTAATCGCACTTTTTTGTTTTGTTACTTTAATCTTAGCCATCTTATTCTTAATTATCCGTTAAAAACTTTTTCAAGAGAAACACCTCTTTCTTTAGCAATCTTTCTTGCATCTCTTAATTGCAATAAGGCATCAAACGTTGCTTTTACAACATTATGCGGATTTGAAGAGCCTTGAGATTTTGATAATACGTCGTGCACACCAACTGCTTCCAAAACTATTCTTACTGCTCCACCAGCAATAACCCCTGTACCAGGAGCAGCAGGAATAACATTTACTCTTGCTCCACCATATTTTCCTTTTTGCGCATGAGGTAAAGTTCCTTTAACAAGAGGGATACGAACTAAATTTTTCTTAGCGTCTTCTACTGCTTTAGCAATAGCACTAGCCACATCTTTAGATTTTCCTAAACCTTGCCCAACTACTCCTGCTTCGTCACCTACCACAACAATTGCTGAAAAACCAAATGCTCTACCACCTTTTGTTACTTTGGTAACTCTTTGTACACCAACCAAACGATCTTTAAGATCTAATCCACTTGGTTTTACTAATTCTGCGCTTTTGTATTTATGATACATAATTTTATTAAAATTTAAGTCCTGCTTCTCTAGCTCCTTCAGCTAACGATTTTACTCTACCATGATATAGATAACCACCTCTATCGAAAGATATAGTATCAACTCCTGCTTTCATAGCTTTTTCAGCAACAGATTTACCTACCATAGTGGCAACTTCTGTTTTAGTTCCTTTAACTGAACTGATATCTTTATCTCTTGAAGATGCAGCACTGATAGTTTTACCAGTTACATCATCGACAATTTGAGCATAAATTTCTTTATTACTTCTAAAAACAGATAATCTTGGTTGAGATTCAGTACCAGAGACTATTTTGCGTATTCTGTTTTTTATTCTTTGTCTTCTTTCGGTCTTTGTTAATGCCATTTCTATTTACAATTTTTGATTTACAATTTTTGATTTTTTGATTTACAATCGTTGCTTGTATATCTAAAATCTTAATTCGTAAAATTTTTATGCTGTTTTACCTGCTTTTCTTCTTAATTGCTCACCAACAAACTTAATTCCTTTTCCTTTGTATGGTTCTGGTTTACGCATTGAACGAATCTTTGCCGCTACTTGACCTACAAGTTGTTTATCGTGAGATGTTAATTTTATTATAGGGTTCTTTCCTTTTTCTGAAATTGTTTCTATCTTAACTTCTGGAGCTATATTTAAAACAATGTTATGAGAAAAACCTAAAGCTAAATCCAATTTTTGACCTTGATTGTTTGCTCTATATCCTACACCTACTAATTCTAATTCTTTAGTCCATCCTTTAGATACACCTTCAACCATATTATTGAGAAGTGATCTATATAAACCATGTTTAGCTCTATGATCTTTTGCATCTGAAGAACGCTTGACTAAAATATTACCATCTTCTACCTTAACAGTTACAGCAGAAAATTCTTGAGATAATTCTCCTAATTTTCCTTTTACTGTAACAACGTTATCATTTACATCTACTGTAACTCCTTCTGGAATTGCTACTGGGTTATTACCTATTCTTGACATTTTTCTTATTGTCTTTTAATTAGTAAACGTAACATAGTACTTCTCCTCCAACATTTTCTTTTTTGGCTTGTTTGCCTGTCATTACTCCATGCGAAGTAGAGATAATAGCAATTCCAAGACCATTAAGAATACGTGGCAGTTCGCTAGAACTTGCATATTTACGTAAACCTGGTTTACTTATCCTTTGGAGCTTTTTTATTACAGGCTCTTTGGTGTCTTTAGTGTACTTTAAAGCAATTTTAATTGTGCCTTGCACTGAAGAATCATCAAACTTGTAACTTAAAATATATCCTTGGTCAAATAATATTTTTGTAATTTCTTTCTTTAAATTGGAAGAAGGTATTTCTACTACTCTATGACCTGCACTTACTGCGTTTCTAACTCTTGTTAAATAATCCGCTATTGGATCTGTATTCATATTTATTAATTTGCGATTATGGTTTTTAACTAATTGCTAAACCTTTAATCAATTTATAATTTTACCAACTTGCTTTTCTAACTCCCGGAATTAATCCTTTATTAGCCATTTCACGAAACATAACACGAGAAATACCAAAATTACGCATATAGCCTTTTGGTCTTCCGGTTAATTTACATCTGTTATGCATACGAACAGGCGAAGCGTTTTTAGGTAGCTTTTGTAATCCTTCATAATCTCCAGCTTCTTTTAAAGCTTTACGTTTTGCCGCATATTTTGCTACTGTTTTAGCTCTTTTTACCTCACGGGCTTTCATTGATTCTTTAGCCATATCTTAATTCTTTTTAAAAGGTAATCCTAGTTCGGTTAATAATGATTTTGCTTCTTTATCGGTATCTGCAGATGTTACAAACGTAATATCCATACCTGAGATTTTGTTTATTTTGTCGATATTAATCTCTGGAAATATAATTTGTTCTGTAATTCCTAAACTGTAATTACCTCTTCCGTCAAAACCACTAGCCTTAATCCCAGTAAAATCTCTTACACGTGGTAATGCAGATGTAACCAAACGATCTAAAAACTCAAACATTTGCTCTCCTCTTAATGTAACTTTTGCTCCAATTGGCATTCCTTTACGCAACTTAAATGAAGCAATATCTTTTTTAGATATTGTTACTATAGCTTTTTGTCCAGATATTCTTGACATCTCATCTACTGCATAGTCGATTAACTTTTTATCTGCCACTGCACCACCAACTCCTTGAGATAATACTATCTTTTTTAGTTTAGGTACTTGCATGATGTTTTTATATCCGAACTCTTCGGTAAGAGCAGAAATTACTTTTTCCTTGTACTCTTGTTTTAATCTTGGAATATAAGTCATAACTATATTACTTCATTAGATTTTTTAGCAAATCTTACTTTTTTATCACCTTCCATTCTATACCCAACTCTTGTTGTTTCACCTTTTGAGGTTAACAATGATAAGTTAGAAATTTGAATAGAAGCTTCTTTTTCTACGATTCCTCCTTGAGGATTTTTTGCGTCAGGTTTCATATGTTTTTTTACTATATTAACACCTTCAACAATCGCCTTGTTTTTATCTTTTGATAGTTTAAGAATTTTACCTTCTTCTCCTTTATGGTCTCCAGTTATTACTCTTACTGTATCTCCCGATTTCATTTTAAGCTTTCCCATCTCTTATATTTTGCATTAAAGCACCTCTGGTGCTAATGATACAATTTTCATGAATTGTTTATCACGAAGCTCTCTAGCTACTGGTCCAAACACACGTGTGCCTGTCATTTCTCCTGTTGGATTTAAAAGGACACATGCATTATCATCAAATCTAATATATGAACCATCTGGTCGTCTAACTTCTTTTTTAGTACGAATTACAACTGCTGTTGCTACTGCTCCTTTTTTAATACCACTATTAGGAGTAGCTTCTTTTACAGTAACTACAATCTTATCGCCTAAAGAAGCATATCGTCTTTTAGTACCACCTAGAACACGAATAGTTAACACTTCTTTTGCTCCAGTATTATCTGCTACTTTTAATCTTGATTCTTGTTGTACCATAATTACTTAGCTCTTTCAATTACTTCTACTAATCTCCAACATTTAGATTTACTTAAAGGTCTTGTTTCCATGATTCTTACAGTATCTCCTTCGTTGCAGTCGTTTGTTTCGTCGTGTGCAACATACTTTTTTGTTTTTAACACGAACTTTCCATACATAGGGTGTTTTACTTTCTTAACTTCAGCAACCACAATGGATTTCTGCATTTTATTACTTGTAACAACTCCTATACGTTCTTTTCTTAAGTTTCTTTTTTCCATCTTTTCAGCAAGAATACTATTGTTCTATTTCTCTATTAGTTATCTCTGTTGCAATTCTAGCTACAGTACGTCTTAAACCACGTAATTGAATTGGATTTTCAAGAGGTGATATTGCATGAGCCATTTTTAGGTCTGCATAACTTTGTTTTGTTTCGCCAAGTTTTTCTTGTAACTCAGCTATAGATAGTTCTTTAACTTCTGATTGTTTCATAATATCAATAAATTAAGCTTCAAAATCTCTAGCGATGATGAACTTAGTTTTAACTGGAAGTTTTTGTGCAGCTAAACGCAATGCTTCTTTAGCAACGTCTAATGGCACACCTCCAACTTCGAATAAAATTCTTCCTGGTTTAACAACAGCTGCCCAGTATTCAACAGCACCTTTACCTTTACCCATACGTACTTCAAGAGGCTTTTTTGTTATTGGTTTGTCTGGAAATATTTTAATCCATAACGAACCTTCTCTTTTCATATAACGTGTAGCAGCAATACGTGCAGCTTCAATTTGACGTGAAGTGATAAACTTTGAGTCTAGTGATTTTATACCAAACATTCCGTTAGAAAGTCGATGTCCTCTTCCAGAGTTCCCTTTCATGCGTCCTTTCTGTTGTTTACGAAATTTTGTTCTTTTAGGTTGTAACATTTTTCTTTAAATTTTAAAAAATTACTTTCTATGACGTGATTTGTTTTGTGCATTCCTGTTGCCACCGCGTCCACCTTTTCCTTGCTTCTTAGATAAACCAACAAGCGGAGAAAGCTCTCTTTTTCCATATACTTCACCTTTCATAATCCATACTTTAATACCCAATCTACCATAAGTAGTATGCGCTTCCACTAAAGCATAATCAATGTCGGCTCTAAATGTTGATAAAGGAATTCTTCCATCTTTATAATGCTCACTACGTGCCATTTCTGCACCATTTAAACGACCACTAATTTGAATTTTAATACCTTCAGCATTCATACGCATAGAAGCAGCAATTGCCATTTTAATTGCACGCTTATAAGAAATACGATTTTCTATTTGACGTGCTACACTTGATGCTACTAAATATGAATCTAGTTCTGGTCTCTTAATTTCAAAGATGTTTATTTGAACTTCTTTACCTGTAATCTTTTTAAGTTCTTCTTTTAACTTGTCTACCTCTTGACCGCCTTTACCAATAATGATACCTGGACGAGCTGTTGTGATAGTAACGGTTACAAGTTTAAGCGTTCTTTCGATGATTACTCTCGAGACACTAGCTTTTGCTAAACGAGCGAAAATATACTTTCTGATTTTATCATCTTCAGCCAGTTTATCTCCGTAATCATTTCCTCCGTACCAGTTGGATTCCCATCCTCTGATAATTCCTAAACGATTTCCTATTGGATTTGTCTTTTGTCCCATTTATTAATTGCTTTGTGTGTTATTGTTAGCTCCAAGCACAAGAGTTACATGATTGGATCTTTTTCTAATTCTGTGTGCGCGACCTTGAGGAGCTGGACGTAACCTTTTTAACATGGTTCCGCAATCTACTCTAATCTCTTTCACAAATAATTCAGCTTCTTCAATATCAGCATCTTCATTTTTAGCTTGCCAGTTTGCAACAGCAGACATTAATAAAGTCTCTAAACGACGTGATGCTTCTTTTGGGCTGAACCTTAATATATTAAGTGCTCTTTCTACCTTTTCACCTCTTACTAAATCGGCTACTAAACGCATTTTTCTTGGTGACGTAGGACAGTTATTAAGCTTTGCAAAAACGATTTGCTTTTTTTCTGCTTTAATAGCGTCTGCCATTTGTTTTTTACGACTTCCCATTGCTCTTATCTTTTACCTTTATTTTTAGCACCTGCATGACCTCTAAAAGATCTTGTTGGTGAAAATTCTCCTAATTTATGACCTACCATATTCTCAGTAATATAAACTGGTACAAATTGACGGCCATTATGTACAGCAATTGTTTGACCAACAAAGTCTGGTGTTATCATACTTGCTCTAGACCAAGTTTTGATTACAGTTTTCTTTTTAGCTTCAGCATTTGCTACTACTTTTCTTTCTAATTTATAATGAACGTAAGGTCCTTTTTTTAATGATCTTGCCATGATTTATTATTTCTTTCTACGTTCTACAATATATTTATTACTCACTTTTGATTTAGAACGGGTTCTATATCCTTTAGCAGGAATACCTTTTCTAGAACGTGGATGTCCTCCAGAAGATTTACCTTCTCCACCACCCATTGGGTGATCTACAGGATTCATAACTACTGGTCTTGTACGCGGACGTCTTCCTAACCATCTACTTCTACCTGCTTTACCAGATACTAATAATTGATGGTCTGAATTAGAAACAACTCCAATAGTTGCTAAACAGTTTACAAGAATTAAACGTGTTTCTCCAGATGGTAATTTAACCGTAGCAAATTTACCATCTCTTGCCATTAATTGAGCAAAAGCTCCTGCACTACGCGCCATAACAGCACCTTGACCAGGATGTAATTCGATACAAGAAATAACTGTTCCTAAAGGAATTTGACTTAAAGGCATTGCATTACCAATTTCTGGGGCAATATTACTATCACCAGATACAATTTTTTGCCCAACCTGAAGTCCATTTTGAGCAACGATGTATCTTTTCTCACCATCTTGATAATTTAGCAATGCGATAAACGCAGTTCTGTTTGGATCGTATTCTATAGACTTAACCTCTGCTGGAATACCAGTTTTGTTTCTTTTAAAATCTATAATACGATACCTTTTTTTATGACCTCCACCTATATAGCGCATGGTCATTTTTCCTTGACTGTTTCTACCACCTGAACGTTTTTTCGGAGCTAATAAACTTTTCTCCGGCTTATCAGTAGTTATGGCGTCAAATCCATTTACTACTCTAAATCGCTGTCCTGGTGTGATTGGTTTTAATTTTCTTACTGACATTTTTTGTCTAATTACATATTAGCATATAAATCAATCATCTCACCTTCCGCCAGTTGTACAATTGCTTTTTTAACAGCATTTGTTTTACCATGTTGAATTCCCGTTTTTGTATGACGGGTTTTACGTTCTGGACGGACATTTATAGTACGAACTTTTTCAACAGAAACACCATAAGCAGCTTCTACTGCTTTTTTAATTTCTACCTTGTTCGCCTTTGTATTTACTTGAAAGCTGTAGCGATTATTTAACTCGCTATCATTTGTTGCTTTTTCTGTAATTATTGGTTTAATTAAGATATTCATTGTTTCTTATTTACTTAAATTCAATTCAATTTCTTCTAAAGAGCTTTCTACAAGTATCAACTGATTTGCATTTAAAATCTTGTAAGTGCTTAATTCTGAATTTATTATAACTTCAGCCCTTTTTAAATTGCGTGACGACAAATATACATTATTATTCGAGCCACCCAACACAAACAAAGACTTTTTGTTTTCAAGATTTAAAGCCTTTAAAATTGCTGTAAATTCTTTAGTTTTTGGTGCATCAAAACTAAAGTCTTCTAATACTGTTATCGCCTTCTCACTTGCCTTAATACTTAAAGCAGATTTACGTGCTAAACGCTTTACGTTTTTGTTTAACTTAAAACTATAATTTCTTGGTCTTGGACCAAACATGCGTCCACCACCTCTAAATATACCAGACTTGATACTTCCTGCTCTAGCAGTACCAGTACCTTTTTGTTTTTTAATCTTGCGCGTACTTCCAACAATTTCTGCTCTTTCTTTAGCCTTATGGGTTCCTTGACGTTGATTGGCAAGGTATTGCTTCACATCTAAATAAACCGCATGATTATTTGGCTCAATAGCATATACATTTTTAGAAAGGTCTGCCTTTCTACCAGTGTCTTTTCCGTTTATATCTAAAACTGCTATCTTCATTATTTTCTAATAATTACATAAGCGTTTTTATGACCAGGAACACATCCTTTAACCACAAGTAGATTCTTTTCAGCAACTACTTTTAAAACTCTTAAATTTTGAACTTTTACTGTTTCTCCTCCCATTCTTCCTCCCATTCGCATTCCTTTAAATACTCTTGCAGGATAAGAAGCAGCTCCGATAGATCCTGGCGCTCTTAAACGGTTATGCTGGCCATGTGTAGCTTGACCTACACCAGCAAAACCATGACGTTTTACAACACCTTGAAATCCTTTACCTTTTGATGTTCCAGCAACATCTACAAATTCACCTTCAGTGAAGTGCTCTACAGTGATTGCATCACCTAATTTGTACTCCTCATCAAAACCTTGAAATTCAACGATTTTGCGTTTTACAGAAGTTCCTGCTTTTTTAGCATGACCTAAGTCTGCTTTAGTAGCGCTTTTTTCTGTCGCGTCATCGAAACCTAATTGAATGGCATCATAGCCATCAACCTCATTAGTTCTGACTTGGGTAACGATACATGGCCCAGCTTTGATCACTGTACAAGGAATATTCTTCCCGTTGTCATCAAAAATACTGGTCATACCGATTTTTTTTCCTATTAACCCAGACATATTAATTGTTGATTTACGATTGTTGATTTACGATTTCAAAACTGTTCTGATATAAATCTTCAATCAATTATTAACTTATATTACTTATTTTAAAAAAATTAGGGTTAAAATACGTTTCAACCCTGAATTGTATTTTTACCGTTTTTCCTTAACCAATCGTTAAGGACATGTTTATCCCAAACTTGTTTTGGGATCTTATCATGATTCTAAATCATGATTACGTTTTCCTTCATGTGATTCCCACTTTCGTGGGAATTGAAATTAAAGATTATTTAAACTTTAATTTCAACCTCAACTCCGCTTGGTAATTCAAGTTTCATTAAAGCATCAATTGTTTTAGAAGAAGAGCTATAAATATCTAATAATCTCTTATAAGAGCATAATTGAAATTGTTCTCTCGACTTCTTATTTACGTGTGGTGAACGTAATACAGTAAAAATTTTCTTGTGTGTTGGCAATGGAATTGGACCAGTTACTACAGCACCTGTGCTCTTTACTGTTTTTACGATTTTTTCAGCAGACTTATCTACTAAATTGTAATCGTAAGATTTTAATTTTATTCTAATTTTTTGACTCATTTTCTTAGATTTTAAGCTTCAACTCCTTTTACTGCTTTAATCACTTCTTCAGAAATATTTGAAGGTGTTTGAGCATAATGTGAAAATTCCATGGTAGATGTTGCTCTACCAGATGATAATGTACGTAATGTGGTTACATAACCAAACATTTCAGACAATGGAACAGTTGCTTTAACAACTTTAGAACCTGCCCTGTCGCCCATGTCGCTAACTTGACCACGACGTCTATTAAGGTCCCCAACAATATCTCCCATGTTTTCTTCAGGAGTTAACACTTCTAATTTCATGATTGGCTCCATTATTACTGCACCTGCAGCTTTAGCAGCAGCTTTAAATCCTAATTTTGCAGCTAATTCGAATGATAATTGATCCGAATCCACATCATGGTATGATCCATCTTTTAAGGTTACTTTCAAGCTATCAATTTCATATCCTGCTAAAGGACCATTAATCATTGCTTGTTTAAATCCTTTTTCCACAGAAGGAATGAATTCTTTTGGAACATTACCTCCCTTAATTATAGAGACAAACTCCAAACCACTTTTACCTTCTTCGGCTGGCTCTATAGTAAATGAAATATCTGCGAATTTACCACGACCACCAGATTGTTTTTTATAAACTTCTCTATGGTCTGCAGATCTTGTAATTGCTTCTTTATATTCAACTTGTGGCTGTCCTTGATTTACTTCAACTTTAAATTCACGTCTTAAACGATCAACAATAATATCTAAATGAAGTTCTCCCATTCCAGAAATAATAGTTTGTCCTGAAGCTTCATCTGTTCTTACTGTAAACGTCGGATCTTCTTCAGCTAATTTAGCTAAAGACATTCCTAATTTATCAACATCTGCTTTAGTTTTTGGCTCCACAGCAATACCAATTACTGGATCTGGGAAGTCCATACTTTCTAAAGTTATTGGGTGTTTTATATCAGACAAGGTATCTCCTGTTTTAATACTTTTAAATCCAACAGCTGCTCCAATATCTCCAGCTTCAATATAACTGATTGCATTTTGCTTATTGGCGTGCATTTGATAGATACGGGAAATACGTTCTTTCTTACCTGAACGATTATTCAACACATAAGAACCTGCATCTAATCTACCTGAATACACTCTAAAAAATGCTAGACGACCTACAAAAGGATCAGTAGCAATTTTAAACGCTAATGCAGAAAAAGGTTCTTTTGCATCTGGTTTACGAGAAATCTCGTTTCCAGTATCAGGATCTATTCCTATAATAGCTTCTTTATCTAAAGGAGAAGGCAAATAACGACATACAGCATCTAATAAGAATTGTACACCTTTATTTTTAAAAGCTGAACCACAAATCATCGGGATGATAGCCATATCCATAACAGCAGCTCTTAAGGCAGCATGCACTTCATCTTCAGTAATAGAGTCTTCATCTTCCATGAACTTTTCTAATAAGTTCTCGTCGTAAGTTGCTACTTCTTCTATTAATAACGCTCTATATTGATGCGCTTCTTCTTTTAATTCTTCAGGAATATCAACAATATCAAAAGTTGCTCCTTGAGTTTCATCATGCCAAATGATGGCGCGGTTTTTAACCAAATCGACAACTCCTCTAAAGTCTTGTTCCTCACCAATTGGAAGAACGATAGGTACTGCATTAGAACCTAACATTTCTTTTACCTGCTTGTTAACCATCATAAAATCCGATCCTTGACGATCCATTTTGTTAACAAACCCAATTCTTGGTACTTTATAATTATCGGCTAGTCTCCAGTTAGTTTCAGATTGTGGTTCTACACCATCAACTGCACTAAATAAGAATACTAAACCATCGAGCACACGTAATGAACGGTTTACTTCTACAGTAAAATCAACGTGACCTGGTGTGTCAATAATATTAAAATGGTATCCTTTGGTATCATCAATTGCTTCACCATTTTTTGTTGGAAAATCCCAAGTACAGGTTGTAGCAGCCGAAGTAATTGTAATACCTCTTTCTTGTTCCTGCTCCATCCAATCCATAGTTGCAGCACCATCATGTACCTCTCCTATTTTATGAGAAACTCCTGTATAATAAAGGATACGCTCTGTAGTTGTTGTTTTACCAGCATCAATATGCGCAGCAATTCCTATGTTCCTTGTATATTTTAAATCTCTTGCCATTCCGTATTAAAATCTAAAGTGAGAGAACGCTTTATTTGCTTCTGCCATTTTATGAGTATCTACTCTTTTCTTAACGGCTGCTCCTTCTTCTTTTGCTGCAGCTAATACTTCGGCTGCTAACTTTTGAGCCATAGATTTTTCATTTCTCTTACGTGAAAAGCTAATTAGCCATTTCATTGCTGTAGAAATTTTACGATCTGGACGAATTTGCATTGGGATTTGATATGTTGCACCACCAACTCTACGACTACGCACTTCTACGTGAGGCATAACATTAGATAATGCTTGTTTCCAAATCTCTAAAGCAGTTTTTTCTTCGTCTGTATTTTTCTCTTCTACAATATTTATTGCATCGTAGAAAATTTTAAAAGCTACTGACTTCTTTCCGTCCCACATCATCATGTTAACAAAACGTGTTACTAACTGATCGTTAAAACGTGGATCTGGTAAAAGTGGTCTTTTTTTCGCCTGTTTTTTTCTCATGTCTTCTTTTTAAAGTTTTAAATTACTTTTTAGGGCGTTTTGTACCGTATTTAGATCTACGTTGTGTTCTACCTTCTACACCTGCTGTGTCTAAAGCTCCACGAACGATATGATATCTAACTCCCGGCAAATCTTTTACCCTTCCACCTCTAACCAATACTATCGAGTGCTCTTGTAAATTGTGTCCTTCCCCGCCAATGTATGCATTAACCTCGTTTCCGTTTGTTAAACGAACCCTAGCAACCTTTCTCATTGCTGAGTTTGGTTTTTTAGGTGTCGTTGTATAAACACGAGTACACACACCACGTTTTTGTGGACACGAATTTAAAGCAGCCGATTTACTCTTCTTGGTTATTTTGGTTCTTCCTTTTCGTACTAATTGTGAAATTGTTGGCATATTATTTTATAATATTGTTTTATAAACCCTCTTTTAAAGGGCTGCAAAGGTAGAAATTAAAATGAATTATTCAAATGTTGAAGTCTTAATTTTATAACTTATATAAAAAATAATTTATGGCTTATATTATTTAAGTTAATTTTCCGTTAGTTTTACACAAAAAAACAACATTGAGGACTTTAAAAACTTTAGTTTTATACCTTACTATAAGCACTATAAATTTGACGTTTATTAATGCCCAAGATTTAAATCTTATCATTAAAGGAAAAGACAGTTTAGAAACTACTATAATTGATTCTCTTGATTACAAAAAAAACTTTACTGATTTCAAGTCGTTAAAAAATGAAATTGAATCGTTGCATCTTAAGCTTCAAAAATCAGGTTTTATTGAGAATGAATTAATCTCTACCGAAAAGAAAAACGATTCAACTTACCTTGCAAAATTCAGCTTAAATAAAAAATATTACACCATATATATATACTACCAAAATGAAATGCTTTCGAAAGAAGCATTAGAGTCTATTTCTAACAAAGTGACAGATGAATATTTTGTTACAACGATTTCAAAAAGTGAATCTGTCCTAAATTATCTAAACACTAAAATAATTGAAGATGGGCAGCCTTTTGCCTCGCTTCAACTCATAAACCTAAAAAAGAAAGATGACCATAACATACAAGCTGAACTCATTATTACTAACGATAAAAAAAGAACCATAGACAATATTATAGTTAAGGGCTATGAAAATTTTCCTAAATCTTATATAAAACACTATTTAAAAATTAAAAACAAAGATGCTTTCAACTTAAATTATATAAAAGAAAAAACTGAAGCATTAAATTCGTTGCCATTTGCCAGCCAAAGAAAACCTCCAGAAATTCTTTTTACAAAAGACTCAACATCTGTTTATTTATATTTAGAAAAAACTAAAAGCAATAACTTTGATGGTTTTCTTGGTTTTGGCACAAACGAAACCACAAACAAAATTGAATTTAATGGTTACCTAAATTTAAACCTAATAAACAACCTTAATTATGGAGAGTCATTTAATTTGGTTTATAAAAGCGATGAAAATGAGCAAAAAACTTTTGAGGTTAATTTTAACTTACCTTATATTTTTGGTTCAGCTATAGGAACTGAACTTGCTTTAAACATCTTTAAGAAAGATTCTACTTTTACTACAGTTAATCAATCTGCAAGTATATTTTATCAAATTAATGCCAAACAAAAAATAGGTTTTGGTATTGAAGGTATTCAATCTAATAATTTATTAGATGAAACTCCCTCTGAAACTATTCAAGATTATAATTCGGTTTTTTATAATTTAAATTATGAGTATATAAAAAGACAACCATACGATTTACTATTTCCTGTAAATTTCGCATTCGATTATAAAATTGGTTTTGGCAATAGAAGCTTTGGAAGCGCTACTGAAAAACAAATACTTTTTAATTTCAACACATTCAAAATTTTTAATTTAAATACTAAAAACAGTTTTTATTTAAGATTAAATGGTGCTGGAATAAATTCAGATAGTTTTTTAACTAATGAGCTTATACGATTTGGCGGCATAAAATCCATACGTGGTTTCGAAGAAAATAGCTTATTCGCTTCATTGTTTAGCGTATTGAATACAGAATATCGATATCAACTAAACAACAACATTTATATACACTCCATTGTTGATGTGGCTTACTTTGAAAATGATATTACACAAGTTAAAGAAAAACTTTTTGCATTTGGTCTTGGTTTTGGCATTAATACAAAAGCCGGATTATTAAAATTTAACTATGCAAATGGCAAGTCAGAAAACCAAAAATTTAAACTTTCCGATTCAAAAATTCATCTTAGTTTAAGTGCAGTATTTTAACCTAAAAATTAAATTTAACAACTCTTTTTCTTATTAAAAAAAAAATTTAACCAATAATTATTGTTTTATTAACTTTTTATTAAGATTTTTGGCATAGACTAATTCAAATAAATTTATAAAATGAAAACAAAGTTTAGTGGAATTTTAACGCTATTACTGGCGTTTGTTGTGCAATTTACCTTTGCACAGGAAAAAACAATTTCGGGAACAGTTTCAGATAATGCTGGAATACCGATTCCTGGAGTTAATATTATTGTAAAAGGTACAACTACTGGTACCCAAACAGATTTTGATGGTAATTATAGCATCAATGCAAGTGTAGGAGATGTTTTAACCTTTTCCTATGTAGGTCTTAAAACTGTCGAACAAGCAGTTGGAGATTCAGACACAATTAATATCACTATGGAAGAAGATGCTTCTGTACTTGAAGAAGTTGTTGTAACTGCATTTGGTATAAAAAAAGAGAAACGTTCAGTAGGTTATGCAGTACAAGAAGTCAAAGCAGAAGCTATTACTAATTCTGGTGCATCCAATGTGTTAGATGCCTTATCAGGAAAAGCTTCAGGGGTTCAAATTACTAGATCTTCCGGATCTGCTGGTGGTGGCTCAAGAATTGTAATTAGAAATGCAACTTCTATGGTTGGTAACAATCAGGCTCTTATCATTATCGACGGTGTGCGTTCAAATAATGAGACTCTTCAGTCTCAAGCTTCTACTGCAGGTACCGCATCATCAAACAGATTAATGGATTTAAATGCTGATGATATAGAAAGTATTAGTGTATTGAAAGGTGCTGCTGCTACAGCTGTTTATGGCACAGCAGGTTCTGCTGGGGTAATTCTTATTACAACCAAAAAAGGATCTAAAGGTCAAAAATTTCAGGTTAGCGTAAGTTCACAGATAGCTTTTGACGAAGTATCACAATTAACCCAATTACAAAATACGTATGCGCAAGGAAGATTAATTGGAGGCGTACCAACGTATAGAGGCCCTGAAACAGGAGAGTCAGGATCATGGGGGCCTAGATTATCTGATTTAGAATATAGTACAGATAGCAGTATCTATAATGCAACAAACACTGCTGGAAATTTTGGAAATGCCTTTGATATTGATGGAAATTACAGATGGGATAATAATGGGTTTTTAGTACCAAGTGGATTGGGTAACGGGACACCTGCTAACGATTACAATAAGCTAAATAGTGATGATTTTTTTCAAACAGGAATATCACTTACAAATAACATAAGTATTTCTGGAAGTAACGAAACAATTACATATAGATTTTCAGCATCTGATTTAAAACAAGAAGGTATTGTACCTAATGAAGAGTATAAAAGAAGAACATTTAATTTAGGTGCGACTTTAAAAGCTAATGATAAATTATCTTTTGAAAGTGCAATTAATTATACTAGGTCTGATTATGATAGAATACAACAGGGGTCTAACACCTCTGGTTTATTATTAGGCTTGTACAGAACGCCTGCATCATTCGACAACTCGAATGGTTTAGGAACAGGTGCTAGAAATAATGCTGCAGCTTATGAATTTGCCGATCGTAGTCAAAGAAATTACCGTGGTGGTGGTGGATATGATAATCCGTATTGGGTTATTAATAATGCTCCTGGCAAAGAAGAAGTACACAGGCTGTTTGGTAATTTTAAAACTAATTATGTAGTTAACAACTGGATTAATTTAGGTTTAAATGTTGGAGTTGATGTAACTTCTGATAAAAGAAAACAGTCTTTCGAAATTGGATCACGAACAAATCCTTCTGGTAGAATTATTCTTGATGATTTTTTAACAAGACAATCAGACGTAAATCTATTTGTATCAGGAGATGGTGATATTACTGAAGATTTTTCATTTAACTATCTAGTTGGGGCAAATTATTTTAGCTTTGTAAGAGATCGATTGAATGAAGTTGGTGTAGGTTTACTTTTCCCAGGGTTTATGGATATAAGCAATACCACAACTATATCAGGTTTTGAAGATAAAAATAGATTTAGATCAATGGGTGTCTTTATAAACTCTCAAATTGGTTGGAAAGATATGCTTTACCTCAATTTTTCGGCTAGACAAGATTATGATTCTAGATTGCGTGATCCTGCGAAAGCATTTAAGGCTAGTGATATTGGTTTCTTTTACCCTTCAATTTCAGGATCATTTATATTTACAGAAGTTTTACCAAAAAATAATATCTTAACTTTTGGTAAAGTAAGAGCTTCGTGGGCACAGGTTGGTGCACCACCTCCAGTAGCATATTCAACTTCAACTAGTTATGAAATTGCTAACATTTTTGGAGGTTGGGGAAATGGTATTACTTTTCCAATAAATAATGTTACTTCATTTGAGCTAGATAATTTACTTGGAAATCCTAATTTAAAACCAGAAATTACTACAACCAAAGAGTATGGTATCGATTTAAGATTTTTTGGTAATAGACTGAATGTTGATGTTGCTTATTTTCAAAGTGATATAGATGATGCCATTTTAAATGCATCATTACCTGCTTCTTCGGGGTTTACTTCTAAATGGGTTAATGCAGGTATAATGACTAGTGATGGTTGGGAAATCACTGTTGGTGCAAAACCAATAGTATCTGATAATTTTAATTGGGATACTCAAATTAACTGGAGTACAAGTGAGACAATAGTAAAGACACTAGCCCCAGGTATTGAACGATTATTTTTAGCAGGCTTTCAAACAGCTGGAACTTATTTAGTTGAAGGTTTACCTTATGGTGCTATAGTAGGAGGAGCATATTTAAGAGAAGAGGCAGGTACTGCTTCAGACATTGGCTTATCTATACCAGGTGGCGCAATAGTTATTGATCCAGCAACAGGCTATCAAGCTGTTGATAATCAGCAACGTGTGATTGGCGATCCTAACCCTGATTTTATTTTAGGATGGAACAATACCCTTAGTTATAAAAACCTTACTCTAAACTTTTTATTAGACTGGAAAAAAGGTGGCGATATTTGGAATGGTACGGCTTGGGCTTTATCGTTTTTTGGTCGCTCACAACTTACAGCTGACACAAGAGAGGAAACTCCAGTAGTATTAGATGGGGTTTTACCGGATGGCTCTCCAAACAACATAGCAATTGTTAGAGATAGAAGTTACTGGACTTCAGCTGTTGGTGGTTTTGGCTCTGTAGGAGAACAATTTGTGGATGATGGTGGTTGGTTAAGATTAAGAGAATTATCTCTTTCGTACCAATTTTCAAAAGAAATATTTAAAAATCTTCCATTTGAAAGTGCTTATATTACTTTTACAGGTAGAAACTTATGGATTGACACAGATTACAACGGTGTAGATCCTGAAACAAGTTTAACTGGAAATGGAAACGGTCAAGGATTTGATTATTTTAACATGCCAAGTACAAAGTCCTATATGTTCAAGATTGGATTTAACTTTTAATTAAAAAAAATAAGATGAAATTAAAAAAAATTATAAACGTACTGATTATTTTTATAATCACATTGTCGTCCGTATCATGTGAAGACTTTTTTACAGATGACAATTCAGACCCAAACGCACCATTTGATGTGCCAATTTCTGCGGCATTACCTGCTATACAATTAACTATTGTTGATTCAAAAGGTGGATTATATTCGAATTTTAGCAATATGTTTATTCAACAAGTTGAAGGAGTTGAAAGGCAATGGGAATCTTTTAATAAATATGATATACAACCTGTTAGAACTAATTCTCCTTGGCAACAAATGTACGAAAATGTGTTTGTAGAGCTTAAAGTTGTAAATCAAAAAGCTTCTGACGATGGACTTAATCACTATTTAGGTATAGCTAAAACCATAGAAGCGTATGCTCTTATGATGACATCTGATGTTTTTGGTGATATACCTTATACAGATGCAGGTTTAGGTGATGAAAATTCTAATCCAGCATATGACGATCAAGCTACTGTAATTTATCCAGCCATAAGAACATTATTGACTGATGCCTTAGAGCTATTTGATGCTGTACCAGGAGCAATATCTCCTGGCTCAGACGATGTGTTATACGGAGGTGATATAGATGCTTGGAAATTGGCAGCGCATGGAATTTTAGCTAGATATTATTTACATCTAGGTGATAATACTAATGCACTAGCTCAAGCCAAGCTTGCTTTTGGAAGTAGAGCGGATAATATGGGATATAACTATCCTGGTGCTGGTAATGATGGCGGATGGTTTGGTTTTAATGATGTAAGGCAAGGTGATATTGAATTCCACCCTACAATGAGAGCAATCATGACAGGTTTAAACGATACTGATAGATTGGCAGTATTAGATCAAACATTTGATGCAAGTCATCCATATCTAGTAGCTGATATGAGAGAAGATTTAATTACCTACAGAGAGTTACAATTTATTATTGCTGAAACATCCACCGATGCTGCTGAACAACATGCAGCTTATATTAATGGTATTGAAGCTTCTTTTGTTGAAGTTGGACTAGGAACTACAGAATCTGCGACTTATATTGCACAAGCAGCTGTTGACCCAGGTGTAGGCAATCTTACAATGAACCATATAATGATTCAAAAATACATTGGTTTATTTGTACAACCAGAAGCATTTAGTGATTGGAGAAGAACTGGTATTCCTAGTTTAACACCTGTAGTTGGTTCTGATGTACCAAGAAGATGGTTCTATCCAGAAAATGAATATTTATTTAATTCAAATGCACCAGCACGAGATGACCAATTACTTTTCCAAAGAGTAGATTGGGATAACTAAAATTAGTTCATAAATTTAATATCTATAAAGGCTGTCTGTTATTTAAAACAGACAGCCTTTAATATTTCATGCCAATTTAATTATAATATTTCCTATATATTTTGTGTATTTGACAATGGGAAAACAGTAAAAACAACAGCTTTAGAGAGTTTGGCTTTTTTGAAAAAATTAAAACGTAAACAAAAAACAATGAACTACCCCGAGGCAGAGCCGTCGAGGTATCAAAACAAGCTCAATTGACTTGAATGAATTTTTGTGTAATTTATTTTCGTCTGCCCTTGATCTTGTAAATATTTCTTTATCACTTCTTCATTG
>JAKITV010000057.1 GCA_021647885.1 Flavobacteriaceae bacterium | reverse complement strand
GACGATTTTACTTCAAGACAGTTAAACGATACACGTTATATAAGTAAAGAAGCTAAAAATTATTTAAAACAAATTTGTAATAAAGTAACAGTTGCTCCAGGGCAAATGACTGCTGTTTTACGACAAAAATGGGGTTTAAATTCTGTGCTAAATACAGAAAATAAAAAAACAAGAGAAGACCATCGTCATCATGCTATTGATGCTTTGGTAATGACTTGTAGTAAAGCAAGTTATTTGCAAGAACTCACTAAATGGAATAGATACAAACCAGAAGCTAAAAATTTTCCAATGCCTTGGAAAACATTTAGATACGATGCAGAACAAGCTATTGATAAAGTTTTAGTATCTCACAAACGTTTAAATAATGTATTAACTGTTAGAACACATAAAACAGAAAAAAACGGAACTATTTATAAAAATATTGGTGTAGCAGCACGAGGGCAACTCCATAAAGAAACTGTTTTTGGAAAACGTACAGCACCTTTTAGTGATGAAGCTTTTCATGTAAGAAAACCAATTGAAAGTTTAACCACGCAAAAGCATATAGAAAAAGTGGTTGATGAAACCATAAAACAGTTAATTTTTAAGAAAGTACAAGAGTTAGGAGGCTTTATAAAAGGAAAAATTCCAGCCGACACCTTTTTTATCGTTGATGAAAATGGAGTAAAACAACCTCAAATTTTCTTGCCAAATAAGAATGGAAACCCTGTTCCTGTTTTAAAGGTACGAATGAAAGAAAATTTTAGTGGAGCAGAACAATTAAAGGATAATGTTAACCAATGGGTAAACCCAAGGAACAACCATCACGTTTTAATTTATAAAGATGAAGAAGGAACTTTAAAAGAAGATGTAGTTACATTTTGGACTGTTGTTGAGAGAACACGCAAAGGCTTTCCAGTTTATCAATTACCTATTGATGGAAAGGATATAGTTGCAGCATTACATATTAACGATATGTTTTTATTAGGATTAAATGAAGACGAATTAAATTGGGAACAGCTAGATTATACACTTTTAAAAGAGCATTTGTATAGAGTGCAAAAGTTTACTTCTAAAGATTATTATTTTAGAAAGCATATAGAAAGTAATTTGGATGGTAATTTAGGAGAAGCATATTATTATATAAAAGGATTTGGAGAAGGAAAAACAGGTTGGAAAACATTTAATCCAATTAAAGTAAAGGTTTCAGTTTCAGGAAAAATAGAAAAAATATGAACCGTTCCGATTTTATAAAAGCCTTTGGATTAGGAGCAACAGGATTAATCATACCCAATACCAATTGGTCACAAAAACCAATAAAGATATATGATAATTATATAAAAGGTTTAACGCATTATGAGTTTAAAACTGTAAAAAAACAAATTAGTGTTGGTCATGAATTAAAATTTGTCCGAGAAATTACAAATACTTACGATAGTTTTGCTGTTGCAGTTTATTTTAAAGGTAAGAAGTTAGGGTATCTTGCTGCTTACGAAAATATTGTTATTGCCAATTTACTCGAACAAGGTGTAAAGTTAAATGGATTTGTAAGTAAGTTAAATTTAAAGAATGTTTATGAAGCAGTATCTATAGAAATTTTTGCAAATATTGTGATAGAAAACCCTAAAATTATTGAAACCGATTTATTACATAAGCGAGCAGATGACGCTAATGATGTGTACAGAAAAGGAATTATTACTTAAAATAAAAGTTCATTGACATAAAACGTTTCATCTTAAACAACCAAACCACAACGAAAAATTGACTTTCAATTTTTGTTACAACGATTTTTCGTTGTGGTTTGATTAAAGATTAGAAAACACGATATTACAAGAATCTACATTATTAAAATTCGATTAGTTGTGGTTTGATTAAAGATTAGAAAACACGATATTCAAACTATTTGTTTATTATAGTCAATCCCCGTTGTGGTTTGATTAAAGATTAGAAAACACGATATTAGATGTTCAATTATTAATTAAAAGAGAACAGTTGTGGTTTGATTAAAGATTAGAAAACACGATATTATTGATGAAGTTTACAAATGTTTTAACCCAGTTGTGGTTTGATTAAAGATTAGAAAACACGATATTGCAAAAATAAAATTTAACGAGTATATGTCCGTTGTGGTTTGATTAAAGATTAGAAAACACGATATTAATTTCATTTCTTAAACGTTTAAATGCACCGTTGTGGTTTGATTAAAGATTAGAAAACACGATATTTGATTTCGTAACTCTTGACGAGCTTACTTCGTTGTGGTTTGATTAAAGATTAGAAAACACGATATTGAAATAAGAGTAAGCATACCAGCGTGGAGCGTTGTGGTTTGATTAAAGATTAGAAAACACGATATTTAATTGACAATATGTTAAAGCCGATGAACCGTTGTGGTTTGATTAAAGATTAGAAAACACGATATTATTATGTAAAATAGCCAACACCTCGATGTCGTTGTGGTTTGATTAAAGATTAGAAAACACGATATTTTGATTTGGTTTAATACATTCTCTTTCATTGTTGTGGTTTGATTAAAGATTAGAAAACACGATATTGATTTTTACGTAAACTAATGGCAGCTTCTTGTTGTGGTTTGATTAAAGATTAGAAAACACGATATTAGTTGCTCTGTTAGCTTCTAATTATCATGTATTTAAAGGTAAATATCGTAATAAAAAATGCTTCTTTTTTGCTGTAACAAAGCAAGATTGAGGCATTTTTTTATTTGTAAGGTTGTGGTTTACAAACACCACACACTTATTTTAAAAGGTGTGTTTGTGAATCGAAAAATAATTAGCATTGGTTTATTATTCATCATTTAGGGTTTTTCGATTTGATTAAAGTCCCGATAGCCATCGGGAAGAAAACACGATATTAGTTGCTCGGTTAGCTTCTAATAGCCATGTGATTAAAGAGAAATATCGTTTAAAAAAACGCTTTTTTTTGCAGTGAGAATGCAAGATTAAGGCGTTTGTTTTTGTTTGTTGGGACAACTCGCGAGTTGTCCGTACTTATTCGTAAATTTAGGATTAGATTATTTATGAAAAATAGAAAGCGAAATAGAAAATTAGGATATGATTATTCAAAAGATAATTTATATTTCGTCACTATATGTGTGAAAAATAGAATATGTTGTTTGGGCGAGATTGATATTAAAAATACGAATGAATCACAATTAATTAAAGAGGATAAAAAGAAAATATTAAAATTAAATGCGTTTGGAAAAATAGCATTTAATCAATGGATTTGGTTAGCGAATCAATATTCGTATGTTGTGATTCCTGCCTTTGTTGTTATGCCAAATCATGTACATGCTATTGTTGAAATTAATTCTTTAAAAGCAAAAGAAAATTGTAAAATAAAATCTTTATCGCAATTAATAGGCGCTTATAAAACTACAAGCTCAAAATTAATTCATTTAGAGGGATTAGAAAATTTTGTTTGGCAGCGTTCTTTTCATGATCATATAATAAGGAATGATGCTTCCTATAACAGGATTTACAATTATATTATTTCTAATCCTGAACGATGGAAAATGGATTCCTTTAATAAATAATTAAAACAATTCTAACTGCGTTGGTGTTGGTTCTTTTGGTACTTCAGCGCGTCCCCAAAAATTCATAATATGTCCAAACTGCTTATCGGTTATTCGCAATACGCTTACTTTTCCTAAAGGTGGTAAAAGTCTTTTTATTCTTTTTTCGTGTACGTCTGCGCTTTCGCTACTGGCGCAATGCCTTATATAAACCGAGTATTGCATCATGGCAAAACCATCTTTTAATAGATTTTTTCTAAATCCTGCTGCATTTTTTCGGTCTTTGGCTGTGTTTGTCGGTAAATCAAAAAATACAAATAACCACATAATTCTATAACCATTTAGCTCCATAGTTTTGGATATTTTATTTTCTTTCTTTTGCCACTATAGCACTGTTGTAATGAACTTGCTGTTTTTTGTAAGGCAACCATTAAAGGGCTTTTTTCTGTTCTAAAATATACTGTCCTGGTTAAAACTTGCAACAATTCTGCCTTAATTTGTGTATTTAATTCTTGTTCATTATAGTGTTGCATGAGTTCATAAACTTTTTCATCAACAAGAGGTCTAAAAGGCTCCATAATATCATCTGCCAAAGCAAATGCATTATACTTGCTTTTATGATGAATGCCTAAAGTATTCAGTAATCCACTTCCAGATAAAGCTCTAGCAGTTGCAGCTCTTAAAATGGCATAACCATAATTAAGAAAGTTATTTGGGTAATTGCCAAAACGTTCTCTTTTAAAATCGGTATCAAAGAACGATTTCCAATAAAAATTAGCTGCAACAGCTTCCATATTTGTAGTGTCTCCACTTAACACTTTACTTGCTAAAAACTCAAAATTGTTTTTAGTTTTTGTAATTGTATTCAATAAGAACCCTTGATTTTTAACTTTTTCAATAATTGTTTGTTGCCACAATTGTTTTTTTAACGGCACACTTGCCTGCATTTGATTTTTGAAAATCTCATGTTGTATATGATGGCTGTTTAGGTTAAGAAACATTCCATTAGGTAAGTGTGTTTTGTTACATATTATTACTGAAGCATTATTTTCTACAAGTAAGTTTAATGCAGTTATACTAATGTAAACTTCAGGATTATCGATGATTAAAAAACCAATATCTTCAATTGGTATGCTTGCTTCTCGAGTTTCGCTTTTAATTACTAATTGTAAGTTTTTACAATTAATACTGCTTTTGTTTTCGATTAAAATAGACTTTTTTAGCATCTTATTTTTTATCTAAAATACGTATAATCAATGAATTAAAAATAAGAGAAGGTCTAATGATTACAAAAATCAATTATTTACACTATATACAACTAGTGGTGATTTATATAAATAATCTTCTAAATTGCTAAATCTTTACTAAAGAATTAATTGTTGTTTTTCGTAAATTTAAAGGAATAAAATACATCTTTTAGTGTGCCTTTGCTTCTTATGGATATAGCATAAAAATTAAAAACCATGAAAAGTAAAGAATGTATTTGTACTTGCGAAAGTTGTACAAACGGACAATACCAAAATTGTACTTGTGAAAATTACACTTTTAGTGGTTGTAATTGTTAGTTAAAAATTATAAAGTTAACATCCAACTGCGCTGTAATTTTCTAAACTTTTTAAGCTCATTGCGTAAGAGCGGTAAAAAATCTTTTCCGTTGCTATTACTTTTTTCCAAGATTTTACAGTTTTTATCTAATAAGGTTGTTAGTCGGTTAACAGTTGCAACATGTTGGTGTTTTTTATCGGAAAATTGCTCAACTTCTGCCTTGATGATTTCAGGCACTAAAGATTCAGATTGCATAACAATATCTCCAGAAAAGTAAATGTGTTCATCTTCTGTGCCATCAACTTTTAAAGGTGCCAAATCGTAATTTAAATAGCTTGATATTTTTCTTGAGAGCGAAAAAATTTCCAGTGCCTTTTTATAAATAGGCAAGTCTAACAAATGAGATGGAGCAGTATATAACATATTTTTCTAGCAATTATGCAAATTTACATCGTAAATGATGTTTATGTATTTAATATTTAAGGCTAAATTGTTAATTATATTAAAAAAATAGTATTTTTAGATATATTTACTTTAATAATGAAAATAGATAGCATTAATTGGAAAATATTAGATTGTTTACAGCGTAATTCTAGACAGTCTAATACTAAAATTTCTAAACGTGTTGGGATTTCTTCTCCTGCTGTTGCAGAACGCATACGTAAAATGGAAGATGCAGGAATTATAGAAGGGTATTTTACCAAACTATCTTATTTTGAAACAGGAAATCAGTTAAAAGCCATCATTACTTTACGTGCTTTTATGGGACGATTAAAACCTTTTTTGGTAAAAGTGAAATCATTTACAGAAGTTATAAATTGCTATAGAATTACTGGTAACGAAAATATAGTTATGGAAGTTGTTTTAAAAGATCAAAAACATTTAGAACATTTTATAGATCAATTAATCACTTATGGAGAAACTAGGACACAAATTGTCCTATCCAACGTTATTGAAAATAATCCTATTGCAGAAAAACTCTAATCCTTAATTCCAGGCTGCTTTAATTTCCAATTGGTTTTAGCTTTTTCAGCATCAACCATAGTTTTTACATCTGCCAATAAGCGTTTGGCATCGTAAATTACACCATCTTTTATAGTGTATTTTACACCACCAACACGAACTACTTCATTATCTTCAGTTAGTTTTATTGCTCCTGTTCCGTAGAGTGCTTTCAAATTTACCAATGGGTTTTCTTCAACAATAACAAAATCTGCTAGTTTTCCTATTTGTACAGACCCAATTTTATCGTCCCAACCTAAAGCTTCGGCTCCATTTAAAGTCGCCGAACGTATCACTTCTAAAGGATGAAATCCTGCTTCACGTAATAATTCGAGTTCACGTATGTAAGCAAAACCATAGAGTTGATAAATAAACCCAGAATCGGAACCTGTTGTAACACGACCACCACGATTTTTATATTCGTTAATAAAAGTCATCCAAAGCTGAAAGTTTTGTTTCCATTCTATTTCTTGTTCAGTTCCCCAATAATGCCAATACGAGCCATGAGATATTTTACTGGGTTCGTAAAATTTCCAAAGTGAAGGTAAGGTGTAATCTTCATGCCATTCGGCACGACGAGCACGTTGTAAATCGCGACTGGCTTCATAAATATTAAAGGTTGGATCGAGAGTGAAATCCAATTCTAATAATTCGTTCATTACATTATTCCAATGGTCAGAATAAGGTTTTGCAGCTTGTTTCCATAATTTTCCTGCTTCTTCAAAACGATGCTGTTCATTTTGATAATTATAATCTAAAGGATAATTTTGAACTGTTCTGTCTTCAAATAAAGCTTCAGGTAAACCATACCAATGTTCCATAGTTGTTAATCCAGCTCTTGCAGAATGTAACACATTCCAACGGGCAACACTTAATTGCGCATGATGACATGCAGAGCCTAAACCTAATTTTTTGTTTTCGTCTAAAGCAGCAGCCATTATTTTGGGTTCGGCACCAAAAAACTTAATACCATCGGCACCTCTTTTGGCGTTGGCACGAACCCATTGTCTTGCCATTTCAGGTGTGTTAATTGGAGCATCGTTTAACGGATTAAACGAGCTGCTCGTTTGTCCGAATGCTGTATAAGTAAAAATTCGAGGCGCAACAATTTCATGAGCATTACTTTTACGTTTCAATTCATTGGTATAATCAATGCCTCTACCACTAGGTTCTCTTACCGTAGTTATACCATGAGCCATCCAAAGCTTAAACACATATTCCGAATCTGCACCTTGAGCATCACCACCAATGTGACCATGCATATCGATAAAACCTGGAAGTAAATACATGCCGTTGGCATCAAGTTCATATCCACCTTCTTTTAACTTTGGTCGTCTATCTTCATTAATGGGAACTCCTGGATATCCAACAATTTGCATTTTAACAATTTTGTTGTTTTCAACTACTATATCCATTGGTCCTCGAGGCGGAGAACCATCACCATTTATTAAGGTAACACCTCTTATAATAAGTTGTGAAAAGGGTCCATCTCCAAGATAGGTGTCTTGTGAAAAACTTTGTAAACAAAAAATAAACGCAAACAGAAAAGTTAGTTTCTTTATCATAATATTATTTTGATGTTAGTCTCTTTTTTTAGGAACTGATATATGACTTCCTAAAAATAAAGCATTTAAAAACAAACGGTTAGTGCCATACCAAGTACCTCTAAAGTTAGGATTATCGGCAAACATAATAACGCGTCCTTTTCCTAAAGGGCTTACAATTAATGATGCTGAAGGCTTTAAAAACATATTGAGGTTGTCGTTAGAAATATAACCATCAATATGAGGATTTTCAGCATATTTTGCCACAGTTGAATACTCATTTTTACTAGGTGACAAAAACACTGTATTGTTTTTATAAACTGGAAGTGATGCCGAGCGATATCCAAAACCTAGAGGATGTGTAAAATCTAAATCCACTTTAAAAATAGCACCACCAAGACGCTCACGACCAATATGCTCTGGAGCATCTACATATGGAAGACGCTTAACAGTTTTTGTTTTACTGCTATCTTTCTCTTTGGGTTTTTTTGTGAGTTTCTCTTTTACTAATTTTTTATCTATTGCCCATTTTGAAGCTCTTGCAATGGTTATTAAGGTGTTGCCTTTAGATACCCATTGTTTCAATTTTTTTCTTTGTAAAGAATCCAATTGGCTATAACTACCAGAAACCATGACCAGAGCATTGTACTTATCAAGCGAAGCGTTTTTAAAATCACGCATTTGCAATTTTGTAATAGGCATATTTACTCTTGTGTCTAAAAGATGCCATACTTCGCCAGCTTCGTAAGAACTTACACCATTACCAACTAATAATGCAGCTTTAGGTTTCTTAAGAGTCCTAAAGTTATTACTTCCTAAATCAATGCCTTTAGTACTGAATCCAGTATTAACAGCATACATTGGTACATTGTATTTTGTTTGTGCGTCTTTTACAATTTTGTAAACTTCGTCAGATGGTTTTTTTTGTTTACTTACAGGAATCATTAAACTGCCATAATTAAAACTTCTGTTTCCGTTGGAAGTATTAATTGAAAATGGTTTAAAAGCTGAAGCGACTTTTATGTCTTTAGATTGTATATAATATAAAGCTGCTGCTGCATTGTAATCATCCCAATCAATTATATAAGCATAAGATGATTGTTGTACTTTGGAAACATTTACCAAGTTATCAGTAGAAGTTATTTCTTTACCTAAACTCGCAGATTTTAACCCTCGATACTTCAAATTATAAAAATTTGCAACACTCCAGGCAGAAGCGTCATAAAACACACTATCACGATATGTATTGTAGGTTTCAAACATTGTTTGCACCATGCGATGTTGCGGTTGTTTTAGAGGCACAATATATTTATTGCCTTTTTTATAAACCTTTATTTTATGAATAAGCAGTTTATCAATAAAAGCTTTATTTCTGTTCATATCGTAAGCATCACCAAATTCGTATGCTGCAAAATCTGATTTTGCTTTATTAGACACAGCAGATTTGAAGAAATCTTGCTGGTACTTTCGTAGAGTAGCCTTATTTTCAACAGAAGCTTTAAGCGTTGCAATACTGGATATATATTGATTTCTTATAGTAAAGGGAAATGAAATTGTACCATAATGTGTATCTTGTAGATGACCTCTTGAACTTGCTTGCTCAAAAAGTAAAGCTAAAGCACCTTGTAAATCGGGATAGGAAGATCCATAACCTGGATATGTACCATCAAAAGATTCTTTTGTGTAATAGAAGGATCCAATATTATCTAAAGCACTCGAAAAATGAGGAGCAAATAAATCGGTTAAATCTTCATAATTTTCCTTTGGCATAATAGGATCTTTAGAACCTATTGGTTTCATAGGTTCGAAGAAATAATTATTGTTAGTTCCCATTTCATGAAAATCGGTAACTACATTAGGATACCATTCGTGATACCATTTTAGTTTACTTCTGCTTTCAGGGTTAATAGCTAATAGCCAATCCCTATTTAAATCAAACCAATAATGGTTGGTTCTACCTCGTGGCCAAGCTTCATTATGTTCGGCATCATTTCCATCAGACACTAATATATTTGCTTTAAACTGATTTGCCCATTGTGTGTGTCTGTCACGACCATCGGGATTAATGGTTGGATCGATAAAAATAATAGCATTATTGAGATAATTATTGACTTCTGGACTATTTGAAGCAACTAATGTATATGCTGTAAGTAAAGCTGCTTCAGAACTTGAAGGCTCGTTACCATGAACACTATAACCTAAATTTACAAAAATGGGAACATCATTATAATTTGTTGGAGATTCATTAGGATTTGTAAATGATAAATGCTGCGCTTTTATACGATCCAGATTTTTTAAATTATTGGGTGTTGATACTGTTAACATTACCAATTTACGATGCTCATGTGTTTTACCATAAGTTGTAATTGATGCTCTGTCAGATAGTTCCGCAAGTTTAGTTAAGTAAGCTACAATTTGATCGTGCCTTGTATGTTGTTCTCCAATTGGATAACCCAAAAAGGCTTCTGGTGAAGGAATTTTAGCATTAAATGGCGCCTTGTCTTTAAAAAAATAATCTTGTGCTGTTACTGATGCTATCATAATAATTGACATAATTACTGTAGCAACTATTTTTTTGTTTATTATCATTTTGTTGGTTTTGAAGAATAAGTATCTAAATGTAAAAATAAAATACTATTTAACGATAAGATGCTGAATTTTTAACACATTAAAATCCATCATCCTCAAAAGGGTTTTGAAATGGAATATCATCATCGGGATCTTTATCATCATAATTTATTCCTGGTGGATTAAAAAGTCCCCAACGATCTATGATATAATTCCATTGGTCAAAGGTTTTTACCCATTCTGCAAAAAGTATTCTAAAGGCATCGACTTCTGTTCTTAATAGATCAAGGTACTCGATGTCTTTAAAACCATGCATTTGTATGCCACGAGCATCTGTAATTAATTCGCGTGCAGCTTTACGAACAATTGTTGCATTTTCCATTTTAAGGTCATAAATATCTACAGCTTCTGCTCCAGCTATTTTTGCGGGAATTATCGAAGCATTCTCATACATATATTCAACATTGTGTTTTATCATTTCAGCTTCAATATCGTTATCAAATTTTATATCTGTTTTGGAAACAGTTTCTGTAATGTAATCCACAAGTTTTAATAATTCCATTGCCTTTTTATAGATTGGCATTTTTTGGATGTCTTTGTGGCTTTTAAAATCATCGTCTTCTTCAAACATAATGGATTTATTTATTGTTTGTTACTGAAACAAATTCAGCATCAACAAAGCTAACATAATTGTTTTATGTTGTATTTTTGAACTGAAAAATATTTATGAAATGAAGAAAATTATATTCTTTTTAGTATTAGTGACTACAATAAGTTGTGTACAAGATAAGCAACCACTTTTGGGTGAAACTGAATGGCAACGAAAAAAGAATGCTATTTTTAAAGATGCTACAAAATCACCTTTAAAAGATAAAGACAGAAAACATTTTAATGGATTGGATTTCTTTGCATTCGATTCTACTTTCGTAGTAACAGCAACGTTAACAAAAACTCCAGACGAGAAGCCTTTTAAAATGAAAACCACAACCGATAGGCTTCCAGAGTATGTTAAATATGGTGTTGTAGAATTCCAGATTGAAGATAAAATTCATCAACTTAATGTTTATCAGGATTTAGGTTTATTGAAAACGGTAGGGCAGGAAGATTATTTGTTTTTACCTTTTTTAGATAACACTAATGGAGATACAAGTTATGGAGGAGGACGTTATGTAGAATGTAGGATACCTGAAGGTAATACTATTATAATTGACTTTAATACTGCCTACAATCCTTACTGTGTTTATAACGAAAAGTATTCTTGCCCAATTGTTCCTCGTGAAAACTATTTACCTATTGAAGTTAAAGCAGGAGTTAAGGCTTTTAAAAAGAATTAGGACGAACAATAAATGTGAGCATTACAATTATAAATATAAAGATATTCGTAACTTTTATGCCTTAATATTTAATTATTTTTTTAGCAACTGTTTTCTCACTTTGCGAAGTGATTTTCACAAAATAAATGCCATTTGATAAATTTGAAATATTCACTCCGCTAGTAGTTGTTTCTTTTATTTATTGAGCAATTGGTATAGTGCCGACTATCCTTTTAATTTGTTTTCTTCCCGACATTACTAAATAACTAGCAATAATAATTATCACTAAAATTATAATAACAATTATTTTCATTGTGTTTTACTTACAATTAACTTGGAACAGCGATTTCTCTTCTATTTTATAGTTCTTAGGTTCTTGTTGCGTAAACTCTTTTAAAACCTTATAAGCATAGATAATTGACATGTTATGAAATGAATCATCAGTCTTGATAAATTCTTCTCCTTCTACATAAATTTTTGCATTTATAAAAGCATTTTTTTCTTTATTGAATATGTGAGATTCATGTATATCTTGATGTTCTTCATCACTCTCAATCCCTCCAAACACATTATACGATGGATTAACGTAAAAGGTATCTTTATTTGCTTCTGTTACCATAAACTTTCTGATAAATTTAATTTCTTCAGAATCTTCTTCTAATGGTATTCTTTTAGAATCAGGGAATGATGGATAATATTTGCCTTTAAAATAAAGTGTATTTTCTTTAAATAGTGCTGAAAATGGTAACGTTTCAATTTTTTCTTGATTTGTAGAAATGGCTATAAAATCATTATATCCTTCGGAATTGTTAAAAGTTAAAATTTCACCCTTTTCTTGATCGTACTTTTTAGTCATGAGCAAAAGATTATTCACACTTGTATTGAATGTATATACATACGGAAAAGAAAAGCAATTGGCATCAACATTAAATATCCGTTGCATGATATATTTGCGTTTTTTTGTTGCGTTTAACTGGATGAATGTTTGATTATCTTCAAAACCGCTGAAAAATATCTTTGTATCACCTTTTAGATCTTTATTGTGTCTTCCGTATAATTCAAATGTATTTTTCTTATTTGGTGTAAAATGGACAGTATTATTATCTGCTATTTGCCACTTTCCTGTTTGAATACCTCCATAATGAATAATAGCAAAGTTCCCATTTTCTAATACATTTAATTGAGCTCCAGAATCTATATTATAGGTTCCTATTATATTGAGATTGTTTTGAGCGCTTGTCGTTTTAGTCATAATGGTTGCTATTATTAATATTAGTTTAATTAGTTTCATTTTTTGATTATCTTTTTAATTTCCATTTTCCCACTTTGCGAAATAATTTTTACAAAATAAAGACCCTTTGATAGGTTTGAAATATCTATTTGATTACTAACTACTTCTCTTACTTGTTGTCCTAATTGGTTATAAATAATTATAGTTTCAAAGTTTCCTTTGCTATTAATAGTTAAAATATCTTTTACAGGATTAGGATAAATGCTTATTTCATTTTCTGTAACTTCATTTATGTTTAATGCTTGCATACCTTCATTTCGCCACTTTACATAATCAAAACTCCAACGATAATTTTGATTAAAAACCTTGGTGTTCCACCCCACATTCGTTAGTGCAATACCCGATTCCCAAAGTTTATCTCCTATATTTATATAATCTAGGTCTCCAGTTTGTTTAAATACCCACGCATAAAGTGGACAAATTAACAAGTTAAGCACAGGAGTAGGTGCTGCATTGTTAATACTTTCATAGCGTAGTGCAGAATATCCTGTGCCTCCAGTATCATCATAATTGTTGCTTGTTCCTCCCATATCTTCTACCCACATTAATTTACCTGCATTATCACCACTTTCTACTGTGGCTGTATATCTCATGTGATATGCTACTTGTTGAAGCGCTTCAGGTATGGTACGAGTTGAATTGTACAATACTGATGGATGTGTAAATAGTGCAGAAGGGTCTCGATTATTTTCAATTTCCCATTCAT
>JAKITV010000056.1 GCA_021647885.1 Flavobacteriaceae bacterium | reverse complement strand
TTGATTTTAGTATCTGGCCATTGCGAACCTGGAGGCATTAACGATATACCATCAATTCCTAAAAGAGATTTGTATAGGATACTGGCATCTGCATCTCCAGGTACAACAAAGCCATTTAAAAGGTCGTTGTACGAAACATTGTCACGTAAATCTGGTGGTTCATTTCCATTATGACATCCAACACATTGTGCCCATAGAGGAATAATATCGTTTTGATAAGACACATCCTCGTTAGGTGTTCCTGGATCATCTATGATCTCTTCCTCTGGGAAAGCATCATAATAACATGAGTTTATTGTTAAACTCATAATCACCATTATTATAAATTGAAATAGTTTTTTCATCTTTGAGAGTTTAAATTTATTAATCTATTACTTTTAAAAGTGCAGATTTAATATCTGCACTTTTAATTTATATAAGATTAGTTTTCAATTCTCATGGTTAAGAAGTTTGTTTGACCATGTCCAATTGCAGCATTATTAAATATGGCTAAACCAAAAGGCATTTCTTCGCCAACAACAAATACAGCATCCGTTGGATCTCCAGTATTTAATTTTCTTTTTATTTCTACTTGCCAACCTGAACCTACGTGTTTAGCTCTAACTTGAGTGTCTGATCTAAAATCATTTCCAGCTCCACCAGGATTAATATAAATACTTGGGAATCGTTTTGATCCAAATCCTTGTGAATAAGCAATAAGATCGAGATTAGGGTCGATAGTTTCTCCGTCCTCTAATGTTAGCACACCATTTACAGCAACAGCAGTTACTGCTAGAGCAGTACCATTAGAAATTTCAGTATCAGTTATCCAATAGTAATTTTCTCTATTTGGAATTACATATTTTGGTCCTTTAAGACCAGTAACTCCATCAGTAAATGAGCTTGTAGCGTACATTTTTATGCCTTCGTCCGTTTTTCTTCCGTTGGCTGATGCCATCCCTTCGTCCTCTTCGTATTGAATAAAACCATCATCTACAGATAGTGATAAAGCATTTCTGTCACGTTTCCAGTGCCATAAATCTGTTAACTCACCTTCATTTGCCATATAATGTCTTGTCGTTTTTTGCCCTGGTTGAGGGTCTGCTAAACCACTATGACAAGTAACTGTACAAGTTCCACCAGCAAATCCTTGTGGGTAATTACCACCTACTTTAATTGGGAATATAAATCCAAATTTATCTTCATAAAATTTATCATTATCATGATTTGCATACTTGTTTTCTCCTTGCCAAATACTATTTATTGGATCAAAAAACCAAGACTGTCTGTCTTTACTATCATTATCATCTTCCCATTCGAATAAAAGATATAGATATTCTCCATCATGACCACCTCTTAAAGAATATTTATAGATTTCTCCTGTATAAGGATCCATTAAATCTACAGGTTCTAATGAAGGATCTCCATTACTTGAACTGTTTAGAGGTATAATTCTATCACCTGCTGGTGTAACTGTTCCCTTATTAATAAGTGGTCTAGCATCTGCCCAAATGTCATCTACTTCTCCGTCAAAAACTGGTGCTGTTGCAAACCTTTGAACTAACAAAGTATCAGCACTTTCCCCAACTCCTGAATCAACCGGAGTTAAAATAATTGGTGTATCATCATGCGTACAGTTTGTGAAAAATGTAGCGATGATTAACAATGCAGAAAATAATTTAATTGTTCTCATAATAATATATTTAGGGTGTTATAAATTTTACTGTTTTAATTTCTATGCAAAATTATGTAACAATTGTTACTAAGAATATGATTTAAATCATGTTTAATGAAAGGGTTGTTTCATGTGTTTATATTTATTGTTTTTTATTGTTCATCCGATAGCTATCGGGACTGTTCGCCTGCCTACCGCAGGCACGGCTATTAATCATTTCCTTAGGTGATAAACATTTTAGCATGCTCGTTTCATAAATAAATTCAATCATAAAAAGTTTTATACTTATACCGCATGCTTCCTAAAAGATGAAATGCTTCTATAATATTTATTAAGAAAACTCGTAGTGCTTTAATAAATAGATTAAAGTAAAAATTGTCCATAGCTTCAAAAAGTATATATTTATTTGAATATCAAGAAATTAAACTCACTAACAACTTTAAAGAAAATTACGCTAAAATTTTAGAAGTTTTACTTACAGTTACAAAAGCAACACCTGTTTTGTACTATAATTGTTTATAAGTTTGATGTACATATTATGTTAATTATTATTATTTTTAACGTTCTTGTTTATACAGAATAAAACACCTTTATGTACCTAATTTTTGATACTGAAACCACAGGATTACCAAAACGTTGGAATGCCCCAATAACTGATACAGATAATTGGCCACGTTGTATCCAAATAGCCTGGCAGTTACATGACGAATTAGGAAACTTAATCGAGCATCAAGATTATTTAGTGCAGCCTGAAGGATTTAATATTCCTTATGATGCCGAAAAAATACATGGCATTTCTACAGAGTTGGCACAAGAACAAGGCATTCCTTTAGCTGAAGTATTAGAAAAATTTAATGAAACATTAAACAAAACCAAATTTATAGTTGGGCAAAATGTTAAATTCGACCTCAACATAATGGGTTGCGAATTTGTTAGAGAAGACATTGCCAACAAACTACAAGAGCTTCCAGTATTAGATACATGCACCGAACATACAGCTACTTTGTGCAAACTTCCAGGAGGTCGATATGGTAAATTTAAATTACCAACACTTACAGAACTACATCAATACTTATTTAACAGCCCTTTTAACGAAGCACATAACGCAACTGCAGATGTTGAAGCCACAACACGCTGTTTTTTTGAATTGATAAGAAGAGAAGAATTTACCAAAGAACAATTAGACGCTCAACCCGATTACTTTAAAAATTTCTCCAATGCTAATCCCAAAGAGATTCAACTTATAGGATTAAAACATATTAATCTAAAAGAGGAAAGTAAAAAAATAAATGAGCTGCTTCAAAAAGAACAAACAATAGCTATTTCTGATGAAGAAATAAATAAAAATGTTTCAGAATTAAAAGACACAAATTTTGTGCATTTGCATAATCATTCTCAGTTTTCAATATTACAGTCAACCATAAGCATTAAAGATTTGGTTTCTTCTACAGCAAAAAATCAAATGTCTGCAGTTGCATTGACCGATCATGCCAATATGATGGGAGCTTTTCATTTTGTAAAAGCCATAAATAATCATAATAAAACTGTAAAAGCAAAAAATAAAGAAGCTTCTGATAAAGGGGAAACGCCAACTTTAAAAGAAATAAAACCAATATTGGGTTGTGAGTTTTTTGTTTGCGAAAATCATTTAGACAGAAGTCATAAAGACAATGGATATCAAATTGTTTTAATCGCTAAAACTAAAAAAGGGTATCATAATTTGGCAAAGTTATCTTCTCATGCTTATACAAAAGGATTTTATTATGTCCCTCGAATCGATAAAAACCTAATCGAACAATACAAAGAAGACCTTATTGTACTTACAGGTAATTTATATGGAGAAGTACCAAGTAAAGTTTTAAATATTGGCGAAAAACAAGCTGAAGAAGCATTGCTTTGGTGGAAAGCGCAATTTGAAGATGATTTGTATATAGAGTTAATGCGTCATAACCAAGAAGACGAAAATCGCATTAATCCTACCTTAATACAGTTTTCCCAAAAACATAATATTAAACTTGTTGCAACTAATAATACATATTATATTGAGCAAGAAGATGCTAATGCACACGATATTTTGTTGTGTGTAAAAGATGGCGAAAAACAAGCCACACCAATTGGTCGAGGACGTGGCTATCGCTATGGCTTACCAAATCAGGAGTATTATTTTAAGTCTTCAGATGAAATGAAAATCCTTTTTAAAGACATTCCTGAAGCCATTACCAATATTCAAGAAATAGTTGATAAAATAGAAGCCTATCAATTGGCACGCGATGTGTTACTTCCAAAGTTTGATATTCCAAAAGACTTTGAAAACGAAGATTCTTATTTAAAACATTTAACTTTTGAAGGTGCAAAAAAACGTTATGGAGATATTACTTCAGACCTACAAGAACGCATCGATTTTGAGTTGAATGTCATAAAAAACACAGGATATCCAGGCTATTTTTTAATTGTAGAAGACTTTATTCGAGAAGCAAGAAATATGGATGTTTCTGTTGGTCCTGGACGTGGTTCGGCTGCAGGATCTGTTGTCGCCTATTGTTTGTGGATTACCAATATAGATCCGTTAAAATACAATTTACTTTTTGAGCGTTTTCTTAATCCAGATCGTGTAAGTATGCCAGATATTGATATCGATTTTGATGATGAAGGTCGTGGTAAAGTCATGGATTATGTCATTAATAAATATGGAAGTAATCAAGTTGCACAAATAATTACTTACGGGACAATGGCAGCAAAATCATCTATAAGAGATACTGCCAGAGTTTTAGATTTACCACTAAATGAAGCCGACAGAATTGCAAAATTAATACCTACAATGTCTAAACTTCATAAAATTTTTGGTTTAGACGAAAAAGAATTACGCTCTAAATTTAGAGCTGAAGACTTAGACAAAATCAATCAGCTTTTAAATATTGCTGATGGCGAAGACTTAGAAGCCGAAACCATAAACCAAGCCAGAAAACTTGAAGGTTCAGTTCGTAATACTGGCATTCACGCTTGTGGCGTTATTATTACTCCAGACGATATTACCAATTTTGTTCCTGTTGCAACTGCAAAAGATTCCGATTTATATGTAACCCAATTTGACAATTCTGTAGTGGAAGATGCTGGATTGCTTAAAATGGATTTCCTCGGATTAAAAACACTGACCTTAATTAAGGATACTGTTAAAATCGTAAAGGCTAAACATGATATTCAACTCGATCCAGATGATTTCCCATTAGATGATGAAAAGACATTTGAACTCTTTCAAAAAGGAGAAACCGTAGGTATATTTCAATACGAATCCGCTGGAATGCAAAAGCATTTAAAAGATTTAAAACCTTCTGTTTTTGACGATCTTATTGCCATGAATGCTTTATATCGTCCTGGACCAATGGAATATATTCCAAGTTTTATTAAAAGAAAACATGGCGACGAAAAGATTGTTTATGACCTTCCTATTATGGAAGAAAGTCTTAAAGATACTTATGGAATTACAGTCTACCAAGAGCAAGTGATGTTACTGTCGCAAAAGTTGGCAAATTTCTCTAAAGGTGATGCCGATGTTTTACGTAAAGCCATGGGGAAAAAGATTTTTGCCCTACTCGAAAAACTAAAACCACAATTTTTAGATGGTGGAGAATCTAATGGTCATCCACGAAAAATATTAGAAAAAATTTGGAAAGACTGGGAAGCTTTCGCAAGTTATGCATTTAACAAATCACATTCAACCTGTTATGCTTGGATTGCTTACCAAACAGCATACCTAAAAGCACATTATCCAGCAGAATATATGGCAGCTGTGTTATCTAATAATATGAACGACATAAAATCGGTGACTTTCTTTATGGAAGAATGTAAACGTATGCGTTTAAATGTGCTTGGGCCAGATGTAAATGAGTCGTATTATAAATTCTCTGTAAATAAAGATAATGCTGTTCGCTTCGGAATGGGAGCCGTAAAAGGTGTCGGTTATGGTGCTGTAAAAACTATTGTTAATAACCGAAAAAAAGATGGGAATTATAACTCCATTTTCGATTTAACTAAACGCATCGACCTGCGAGCTGCCAATAAAAAAGCTATGGAAAATTTGGCGCTTGCTGGAGGATTTGATTGTTTTACTAAAACACATCGAGCACAATATTTTCTTAAGGAAGGCGATGATATTACATTTTTAGAAAAAGCCATACGCTATGGTAGTAAGCATCAGGAAAACGAAAACTCTGCACAAGTAAGTTTGTTTGGCGATTCTAGCGATGTGCAAATAGCCGAACCTCAAGTGCCTCCTTGCGAAGAATGGGGAACTATGGAAAAGCTTGCACAAGAAAAAGAAGTTGTAGGTATTTATATTTCTGGTCATCCACTCGACGATTTTAAAACCGAAATGAACACTTTTTGCAATGCAACCGTTGCTATGTTTAACGATTTAGAAACCTATGTAAATAGAGAACTAACTTTTGGTGGTGTTGTTACAGATGTGCAACATCGTATTAGCCGACAAGGAAAAGGCTGGGCATTATTTACTGTTGATGATTATACAGATAGTTTTGAGTTTCGAATTTTTGGAGAAGAGTATTTAAAACATCGACACTTTTTAATGAAGAACAATTTTATTTATGTTCGCACTTTTGTAAGAGACGGTTGGATAAATCGTGAAACTGGTAAAAAAAGCGATCCACGATTACAGTTTAATAGTTTCCAATTGTTACACGATGTTATGGATACAATGGCTAAGAAGCTTTCCATACAATTAAATATAAACGATTTAAAAGAGGAGAGAATAAAAACGCTTAAAGAGTTATTGCACATGCATAAAGGCAATCACGCTTTAAATTTTGTGGTTTATGATAATGACGAAAGTATTAAATTACAAATGTCAAGTCGAAAACAAAAAGTAAAAATCTCACAAGAATTGTTAGATGAGTTGGCTCTTGAAGAAGTACATTTTAAGTTGAATTGATTTCTTGTAAAAAACAAATAATAGCATTAAACTGGAACGAAACAAAAGACATAGCACTCAAGTTTTCTAACAAATGGTAAGACTAAAGTTGGACGTGCAGAAAAAGATAGATTTTGGAATCCGTTTTTGATGTTTTCGGAATTTCAAGACCAAGTTTAGCACCTTTTAAAGATGGCAGACATTTCATCACAAAATTAAATTGGTATTACTTCTTTCCTCGATATTTTAATTTAAGAAGTATTAATATAAATGTTAAAATTCCAGTAACAATATTCGCCAAAATAATTGCGATACTTTTTAACAAAATCCCATAAGCAAACCACATTGAAACGCCTAAAAACATAATAATATACATCGTTAACGATAAGGTTGACACATCTTTAGTTTTCCAAGTTTTAATAACTTGTGGAACATAAGCTATTGTCGTCAACGTTGCTGCAATTAAACCTATAATTTCTATGGAATCTATTTGAAACATTAGCTTACAATATTTACGATTTTACCAGGAACTACAATTACCTTTTTAGGTTCACGCCCTTGTAATTGTGCTTGTGTTTTTTCGTGAGCCAAAACAGCTTTTTCAATATCTTCTTTGCTCATGTCTAATGGCAACTCGATAGTGAAACGCATTTTACCATTAAACGAAATTGGATAATTTTTACTGCTTTCCACCAAATGACTTGCATCAAATATTGGGAAAGATGCGGTAGAAATGGATGTGTTATGTCCTAATTTACTCCATAATTCTTCAGCGATATGTGGCGCGTAAGGCGATATAACAATCAACAAAGGTTCTAAGATTTCCTTGCTTGTACATTTTTGAGCAGTAAGCTCATTAGCTGCAATCATAAAGGTTGAAACAGATGTGTTGAACGAAAAATTCTTTATATCATCTTCTACCTTTTTTATGGTTTTATGGAGTGTTTTTAGATTGTCTTTTGAAGGTTCAGCATCGTTAACTTTTAGTCCATTATCGTCAAAATAAAGCTTCCATAATTTTTTTAGGAAGCTATGTACACCTGTAATTCCAGCAGTATTCCAAGGTTTTGCTTGTTCTAAAGGTCCTAAAAACATTTCGTACATACGTAAACTGTCTGCTCCATATTGCTCGCAAATAGCATCAGGACTTACTACATTGTATTTGGATTTGGACATTTTTTCTACTTCGCGTTTTGATTTAATTAAATCATCTTCAACTTTTTGTCCTTCGTCGTTTAGAAAAATTGCGTTTTTAAATTCTTTATACTTTGTGTCTTTAATGAAACTTGAAATTTTAACAAAATCACTTGTGATTTCATCCAAGTGCTTCAAGTCAACTCTTAAATCATTGGATTTAAAAATATTCTCTTCTAAGGTTTGAAAACTATCATCATCAAAAATAAAACGTCCTTTTTTATTTACATTATATATCTCATTCTGTAGTAAATCAAGGAAGTTTTTATGTGGCTTCCAGTCTTCTTCAGAAATATCTTTTTCTATCATAAATTTTTTAAATTCTTCTTTAGAATTTAAGTATCTATCATACAAATTATTATATTCCAAGTATTTATCATAAAAACCTCCAGAAACTATTATTTTATTTAAATCATCAGCATCTGGCAAATCTGTATCTTTTACATCATATCCTTTTGAACTCATCTCTCTAAACACAAATAACAAAGCACTAGTCCCCAAAATCATCCCTTGATTAATCAGCTTTTTAGCAAACTCATCATGTGGCACTAATCCTTTATCAAACATAAACTTTTGCCAAAAACGCGAGTACAATAAATGTCCTGTTGCATGTTCGCTCCCACCAATATATAAATCTACTTGCTGCCAATAATTAATGGCTTCTTTCGAGAAAATCTCTTCGCTATTATGAGGATCCATATAACGGTTAAAATATTGTGAGCTTCCTGCCCAACCTGGCATTGTGTTTAATTCCAAAGGGTAAATTTCGTTAGCATCATCTGCCAACTTATTACTGACCACTGCGCACTTTTTTGCGTCCCAAGCCCAAACGGTTGCGTTTCCTAAAGGTGGCTCTCCAGTTTCGGTTGGTAAATACTTTTCAACTTCAGGTAACTTGATTGGTAAGTGTTTGGCATCAATCATTTGTGGCATCCCATTTACATAATATACAGGAAATGGTTCGCCCCAATAACGTTGGCGAGAAAACACTGCATCACGTAATCTGTAATTTATTTTTCCTTCGCCTTGACCAATTTGCTCCAACTCATAAATAACTCGTTTCGTTGCTTTTTTATAGTTCATTCCGTTAATGAAATCGCTATTTGCAATAATGCTATTGTCTTTATCTGCAAAAGCCTCCTCACTAATATCGACACCTTCAAAAATGTTTGGGATATCTATACCAAAATGTTTAGCAAAGTCGTAATCGCGTTGGTCGCCACAAGGCACAGACATTACTGCTCCTGTTCCGTAGCCAGCTAATACATAATCGCCAATCCAGATTGGAATGGGTTTTTTTGTAAATGGATGCTCAGCATAAGCTCCTGTAAATACACCTGAAATGGTTTTTACATCTGCCATACGATCACGTTCGCTACGTTTTGTAGTCGCTTCAGTGTATGCGTCAACCTCTTGTTTTTGTTCAGGAGTTGTGATTTTAGAAACGAGTTCGTGTTCTGGAGCCAATGTCATAAAACTTGCTCCGAAAATGGTATCTGGACGTGTGGTAAACACGGAAACTCTGAACTCTGAACTCTGAACTCTGAACTCGACTTGTGCTCCAACCGATTTTCCAATCCAGTTGCGCTGACTTTCTTTAAGAGAATCTGGCCAATCTATCGTTTCTAAGCCTTGCAATAAACGTTCGGCATACGCAGAAATACGCATACTCCATTGCGTCATTTTCTTCCTGATTACAGGATGACCTCCACGCTCTGAAACGCCATTAACAATTTCGTCGTTTGCTAATACAGTTCCTAATGCTGGACACCAATTTACTTCGGTTTCGGCTAAATAGGTTAGTCTGTATTGCAGTAATATTTGTTGTTGTTTTTCAGAAGAAAAATTGTTCCAGTTTTCAGCAGAAAACATTTCAACATTATCATCGCAAATTGCATTTACGTTTGTATTTCCTTCCGAAGAAAATCGTTTTATTAAGTCTGATATTGCTTCAGCTTTATCGTTTTCAAGATTATACCAAGATTCAAATAATTGAATAAAAATCCACTGTGTCCATTTGTAATAATTAGGATCGCTTGTTCTCACTTCCCGAGACCAATCATAAGAAAATCCGATTTGATCGAGTTGTCTTCTGTAGGTTTTAATATTGGCTTCAGTAGTAATTGCTGGATGTTGTCCAGTTTGTATGGCATACTGTTCGGCAGGTAAGCCAAAACTATCAAACCCTTGAGGATGCAAAACATTAAATCCTTTATGGCGTTTGTAGCGTGCATAAATATCGGAAGCAATATAACCCAAAGGATGACCAACATGTAATCCTGCACCACTTGGATAAGGGAACATATCTAAGACATAATACTTTGGCTTATTGCTATTATTTACGGCTTTAAACGTTTTGTTATCTGCCCAATATTTTTGCCACTTGGCTTCAATGTCGTTAAAATGGTACTTCATTATATCTCTAAATCTAAACGTCATTGTGAATAAAATGAAGCAATCCTTTTCTTTTAAAGAGATTACCACGTCGTTGCACTCCTCTGTAATGACAATTTTAAAGTGCCAAATTTAAGGTTTATTACAAGACTATAAAACCTTTACAGTAGCTTTCTTGCTTTCTTTTCCATTGGCAATAAACAATGATATGTAAACGTATTTGCAGGAGTAGTAATATGAAGGTTTTTTCCCGTTTTTACTATGTAGCCATTAAAATTTTCGAGTTCGCTTGGACGACCTTCCATAATATCGCGTTGCATTGATGCTGTGGTGTTGTAATCTAAATTATCGATAACTTTTAAAACCATTTCGACATCATTATTTGTGAGATTAATACCTTTTGCATTAGCAATGGCAACAATCTCGTTAGCCGTTTGATATATAATTTGTCTTATATCATCATCTTCACGCATCACTCCAAACACCGATCTTGTTAATGCTCCAATGCCACTAACTGTCGCAATAAAAAGAAACTTTTTCCAAATATCTAAATGTATATCTTCAGGTATTGTGTTATTAATTTTGGCTTTATCAAAAATTGCTTTTATGGCTTTTATGCGTTTTGTTTTTTCATTATTTACCTCGCCAAAAACAATTTCGGGTTCATAACCAAAATGATTAATAACTGCAGGTGTTTCAACTTTACTTACAATTTTACAAAATCCAGCAAGTACATTCTCTTTATTTAAAACCGACAACAATTTATCTGTATTATCTGCTCCATTTTGTAGGGGCAAAACCATAGTTTTTTGTGTTAAAACCAGCTTTATCTGTTTTGCAATATCTAAAACTTGCCAAGATTTTATACCCAAAATTATAAGATCAGGATTTTTTATATCATTAATATTTTCGGTGACTTTTGGATGAACAATAAAATCACCTTTAATACTTTTTACTTGCAGACCTTTAGTTTTAATGGCTTCGAGCGTTTTTCCACGAGCAATAAACGTAACATTAAAACCTGCTTGAGTTAGTTTGCCTCCAAAATATCCGCCAACAGCTCCTGCTCCAATTACAACAATGTTCATATGTTTGAGTTTTAATACCAATCAAACTATAAAACTGGTATAAATAAATTTAAGATTAAAGATACTTTATTATTTTTACACCATCAACTAAAAACCTTTATGAGCTCACCTTTTGAAAAACACCAGAAACGAAGATTGATATCTTCTTATTTTTCAGTAGTAATAAGTATTGCTTTGGTGTTATTCTTGTTGGGTTTATTAGGCATGTTGGTTTTAAACGCTAAAACCATTTCTGATAATTTTAAAGAGCGTGTCGTGATGACCATTTATTTAAACGACTCTGCGAAAAAGGTTGAGATAAATCAGTTAGAAAAAAGTTTAGCTTTGTCGAGCTATGTAAAATCGACCAAATATGTGTCGAAAGAAGATGCTGCCGATTTTATGAAAGGCGAATATGGTGAAGATTTTTTAGATGATGTTGGCTATAATCCGTTACAAAACTCTATTGATGTTAATTTAAAGGCTGAATATGTTACTGCACATAATTTAGATAGTATTTCTCAAGTAACTTTAAACAAGAAATTTGTTGAAGATGTGCGTTATGATAAAGACTTGGTTTCTATTATGAACAGCAATGTAAAGCGCATTAGCTTTTGGGTTTTGATTATTAGCGCATTGTTTTCATTAATTGCAGTATTGTTGATTAATAGCTCTATTCGTTTGGCAGTTTATTCCAAACGATTTATCATTAAAACCATGCAGATGGTTGGCGCTACAAAGCAATTTATACGTCGTCCTTTTATATGGAAAAGTGTACGTTTAGGAATAATAGGTTCTATATTAGCACTTATAGGAATGGCTATAGTGTTTTATTACATTAATAAAACTTTTCCTGAATTAGAGCTACTAAATAATCCTATTTTAATCGCATCCTTATTTATTGGCATTTTTGCTTTAGGTATAATTATTACATGGATTAGCACTTATTTTGCTACACAACGTTTTTTGAATTTAAAAACAGATGAGTTGTATTATTAGTTAAGTGAAAAAGTATAAGTAAAAGGTAATAAGATAAAAAATAAATTATCTTTGAAAATTGAAACTAATTATGGGAGAACAAAAACGAAAACAAGATTCAAAATCCAATTTTATCTTTGGAAAAAAGAACTATAAGTGGATGTTTATTGGTTTAGGGTTTATCGCTTTAGGCTTCATATTAATGTCTGGTGGCGGAAGTGATGACCCAAATGTTTTTAATCCTGAAATCTTTAATTTTAGACGTATTCGTTTAGCACCAACTTTAGTGCTTATTGGTTTTGGTATTCAGATTTATGCTATTTTATTGAATCCTGATAAGAATAAATCTAAGTAATCCTTTTTGTCTAATCTTTAATTATTTTGACAAAATCACTTGCCATTTTTGAAATGTAATCGTAACTGTTTTTCATTGCGTCATCAAAACTACTTGCTTTACTTAAAATCTCATCTGCATAAGAAATTCCATTTTGCTTTAATATTGCACTATTCAATTCTACTTTTCCACAAAATACAGCAACAGCAATGTTATGTTTTTTTGCCGATTTAATTACACCGTGTATTGTTTTTCCCGATAATGTTTGTGAGTCCAACTTTCCTTCTCCTGTAATAATCCAATCGGCATCTTTAATCTTTAAATCAAATTGAGCGAGTTCCTTAATTAATTCTATTCCAGAAATTAACTCACCTTTCAAAAACACCTTTGTTCCAATTCCCATTCCTCCTGCTGCGCCAGCGCCTAAAACACTTTGGCTCTCTATCTTAAAATGAGAATCTATTATAATTGAAAAATCCTTAAGCCCTTTATCTAATAATTCTATGTCTTTTTGTGATGCTCCTTTTTGTTTAGCATAAATAAAAGCAGCTCCATTTTTACCATATAATGGATTAATTACATCACAAGCTATTTTAAAAGTTACTTGACTTAAAGTATTATTTACATGAGTATTATCTATATGACTTATTTGAGATAAATTCTTTCCAATAGGACTTATTTCTTTATTGTCTTTATTATAAAACCGATATCCCAAAGCTTTTGCCATCCCAATACCACAATCGTTAGTTGCACTTCCTCCAATTCCTAATATAATATGTTTCGCTCCTTTATTTATAGCATTAAGAATCAGTTCTCCAGTTCCTAAAGTTGTAGTGTTTTTACAGTCACGGTCTTTAATAGTTAATAATTTTAATCCTGAAGCTTCGGCCATTTCAATATAGGCTGTTTTTGAATTGCTTGCATATAAATATGTTGCAGAAACATGTTGAAACAAAGGGTTGTTTACAGTAACATTTACAGTCTCGCCATCAAGGTAAAAATTAACAACTTCTATTGTTCCGTCACCACCATCTGACATTGGTAGCTTTATAATTTCTGCATGAGGAATTACTTTCAAAATACCGTCTGCAACTGCATTACAAAATTCCAGACCAGTTAATGAATCTTTAAATTTATCTGGAGCAAGAACGAATTTCATATTACAAATTTAAAATTAGTATTTTTAGTCATTAACAAATATAGCTTAATGGTCATATTAATCGCATTAGTAGTTGTAGTAATTTTGATGGTAATTGCTGCTTCTAAATATAAAATTCATCCTTTTTTATCATTATTACTTGCTGCAATTGTTATGG
>JAKITV010000055.1 GCA_021647885.1 Flavobacteriaceae bacterium | reverse complement strand
ACAGTAGTAGAAGATGAATTACCTTTAGTATTAACACAACTAAAGATTGTAATTAAAACGAGAACCATCAATCTAATAACCTTTATTGTTTTCATGTGTTTTAAATTTGATTGTAAAACTAAATTAACAAATTGCTAGAAGTGTCAAAAGAATGTCAAAGAAGTGTCAACTTTTGCAAAAAGTCATAAAATTATAGGTTATTTGCAGTAATTATGAAGAGAAAACCTATTTATATATTTATAACCTTGATTTTTATTGTGCTTTCCACTTGGATGCTTTCCTGTTCTGATGAAGAGAATGAAGACGGTCTTTCGGAACAAGTAAAAGTTTCATTACGCGATGTTGGACATCAGCTATTACTTACTAATCAAGATTCTACCTCTTTAATATTACCAGTTATTGAGATTGACAATTCTAAATATAAATTGTCGTTTCAAAGCCAACTCTCATTTGAGCCTGGGGATTTGGTTGACATTGTAAAAAGTAGTTTTAAAAAAGTGAATCTTCCTAATAATTATCGTGTTGAAGTTATTCAGTGTTCAGATAAAGAAGTTGCATACAGTTATGAAGTAAACAATAGTGAAGAAAAAAGTATTATTCCATGTGCTGGACGGTTTTTACCAAATAACTGTTATACAATTGAAGTGAAATTTAATAATATAACAACTTCTTTTAATAGCAATAAAACACTTTTGTATTTCTTGATTTTTATTGGTTTTTCTTTATTGATATTCCTCTTTAATAAAAGAAAACAAACGAATACAGCTACAAATGATAATTCGACTTATGCTTCAATTGGTAGTTTTCAATTTTATCCAGAGCAAAATAAATTGGTAAAAGCTGCTGTTGAGATTAGTCTTTCTAAAAAAGAATGCGAACTGTTAGAAATTTTTGTAGCAAATCCAAATCAAGTCATAAAACGCGATGAATTGATGAAAAAGGTTTGGGAAGATAATGGTGTTTTTGTAGGTAGAAGCTTAGATACTTATATTTCAAAACTCCGAAAAAAACTACAGGAAGATACTTCAATTAAGCTAACAAATGTTCATGGTGTTGGTTATAAGTTGGAGTTAAATCATTGAGATTTTTTTACTAACATACTGAAAATTATAAAGTAACTTTATCTATAAAAAAAACCGCAAAAAGCGGCTTTATATATTAAATACGATAAAATTTAATATGTTTATTTCTTGATAAATATATTAGTGTAGTAATATTTACCACTTTCGTCTTTTTTGGCAAATATATCAAAATCGGTATAATCGCCTTCTATAACGTTTCGATGTCCTTCACTATTTAACCAAGCATTTACAACCGATTCTGAAGAACTGTATGCATAAGCAACATTTTCACCTACTCTAGATGCTCCTTCACTATTTGTTAAGTTAGCCTTTCTTTGAAGAAAGTTATCGTGAGATATTGCACTTTTATCAATCATATAATCCGTATGTCCGTAAGCTTGAGCTTTAATTGTTCCCATGCCATTTAAAGCACCTAAACCTATAGATAATCTATGGTTATTTATAAGTTCTAAAATTTCAATTTCTATCACCTTTGCTTGTGGAACAAATGAAGATGTAATTGACTCAATTTTATCTTCTTCTATAGAATCTGTAGAACATGAAAAAGATAATAATGCTATTAATGCCATTGCAGGCAACAACGTAGGTAATTTCATTAGTAGGGTAATTTAGATTTGGTATAGTAAATTTAGCTACCTACGTGGAACAGACTGTTAAAGAAATGTTAAAATCGATGAAATACGTGTATTTCGTCGAATATAAAATACTTTTAATCGATGAAATGCATTTTAATCTGAATTTTAAGACATTTTATCGGTAAAATGTAATGTGGAATTAGTATTATGGTGCCAGTCTTTTAATTTCCCAATTATAATCAGGTTCTAATTTATAGCGAACTCTATCGTGCAGTCTATTTGCTCGTCCTTGCCAAAATTCAATTTCAATTGGTCTTACTATAAATCCTCCCCAAAATTTTGGTCTTGGGATGTCTTTACCTTCAAACTCTTTTTCTAATTTTTTAAGCTTATTTTCAAGTACATCTCTACTTTGTATAATCTCACTTTGATTAGATACAATTGCACCTAGTTGACTTCCTCTAGGTCTAGATTCAAAATAGCCATCGCTTAAATTTTCTGCTATTTTTTCGGCAGTACCTTTTATAATAATTTGACGTTCTGCTCCATGCCAAAAAAATGACAAACAAACATTAGGATTACTTGCAATGGCTTTTCCTTTTTCACTATTATAGTTTGTATAAAAAATAAAACCCTCGTAAGTATATTTTTTAAGTAACACTACTCTACTCATTGGAAATCCATCTAGACCATTGGTTGCAAGAGTCATAGCATTGGTTTCATCTTCTGGAAAATGCTGGTCTACTTCATAAAACCATTTTTGAAATAATTCCATAGGATTTTCAGGCACGTCTTTAAGTAATAGTTCGTGCTTTTTGTAAGATTTTCTATAATTGCTTAAATCTTTTTCCATAATACAAATGCAAGTTACAAGAAAATACTAAATCTCAAACGTTTTACCATCTTTGGCTAATTCTACACTCTCAAAAATTTCTTTAGCTTCTGTTTTAAAACTCTTTAAATCATCATAGCGTGTAGAATAATGTCCTAAAATTAATTTCCCAACATTAGCTTGTTTTGCAATACTAGCGGCTTGTTTTACTGTACTATGCTTTGTTGATTTAGCTAAATTTAAGTGCTTTTCTAAAAATGTCGATTCATGATAAAGCAAATTAACTTCTTTAATTATTGGGATAATAGATTCATTGTAACCTGTATCACTACAAAATGCATAACTTTTAGGCTTTGGTCCAGATTTAGTAACTAATTCATTATTTATAAGTTTACCTTCATTATTTTCAACATCAAAACCCTGTTTTAACTTTCTGTAGTAAGCTACATCTATCTTTGCTTCTTCAACAGCTCCAATATTAAGTTTTCGCTCTCCATCTTTTTCTTTAAACAAAAATCCATTGGTATAAATTCTATGGTCTAAAGGAATTGTATGCACTTCTACTTTATCATCTTCAAAAATCAAATGGGATTCTTTTAGTGTTAATTCATGAAAAATGAGTTTGTAATTTGTCCATGAATCCGATAGTTTCATTTGAAGCGTTATCACTTCCTTTAATCCTTTAGGTCCATAAATATGCAAATCTGCTTCTCGAGTTAGTAATTTAAATGTCGAAATTAAACCTGCCAAACCAAAGTAATGGTCGCCATGTAAGTGTGAAATAAAAATATGTTTAATCCGTGAAAACTTTATTTTGTTTTTACGCAACTGCACTTGAGTTCCTTCACCACAATCTATTAAAAAAAGATGGCTTTTAATATCTAATACTTGAGCTGTAGGATTAGTATTTACTCTTGGTGTTGCGCTATAACAGCCTAATATGGTTAATTTCATTTATGTTACGGTTTGTTAATTTGTTTAAAGAATCTAAACAACAAACGACTAAATAGTTTAAAATCCTAAATCACGTTCTATTTCTTCCATTTCTATAACATCATAAGCTTCTTGTAGCGTTGGCACAACTACTAATTCGTCTGGCATATCATCAACATTTACTTTATTAGTAACAATAACAAAGGAGTGTTTTGCATTTCTATGTTGATTAGAAATTTGTAAAAACTCAATAACATCTTGAAAAACCAACGGTCTTAAACTCGTAAGATTAACAATTATATTATCGTTTTTAAATCGATTGTAAAGTACCTGCAATTTTTTAGCAAGTTCGGTTATTGAAGCTCTCTCTTGGGTAATAATAGAAATATTTCCGTCTCTATCAAAAATCATAAACTACTTTTTAATTTTAGAAGCTAATAAATAAATTACAGCCATTCTAATAGCTACACCGTTTTCTACCTGATTAAGAATAATGGCTTGTTTAGAATCGGCCACATCACTCGTAATTTCTACACCACGATTTATAGGTCCTGGATGCATGATAGTAACTTCTTTATCTAATGAATTTAATAGCGCAGCATTTATACCAAATTGTTGTGTGTATTCTCTGGTTGATGGAAAATAGCTTATGTCCATGCGCTCATTTTGAACTCGAAGAACATTTGCCACATCACACCAATTTAGGGCTTGCCTCAAATTGGTCTCAACTTTTACTCCAAGTTTATCAATATATTTTGGAATAAGTGTTTTTGGACCACAAACCATAACACTTGCACCTTGTAATTGTAAGGCAAAAATATTTGATAAAGCAACACGACTATGCAAGATGTCTCCAACAATTACAACATTCTTACCTTTAACTTCGCCTAGTCGTTCCCTTATAGAATACGAATCTAATAATGCTTGTGTTGGATGCTCATGAGCTCCATCTCCAGCGTTTATTATACTAGCATCAATATGTTTAGACAAAAACACTCCTGCTCCTGGACTTGGATGTCGCATCACAACCATATCCACTTTCATTGAAAGGATATTGTTAACAGTATCTATTAAGGTTTCACCTTTTTTTACTGAAGATTGTGAAGCCGAAAAATTAATAACATCGGCAGATAACCGTTTTTCTGCCAACTCAAAAGAGAGTTTTGTTCTTGTAGAATTTTCGAAAAATAAATTTGCAATGGTAATATCGCGAAGCGAAGGCACTTTTTTTATGGGTCTGTTTATAACTTCTTTAAAGTGATCGGCAGTTTTAAAAATAAGCTGAATATCTTGTTTGTCAAGATATTTAATTCCTAATAAGTGGTTTACACTTAATTCGCTCATGTTTTTAGTATTCAGTTGGCAGTCCTCAGTTTGCAGTCTTTAGTTGCCAGTTATTTTATTTTATTTTTAGTTTAAATTCAAGTTCTGAAACAACCTTATCATTTTTTGTGAATTCTAAATAAACATCTGCATCATTCAGAAACTCAAATTCATTTAAAATTGGTTGCATCGTTTTAAATAAAACTTCAGCATTGCTTCCATATGCAAAAAATCTTCCATCAGTATCATCCATATTTACTTCATGACCATCTAAATAACCAATATCTTCAGGTATAGTTTCAAATAATTTCATATCAACTTTATGAATTTCATCTAAACCATTAAACTTTCCAAAACTAATAATCACACTATCCTGTAAATTAGGTTTTTCAAAATTAAGTTTATCAAATTCTTCAATAGTCATTTTAATTGTTCATTCTTAATTATTAATTAAATACACTGCGTCTTCTCCATCGTTTTCCTTCCAGTTTACTTTAACTTTTTCATTATTAATAGCATCTACTTGTCTTCCTCTATAATCTGGCTGTATTGGTAAGTGTCTGCTAAAACGTCTGTCAATTAATGTGAGGAGTTCTATTTCTTTAGGTCTTCCAAAAGATTGAATTGCAGTTAATGCTGCTCTAATGCTTCTTCCTGTGTATAAAACATCGTCTATAAATACAACCTTTTTGTTTTCAATAATAAAATCTATATCTGTAGTATTTGCTTCTAATGGTTTATCACCTCTTCTAAAATCGTCCCTAAAAAATGTAATGTCTAAATGTCCTAGCTGAATGTTTTTAATCTTATAATCGGCTTTAAGCATTTTAGCTAAACGATTGGCAAGATATTTACCACGTGGTTGTATACCAATTAAAACAGTATTTGTAAAGTCGTTATGATTTTCAATAAGCTGACAAGCCAATCGATGAAGAATGATGTTTACCTCTTTTGCGTTAAGTAACACTTTCTGACTCATATAATACCAATTTAACAATAAAATATCGCATATAAATAGTTTCTTTTTCACTGATATTTCGTTAAAAAAAGAAACCTTAACTAAGGGCTATGCTTTATTTTTTTGCCTTATCTCATCAAAAAATAAATCTATTTATTAATACCACATTTTATAATTATATTGGTATAATACCCAAACGTATTTGGAATGCAAAGATAATGCAAAATTTTATAAAATGAACTACCTTCACACAACCAACCAAATAGTTTATCAACAGACTTTATTAGAGCAAATGAAAAATGTATTATTTTATTCTACAATAATATTTGGAAAACAAATTTAAAGCACTGATTCTATATTCTAATACAAAATTAGAAAATGCTATTTATTATCTATAGAAAATATGATTTTGTAGAAATTCCTGTTGAAGACAATTGTCCATATAAACGCTGCAATATAAAAATGGAACTAATTATATAATAACTACGCTATCAAACTGATTTACAAACAAATAATACCGTGTTTAGTTGATTTTATTGAAAATAAGTTGTATATTGGTCTAGCTATAAACCCAAATCTAGCATATTATGTTAAATAACTACTTTTTATTATTCAAATCCTATTTTTTAGTTGAACAAGTAAGTATATTAACTATATTATCAGTAGCATCTATTTTATTCATCATATTGTTGCTTATTGGTATTAGAATATTCTTCAAGTTTAAAGCTAAAAATGGATACTTAAGTAAGTTAAATAACTTACAATCGGAAGAGGATAACAAAACTTACAAAAACTTCATCGAAGGACATTTATACGATAGCTTTTAGATATAAATTTATCTAATTAACTTCTTGTATTTTATACGTTTAGGAATTAAATCTCCTCCTAATCGTTTCTTCTTGTTTTCTTCATAATCGGAGAAAGAACCTTCAAAGAAATAGACTTGAGAATCGCCTTCAAAAGCAAGAATGTGTGTGCAGATTCTATCTAAAAACCATCTGTCGTGGCTAATAACCACAGCACAACCAGCAAAATTCTCTAAACCTTCTTCTAAAGCTCGTAAAGTATTAACATCAAGATCGTTGGTAGGCTCATCTAAAAGTAATACATTACCTTCTTCTTTTAAGGTCATTGCTAAATGTAAACGGTTACGTTCACCTCCAGAAAGCTGTTTCACTTTTTTATTTTGCTCGCTTCCACTAAAATTAAATCGGCTTAAATATGCACGAGAATTAACTTGTCGTCCACCCATCATAATAAGGTCTTGCTCATCACTAAAGTTTTGCCAAATTGTTTTCTCTTGATCTATATTGGAGTGTGCCTGATCTACATAAGCAATTTTAGCAGTTTCGCCAACTTTAAATTCGCCTTTATCCGGAGTTTCCTCTCCCATTATCATTTTAAAAATAGTGGTCTTTCCGGCTCCATTTGGACCAATAATGCCAACAATTCCCGCTTGTGGTAATTTAAAATTCAAATCTTCATAAAGCAGCTTATCTTCATAGCCTTTACTAACACCTATAGCTTCAATAACATTAGTCCCAAGACGTGGACCATTAGGAATATAAATTTCAAGCTTTTCATCCAACTGTTTTTGGTCTTGACTCATTAATTTGTCATAGTTATTCAAACGCGCTTTTTGTTTCGTTTGACGACCTTTGGCACCTTGTCGAACCCATTCTAACTCACGCTCTAAAGTCTTTTGGCGTTTAGAAGCTGTTTTGCTTTCTTGTGCCATTCTTTTAGATTTTTGATCTAACCAAGACGAGTAGTTTCCTTTCCAAGGAATCCCTTCGCCTCTATCGAGTTCTAAAATCCACCCAGCAACATTATCTAAAAAGTATCTATCATGAGTTACAGCAATAACAGTTCCTTTATATTGTGCTAAATGATGCTCTAACCAATGAACAGATTCTGCATCTAAATGGTTGGTAGGTTCATCTAACAATAGCACATCTGGTTCTTGTAATAACAAACGACATAAAGCCACACGACGACGTTCACCACCAGACAATATTCCTATTTTTTTATCGGCTTCAGGAGTACGCAAAGCATCCATAGCAATTTCTAATTTGGTATCGAGTTCCCAAGCATTAGACGCATCAATTTTATCTTGAAGTTCGGCTTGCTGAGCCATCAATTTTTCCATCTTATCCGGATTAGAATAGACTTCTTCTAAACCAAACATATCATTTATCTTGTTGTATTTATCAAGAATTGCAACAGTTTCAGCAACTCCTTCTTTTACGATTTCAATAACCGTTTTGTTTTCATCAAGCTGTGGTTCTTGTTCGAGAAACCCAACTGTATAGTCTTGCAAAAACACCACATCACCTTGATAATCCTTATCAACACCAGCAATAATCTTTAGCAAAGTAGATTTACCTGAACCATTGAGTCCTAAAATTCCGATTTTAGCTCCATAAAAAAAGCTTAAATATATCTTTTTTAAAACTGGAGTGTTAGCACTTTTATAGGTTTTTGTAACTCCAGCCATTGAGAAGATTATTTTTTTATCGTCGCTCATTATTTGTTTTTTTAACTATTGAATTACAAACTATTATTAAATTTGATTCTGAAATCAAAAATCGTAAATCTACAATCTTAAATCATTACACTCTTCCTTTTAAAGCATTAAACACCCAAGCTATTGCAAAAAAACCAACACCAACTGCTGCAAATCCCCAACCTGCAACTTCGTCGTATCTAAATGCTCCCAGAGCTATTAATCCTAATCCTACAATAATCATTATAAAAGTTGCCCACGCTAATACTGTGTTTTTATTCATTGCCATAATTAATTATTTTTGGGCGCATTCTTCCTAAGTCAAGACTTAAAAGAACCAGGCTATTCGCTATATCTTTATACTTGTTCTCGAAACTTTGCTTTGCAAAATTCGAAACTGATGTAAAAGGACGTCGCTATTATCCTTTGCGCAAAATGAATCACAAATATCGTTTATTTATACAAAAAAAACATCCTTTTTGGATGCTCTTTTTAACTCGCTGGAAGAAATTTTATTTTACTTTGTCGGTAATCTAATATAACTTCCATTTAATAAATATAAAAAGCGGATTTATTTTTAATTTATTGTTGTCTCTATCAATGTTTCGTTTTTAACCATCTTTACAACAGGACACTTTCCAGCAATATTTAAGAGTCTTTTTCTCTGATCATTAGTTATTTCATTTTCAAATGAAATGTTTTCGAGTAAAGATTTTTTTATTCCATTAGGTGTTGTTTCAGTTTCTTGAGAAACATCTACCGTTATTTTTCCTAAATCCCAACCTTTGTGTTCAGCATACATTCGTAATGTTATTGCAACACAACTTCCAATCGCTGATAATAAATATTCTATTGGTGTTGGACCATTATCATCACCACCAACTTCAACAGGTTCATCAATAACTACTATATGATTTCTCATTTTAGATTCTGCCAAATAATTTTTATTCAATAAAACTGTTCTGGATGCCGGACTATTCATATTTAATATTTTTTTTAATCGATTATAAATTTTAATAAGTGTGAAAGTATAAATTTCTTTTCTAAAGAATGTATTCCATGTACAGTATTTTAATTTACTGTTGCACGATTAAATAAACAAGAAACAAGGCTTGTTTTTAGATGATTGACAATCAAACAAATCCGAATTGCAAAAACGAAAAATCATTATAAACCGTATTAAAACAAATCATGCCGTAAAGCAAGCTCTCTAAAGCAAAAACTCTTGTAGTAACAGATTTTAATAATTTGAACGGAGTTTCGGAATTTTTAATTGGACACTACTAATTTAGATTTGGATACAGCTTCAAATATTAAGGTTCACGTTTTCATGGGAATTACAACTTTTGTACTTTAGCATCAAATAATTCATTAATGGATATCAACTTCAATAAAAACGAAGATTATAATAAGCTTTTAGTTTCTGGTTTAATAAAACGTTTATCTAAAGTTAAACTTGGAGGTGGAAAAAGCCGTATAGAAAAGCATCATGCCAAAGGCAAAATGACTGCTCGTGAGCGTATTGACTATTTACTTGATAAAGGCTCGAAGTGTATTGAAATTGGTGCTTTTGCAGGAGAAGATATGTACGCAGAGCATGGTGGTTGTACTTCTGGTGGTGTAGTTATAAAAATTGGCTATGTAAAAGGAAAGCAATGTGTTGTGGTTGCAAATGATGCGACAGTAAAAGCAGGTGCTTGGTTTCCAATTACTGCAAAAAAGAACCTTCGTGCTCAAGAGATTGCAATAGAAAATCGGTTGCCAATAATTTATTTGGTAGATAGTGCTGGTGTGTATTTGCCAATGCAAGATGAAATTTTTCCTGACAAAGAGCACTTTGGTCGTATGTTTAGAAACAATGCTGTTATGAGCAGTATGGGAATTACACAAATTGCTGCTGTTATGGGAAGCTGTGTTGCTGGTGGTGCTTATTTACCTATTATGAGCGACGAAGCACTTATTGTAGATAAAACAGGAAGTATCTTTTTGGCTGGAAGTTATTTGGTAAAAGCCGCTATTGGAGAAAGCATTGATAACGAAACACTTGGTGGCGCAACAACACATTGCGAAATTAGTGGAGTTACAGATTATAAAGCAAAAGACGATAAGGATGCATTAGATACTATTAAAAGAATTGTAGATAAAATTGGTGATTTTGACAAAGCAGGCTTTAACAGAATAAAGGCTTCAAAACCTAAAGAAAACCCTGAAGAAATTTATGGTATTCTTCCAAAATCCAGAGCTGAACAATACGATATGTTAGAAATCATTAAACGATTGGTTGACAACTCTGAATTTGACGAATATAAAGCTGGTCATGGCAAAACCTTAATCACAGCTTATGCAAGGATTGATGGTTGGGCAGTTGGTATTGTTGCCAACCAACGTAAGGTTGTAAAAACCAAAAAAGGGGAAATGCAGTTTGGAGGTGTAATTTATAGTGATAGTGCAGATAAAGCCACTCGTTTTATTGCTAATTGCAATCAGAAGAAAATTCCGTTAGTGTTTTTGCAAGATGTTACTGGCTTTATGGTTGGTAGCAAAAGTGAACATGGAGGCATTATAAAGGATGGTGCAAAAATGGTAAATGCTGTAAGCAATTCTGTGGTGCCAAAATTCACGATTATTATAGGTAATAGTTATGGCGCAGGAAATTATGCCATGTGTGGGAAAGCTTACGATCCTAGACTTATTGTGGCATGGCCAAGTGCTAAGCTTGCTGTTATGAGTGGAAGTAGTGCAGCAAAAGTTTTGCTTCAAATTGAAAAAGCTTCAATGGAGAAGAAAGGAGAAAAGTTTACAAAAGAAAAAGAAGAAGCACTTTACAACAAAATAAAATCGAGGTATGATGCCCAAGTATCACCATATTATGCTGCTGCTCATCTTTGGACAGATGCTATTATAAATCCAATAGACACACGAACTTGGATTAGTATGGGAATTGAAGCAGCAAACCATGCTCCTATTGAGAAAAAGTTTAATTTAGGTGTTTTGCAAGTGTAACAATGCAGACAACTAAAACAAAACAACCTATTTACGTTATAATCATTCTTATTCTATCAGGAGAGGCTGTTTTTATTTTACCTTTTGTTTTAGCACGTATATTTAGACCAACGTATTTAGAAGTTTTCGACATTAACAACCTACAATTGGGAACATGCTTTTCTATTTATGGTATTGTTGCGTTGTTCTCATATGTATTTGGTGGACCATTAGCTGACAAATTTCATCCAAGAATCTTAATGTCTGTGGCTCTAGTATTAACAGCATTAGGAGGCTTTTACCTTTCAACGTATCCTTCCTACTTCAATTTAAAATTGCTCTTTGGGTATTGGGGATTTACAACTATTTTCTTGTTTTGGGCCGCTATGATAAAAGCTACAAGAATTTGGGGAGGAACTAAAAAACAAGGAATTGCTTTCGGTTTTTTAGATGGAGGTCGAGGATTAGTTGCCGCAGGATTTGGTACATTTGGCATACTAATTTTTTCACTTTTCATTGACGTAGATATCTCTGAGACATCTTTAATTGAGCGTAAAGACGCATTTCGAAATGTAATTCTTTTTACTTCTTTAATAGTAAGCCTTATTGGAATTATATCTTTTTATTATTTAAAATCATTAAAATCGAATGAAACCTCATCTAAACAAAGTTCAAATATTTTAACAATCTCAAACTTTAAACTGATTATGAAGCTCCCTTCTGTTTGGTTGCTTATGATTATTATTTTGTGTGCTTATGTTGGTTATAAAGCGACTGATGTATATAGTCTATATGCTAAAGACGTTATGCTTTATGATGATATTGAGTCTGCAAAAGTTGGAACCTCTTTACTTTACATGAGACCGATTATTGGCGTTGTTATTGGATTGTTGGCAGATAGGACAAAAGCATCCTTATGGTTAATAATTGGTTTCTTATTCACATTAATTACAAGTATAATTTTTGCAACAGGTATCATAAGCCAACAAACCACATTACTTTTTATGTTATCTATTGGCATGATGGCTTTGGGTGTTTATTCAGTTAGAGTGTTATATTTTGCTGCGATGGAAGAAGGGAAAATTCCTATTGCATTAACAGGAACTGCTGTTGGATTTATTTCGTTGGTTGGCTATACACCAGATATTTTTTCTGGACCAATGATAGGAGTTTTACTAGATAATTCTCCTGGAGAATTAGGTCATCAACATGTGTTTATGGTGTTAGCGGGTTTTACATTAATTGGATTAATAACATCTATAGTTTTTTATAAAATTTCAAAAAATCAATAATTTAGTAATTAAAAAAGGTATGTTAAAAACACAACAACTCTTTAGGGTTCACCCTTTTTTCTTTTTTTATCTTTTTTCTTCTTCTTTTTCTTTTTCTTTTCTTCTTTTGTTTCTGAAAAATTCATTGTTTTAAACTCCTTGACTTCTTCAGTTGTTAAAATTGAAACTAAATCTTTATAGAAAACCTTATCTATTTCTAAAAGTTTCTTTTTCCTTTCTTCTAAATTACCATCTTCATCAGCAAAAATTACGTTCTGACTTTCAAATCTTTTTAGTAGTAATCCTTTTATTATTTCTTTCTCAAAATCATCTAATTTAAATGCTTCAACACATTTTGAAAGAACAATAGTCATTGATTCATGTGGATTCTTTAACTCAATTGAATTTTGAGTATTTTGCATTGGTGTTGGCCTATGACTTCTTCTTTGTCCTTGTCGTTGATATGGATTTCCATATTGTCCATATACCTCTTGAGAAGCAAAACTTAATGCTAAAACTAACAAAATAAAATATCTTTTTTTCATTTTTTCTTAAAAGTGTAAGTTAAGAAAAAACAATTAAAATTAGCATTATTTTAAATGCACAACGAGTTAATTATTATTAAGTCTTTATAATTTTTAACGACTACATTCTATAAATAACTTAATTTTATGCGACAATGAAAAGATTAATCCTATTTACAGTATTCTTAATATTCTATAGTTGTAATTCTACAGCACAACAAAAAAAAGAACAAAAAGCATTTCCTGTCTCAAAATCTGATGCCGAATGGAAAGCACAACTTTCAGATTTGCAATATTATGTCTTACGTGAAGCAGGAACAGAACGTCAATTCACCAGCTCTTTAAATAATAACCATAAAAAAGGAATTTATGTCTGTGCAGCTTGTAATACACCACTATTTAAAAGTAAAGATAAATACGATTCTGGTTCTGGATGGCCAAGTTTTGACAGGGAAATTAAAGGCAATGTAGCCTTTTCAACCGACTATGATTTAGGTTATGCTCGTGTAGAAGAGCATTGTGCTACTTGTGGAGGTCATCTTGGTCATGTGTTTAATGATGGTCCTAAAAACACAACAGGTAAGCGACATTGTATAAATGGAGCTGCATTAAAATTTATACCAAAAAATGAATAAGTACAACGTAGAAAAATCAGAGGTAGAATGGCAAAAAGAACTTTCTGAAGAACAGTATAGGATTCTCAGGCAAAAAAGAACCGAAGCTCCACATACTGGAAAATACAACCTTCATTTTGAAAAAGGAATTTATAAATGTGCTGCTTGTAATCAGCAATTATTTGAAAGCAATAGCAAATTTGATTCACGTTGTGGTTGGCCAAGTTTTGATGATGCTATCGTTGGGACAGTAGATAGAATACTTGACAAATCGCATGGTATGATACGAACTGAAATAATTTGTTCTAACTGCGGAAGCCATTTAGGTCATGTGTTTAATGATGGTTCTACCGAAACTGGAGAGCGTTATTGCGTAAACTCTGTAAGCATAGATTTTAACGGAAAAGGCAATAAATGAACTACCCCGAGGCAGAGCCGTCGAGGTATCAAAACAAGCTCAATTGACTTGAATGAATTTTTGTGTAATTTATTTTCGTCTGCCCTTGATCTTGTAAATATTTCTTTATCACTTCTTCATTG
>JAKITV010000009.1 GCA_021647885.1 Flavobacteriaceae bacterium | reverse complement strand
CACTAATGTCATTTTAGAATTAGATATTAGCACTGTCTTAAGACAAAATGTTTAGTATTTCATTATAATCTATTAGTTTTTGTCGACTACATTATCATGAATTCTAAGGACTGCCTTTGGCCAAGGCAGTCTTTTTTTTTAAGTTATCCAAACCATAATATTCAGGAAACATTAAATTAACATTGGTTTTAGTTATTTGCAATGACAAAAACTAATACTGAATTATGAAACTCAAACTATTGCTTATTGCTATAGCTCTTTTTACCATTCCTTTTATAAACGCTCAAGAAACCACAGCTCCCAAATTTGGAAAGGGACTTTTTAACCTTGTAGGACAGGATAGTTCTTGGACTATGAAAATTGGTGCAAGAATGCAAATTTTAGCAATTTCCAATTGGGAAGATGGCGAGAGTAATGAATCAAATTTTTTAGTACGTAGAGCACGATTAAAGTTTGATGGTTTTGCTTTTACACCTAAACTAAAATACAAATTAGAGTTGGGTTTATCCAATAGGGATATCTCAGGCGCATCACAATTTACAAGTAATGCACCAAGATATATTTTGGATGCTGTAATAAAATGGAACTTCTCCGGGAATTTTGTGTTATGGTTTGGGCAAACAAAACTTCCAGGAAATAGAGAACGTGTAATATCATCGGCTAATATGCAATTAGTCGATCGTTCACTTTTAAATAGCCGATTTAATATTGATCGCGATGTAGGAGTGCAACTAAGGCATCATTTTAATCTTTCTGACAAATTTATAGTTCGAGAAATAATTTCTGTGTCACAAGGGGAAGGAAGAAATGTCACAACTGGGAATATTGGAGGTCACCAATATACAGGACGTATTGAGTTATTGCCTTTTGGGAAATTTTCAGGAAAAGGAGACTATTCTGGAAGTGACTTGAAACGCGAAACAACTCCAAAATTAGCTGTAGGAGCAACTTACGATTTTAATAATAATGCTGTTAAAACAAGAAGTAATATGGGGTCTTATATGGAAACTGATACTGGCTTTTATGAAACAAATATTACTACCCTCTTTATCGATGCCATGTTTAAATATAAAGGTTTCTCATTTATGGGAGAATATGCCAATAGAGATGCAAAAGACCCTTTTGCAAAAAATTTTGATGGGACTCTTACAGGAGATATTGTACAGATTGGAAACGGTTTAAACCTACAAGCTGGCTACTTGCTCAAAAACGATTGGGAAATTTCTGGACGCTATACAAATATTCAATTAGATAAAAATATTACAGGCAAAAATACTGAAAATCAATATACTTTAGGAGTGTCAAAATATATTGTAGGACACAGTTTAAAAGTACAAAGTGATATTAGCTATTTAGAGATTGATAATAACAATAGCCAATTAATGTACAGGTTGCAGTTTGATATTCACTTTTAAAATATAAAACATAACATTTTGGTAACATTTTACTCAAAAACAGTATAGATATTTGCAAACTATTTCTAATTAAATTATGGACAATATATACTTATTAATGATTGTTGCGCTTGCCATTTTAGCGATTGCCGATTTGGTTGTAGGCGTAAGTAATGATGCCGTAAACTTTTTAAATTCTGCCATTGGCTCTAAAGCAATCTCGTTTAAAACAATAATGATTGTTGCAAGTTTAGGGATTTTTATAGGTGCAATTTCTTCAAGCGGAATGATGGAAGTAGCGCGTAAAGGCATCTTTAATCCGGGAGAATTTATGTTTAGTGAAATTATGATTATTTTTATGGCAGTAATGATTACTGATATATTATTACTTGATTTCTTTAACACATTGGGGATGCCTACTTCAACTACAGTATCTATTGTATTTGAATTACTTGGTGCTTCAGTAGCTATGGCATTAATTAAAATATCGGCCAATAGTGCTGAAAATGTAAGTGATTTATCAAAATATATCAATTCTGATAAAGCCTCAATGATTATTTTTGGAATTGTACTCTCGGTATTTATAGCCTTTACTGTAGGCGCACTTGTACAATATATGTCAAGACTTATTTTTTCATTTCATTATGAAAAAAAAATAAAAAATATTGGTGCTATTTTTGGAGGCGTTGCATTAACTGCAATTACTTATTTTATTTTCCTAAAAGGACTAAAAGGAACTCCTTACTATAAAGGATTAAAAGGTGTTTTAGAAGGAAACGAACTTCTAATTATAGCAGCTAGTTTTGTGTTTTGGGCCGTTTTTTCTGCATTATACATGAAATTTCTTAAAAAGAGTATTCTTTCTTTTGTAATTATTATCGGCACCTTTGGTTTAGCATTAGCATTTTCAGGCAACGACCTAGTAAATTTTATTGGAGTTCCAATGGCTGCTTATCATTCTTATGAAGCTTGGGCTGCATCTGGAGTTGATGCATCAGCATTTGCTATGGTAGATCTAGCAAAAAAAGTCCCTGCTGAACCTCTATTATTGTTTATTGCAGGTGGTGTTATGGTCGTAACATTGTGGTTTTCTAAAAAAGCGCGTACTGTTGCAGATACAGAAATTGGACTATCAACTCAAGGCGAAATACACGAAAAATTTCAACCTAATTTAATATCCCGTTTAGTGGTTAGAGGTTCCACATATTTAAGCAATGGTTTTAACTCAATTCTGCCAAAATCAATACAGGATTCTATTAATAGAAACTTTGAAAAACCAGTAGTTTTGCTTCCAAAGGATAAAAGTTATGAAGTTCCAGCTTTTGATACCATTAGAGCTTCAGTAAACTTAATGGTGGCTGGTGTATTAATATCTATTGCTACATCATATAAATTACCGCTTTCTACTACTTATGTTACCTTTATGGTAGCTATGGGTACTTCTTTAGCCGACAGGGCTTGGGGTAGTGAAAGCGCAGTATATCGTGTAGCTGGCGTGCTTAATGTAATAGGAGGTTGGTTCTTTACTGCATTTAGCGCTTTTACAGGAGCTGCAATAATGGTATATCTTATACATATTGGTGGCCCAACAGCTATTGCTATTTTATTGTTTATTGCCGTTTTGTTATTAGCAAGAAATTATATTTCTCATAAAAAGAAATCTCAGGAAACTAAAGCAGAGGATAGTTTAACAAAAGCGGAAAGCAGTTCTGTTCAAGGTGTAATTCATGAAAGTGCAACGAACATTGCAAATGTTGTAAAACGTGGAAATAGAATTTATACTAATGCTATTAGAGGTCTTGCTCTACAAGATTTATCTTTACTTAAAAACAACAAAAAACAAATTGTTAAACTTTCTGCTGAAGTTGATGAGTTAAGAGACAACATTTTCTATTTTATTAAAAATTTAGATGAGTCTAGTGTTGGTGCCAGTAATTTCTATATTCATATTTTAGGATATTTACAAGACATAGTGCAATCTTTAGAATATATCTCCAAAGTGAGTCATAAACATGTAAATAATAATCATAAAAAATTAAAATTCAACCAAATAAAAGAACTTAAGCAAGTAGATGATGCTCTCGAGATATTGTTTAATGATACTAAAAAAGCTTTCGATTCACGTTCGTTCGAACAAATTGGTAGCCTCTTAAAAAACAAAAGAGTCGTTTATGATTTAGTGAAGGAAAAAATTCATGCACAGGTTACTAGAACAAGAACAGAAGAAGGAAGCCCAAAAAACACAGCATTGTATTTTAGCTTGTTATTAGAAACTAAAGATTTACTAAATGCAACCATGAATCTTTTAGAAGAGTACCATAACTCGCATGACAGCTCTGTTGAACCAGCTACTTTGCCACCAAGTACTGAAGATGACTCTGAAAACTAAATAACCAAAAACCAGACTATAAAAACCACCTTAATAAGGTGGTTTTCTGTTTTTATATATTTGTAAAACTTATTATTTAATAAGAATGAAAACGGAGATCAAAAAGATGATACAGGCGAATATATTTTACTTACAGAAGAAGAAACCATTAATAATATAATAATGCCTAAAAACAGAGCTTGGTATTATAATAAGGATGATAAATATTTAGGGACAGATATTTTGAAGAAGGAATAGTTTAGTTTTAAACTCCAATATCTTCATTCCACAATTCAGGATTAGTAGTTATAAATAATGTCATGAGATCTTTACATTCTTGATTATTGACAACCTCAACATTAACACCTCTTGATTTTAAAAGTGCTTCTTCGCCTAAAAAAGTTGTGTTCTCTCCTATAATTACTTTAGGTATTCCATATAATAAAATCGCTCCACTACACATTGCACATGGAGATAAGGTTGTGTATAATGTACAGTTTTTATACACATTTGCAGATTGTCGTCCTGCATTTTCTAAAGCGTCCATTTCGCCATGTAGAACGACACTTCCATTTTGAACTCTTCGATTATGTCCTCTTCCAATAATCTTTCCGTTATATACAACAACAGATCCGATTGGTATTCCGCCTTCTTCCATCCCTTTTTTGGCTTCTTCTATAGCTGCTTTTAGAAATTTATCCATACAAAATTCTTAAAAATAATTTATTGATTTAACAAAAAACCATCTCTTTTAAAATCACAGAAAGAAATGCTTGATATCATTATTTAATTTTATTTGGATTCCTGCCTACACAGGAATGACAATTTGTTATGAGCCACACATTAAGCAATCGTCTCCTTGATCTTCTTTTGATTGAGCAATTAAGGTTTTCATTTCTTCGGCAGACATTGGTTCTATTTCTACTTTAGTAACTTGTTTTGCAAATTTTTCAGCAGTTTTAATAGCTTGTTGTTTTTGTTGCGCAACAAGTTTTTCATCTACTTCTACAATCTCTGAGGTTGGCTCTGCTTTTTTTTCTTTATCTAATGTGAATTTAATAGCATCAACAGCACTCTTTGTGCGTAAGTAATACATTCCTGTTTTTAAACCGCTCTTCCATGCGTAAAAATGCATTGATGTTAGTTTAGCCATTGTAGCACCTTCTAAAAATAAATTTAACGATTGCGATTGGTCTATAAAGTATCCTCTTTGGCGCGACATATCTATAATATCTTTCATGCTTAATTCCCAAACCGTTTTGTAAAGCTCTTTAATATCTTGAGGTATAATATCAATATCTTGAATAGAACCATTTGCTCTCATAATATCTTGTTTCAAGCCATCGTTCCAAAGTCCTAATTCTACCAAATCTTCTAACAAATGTTTGTTTACCACAATAAATTCTCCCGAAAGTACACGTCGTGTATAAATGTTTGATGTATATGGTTCAAAACATTCATTGTTGCCAAGTATTTGAGAGGTGCTTGCTGTTGGCATTGGTGCAACTAATAACGAATTGCGTACACCATGTTTTAATACTTTTTTTCGAAGATTATCCCAATCCCAAAGACCACTTAATTCTTCATCTTTAATTCCCCAAAGGTTATATTGAAATTTTCCTTTACTTATAGGTGAGCCTTTATAACTTTGGTAAGGACCATCTTCTTTAGCTTCCTCCATAGATGTTGTTACAGCAGCAAAATAAAGCGTTTCAAAAATATCTTTATTTAATTTTTTTGCTTCATCACTTGTAAAAGGCAATCGTAGTTTAATAAACGTATCTGCTAATCCTTGAACTCCTAAACCAATTGGACGATGACGAAAATTAGAGTTTTCGGCTTCTTTTACAGGATAATAATTTCTGTCTATTACTTTATTCAAGTTTTTAGTAACACGCTTTGTAATACGGAACAATTCTTTATGGTCAAAAGCTCCATTTTTAATAAACATTGGCAATGCTATTGACGCCAAATTACATACAGCGATTTCGTCTGGAGAAGTGTACTCCATAATTTCTGTACATAAATTTGAAGAACGAATAGTACCTAAATTCTTTTGATTGGATTTACGGTTTGCTGCATCTTTATACAACATATAAGGTGTTCCTGTCTCAATTTGAGATTCTAGAATTTTCTCCCAAAGTTCTCTTGCTTTTACAGATTTACGCCCTTTATTTTCAGCTTCATATTTTGTGTATAATGCTTCAAATTCTTCTCCATAAACATCACATAATCCAGGGCATTCGTTAGGGCACATTAATGTCCATAGTCCATCTTCCTGTACGCGTTTCATAAATAAATCTGAAATCCACATAGCATAAAACAAATCTCGTGCACGCATTTCTTCTTTTCCGTGATTTTTCTTTAATTCAAGAAAATCGAAAATATCGGCATGCCAAGGTTCTAAATAAATAGCAAAACTTCCTTTACGTTTTCCGCCTCCTTGATCTACATAACGCGCTGTATCGTTAAACACTTGCAACATTGGCACAATGCCATTACTTGTACCATTGGTCCCAGCAATATAACTCCCTGTTGCACGAATGTTATGTATAGATAACCCAATTCCTCCAGCCGATTGTGAAATTTTTGCCGTTTGTTTTAATGTATCGTAAATACCCTCAATACTATCATCTTTCATCGTTAATAAAAAACATGACGACATTTGTGGTTTTGGTGTCCCAGAATTGAACAATGTTGGTGTAGCGTGTGTAAAATACTTTTTAGACATGAGCTCGTAAGTCTCAATTGCAGCATCTAAATCGTTTAAATGAATCCCAATAGAAACCCTCATGAGCATATGCTGTGGACGCTCAGCAATTTTGCCGTTTAATTTTAAAAGGTAAGAACGTTCTAGTGTTTTAAAACCAAAATAGTCGTAGCCAAAATCTCGATTGTAGATAATTGTAGAATCCAATCTTTCTTTATTATCCATGATGACCTGATACACTTCATCCGACAAAAGTGGTGCTTTTTTACCGTTTCGAGGATTCACATAAGTGTATAAATCTTCCATAGTTTCAGAAAACGACTTTTTAGTGCTTTTATGTAAATTAGAAACAGAGATTCTTGCGGCAAGCTTTGCATAATCTGGATGTGCAGTTGTCATTGTTGCTGCAACTTCAGCGGCAAGGTTATCAAGTTCACTTGTAGTAACGCCATCGTACAATCCTTCAATAACACGCATTGAAATTTTTACAGGATCTACTAAATTATTTAAACCATAACACATTTTTCTCACTCTGGAAGTGATTTTGTCAAACATCATTGGTTCTTTTTTGCCGTTTCTTTTTACTACATACATATTGCGTTACAAGTTTAATTTTTCTGATGTTATTTACAGAAAAAGGTTAGCTGGTTAGTCTAAATTTTTGTCTGAAACAAATCAGAATAAAATTTAGTGGTTTCAGTTTTGGTTAAAAACTAAAGTTGTTGTTTTTGAAGCTTCTAAACAAAGGAAGCTTCTCATACCAATTTAAATTTATAAGGTCGCATTATATTGTTTCTTTTTCACAATATTTTTGTAAAAATTATTTACCATAACAAAGGCTATGCTAAATAATTTTCTCTTCAATCTTGCAAAAAATAACTCAATACAATTATTACGACATCACAAAATTAAATTGGTATCATTAATTATCAATAAGGTTTTTTTATTTCAGACTAAAAGTCAGCATCAAAACTGAATTTGTCTTTCTCTTCTTCTTTATTCAGAACACCTGCTTTTTGATATTCTGACACGCGTTTCTCAAAGAAATTAGTTTTCCCTTGTAAAGAAATCATGTCCATAAAGTCGAAAGGATTTGTGGAATTATAGACTTTTTCGCAACCAAATTCCACTAACAATCTGTCGGTCACAAATTCTAGATATTGAGTCATTAATTTAGCATTCATACCAATTAAACTTACAGGAAGTGACTCTGTAATAAATGAGCGTTCAATATCTAAAGCGTTGGTTAATATTCCTGTAATTCGTTCTTTTGGCACTTTATTTACAATATGATTTTGATGTATATGCACCGCAAAATCACAATGCAGACCTTCGTCTCTAGAAATAAGCTCGTTAGAAAAGGTTAATCCAGGTAATAATCCGCGTTTTTTAAGCCAAAATATTGAGCAAAAACTTCCGGAAAAGAAAATACCTTCAACTGCTGCAAAAGCAATTAATCGTTCTGCAAAACTTGGACTATCAATCCATTTTAAAGCCCAATCGGCTTTTTCTTTAATAGCAGGAAATGTATCTATGGCTGTAAATAAATCGTTTTTCTCTTTGTCGTCCTTTACATAAGTATCAATTAATAGCGAATATACTTCAGAGTGTATATTTTCCATCATTATTTGAAATCCGTAAAAGAATTTAGCTTCGGTGTACTGTACTTCTGAAACAAAATTTTCGGCTAAGTTTTCATTAACAATTCCATCACTTGCGGCAAAAAATGCTAAAATATGTTTAATAAAATAGCGTTCGTCGTCGTTTAATTTGGTATTCCAATCTGAAATATCTTGATGTAAATCAATTTCTTCAGCTGTCCAGATGCTCGCTTCTTGTTTTTTATACCATTCCCAAATATCATGATGCTGAATGGGAAAAATCACAAATCGGTCTTTATTCTCTTTTAAAATTGGCTCAATTTGTTGTGACATATTTGTAATTTGTTATGAGATTTATTACTCTGAATTATTGCTTCGAATTGGAACTAACAAATATTTAAAATTGAAGCCGAAAAAGAAAGCCATTTTTATAAACATTGTTAACAAGTTCTTAACAACGAGTAGTTTTAAACTTAAATAAAGTATAAATCAAAAATATTGTATCTTATTGATTGTTAATGCTTTACAATTGATAGTATAACGTAACTTCATGAAATTGTGCTTTTTACAAAACGGTAAAAAAGTGAATTTTAAAATTTTCTTTTAGCTTCTTAATTACAGATAAAACCAAACAAAAAGTGAGAGTTATTAGCTCTCACTTTTCCCAATAATTAACTAAACTATTTCCAAATAAATAGTTTTTCTTTTCCAAATCTAAACAAAAAAAAACCAGAATTTCTTCTGGTTTTTTAATTGATTAATAGCAATTAATCATAAAGCGATCCCTACATCACTTTGTATATTTTTAGCCTAAACCAAAATTTTTGTTACAAAATACAAATATCTTAAATAATTCACCTTAAAAGTATTTCAATGTATGGATAGCCATTTTTAATGTATGGATGGTATGTTCTTTTTTATATATTAAAATTAGTAGCTTTACAAAAAACTAACTATACAATAAATACTACCATTTATACAAGCTGCTAAAAAATTTAACTATACACTAACTACTTTTAATATATGTTAAATGCTGTAATTGTTGACGACGAGTCCAAAGCTATCCAAAGTTTATCTTGGGAACTCACTAATTTTAATGAGGATATTAAAATTATTAAGACATTTACTGATCCGAAGGATGCACTGGTTTTTTTAAAAACCAACACTCCAGATTGTTTGTTCTTAGATATACAAATGCCTACTATGGATGGATTTCAGTTTCTTGAAAAATTAACGAATCGAGATTTTGCTGTAGTTATTACTACTGCTTATGATGAGTATGCCATAAAAGCTCTAAAGCACGAAGCAATGGATTATTTGCTAAAGCCTATTGATTCTGATGATTTAAGTGACACTATACAAAAAATAATAAAATTTAATTCGCGAATTATAAATTCAAATAAATTTGAAAAACTTCTTTTGGATATAAATAAAAAGCAGAACAACAAGAAAATTACTTTAAATACAGACGGGAAATTAATATTTCTTAAGACTAAAGACATTTTATTTATTCAATCTGATGGCAATTACAGTACTTTCTTTTTAACAAGAAACCAAAAACTTGTGGTAACCAAAAAGCTAAAGGATGTAAATAATCTTTTACCTGAACATGAATTTTTCAGAATTCATAATTCATTTATAGTTAATTTAAATAAGGTTAAAGAATTTTTAAAAACCGATGGTTATGTTGTCATGGAATCTAATCATAAGATACCTGTTGCACGCCAACGGAAATCAGATTTTTTAGAAAAACTATAATGTCTGTTAGCACACATATTCCTTCAGCAATTAAATTAAAAATCTTCTGGATTATTGCTACTCTATTTTTACTTTACGCTTCTAAAACAATTGCTCAAGGCTCTTTAGAAATACCGTTTAAAGACATAATAGATAACGCTCTTGCTTTAAAATCTTCAAAGTTTGAAACCATAGATTCTATTTTTTTTAAGTATAAAAATGATTCTCTTAAGATGAAACATTTTGTCCTGTTAAGTAAAAACTCAAATTATTTAGAAGGTCAGTCATATGCACTAAATGCTCTTGGTACGATTTATAGAAACATATCTCATTACTCTAAAGCCATTGAGAGCCATAAACAAGCTGAAGAACTAGCTAAAAAAACAAATAATATAGAATTAACAATACTTAGCTTAAATATGCAAGGCGTTGCTTACAGGAGAATGGACTTTATTCGTTCGGCACTCGATTATCATGAAAAAGCACTTAGCATTGCTAACACTATTAAAGCACCTTCAGGTAATATAAGGCTCAGCATTGCTGTGTCCCAAAACAGCATTGGCAACATTTATCTGGCACTAAAGCAATACGATTTGGCATTGGTGCAGTTTAACAAATCTCTTGCCATTGAAAAAAGCTTAAACAATAAATTAGGACTGGCCATAAACTATCAAAACATTGGTTACGCTAAAGAGTATAAAGGTCTTCTTGAAGATGCTCTAAAAGATTACGAAACGTCTTTGAGTTATAATAACGAGATAAACTCTCCAATTGGTCGTGTAATATGTTACAATAGTATAGCGCGAATTTATATTAAACAAGAAAAGTTTAATGATGCTTTAAATCTTTCAAAAAATACTCTTAAAAAAGCTTTAGAAATTGGAGATCAATTTTATATTTCTACGTCTTATATGAATTTGGGCTGGGCAAATTATACATTAAACAATTTAGACCAAGCTGAAGAAAATCTTAATCTAGCAATGGAAGTTTCTAAAAAGTATGGTTTAAAGTCGTCTGAAATAGAAGTTCACGAACACCTTGCCCAATTCTATGCTATAAAAGGTGATCATGAAGCTGCATTATTGGAGTTTAAAAGGGCTCATGACCTAGAAAAATTTATTAATAACGAAAGGAATTTAAATTATATTAACGATTTAGTTTTAAAGTATGAAAGCGAAAGCAAAAGCAATACCATTAAAGCATTAGCGCATGAAAATGAACTGGTAAAATCTAGATTAGAAAAAAACCAACTCGCACTACTCTTCGGGTTGTTAGGAATTATTTTAGTCTCAATCGTTTTTACAGTTTATGATAGGCACAAAAATTTAAATCAGGAAAAAAAGATTTTAACCTTAGAGCAGGATATGCTACGCAACCAGATGAATCCTCATTTTATTTTTAATTCTTTAAACTCTATTAAACTTTATATTATTAATAATGAAAAGGAAAATGCTGTTTATTATTTAAACAAGTTTGCCAAACTTATTCGCAAAATCCTTGTGGCTTCGTCTGAAAAAGAGATACCGCTTTCTAATGAGCTAGATACTATGGAACTCTATATGAATATTGAAAACATTAGATTTTCTAACGCTATAGCATTTAATATTATAATTGACGATAACGTAAGTGCTCATAATGTTAGAGTCCCTTCTCTAATATTGCAACCATTTATAGAAAACGCTCTTTGGCATGGTCTATCTTCGAAAAAAGAAGATAAAAAAATTGAAGTGAAAGTAGAAAAAAACAAAAAAAAGCATATTACCATTTCAATAACCGATAATGGTGTTGGTAGAAAGGCTTCAAGAGAAATAAACGAACAAAAAACATTAAAACGAAAATCTTTTGGCATAGAATTAACCAAAGAGCGTCTGGAAAATTTTTCTAAAAAATATACAAATATGTATAATATAATAATAGAAGACTTACATGACAAACAAGGCAATCCTTCTGGCACTAAAGTTATTCTCAATATTCCTATACATTTAATCTCTCGCGAGAGAGTTTAGTTGTTTTTGTGTCCTTTAATATTATTTATACAATCGCACAAGGAACATCCAAAACAGTAATCCTTAAACAGCAAATTCTTTACTTTGAATGTTTAAATGTCATGAGCAACTTTTTCAAGTTCCATATACCAATCTTCTCCAAATTTTCTTACTAGAGCTTCTTTTACAAATTTATAAATTGGCACTTGCAATTCTTTACCTAAAGCGCAAGCATCATCACATATTTGCCACTTATGATAGTTAACTGCCGAAAACTCACTATAATCTTTCACTCTTACAGGGTATAAATGACATGATACAGGTTTTTTCCAAGACACATCTCCTTGATTATAAGCCTCTTCTATCGCGCAAAGTGCAATGCCTCTATCATCAAAATTAACATAAGCACAATCTGTATTATTAATTAATGGTGTTTCTAATTCACCATCTTCAGTTGTTATAAATACACCTTGTTTTTCAATAGCTTTTATGCCTTCTTGTCTTAAAAAAGGTTTTACTTTCGGATAGATTTCTTGCAAAATTTTAGCTTCTTCTTCTTCTAAAGGTGCTCCAGCATCACCATCTACACAACACGCACCTTTACATGCGTTTAAATTACATGCAAAATCTTTCTCGATAATATCTTCTGAAACTATTGTTTTTCCTAATTGAAACATCCTGCAAAAATAGAGAAACTTTACTGTTTTTTAATATCACAATTAAATAATAAATTGCGACATTTGCAGGCAATTAATATTATATAAATGCAATTGAATTTTAAAGAAATATTTACAGCCTTTATGGTGTTGTTTGCTGTAATTGATATTGTTGGAAATATTCCTATAATTATTGATTTACGCAAAAAGGTTGGGCATATTCAAAGTGAAAAAGCATCACTTATTGCTGGTGTTATTATGATTGTTTTTCTTTTTCTTGGAGAGCAGATTTTAAGCCTTATTGGAATTGATGTTAACTCTTTTGCTGTAGCGGGAGCTTTTATATTATTCTTTATCGCTTTAGAAATGATTTTAGGGATTACGCTTTATAAAGATGAGGATAATACTGCTTTAACCGCTTCTGTGTTTCCGTTAGCCTTTCCATTAATTGCTGGGCCAGGAAGTTTAACAACACTGCTTTCTTTAAGAGCCGAATTTAGATTAGAAAATATTATTATTGCTGTTATTATTAATGTTATAGTTATTTATATCGTTTTAAAAACGTCGTCTCGAATTGAACGTGTTATTGGTAAAAACGGAATTAGTATTATCCGTAAAATATTTGGCGTAGTTTTGCTTGCTATTGCAGTAAAATTATTTGCACACAACATTAAAGCCTTGTTTTAAACATGAAGATATTTACATACATTCTTTTAGCAATTGCAATTATACTTGTAATTTATAATTTAACTAAAATAGATTTTAACGATCCTTTTAATAGTGAGAGCATTATCGCTTTTATTACTGTATTTGCTGGTCTTTGTGTAATTTTATTACTTGCAATATTAAGGCTTTCTAAAAAAATTGAGAAAATTGAAAAAGGGAAAGCTTAAAAAATGTTATTAGATATCTTCCTGAATTAATTGCTTAATTTTATCTATCATAACATCATTAGTATTAATAACTTGTTCATAGGCTTTAGTGCCAAATAGCTGTTCGGCTAAAGTTGCTTTAATGTAAAGTTTTACTTCATCGTTGTACGCAACAAAAGTTATTTTGAATCTCGTCCTGTTATTTAAATATTCGTTAAAACGGTCTAACAGAGTATTGCTTACTACAAAATTATCGATAAAATCTTCTTCCTTAATATCTTCATAAATACTTCTATCGTTATCTAAATCTTCAAAAACAAAATAACTCATTATACCACTTGCCAAAATACGATTTATGGTTTCGTTTTCCATTTTAGTATTAATAGGTACAAACACATCTGGAATAATACCTCCTCCTCCATAAACTGTTTTGCCTTTTGGTGTTGTAAATTTTAAAGAATCGGCAACTTTAATTTTATTTGCATTTGATAATTCTCCATTGTCTATTCTCTCAAAATATTCATGGTAATAATCCTTGTTCCCGTTTTGGTAAGAACGTTGTATAGAACGTCCTGTTGGTGTGTAATACCTAGATACTGTAAGCCGAATTGCACTACCATCTCCTAATGCCATTTCTCGTTGCACTAATCCTTTACCATAAGATCTACGTCCTACAATTGTTCCTTTATCGTTGTCTTGTAAAGCACCAGCAATTATTTCGCTAGCTGAAGCAGAGTTTTCATTTATAAGAACATATACTTCTCCATTTTCAAAACTTCCACGACTTGTTGCAAAACTTTTTTCGACGTTTCCTTTTTTGTTTTTTGTAAATAATATGAGCTTTCCTTTTTCTAAAAACTCATCCGTAATTTGTTCTGCAATACCTAAAAACCCTCCAGGATTATCACGTAAATCTAAAACAAGCTTTGTTGCTCCTTTACCTTGAAGTTTGTTAAGCCCTCGTTTAAATTCTTTATATGTAGATTCTGCAAAACGGTTTATTTTAATATATCCTAAATTATTTGTGAGCATATAAGCTGCATCTACGCTTTTAATTGGTACTTCTCCTCGCTTTACTTTAAACTCTAAAAGTTCTGGTTCGCCTCTTCTATATATTTTTAAGTTTACTTTTGTGTTCGCTTCACCTTTAAGTTTATTAACGATAGCTTCATCAGTCCAGTTTTTGCCATAAATGGGCTCTCCATTAGCCGCTATAATTCGATCTCCTCCTTTTATTCCTGCTTTAATACTTGGGCCACCTTCTAATGCCCTTATTACCGTAACTGTGTCTCTATAGGTATAAAAACTCACTCCAATTCCAACAAAATCACCTTTCATGTTTTCTGTAACACTTTTAAGGTCTTTTTTTGGAATATAAGTAGAGTGCGGATCCAAATTAGCTAGAATACTATTAACAGTAACATCTACAATACTATCTGTATTAACCTCTTCTACATATTCATAATCTATATAGTCGATAAGTCTGTTTAGTTTGTCTTTTTTAGAATTAGACGTAAACAATCTATTGGATGAGTCGCCAAAATTTAACTTTCCTCCAATAAAAATACCTGCTGCAATTGCAACACCAATAATTAATGGCAGATATTTTTTATGACTTTTCATTAATCTAAATCACTAATAAGTTTTACATCTATTCCTGCTTTTGTTAAAAATTGTAATCCAGAATCTTCTCTATAGGTTTTACTATATACAACTCTAACTATTCCAGCCTGATGGATTAATTTACTGCATTCTTTACATGGGGAAAGTGTAATATATAATGTGGCTCCTTTACTTGATTGTGTAGAAGAAGCTACTTTTAAAATTGCATTAGCTTCAGCGTGCAACACATACCATTTTGTGTAACCTTCTTCGTCTTCGCAGTTGTTTTCAAATCCAGTTGGTGTGCCATTATAGCCGTCAGATATAATCATTCTATCTTTTACAATAAGCGCACCTACTTGCTTGCGTTTGCAATAGGATAGTTTCCCCCATTCTTGAGCCATTCGTAAATAAGCAATATCGTATTTAAGTTGTTTTTGTTCAGACATTAATAATTATTCTTTTATAATTATACTAACGAAGATACTTGGTTCATGTTTTAATCACAACTTAACAGTCGTTAAAGTTTTACCAAACTTTTGCAACAACAATTAACTAACTAAAAATAATTGAAAGCATTAATTTAATACTAATAATAATTTATTAAGCACAAAAGCCAACAAATTGTTGGCTTTTGTGCTTAATTTAAAAAACCCTCTTAAGAATTATTCTATTTCAATTCTTTTAGAAGGATGTTCGTTAATCATTTCTTTTTTAGTGAGTTTAAATTTAAGTATTCCATTTTCATACTTAGCTCTCACGTCTTCTTCAACTACGTCTTCTGGTAATAATAATGTACGTTCAAAAGAGTTGTAGCTAAACTCTCTTCTTGTATAATTATCATTTTCGTCTTCCATTTTTGAAGATTTCTCCACAAAGATTTTTAGATAACCATTTTCGATAGTAATCTCGAAATCTTTTTTAGACAGTCCAGGGGCTGCCAATTCAACTAGATAAGAATCATCATTTTCTTTAACGTTTATCGCTGGCTTATCCAGAACGTTTTTATGCCAAAAACGATCGTTAAAAAAATCGTCTTCGCCAAAAAAATTAGAAAATTCAGGACCTAACCAAGGATAACGAGTCTTGTTAGGTTTGACTAATGTTGTCATAATTTTTTACTTTTTGGGTTAAACAATAAATCGAGCCTAAAATTATTAACTAACCCAAAATTAAACACTGATATTAATCAGTTTTCGAATGTTTTTATTAACAAAAAAGACAGCAAATTTGCTGTCTTTTTTTAATAATTATAAAAGGTGAAAATCATTTTATTTGATTGAATACATCCAATCCACATTGTAAAAATTGTGCATAATCTTCTTCATTTGGCGTATATCCTATTGGTTGATTTAAAATTTGTTTCCCATCAGGACTTAACAAAACATAAAAAGGTTGTGAGTTTGTTTGAAAGAATTGTGTTTGAAAATTCGCCCACTTATGCCCATAATTCTCAAGTTTTCGCGTGCCTCCATTTATTCGGTTTACATCTATTTGCTGATCTTGTGGCAATTCTTTTTTATTATCTACATATAAAGAAATGAGTACATAGTCGTTTCGTAAATAACCATCTATTGTTTTGTCTGGCCACACATGTTCTTCCATTTTACGACAGTTTACACAAGCATAACCTGTAAAATCGAGCATGATTGGTTTATTTACTTTTTGAGCATAAGCAATGCCTGTTTTTAAATCTTTAAAACAATCTAAATTGTTAGGACAATCGTTCGGAAACAAGAAACTATAACCAACAGGTGGCGCCAAACCGCTTAACAAAGTTAATGGTGTAAATGTATTTGTATCTTTATTTACTCTAAACCCAGAAACCAAGTATAAAGTAAAAGAAGCAAATAAAATCCCAAAAGCAATTCTTGAAAACGATAGTTTCTTTATTGGCGAATCGTGGGGGAATTTAATTTTTGCAAACAAGTACAATGCAAGACCTGCAAAAATGATTATCCACAATCCAAGGAATACTTCAATCTTTAAGATTCCCCAATGCTTAACTAAATCTGCATTAGACAAGAATTTTAAGGCTAATGCCAATTCTAAAAATCCTAATACTACTTTAACTGTATTTAACCAACCTCCAGATTTTGGTAAGGATTTTAGCATATTAGGAAACATTGCAAATAAAGCAAATGGTAAGCCTAAGGCCAAGCCAAAACCTCCCATCCCTGCGGTTAGTTGCCAAGCTCCTCCATCGGCTGTTAAAGAGCCTGCTAATAACGACCCTAATATTGGTCCTGTGCAAGAAAATGACACCAAAGCTAGTGTTAATGCCATAAAGAATATACCTAAAACACCTCCTACATTTTCGCCTTTAGAAGTTTTTGCTGTCCAACTTGCTGGAAGTGTAAGCTCGAAATACCCAAAAAAGGAAAATGCAAAAATGAGGAATATCAAAAAGAAAATAACGTTTAACCAAACATTAGTTGAAATATCATTTAATATATCTGGATTTACTGAATCTAATAAATGAAAAGGAATACTCAATATTAAATAAACGGCTAAAATGAAAAATCCATAAAGTATGGCTTTAGACATTCCAGAACTTTTCTTTTGGTCGTTTTTCTTTGTAAAAAAACTAACCGTCAACGGAATCATTGGGAATACACATGGTGTTAACAATGCTAATAAACCTCCCAAAAACCCAAGAATAAAAATATTCCAAAGTGATTTTTCTGCTTTAACATTACTTGCTACTGATGTATATTCGTTTTCACATTTTAAATCGGATTTTGAAATATCGCTTGGCGACAAGCCATATAATATCTTATTCGTCTCTTCATCACTAACAGTAGCATCGTTTATAATAGTTTCTTTTCCTAAACTTGTTCCTGAAGCAGACAAACTAAACTCAAAAGGCACGTCTGTAGGAGCTAAACACTTTTCGTCATCACAAGTCATAAACACAAGGCTTCCTTTTACTATTGCTTCACTAGTGTTAAGTTTAATTTTTTGAGTAAAGGTTGCTTTTGTATAAAATTTGGACACAATCATATCAAAAACAGGATCGTGTTTAGTTACCTTATTTTCATCGCTTTCAATAACACTACCAACCAATATAAAGTCTTCACTTTCTTCAAACGTGAACTCTGTAGGTATTGGCCCACCATCGTCAACAAATTGAGAATATACTGCCCAATGCTCATCAATATTGGCAATGAAAATTAATTCGTATTCGTTGTCGCTTATTTTTTTAGATTCAAATTCCCATTTAACAGGTTCAAGAATTTGTGCTGAAGCTATAATAGAGGATAGAAAAACAAATAGAAAAATTATTTTCTTCATTACAATTATCGATTAAACATAATTAAGTGCAAATAACTTAAAAAAACTTACATTATTTATATAAGTTCTTGTTAATATTGTAGTTAATCTAATGACAATATTTTATGTGCTATCAACTTGGGTTTGTTTTGCCAATAAAGAATTTCTATTATTTAGATTCCCGCTTTCGCGAGAACGACAATTTTAGAGGAAACCTCGACGCAGAGCATCGAGGAATTCTTTTCGATTAAATACAAAAATCTATTATTTATTTTTCAAATAAAGTTTCCATCTCTTCCAATGTTTTGCCCTTGGTTTCAGGAATAAATTTCCACACAAAAACAATAATTATTATAATAAACCCTGAAAAAATAAAATATGGCAAAGCATTGTTCCAAACACCTCCGTCAACTTGTAATTTATTTGCATCGCTCTCAACAATTATCGGGAATGTTTGCGAAACGAAATAGTTGGCAAGCCATTGCGCAGCAACAGCAATAGACATCGCAATACTTCTAATTTTGTTAGGGAATATTTCAGATAAAATCACCCAAACCACAGGCCCCATTGACATGGCAAACGACCCAATAAAAATTAATACTCCAACTAAACTTATAATCCCTTCTGAAGTAGAAATTGTCGGCAGTCCAGCTGCATTTATATTTGAATAATCACTAAAATATAAAGTGAACCCCATCATCAAAAACCCTATAAGCATCCCAAAGCCACCTATAATCAACAATGGCTTTCTTCCCAACTTATCAACAGCAAACATCGCAATAAAGGTAAACACCAAATTAACCGTTGCCAATAATATTTGCTGTTTTAAAATATCGTCTTTCCCAAAACCAAGTGCTTGTTCAAAAATATCCGCACCATAGTACAAAACTGCATTTATACCGGTAAATTGCTGCAATGCTGAAAGAACAGTCCCAATAATTATTATGGCAAGCAATGGTTTTGAGAAAATTGAAACTTTATCTTTGTTACCCTCTTTAGTAATGGAATTTCTAATTTCAACAATTTCTCTGCTTGCAATTTCTTTACCATGTATTCTTGTTAAAATATTTTCAGCTTCAACTTCTTTACCTTTCATCATAAGCCAACGTGGGCTTTTGGGAACAAAAAACAATAAAATCAAAAATAGAAAAGCAGGTATTAATTCCGACCAAAACATATATCTCCAGCCCATGGAAATGTTTTCACTTTCACTCATTTCATTTCCTATGAAATAAGTAATTAAGAAAACCACAAAAAACCCAATAACAATAGCTAATTGATAAAAAGTAACCAAATTACCTCTTTTCTCTGCTGGAGCAATTTCGGCTATATACATAGGAGCATTCATTGATGCCACTCCTATAGCAATCCCACCAAAAATTCTGAAAAACACCATTAAAGAAATAGATTCTGGCAACATGCTTGGTAAGCCCGAGCCCCAAGCTGAAACAATAAACAACATTGCCGCAATAATTAAGGAATTTTTCCTTCCAATGGCTTTACTTAAAATTCCTGCACCAGCTGCACCAGCTAAAGCACCTAACAAGGCACTACTTACAATAAATCCTTTTAAGGCTCCTGTTAGTTCAAAATACTTTGAAAAATAAAATTGAGTCCCGTTAATAACACCTGTATCATATCCAAATAAAAGCCCTCCTAAAGTTATTGCTATAGTGATAAAATAAATGTTGATTTTTTTGTTTGAAGTTTTACTCATTTAATAAATATATTAAACTGTTAATAAATTGAGTTTTTGTGCAGTCTTTAGCTTAATTTCTCTCTAAATATATACATATCTTGATTGATATCTCTTAAATTCAAAAAATGTTTGGAGAATAAAACTATCTTAAATGCACTATTAAGCATCTTAATGGCATAAACAAAAAGACCTGCAAGAAATGCAGGTCTTTTCTTTTTGCGCCTTATATTAGAGCGCAATTTTATCAAAATTATTGTAGCTATTTAAGTTTTGAAAAACTAGCTAGCTTAAGCTTTTCCTAATATGCGAAACATCCCTGTTCCACAAGTTGGGCATTTGCCTTTCATTGCTTTTCTGCCATTTTTCATAGTTACTTCTGCTCCATTTTCAATTTCTCTTTTTGATTTACATTTTACACAATATCCTTCCATAATTTTAAAAATTTTTGTTTTTTATTAAACTGTTTATCTTCAAATGTAAGCTTTATACTATGCATTTGCAAATAATAATTATTTAAGTAAGCAAACTAATTTTAGAAAAGAGAAAAAAGTGAACTATCTAAAACAAGAACAAAAACCAAACAAATGTAGATCTTTGACCCAAAAACAGTGACTCCATCAGGATTCGAACCTGAATCTAAAGTTTAGGAAACTTTTGTTCTATCCCTTGAACTATGGAGTCTTAAATAGGGTTTAATTACTAAAAGCTTTTGTGTGATTGAAGAAATTAATCATGTTTAGCAAGTTAGTAGAACTAAATATACAGATTTTTATTTGAAATGGATTTTAGATAAAACAAAAAAATCTACGGTTTTATGTAGGGTTTTACTATTGCTGCTGCCTCCGCTAATGACTAGTAAATGCTCGAACCATTATAAGAACAGTAATATCTACAACTACTAAACCTACAATACAAAATGAAATGGCAAAAGTTAATACGTCCCAAGCAATAGAAGATTTTGGCTTAGATGCTCTTCTAAATTATTGTAATAATAACAGCACCAATAAATCCTCAATAAATCCTGCTATTGCTGAATAAACTAAAGTAACTAATCCCATTTACATTTGTTTTTCATGAATCATAACTGTATACAAACTTCTATAAATACTAAAATCAAGTTAAAAATGCCAAGTCTAATTAATATTATTCTTTTTATAGCCAGGTCCTTTAATAAATCTTCCAGGAAAAGCCCCTGTATGTTTACCATTAGAAATTACTTGAACTCCATTTACGAAAACCTGTTCTATCCCTTCAGCAAACTGAAGAGGCTCATCAAAAGTGGCTTTATCGGCGACAGTGTCTGGGTTAAAAATAACTATGTCTGCAAAGTAATCTTTCTTTAAAAAGCCACGGTTTTTTAAACCAAGGTTAGTTGCAGGAAATCCGCTCAACTTTCTAACTGCTTCTTGTAAAGATATTAGCTTTTGATCTCGCGAAAATTTTCCTAAAACTCTAATAAAGCTTCCGAAAGCTCTTGGATGCGTCCTAAAGTCTTTAGAAATATCGGAATACGAACCTGCATCAGAACAAAATGAAAGCCACGGAATTTTAATTTTTTTTCGAATATTCTCTTCAGACATGCTAAAATAGATACACTGAATTCGACTATCGTCCTCAATAATTATATCTACAATGGTCTCTTCTGGAGTTTGGACTCTCATCTTTGCGGCTTCTGCAACAGTTTTTCCTTGATAAATTTTTGCCATAGAATCATTTTTAAAACCCACCATTAAAATACCACTTGGAGGCTGTTGTTCTAATTCTTTACGAATGTCAACTAGCAAACGTTTTCTTGGTTCTGGCTCTTGCATTCTATTAATCCAAGCACGATGCCCACCTTCCTGTACCCAAGTTGGAATAACTCCTGTTAAGCCAGTAGAACTTGCATTATAAGTATACATATCTGCGGTGATCCTTAATCCTTTTGCTCTAGCTTTTTCTACTTTATCAATTACGCTATCTAAAAGATGCCAATTAGGCTTTCTAGAGGTTTTTAAATGGTATATTTCAGCTGGGATTTTTGCGTTTTCAGCAATGAATAGCAACTCGTCCAAAGCCTCTAAAACTCGATGGTCCTCGTTTCGCATATGTGATATATACATTCCACCATATTCCGCTGCAATTTTGCTTAGGGCTACTAATTCTTCAGTATCAGCGTAATCGCCAGGAGCATAAATTAATGAAGAACCAATGCCCATAGCTCCTTCTTCCATCGCTTCTTTAACAATGAACTGCATGGCTTGAAGTTCTTCTTTAGTTGCTTTCCTGTTGTCATATCCAATTTCTTGAATACGAACGGTTGTTGCGCCTAAAAAAGAAGCAACATTGGTTGAGATCTTGCTTTTAATTAAGGAATCCATAGCGCTTCCAAAAGAGACATAATTTTCATCGCTTTGGCTACCTTTTGGCCCGGGAGAAGTTCCCTCTCCAAAAACTTCTAATGTTACTCCTTGTTTTAAATCACTAAGGGAACGACCATCTTTTAATAAAGAATTATATCCCCAACTGAGCATGTTGATAAACCCTGGAGCAACTGCTTTTCCTGTAGCATCAATTACTTTTGTTGCTTTAAATTTTTTTGGCTTCCCTACATATATAATTTTATCGTTTTGAAGAGCTACAGTTCCTTTGAAAGGAATATCCCCACTGCCATTATAGATAGTACCTCCGTGAATTACAATATCGCAGGTTGTGAAATCTGTATCACATCCGTTAATAAAAACAAATATGAATAGGGCTAGAACATACTTAAAATATCTCATCTGTTATGATATAATTTAAAATTAATACTAATTTATTTTTTACTTTAAAGTCTATTCAATACGCCTCTTTTATTTGAGCATGGCTCTAAACTAATATCTTCAAAAAGATTGATTAAAAATTGCTTTTCAAGCTGTCAATTATTTCTATTAGCTTTCCAATTATAACCTGTAACATCTAAAAAGCACCTATCATTACCTGTACTATCTTACCAATGGCATATCTAAAATATTTTACTGGTTTATTATCATCTGCTATTTTCTTGCGTATTATTCTAAAGAATTCAATCATGAATAGTTAATTAGTAGAACTAAATATACAGATTTTTATTTGTAGTGGATTTGGACATAAAAAAACCCTACTATTTCTAGTAAGGTTTAGTGAAGTTGCTCCCCCTCTTGGACTCGAACCAAGGACCCTCTGATTAACAGTCAGATGCTCTAACCAACTGAGCTAAGGAGGAGTGTTTTCGCTTTAGCGAGCGCAAATATATATCATTTTTTAGCCACTACAAATATATTCTTTAAAATATTAATCGAAAATGGCTTTAAAAATATCGTTCCCATTAGCGAAAAGTACCAATGCAATTAAAATAAAGAAGCCTACCATTTGTGCATACTCCATAAATTTATCATTTGGCTTGCGCCCAGAAATCATTTCGAATAATAAAAACACAACATGACCACCATCTAAAGCTGGTATTGGTAATAAATTTAAAACCGCCAACATAATAGATAAAAAAGCGGTTATTGCCCAAAAGGCTTTCCAATTCCATGATGAAGGAAACATATTACCAATAGCAGCAAATCCTCCAACTTGTGAAGCTCCTTTTTTTGTGAAAATATATTTAAACTGAGCTAGATAATCTTTAATTGTCCAATATCCTAAAGTAGCACCTCCACTTATACTTTCTCCAAGTGAATATTTTCTGTGATTTAATTTAATAAAATCAGGATCTGTACTAATAGTGCTTATGCCAATTGTATGGTCTTCATTTGGAGTCATTACTAAATCTTTCTCAATACCATCTCTTAACACTTTTAAAGAAATGCTTTCGGATTCTTTATATTTGATTGCATTGGTAAGATCTGAAAGGTATTCAATAGGTTTTCCATCAACAGAAAGTATTTTGTCGCTTTCTAATAACCCTCCCTTTGATGCAGGAGAATTTGGAAATACGGAATCTAATTTAAAAGGTCTTCTTGGTGTCATTGCAGGGAAATCTCCTGCTTCAAAAAGTTCTGTTCCAATATCTTCAGGTAAACTTATTTTTTCTATAGTACCATCAAAATGTTCAACTGTAACATGGTTTATTTCTCTTAATAACAAATGACTATTTATACTAGCAACTTCTTCAAAAGGTTCATTCCCAACAGAAACAATTTTATCTCCTTGTTTAAAACCGTATTTTTCTAGAGTTTTAGTTACGCTAAACCCATATTTAATATCATCTTTCTTTGAATAATCGGTTCCCCAAACAAATAAAATCATGATATATAATATGAAAGCTAAAATAAAGTTAACTGTCACTCCTCCAAGCATAATTATTAAACGTTGCCAAGCCGGTTTTGATCGAAATTCCCAAGGTTGAGGTGGTTTTTCCATTTGCTCCTTGTCCATGCTTTCGTCAATCATTCCAGCTATCTTAACATAGCCTCCAAGTGGCAGCCAGCCAATACCATAAACGGTATCTCCTATTTTCTTTTTAAATAATGAGAACTTTATATCAAAAAATAAATAGAATTTTTCAACTCTTGTTTTAAATAGTTTTGCAGGTATAAAATGTCCTAGCTCATGTAAAACAACAAGTATTGATAAACTTAAAAGTAATTGAGCCGCTTTAATTAAAAATACAATCATGTATTTATATTTAGAAATTTAATTATTTAAAAACGCACAAAAGTAAAACTTTAAAGCTACATTAGAAAACTTAATGACAGATCATTATTGTTTTAACAATGATTTATGAATTACGCCTCGATTTGTTTTAAAACGAATAAAATGTAATCCTGAAGATAATTGACTAACATCAATAATATCTTGATAGTCTCGCTCTTTAACTAATTGACCTAAAATATTAAAAATTTCAAGATTAATAACCTCTATGGTTAAAGGTTTTTGGATATGTATAAGTGTTAAAGCTGGATTAGGATAAATAATAAATTCCCCTTCTGGCTGAAATGCTTCTGTGCTCAATGTTACAGTATTGTTCCTTGAAATTAAATCGGCTTCAGGATCAAATTCTATTGAGCTTACTGTAAAAGTTACTGCTTCAAAGAATTCTTGTCCATTAGTAGTGTGATTTAAAACCACATCCAAAATTTCCCCTCCTGTACCATGTACACGTAAAGGCACTGGAGCTTCAAAAAATACAACAGAGCCATGACTTTGCGTTTGATCTATAACAAACCTTACTTGATTTGAGTTAGGCTGATTCCACTCTATGCCATAACTTGGGTAACCTTGATTATATAACCAATCGTTAAAAAACTCTGTTAAAATTTCTCCACTTACGGCTTCCATAATAGGAATAAAATCTTCCGTTTTTGCATAGTTGAACGCTAAATTTACATCGTTCAAATAGTTTTGCAAGCCTTGAAAAAAATTAACGTCACCTACTTTTTTTCGTAGCATATGCAAAACCATAGCTCCTTTATTATAAGAAAGTCTTCCGTCAAAAATCCGATTTACACTTGTTGTATCTGCATCTGTAAGATATACAGCTCCTGCTGGTTGTGATGTAATGGAATTTGTACGTTGTTGTTTCCAAGTTGTAAATGATGGATTGCCATCAAGATTTTCAATCACTAACCCAGACAAATAGGTGGCAAAGCCTTCATTCAGCCATATATCTTTCCAGCTGCCACAAGTAATTTTATTTCCAAACCATTGGTGTGCTAATTCATGAGCAATAAGGTTTCTGCTGAAATTTCCCATAAAAGAAACCGTGGTATGCTCCATGCCTCCTCCCCAACTAAATTGTGCATGACCATATTTTTCTGCCGCAAAAGGATATTCTTCAAATAAATTAGTAAATAAATTCATTATATCTACTGTAACTCCAGTACTTGCTTGTGCTGTTGCTAAACTTTCGGGATATACATAATTTACAATTTCAAAAGGATTGCCATTATTAGGAACTTGATGTGTATAAATTTCATAGTTAGTTACTGCAATCGCTATTAAATAAGCAGGAATAGGAAATTGGTGTTTAAAATGTGTTGTTTTATCACTTCCATTAACTACTTGGCTTTGTTCTAATCCATTAGAAACCGCAAAATATTCTTCAGTAGAAGGGTTAAATTGCGGCGTAGTTATAAACACATCTATACTATCAATCTTATCGTTTAAATCTTGTTTACAAGGCCACCATCCCTTTGCTCCATAAGGTTCGGAAAGTGTCCAAATTATGGGGTCGCCATTATGTGTTGTTTGTTCAAACGATCCAAATCCAGAACTTATAGGATTGCCGGAATAAGTTATGGTTAGTGAATCTAAAACGCCTTGATTTAGAGTTTGAGGTAATGTTACAACTAATTCATCGTTTGCATTTTGAGTGAAACTTAAAGAACTTCCTCTCTGCAAAACTTGCGAAACAATCATGTTGTCTGTAAGATCAAAAGTGATTTCGTTCATACTTTCTTTGGCTTCAAAATAAGATGTAACATCTCCGTTTATAAAAGCCACATTGGGATCTATAATAAATTCTAATCGATGATATTTCAAATCGTAATTTCCAGTATTAAGGCTTGCCCTAAAACTCATTAATTGTGAAGCAGCTTTTGTTTCAAATTCAATAATGGCATCAAAATCTTTTTGAAAATCTTGCCCTTCAACAATAAACGAAAGGAACAGAAAATTAATAAGCAAAATTCTTTGCATAAGCCCTCTTTTTCACTGTTAAAAATACTTATAATAAATTAATTGTGTTGTATTTTTGTGCCAAACTTACTTAATCACATTTCTATGTTATCCTTTTTTAAAAAATATAGATTTTTTGGTGTTGCCTTTTTTATTCTTTCTGTTATTATTGTTTCTATTATCTTCAACATATTAAATGTAACAAAACCACTACCAATCTATCAACCGTCTCAAGTTAATGTCGAAATGGTAGATAGTACGATTCAGCATCAAAAAAAATATCATCGTATAGCCGATTTTAGTTTAATTAACCAAAACGGAAAAACTATAACTCAAGATGATTATAAAGATAAGATTTATGTTGCCGATTTCTTTTTTACGACCTGTCAAACCATTTGTCCAATCATGACAAAAAACATGCATGAGGTTCAAAAAAAATTTATTGCTGATGATGAGGTAATGCTGTTGTCTCATACTGTAACTCCAAAAATTGATACTGTAGCACAATTAAAACGCTATGCTAAAGAGAAAGGTGTAAATGCATCAAAATGGAATTTAGTTACTGGAGACAAAAAACAAATCTATAATTTGGCTAGAAAATCGTATCTCGCTGTAAAAGATGATGGAGATGGAGGCCCTTTTGATATGATCCATACCGAAAATTTTATGCTTATAGATAAAAAACGACAAATACGTGGATTTTACGATGGCACAGATCCTAAAGAAATTAAGCGTTTACTTGAAGACATAAAAGTTTTAAAAGCATCGTACAAAGACTAATCTTTTTATTACTTTTGCTTCTTTAAAATGAATCTAAATAGTGTCTGGTTGGAAATAAGCGGTTTTTTATAAATTGAATTATTTTTGATAACGTTTTTTATTTTTTATACGAATTGATGCCTCTGTATCACCTCATTATAAAAAACAAAAAAGGTTGCAAAAAGAAACTATTTTAATTATTGGTTATTTTCAACTAGATACTAAATAGGATGAGTTTCACTATTGCTGATTTAAAAAAAGGAGAGCGAGGAATAATTACAGATATTTCTTCCGATGCCATTCCGTTAAAGTTACTAGAAATGGGTTGTTTGCCTGGAAATGTGGTAGAATTAATTCAAGTTGCGCCATTTTCAGACCCAATGTACCTCGATATTAATGGTAGTCATTTAGCAATTAGAAAAGAAACAGCTGAATTAATTTTAATTGAAAAGACACTAGATGAGTAAGCAAATTAATGTTGCATTAATTGGAAATCCGAATACTGGAAAAACTTCTGTTTTCAATGCGCTTACAGGTTTAAATCAAAAAGTAGGGAATTACCCTGGAATTACAGTCGAAAAAAAAGAAGGGGTCTGTAAACTCCCTCGTGGTGTCAAAGCCCATATCATAGATTTACCAGGAACATATAGCTTAAACGCTTCATCTATTGATGAAAATGTTGTTATCGAACTCCTTTTAAATAAAAATGATAAAGATTATCCTGATGTTGCTGTTCTTATAAGTGATGTCGAAAATTTAAAACGAAACCTTCTTCTTTTTACTCAAATTAAAGATTTAAAAATTCCAACTATTCTTGTCATTAACATGGCAGATAGAATGAATAGAAAAGGAATTTCTTTAAACATACCTGTTTTAGAACAAAAATTAAATACCAGCATTGCATTAATTAGCACTCGTAAAAATGAAGGCATACAACGCTTAAAAGACCTTATAAACAACTACAAAGAATTATCTTTAGAGCCTTGTCTAGACACCTCAACCATAGATGTAGATTATTTTGAAAGACTAAAAAAGGCCTTCCCAAATCAAGACCTATTTAAACTCTGGTTAGTGATTACTCATGACGTCAATTTTGGAAAAATGACCAGACAGGAATTAGACTTTTCAGAATTTAAAACAAAATCGCATTCCGATTTAAAACGACTACAGCAAAAAGAAACTATAAAACGCTATCAATTTATTAATGAAGTCTTAAAAGAAGGGCAAACAGTAGATGTATCTAAAGCGACAGGATATAGAGAACGATTAGATATAATTCTTACTCACAAAGTTTGGGGTTATGTTATTTTCTTTGTTATTTTATTGACCATTTTTCAAGCTATTTACGATTGGGCAAGTGTACCAATGGACTTTATCGATGCCTCATTTGCATCACTTTCCGATTGGGTTAAAGTCACTTTCTCGCCTGGAGTTTTTACCGATTTATTAGCCGAAGGGATTATTGCTGGAATTGGTGGCATCGTCATTTTTATCCCTCAAATAGCATTCCTATTTCTATTCATTTCTGTTTTAGAAGAAAGCGGCTACATGAGTCGTGTTGTGTTTTTAATGGACAGAATAATGCGTCGATTTGGATTAAGTGGTAAAAGCGTTGTTCCATTAATTTCTGGTACAGCTTGTGCTATTCCTGCTATAATGGCAACGCGAAATATAGAGAACTGGAAAGAGCGTTTAATAACCATTTTAGTAACGCCTTTTACAACCTGCTCAGCTAGGCTTCCTGTATATTTAATTATAATAGCTCTTGTAATTCCTGAAGGACGTTTTTTAGGTTTAAGCTATCAAGCCCTTACGTTAATGTTATTGTATTTAATTGGTTTTGGAATGGCTGTTTTTTCAGCGTATATTTTAGATAAGATTTTAAAAACAAAAAGCAAATCATTTTTTATAATTGAAATGCCTAGTTATAAAATCCCTCTCTTCAAAAATGTAGCGATTACTGTAATCGAAAAGACTAAAACTTTTATTTTTGAAGCTGGAAAAATAATATTAGCAATTTCAATTATTTTATGGGTTTTGGCATCTTATGGTCCTGGAAAGCAATTTAATAATGCTGAAACTATTATAAGTGCTGAATACCAAAACTTAAATAAAATAGACTTAGAAGATAAAATTGCTGCGCATAAATTAGAATACTCTTATATAGGAATTATCGGTAAGACCATCGAGCCAGCTATTAAACCTTTGGGTTACGACTGGAAGATTGGTATTGCTTTAATAACATCTTTTGCAGCAAGAGAAGTTTTTATTGGTACGCTTGCAACTATTTATAGCGTTGGAAGTTCTGATGTGGAACAAGAAGAAACCATTAAACAAAAAATGGCAGCCGAAGTTTATCCAAATGGCAATAAAATATTCACTTTAGCTTCCGGAATTTCTTTATTGCTTTTTTATGCTTTTGCGATGCAATGTATGAGCACATTAGCTATTGTAAAACGCGAAACCAATAGTTGGAAATGGCCATTAATTCAATTATTTGTTATGACATTTATTGCTTATGTAGTGGCTTTAATTGCGTTTCAGTTATTGAAATAATTAAAAATAATGAGCAACACCATACAAACCATATTAGTAATTGTTACCGTTAGTATAGCTGTTGGTTTTTTAATTAAAAAATTCTTTTTAAAACCAAAGAAGAGCAGCAAAAACTCTTGTGAAGATGATTGTGGTTGCCACTAAACTTTTACTCTTCATTATATTTTCTTAACCAAGCTAAAGTATGTGCCACTTTACTAATTAGCTGGCTTGGTCGTCTTGCAATACCATGCGATGCTCCTGGAAGTTCTACCAAAACAGTTTCAATTTTTCTCAATTTTAAAGCATGATACAGTTGTTTTGCTTCACTTGGAGGTGTTCTTAAATCATCCATTCCTACCATAACCATTGTTGGCGTTTCTACATTCCCAACCAAAGAAATTGGGGAGAATTTCCAATAGGTTTCAAAGTTTTCCCAAGGTTGACCTGGATAACGAGAATTGGCATAACCATAATAATTATCTGCAACCAAAGTTTTACTAATCCAATTCATTACTGGCTTAACGACAACTGCTGCTTTAAAACGGTTGTTTTTTCCAATCATCCAAGCTGTCATAATTCCTCCTGCACTTCCTCCAGTTACAAACAGCTTGTTATTATCTACAATGCCTTTATTTACCAAATAATCGACGCCATCCATTACATCAATATAATCTTCTCCTGGATAATTATTGAATAATAAATTTCCAAATTCTTCACCATAACTCGTGCTTCCTCTAGGGTTTGGATAAAACACAACATAACCATCTGCAGCATATAACTGAATTTCGGCAGTAAAACGATCTCCATAATTTAAAATTGGTCCTCCATGATTTTCAACCAAAAGAGGATATGTTTTTGATGCATCGTAAAAAGGCGGCTTCACAATCCAACCTTGAATATTTCTGCCATCAAAAGAAGATTTATACCAAACTTCTTCAACTTGACCTAATTCACGATGGCCTAAAACATCTTCATTTAGGTTGGTAATCAATTTTGATGTTTTTTGTTTGGGCTGAATTACAGCCAATTCCGCGGGATATTCAGGTCGTGTTTGTGTATAAACTATGGTTCCATTTTGCGAAACCGAGTAAGATCCAGAAGGATATGGTCTTCCCAAAGTTGTACCTCCAACATTATCTGCTACTTTTTTAATGGTTCCGTTTAAGCTAATGTGAGCAATTTTTGTGTTCCCTTTATCATCATAAATAAAATACAAGCCTTTACCAGAATTGTCCCAAGAAATATTAGAAATACTTCTATCTAAGCTTCCAGATAATAATTGCCGATTACTACCATCTGTATTCATAATATATAATTGCCTTAATTGATAGGTTTGCACTTTATCTTTAAAGCTTATAAATGCTACTTTTTTTCCATCTGGAGAAACCATTGGCGAATAATCTGGCCCTTGTTGTGAGGTAAGTTGAGTAATTTCTTTTGTGTTAGTATCTACTTTGTAGACTTCACTATTTCTAAAATCGTATTCCCAGTTTTCATGTCTGTTAGATGAAAAATAAATATCTTTTCCATTTGCAGAAAACGATAACGATCCTTTATGATTATAGTTGTTGCTTGTTAATTGTCTTGGAGTACCTCCTTGTGAAGGCATTATAAAAACATGTGTGAATCCTGGTTCAATATAGCCTGATCCATCTGCTTCATGTTTTAATCTATCTGTAATTCTAGCAGGTTTAGCCCATTCTGCGCCTTTAGGTTTAGCAGGTGTTTTTACAATTACAGGAGCTTTCTCGTCAATTTTCATTGTGAACGCTAAAGAGTTCCCATCTGGTGACCAAGTAAGAGAACTTGGTGATTTTTCGAGTTGAGTTAGTTTAGCGATTTGTCCTGTTTTAACCCAATACATATAAACTTCGGCACCTTCATTTGTAGAACTCACAAAAGCAATTCTATTTCCATTTGGAGACCATCTAGCTTGGGATTCGCTAATTTCTCTTGAAGTTAATTTTCGGTTAGAAGAACCATCAATATTAACAATCCAAAGGTTTCCTTTAGCTTTGTCCTTCATGATATCAAAACCATTTCTTCGGTAAACTACTTGCGTACCATCTGGAGAAATTTGTGGATCTGAAGCGTATTCTAATTGAAAAATATCTAAAGATTGAAGTGGTAATTTAGTGTTTTGTGCAAATGTTAATTGGACAAAGAAAATAACTATTAGTAGTGAGAGAAATCGATTCATTAGTAATGAGTTTAATTTAGTTCTGAAAGTTACTAATTTTTTTATGCAGACTGGTTATTGTGGCTTTTGTTTTGAAATATTTATACCCAATCCCAATGCAAAATAATTCATATTATTGTTTAATCCTGTTCCATAAGAAGCATCTAATTGAAAATTATCTTGAATTAAATATGTAATTCCTGAGTTTCGTAACGTAACACCCACACTTGTATATGCAACAGCAAAATAATCAATTGTACGTTCTTTTGGTCCTGTAGGAAGTATTAAATGCGATACAAATGCGATTTCAGTATTTACATTTTCTTTTTTCAAAATTTGAAATTTTGTCCCAATTTTTTAATCACTTATTCCATTTGCTTTTTCAGAAGTAATCCTGTTTTTTATACTTTCAAATTGATTTACAAGTCTTATTTCAATCCCTTTAGTAATTCCATATCTAAATAGTGTAGAAGGAGCTAAAGTTTGTCGTATAGAAACTCCTTCAACTTTTGTGGAGCCAAACAAAACACCTGTTTCTATTTGAAAACTTCCTTTTGGAACCGTTGAAGAACTCTCGGTTTGGACTGGTCTATCGGTTACTATGGTTTGCGCATAAATTGAATAGTTTACCAATGTTAGAAATAGCACACTTGTTCTTATTAATTAATTTATTTTTTTACTTAAAAATTTTAGACCTCACAGGTTTTAAAAACCTGTGAGGTCTTGTGTTACATAATACTTTTATATTCTAAAAAACCAATCTCCAAATTTGAGCTACTAAAAATGTAATAACAAATCCCATAATTAGAGGCAAAACAGAAGCAACCGTTGTCCATTTTGCGCTTTTTGTTTCTTTATAAATAGTATAAATAGTAGTACTACACGGATTATGTAATAAGCTAAATAACATCAAATTAACTGCTGTAAGCAAGGTCCAGCCTCCAGCTCTTAAAATATCGCCTGTTGCATTAACCGAATCTAATTCAAACATAACTCCTGTACCTACGCCTCCTACAATTCCAGTTGCCATAACTGTTAGCATTAAAATAGTAGGAATCACAATTTCATTAGCAGGAATCGCAACAATATATGCCAGTAAAATAACACCATTCATTCCTAACAAAAAACCAAAACCATCCAACGAATTAATAGTCCAAGTCGCTACACTTTCATTACCTATATAAATATTTGAAATCAACCAAATAACAGCTCCTGCTGGAGCAGCGAAAAGTATGGCTCTCCATAAAACGATTAAAGTTCTATCAATAATTGAAGTGTAAATAGTTTTCCAAAAGCGTGGTGGACGATATGGAGGTAATTCTAAATTAAAGGTGGAAACTTCTCCTTTTAAAACGGTTTTTGTTAATGCCCAAGACGTAAAAAACATAAAAAATATTCCCAAAACTGCAATTCCAATAACTGCAAATAAAGAAGCAAATGCAGAAAAAGAAGCTGGTACAACTGCTCCAATAAAAATGGTGGCAATTAATATTTGCGTAGGCCAACGACCATTACATAAGGAAAAGTTGTTAGTAATAATTGCTATTAAACGTTCTCTCGGGCTGTCAATTATTCGAGTGGCAACTACTCCTGCAGCATTGCAACCAAAACCCATGCTCATAGTTAATGCTTGTTTGCCATGAGCTCCCGATTTTTTAAACATATAATCTAAATTAAATGCGACTCTTGGCAAGTAACCAAAGTCTTCGAGAAGTGTAAACATTGGGAAAAATATTGCCATAGGTGGCAACATTACAGCAATTACCCAAGCAACTGCTAAATAAACTCCATCAATTAAAAAACCATCTAACCACCAAGGCGCTCCAATAGTTGTTGCAAAACTTTTTAATGCTGGATGTATATTATCCAATAATAAACTTGCCAACATCGATGACGGATAATTGGCTCCTAAAATAGTAAGCCAGAGAATCATTCCAAGAATTAAAAACATAATTGGGAAACCCCAAGTTTTACTTGTTACGATTTTATCTATTTTGGAATCTAAACGAAATCGCTTTTTTTCGTTATCTGTGCTAATAGATGCATTTGCAATTTCGGAAGCATCTGCATATATTCCTTCGGCAAGACCATCGTGAAAATCATCACCAATTTTCCAGCGTAACTCACTGGATAAGGCGATTATATTATCTATTGCATTTTTATTCATGTTATTCCTGCGAAGGCAGGAATCTCATCCTGCTTCTTTTAAGGTTATTTAAATATCAGCATTACTCTAAACAAGTTCTCCGGTTTTTAAAGCATCTATAATATGTGTATCTCCTTCCAACAATCTGAAAGCGATCCATCGACTATTTGGAATTGATGGGAATTGTTTTTTTATTTCAGAACTCAATTTTTTTACAGCAACTTCTATATTTTTAGGTACATTTTTAATTTGATGTGGTCTGCAAATTATTTTTCCAGTAGCAACTTCGTTTATAGTATGAATTAAATCAGGTATTCCTTCACTATATCTTGCTGATGTTGGGACTACTGGAATACCTAAATCTCTAGCTAAAGTTCTTACATCTATTTTGATGTTACCTCGTTTGGCTTCGTCCATAAAATTCAAACATAAAATTGCTTTATCAGTAATTTCTAAAATTTGCAATACTAAATTCAAGTTTCGTTCCAATCTACTGGTGTCCACAACAATAACAGTAACATCAGGTTTGCCGAAAAGGATAAAATTTCGTGCAATTTCTTCATCTTGCGATGTTGAAAGCAAAGAGTAGGTTCCTGGTAAATCCAACAGTTTAAATTTTTGAGAATTATATTCGAAAGCACCTTCAGCTCTAACGACGGTTTTTCCTGGCCAATTCCCTGTATGTTGGCGCAAACCTGTTAAGGCATTAAAAACTGTGCTTTTACCAGTATTTGGATTTCCAGCTAATGCGACTACAAAATCAAAATTATCGGTATTCACTCCTAACTTTTTTAAGCCTTTTGCATTAAATTGTGAACAGGTTTCACAAGCACTACTTACTTTATTTTCCATAATCTTAATCTTTTTTAATAAGTATTTTGGATGCCTGATCTTTACGCAAGGCAATAGAAGCCCCTTTAACCAAATAGGCTATTGGGTTTTTCATTGGGCTCACCAAATCTATACTTATTTCTGTGCCTTTTACAAATCCTAAATCTAATAATCGTCTTCTGTTATCTCCTCTGCTTTCTTTTGAAATCCCTAAAATATGTGCGACTTCATTTTCTTTCAGGCTTGATAATCTTACTATATTCTCTTCAATTACTTCATCTTTTTCAAGAACAGCAACTGTTATGTTTGCTGCTACAATTGGTGCTAATTTAAATTCTTCGCCTTCTGCATAAAAAACTACTCTTTTTTTATTGTTTTCAACCACTCTTATTTGAGAACCAATATGTATGTTTTCGGCAAGAATTTGTTTATAAATCACATCTGGCTCGTCTTCAATATGAACAATTTTACCAACAGCATTCACTGCCAAAGAAGACAAAAATTCCCCAGTAACATCTGCTATTTTTCCAGTATTTGTTGGTATTGGATCTCCATGTGGATCGTACATTGGATTGCCTAATTTTGTGGCTAACAAATTGGTTTCTTCATGGCTTAATTCATGTTCTTTCGATTCAGCCATTTCATGCCATTGCGTTTTATCGTAACCCGTTTTCTCTGCCAAATACTTTTCCCAAAGCCTATGAACCCTAACAATGCGTAAAGCATAATCTCTACCTGAGTTTGTTAACTTTAATACATCTCCATCAAATTGCACTAGATCATTAATTGCCATTTTTTTAATTGCATCGACTACTATACTATCGCCAAATTTTAATGCGCTCGTTAAACTGTTTACGTTAACTTCTTTGCCTGAATTTTCACTATGATATAATTGTTTTAAAACATCTTCGATAACAATTTTTTCATTCGATTTTAAATTATTTTTAATCAACCAAAACCAACCCTTTCTTGGTCTAAACAATAAGTATCCAAAAAATGAAATAGCGAAAAAGATAAGTAAGGCGTATATTGGGTTATAGGTATTCATCTTAATTAAGTTTTACATATATATTATTTGCTATTTCTTTAGAAATTGTCAACTCAGAATCATTAATTTTAATATTCATTGATTCATCAAAAGGCTCTTTATTTACAACTTGAATAGCAGTTCCTAAAGCAATGCTATTTTTATCAAGATATTTAAGGAAACTTGCCGAAGAATCTTTTACACCAACACAAGAACAATTAACGCTCTGATTTACTTGTGATAAAAAGATTTTCTGTGATTTTTGTAAGTTCCCTTCTCGATCTGGAATAGGATCTCCATGTGGATCTTGAGTAGGAAACTCCAAAAAAGCATCAAGTTCGTCTATTAGTTTTTGAGACTTAATGTGCTCTAACTGTTCTGCAACATCATGAACTTCATCCCAAGAAAATTTAAGCTTTTCTACAAGAAATACTTCCCAAAGGCGATGTTTTCGAACTACATTTGCAGCAATAGTTTTGCCTTTTTTGGTTAAAGAAACACCTTGATATTTTTTATAATCAACGAGCTCTTTTTCGGCTAGTTTTTTAAGCATTTCTGTGACCGAAGACGCTTTAGTAGTCATCTTTTCTGCGATAGCATTTGTGCTTACAGCAATACTGCCTTGTTTACCTAAATGGTATATGGCTTTTAAATAATTTTCTTCGGATTGTGTAACCAAAACAGTTGTTTTATGGTTACAAAGATACATAAATTTACTTAAGAGTAAATATTTTTTTAGGGAAGGCTAAAAATATAAATTTAGCGATATTCTTTGTGAGATAAAATTAAATCTATATGTTTGTAACCATGTATAATGTTGTATAGCTTGGTTATGAAATATTATTATTCAATTTCAGAGGTTTCAGAAATTTTAGGCAAAAGCACTGAAACTTTAAGGCGATGGGACAATACAGGTAAGCTACCTGCTACTCGTGAGCCTATTAGTGCTTATAGAATATACAAAAAGGAGCAATTAGAACTTTTTCCAAGATTTAATGAATTTATTAATGGGCAAAAATCAAAAGGCAACTTTGTGAAACCCGATAAACAATATAGTGTTTTAGAACTTTTTGCTGGAGCTGGTGGATTAGCTTTAGGGCTTGAACAGTCAGGATTAAAATGTGTTGCCCTAAACGAAATTGATAAATGGGCCTGTGAAACATTGCGACAGAATAGACCTAAATGGGAAGTTCTTGAAGGTGATATCAAAAACTATAATTTCTCCAAATATGAAAGCAAAGTAGATATTGTAACAGGAGGATTCCCATGTCAAGCATTCAGTTATGCAGGAAAAAAGTTAGGGCTTAATGATACAAGAGGTACTTTGTTTTATGAGTTTGCAAGAGTTGTAAATGAAGTGAAGCCAAAAATTTGTGTTGGCGAAAATGTGAAAGGTTTATTGAGCCACGAAAAAGGAAAAACACTTGAAGGCATGATTTCTGTTTTAAATGAAATAGGTTATAATGTAGTTTCTCCTGTTGAAATCCTTAAAGCCATTCATTATAACGTACCTCAAAAAAGAGAACGTTTAATTTTAATTGGAGTACGCAAAGACATTGAATTAAAATATCATTATCCATTACCTTATGACACTATTTATAATTTAAGTGATGCTCTTAAAAAAGGAACACTTTTTAGTTCGGATGTCCCAAAATCTAAAGGATCAACATATCCTGAATATAAAAAAGAAGTACTTGATTTAATCCCTCCAAAAGGATATTGGAGAGATTTGCCTCTAAAAACTCAAAAAGAATACATGCAAAAAAGTTTCTATTTAGGAGGTGGGAAAACTGGAATGGCAAGAAGGATTGGTTGGGATGAACCCTGTTTAACATTAACTTGTAGCCCTGCACAAAAGCAAACAGAAAGATGTCATCCAGAGGAAACAAGACCATTTACAGTTAGAGAATATGCAAGAATTCAGACATTCCCTGATGAATGGAAGTTTGATGGATCAATCTCACAACAATACAAACAAATTGGGAATGCTGTACCTGTTAATTTGGCAAAAGAGATTGGTTATTCTTTGGTGAAATTTTTAAATAACTATTATGAAAAATCAAAAGAAGAAGAACTTTCGATTTCTTTAGCTAATGCCATGTAACCTCGTTTAAAAAAATCTTCGTTTCCTAAACTCAATATCAAAATATCTAATTCCCTTACTAATTTTTGATAGAAGTTTGGATATCCTGTTAAGCGATGCCAAAATTCTTTACCAATAATTACAGGATGCTTCTCGTCTATCCTTTTATAATGCTGACTTAATTGTGATTCTTCTCCATAAAGAACTCCTAATATTAAGTCACTATTATTCAAATTAATTGAGTTTGTTCTAGCAAGATTTGCAACAGTAGAAAACTTTTTTAATAACGGATTAACATCTTCTGAATTAATAGTATTTGGTCCGGATTTTAATTGACACCATTTTTTTCGATTATCGATTTTATCAATAAACTCAATATCCATTCCTTTAATGAGTGAGCCATTAGCCAATCCTAATTCAACAAACATATTCTGTATTCGTGTTCCAAATGATGTATTTATTGATGTTCCTAAAACTCTTGGATAATATAATGCCTTTGCTATTCCTAAAGGTGTAAAATCGTCTTCAAGAATTTTTGATAAATACTTAACAAGAATTGGGTTTATTTTATATGATTTGAGTTTGGAGTGATTTTCAAGAACATTCTTTTTATGGTTTTCAAAAATCTTCTCTTTGAAATAGCTCTTTACAATATTAAGTAATTGTGTTTCATCCATAAATCAAATATAACAATTTCAAAGTACAACTTAAAACCCTCTCTCTTTCTGCAATTGCTCGTAAGCACCTTGCACTTGCCTGAATTTTTCTTCGGCTCCTTTTTGGTGTTCTTTTCCTAAATGCATCACTTTATCTGGATGGTATTTTTTTGCCATTGTTCGGTAGGCTTTTTTAATCTCACTAACAGTAGCTGATTTATCTATTTCTAATATCTTGTAAGCATTATCTTGACTACTATAAAACATAGCTTTGATACTTTCAAAATCTCGAGAACTTATGCCTAAATAACCTGCAATGGTATTAATTTGTCTTATCTCATTATCAGTTACAAATCCATCTGCTTTGGCAATACCAAACAAAAAGTGAAGGAGTTGCAACCGAGAAGGATGTCTCATCATTTGCTTAATTTGCAAACACACTTGTCGTGTAGAAATATTGTTTTGTTTAATAATGCTTTTAAACAATTTAAATGCATGGTTTGCACGCTCTTTACCATACATACCAACGAATTGTTGACGTACAAAATCTAATTCTCGTTGGTCTTGTTTGCCATCGGCTTTTATAACAATAGATGCTAAAATGAGCAAACTTACTTCAAAATCGCCAGATTGCGTTTGGGTTCTTCCTCTATAAGTTTGCTGCGTATATTTACCTGTACTTGTCTTTGAGAAACCATCAACAACACTTCCTAATGCCAATCCAATTATTGCGCCAATTGGCCCTCCAAACGACCAACCTATCGACGCTCCTATCCACTTTGAAAAACTCATATAAACTATAGATTTTTATTATGCGCAAACCTACATAAAATAATCCTCATTAAAAGAAGAAAAATGTTAAGCAGGCTTACTCCGATTTATCAATTTAGAAATTAAGTTAGAATAAAAATAGTATTAGTTAGTTGATAGTTGTGTAAATATGTTACACATTTACCTATCTTTGTCATCTAAATTATTAAAAATAAAAAATCGAAATATGTATCCAGAAGAACTAGTAAAACCAATGCGAGAAGATTTAACCAATGTTGGTTTTGAAGAGTTACAAACATCAGAAGCTGTAGATTTTGCTATTGCAAAAGAAGGAACAACTTTAATCGTTGTAAATTCTGTTTGTGGTTGTGCAGCAGCAAATGCAAGACCAGGAGCGCGATTAAGTTTGCAAAACGCTAAGCGTCCAAACCATTTAACAACTGTTTTTGCAGGTGTTGACAGAGAAGCTACAGAAAAAGCAAGAGAATACATGATTCCGTTTCCTCCAAGTTCACCTTGTATTGCATTATTTAAAGATGGAGAATTAGTGCATATGTTAGAGCGTCATCACATTGAAGGTCGTCCAGCAGAATTAATTGCAGAAAACTTGATGGATGCTTATAATGAGCATTGTTAACATATCATTACCTAGAGCTATGCGACATGGCAATCTTTTCAAATGAAACAGATTGCTTCTCTTTGTTCGCAATGACAGCATAAAATATTTAACCACGTTTTTAACGTGGTTTTTTTGTATGTAATGCACATTTAATTATTTATTTTTGGACTATGACAAAACTTTTTTCCTATCCAATAACTGTTATTTACTTTGTTTTTTTTGGATTAGCTTTACTTGTATTTCATCCAATACAATGGATTTGTTTGAACGTATTTGGCTATAATGCTCATAAAAAAAGTGTATCTATATTGAATCTCTTTTTATTGCGTTGCTCTAACATATTAGGCACACGGTTTACATTTAATAATCCTTATACTATTCCTACCAATCAACCCATAATTATTGTTTCGAATCATCAAAGTTTGCTGGATATTCCTCCAATAATTTGGCATATGCGAAAGTATCATCCTAAGTTTGTTAGTAAAATAGAATTGGGAAAAGGGGTTCCGAGCGTGTCTTATAACTTGCGTCATGGAGGTTCTGTATTAATAGACAGAAAAAAACCTGTTGAATCGGTTGCTGCAATTAAAAAATTTGCCCATTATATAGAAAACAATAATCGTGCTGCTGTTATTTTTCCTGAAGGTACACGTAGCCGAAATGGAATTCCAAAGAGGTTTCAAACTAAAGGGTTACTCACTTTGTTTGAAAATATTCCTTCGGCAATTGTTGTGCCAATTACCATTAACAATTCATGGAAAACTTTGCGCTATGGGAAATTCCCAATGGGATTAGGTGCTCATATAATTTTTACGGTACATCAACCATTAAAAGTAAACGAACATGATGCCAATACCTTAATAAAAACTATTGAAAGACAGATAACTCAAGCTATTATATTATGACTGATTTAGAAATTATAGAAGCGACAAAAATATTTGTTCAAAAAGAATTAACTAATGCTGAAGGTGGACACGATTGGTTTCATATTTTAAGGGTGTTTAATAATGCAAAATTAATCTCTGAAAATGAAAATGCTGATGGATTTATTGTAGCGCTTGGTTCATTGCTTCATGATATTGCAGATAGTAAATTTCACGATGGTGATGAAAGCATTGGACCAAAAGTAGCTCGTGAGTTTTTGTTTAAACACGATGTAGATAGTGTTGTTATTGAGCATGTAATCAAAATAATTGAGAACATTTCTTTTAATAAGTCTTTAGATGGGAAAAAGAATTTCAACTCACTTGAATTAGAAGTAATCCAAGATGCAGATAGACTAGACGCTATTGGAGCTATTGGCATTGCGCGTTGTTTTAATTATGGTGGATTTAAAGACAGAAAGCTCTTCGATCCAGAAATTAAGCCAAATCTCAAAATGACCAAAGAAGAATATAAGAATTCCGACTCGCCAACTATAAATCATTTTTATGAAAAGCTACTGCTTTTAAAAGGTAAAATGAATACCAAAACAGGAAAGCAAATTGCAGCAAATAGACATCAGTTTATGGAGTTATATTTAGAACAGTTTTATGCTGAATGGGATGGTGAAAAATAGTATTTTATATAAAACTATTGAAGGTATTCCTGATACTGAAATATATCAAGATATAGTAAATCTATATTCTGAAATATTTGAAGATGCCGATTTAAAATTCTTCAAAAAACGTGTTGAAAAACATGCTAAATTATTTTCTGTTTTAGCCTATCATGATAATAAATTGATTGGTCTTAAAATTGGTTATCCCTATAGAGAAGATACATTTTACAGTTGGATTGGTGGTGTTCACGCTGAATTTAGAAGGCAAGGTGTCGCCATAAATTTAGCTATAAATCAAGAAGAATATGCAAAAACCAAAGGCTTTACCAGATTGAGAACCAAATCTATGAATCAATACAAACCAATGATGATATTGAATTTGAAGAATGGTTTTGACATCATAAATATCTATACAAACACAAAGGGACAAACTAAAATAGTATTTGAGAAACTTATCTAAAACGTCATATAATAAGACAAAAATATTTATATCTATTATTTTCCAGAAAAATCAGCTTTTCGCTTTTCTAAAAACGCAGTAGTGCCTTCTTTAAAATCTTCCGTACCAAAACAATTACCAAATTCTGAAATTTCAACATCAAATCCATTTACACCATCTTTATAGTTGGCATTAATTGCTTTAATAGCTGAGCCAATTGCTACTGAAGAATTTCGCATAATCTTTCCAGCAATTTTTTTGCAAAAAGGTAATAAGTCTTCTGGAGTGGTTACATGATTTACCAACCCATAATTTAGGGCTTGATTAGCATCTATCATTCCTGCTGTCATTATCATTTCCATTGCTCTTCCTTTGCCAACCAATTGTGGTAAACGTTGCGTACCTCCATAACCTGGAATGACACCAAGTGAGACTTCGGGCAAACCCATTTTTGCATTATCGCTGGCAACTCTAAAATGTGCTGCCATGGCTAATTCCAGTCCTCCTCCTAGAGCAAATCCATTTACAGCAGCTATGACTGGAGTTGATAGGTTTTCTACAAAATTGAACAATAATTTCTGCCCTTCGGCAGCTAATTCTCGCCCTTCTTCAATATCAAAATCGGCAAATTCGCTTATATCTGCTCCTGCAACAAAAGCCTTTTCACCACTTCCTGTAACAATAATAACTTTGGTGTTTTTATCTTTATTAGCAGTTTTAAATGCCTCATGCAATTCTTGAATGGTTTCAAGATTTAAAGCATTCAATTTTTTGGGTCTGTTAATGGTAATTAATGTAATTCCATCTTCTGTTTTTGTGAGAATGTTGTTGTAATTCATGTTTCTATTTTGAAAAGATTCCTGCCCGATAACTATCGGGATTCACAGGAACTGGATTATTCTTTAGGGAAAGTTACTGTAAACGTTGTGCCTTTTCCTTCTTGAGATGTAAAAGTAATACTTCCGTTATAGGTTTCAATAATTTTTTTAATCATTGGTAAGCCAAGTCCCATTCCACTGGTTTTAGTTGTAAATTTTGGTTCGAATACTTTATGGCTATTATCTTCAGAAATACCATTTCCGTTATCTGCAACTGTAATAATTACATTTTCATCTTGCGAATTTACATTCACTTCAATTTTTGGTTTTTGCGTAGTCGGAATGGATTGTATTGCATTTTTTACCAAATTAGTAACCACACGAATAAGCTGTGTTCTGTCAAATTTGGCAATAATCTTTTTTTTGTTTGAAGTAAAACTAATATAATCTTCTGTAAAAATATCAAGTGCTAAATTAACTACTTCTACAATGTTAAGCATTTCATTTTTTTGAGCTGGCATTTTAGCAAAGTTTGAGAATGCCGAAGCAATAGAGCTCATTGTATCTATTTGCTGTATTAATGTCTTACTATATTCTTCAACTTTTTGATGTACATTAGGATCTTTTGGATCGAATTTACGTTGAAAACTCTGCACACTTAATCGCATTGGTGTTAACGGATTTTTTATTTCGTGAGCTACTTGTTTTGCCATTTCCCTCCAAGCTTGTTCTCTTTCACTTTGTGCTAATTGCACAGCGCTTTCTTCAAGTTCATCTATCATATTATTATAAGACTCTACTAATACCGAAACTTCTTGACTAGCTCCTTTAAGTTCGATTTTTTTATTGTGCTTTTCGAGTCGTGTTTCCTTCATTTTATCACTTATGGTTTTAAGTGACCTTGTGATAAATCTAGAAACAAAATAAGCAAAAGCAACAGCCACTAAAAGCATTACAAAATAGGCATATCCTAAACGTACTAAAAACTCTTTAAGTTCGGCATTACTAAACGAATCGTCTTCAAAATAAGGAACATTTAATATGCCTAAGGGTTTTGCTTTAGAATCGTTAAAAATAGTATATGACGAACGATAATCTCCTCCTAATTGTTCGTTTTTCTCAACAAAATGTTTGCTAATACTTTGATTTAAATTGTTTAAAACTTCAGGAGAAAGGCAATTAGGAATTGAATTATTCTCAAAGCTTGGTTTAGAACTTTTAATAAGCGTTCCTCCCAAATCGTATAAATTAAATCCAACACTTAAATTATTAGCGATTTCGTAAATTTCATCCTTGAAAATCAATCCTAAATTCTCGGTTGTAATGGGATAAGTGGTATGCCTTAACACATAATTAATACTGGACAATAATTGCTTTTCTTTTCTTTCTAATCTTTGCTTATGATAATCTTTGGATTGTTCGCTATATTGATAAATAGTAACTGCAGCAATTAAAATTGAAGCTACCACTACCAATAATATCATGTAAAGAAAAATACGAGATCGTAAAGAAAGTCTTTTAGAAGCCATTAATAAAATTTACTCCATAAATATAACAATAATCACACCAAATATCCTTTGGGAAAATTCCAAAAAAATAAATTCCAAATTCCAAACCATTATTATTGGAATTTGAGTATTGGTTTTTTGCATTTAGGCTTTGGGATTCTTTTCTCTTATTCTTTTATACAGCTTTATACCCAATACTAACAATAAAGCTAAAACAAATAATCCTACAAGACCAAAAATCCAGTCGATGCCATTTTTCAAGATTGCCAAAAACACTACCGAAAACAAGACAATAGTCGAGCCTTCATTCCAAATACGCATAAAATTTGAAGTATATCTTACTTCATCTCTTTGTAATTGATTAAAAATTTGGTGTGTTTTAAATTGATACAAAATAAGTAAAACCACAAATGCAAGTTTTATTAGCATCCAGTCTTCCTTTAATAAGTTTGGCATTAAAATTAATAACCAGGCTGCAAATATTGTGGTAAGTATTGCAGATGGCCAAGTAATAATAAACCATAGCCGCTTGGTCATTAACTTTAACTGTTCTGTTAAAATTTCCTTTTCAGGAGAAGGTTTACTGTTTGCTTCAATGTGATACACGAATAATCTTGGTATATAAAATAAACCGGCAAACCATGTGATAACAAAAATAAGGTGAAGGGCTTTTATGTATTGGTAGTACTCCATTAATCTTCAATAAATAAATAGTTCAAATTTTTAGCATTAAATGCAGCATTAAATGCTTTAATCTGGTTATCAATTAAATTATTAAAAGCAGAAAGCTGATTGTTAATTTCTTTAGATAGCTCATCTTTTACAGCTATATCCTGCTCGGTTGGAGGAAAATCTCCCATACTCACTAATGAATTTAAATGTCCTAATTTATTGGTTAATCGTATAGGAAAATTTAAAGGGTCTTGCCCACTTCTGTTTTTGGTTTGATATAGTGCTTTTTCAATTTCTGAAAACTGTTCTTTTAACTCTTTTGCTTTTTCGACAAGTTCTTTTACATTTTCATTATCTGCATATTGCGATTCAAAAGCACTTAATTGTTTATTTATCTTTCTAATTTTTTTTATGGATTTGTGAGCGTTATCCATAGTTTGGTTAACATCCTTTATAAAATCGAATTGAGTTTTCATTTCTGATAAAGAACTTTCAGATCTTGGGTCGGCTAAAATTATAAACGGTTGCAAAATACTTTCTCCATTTACATTAAGACTTACCTTATAATCTCCAGGAATAGCACGAGGGCCAGATAAACTTGCCCACCATAAAATCATACCTTCAAGACGTTCTGCTCCATCATAAGTCATATTCCAAACAAATTGATTTGCTCCTTTTTTTACTTCTAGCTTATCTTTCTTTTTGTTTTTTGTGCTAAAGGTTTTAATGGTATCTCCTTTGGTATCAAAATAAGTAAGTGAAGCTTCATCCTTTTCGTCATAGTCTTTAAGATAAAAATAAGTTATAACACCATTAGCATGATTAGTGCCTTCTGTTTTACTTCCTTTTCTACTTCCTCCGCGCATTCTATAAGTATCTTTTGGCTGGTACAAAATATTAGTATTTTTATTGTTATTATATAACTGATGTATAACCGTTAAATCATCTATAATCCATACACTTCTCCCTTGAGTTGCCACAATTAAATTATCTTCTTTTATAGTTAAATCGGTAATTGGAACGATAGGTAGGTTTAATTGAAAAGGTTTCCAGTTTTGCCCATCGTTGAACGAAATATACATTCCTGTTTCTGTTCCAGCATATAATAATCCTTTTTGTTTAGGGTCTTCACGAAGCACTCTTGTAAAATGTTCAGAATTAATTCCATTAGTGATTTTAGCCCACGTTTTTCCATAATCAGTAGTTTTGTAAAGATAAGGCGCAAAATCTCCTGTTTTGTATTTAGTCCCTGCTATATAACAAGTTCCAGCATTAAAAACACTAGGTTCAATACTATTAATCATCATCCATTCTGGCATTCCTTTTGGTGTAACATTTTCCCAACTATTCCCTCCATCTTTTGTTACATGTACCAAACCATCATCACTTCCAACCCAAAGTAATCCTTCTTGTAATGCTGATTCTTGTGCAGCAAAAATGGTACAATAGTATTCTACAGAAGTATTATCTTGAGTAATTGGGCCTCCTGAAGATTTTAATTTTTCAGGATCGTTTCGTGTTAAATCTGGACTAATGATTTTCCATGATTGACCTTCATTTTCTGTAACATGAACCTGATTGGAAAATGTATATAGTTTGTTTGGATTATGTTTTGAAAATATGATTGGGAAATTCCATTGAAAGCGATATTTCATACCTTCGGCTCCATGACCCATCGGGTTGTCTGGCCAAACATTAATTGCTCTTACTGTTCCTGTTTTATGATTTACTCTAGTTAAAAAACCACCATAACTTCCTCCATAAATAATGTCATCATTTTTAGGATCTACAGCTATATGAGCCGATTCTCCTCCAGCTGTGCTTTCCCAATCATCTTTACCTATTGATCTTCCATTTGTTCTATGTGGTATTCTTATTGTCGAATTATCCTGTTGAGCGACATAAATACGATATGGAAAATGGTTATCGGTTGTTACACGATAAAACTGCGATGTTGGTTGGTTGTGATATGTGCTCCAAGTTTTTCCACCATCGTAAGTTACTTGAGCTCCACCATCGTCACCAACAATAATACGATCAGGATTTTCGGGAGCAATCCAAAGATCGTGATGATCGCCATGAGGTGTTCTAAAGGTTTTAAATGATTTTCCGCCGTCTGTAGATTTATGATATTGCACATTTAAAACATAAACCACATCAACATCTTTTGTATCAGCATAAACTCTAGTGTAATACCAAGCTCGCTGACGTAGTTTTCGTTCACTATTAACTTGAGTCCATGTTTCTCCACCATCATCACTACGATATAATCCGCCTTTTTCTTTATTTTCAACAATAGCCCAAACACGTTGATTATTAACCGAAGAAACTGCTACTCCAATTATTCCTAAAGTATCTTTTGGAAATCCTTTGTTAACAGAAATTTTCTTCCAAGTCTCTCCGCTATCTGTACTTTTCCATAGTGCTGAACCTTCTCCACCAGAACTTAAACTGTAAGGTGTGCGTTGTATTCTCCAAGTTGAAGCATATAAAATTCTTGGATTTGTAGGATCTATAATTAAATCGACAACTCCAGCATGATCGTTTGCAAACAATGTTTTTCGCCATGACTTACCTCCATCTATACTTTTATAAACACCTCTATCTTTAGTTGGTTTATAAATGTTTCCTAAAACACCAGCATACACTATATCCGAATTTGTTGGATGAACAGCAATTCGTGGTACATGTCTCGAATTTTTCAATCCAGATTCTATCCATGTTTTTCCAGCATCAACACTTTTCCAAATACCATATCCAGAAGACACATTCCCACGAACTGTTTTTTCTCCACCACCAACATAAATTACATTAGGATCGCTTTTAGAAACCGTAATAGCTCCAATACTTCCGCCAAAATAACCATCAGAAATATTTTCCCATTCTCTTCCACCATTAGTTGTTTTCCATATTCCTCCACCAGTTGCTCCAAAATAATATAAATTGGGTTGATTTGAAACTCCTGCCACAGCCGCACTACGACCTCCTCGAAATGGACCAATAAGCCTATACTCTAAAGCATCGTAAAGTTCTTCGTTAAATGTCTGTGCATTGATTTGGTTGTTACTAAATAGCAATAAGAATACTGCTGCAATTAATGTTGAAAAGCGCATATTATTTTTGGTTTAGTTAAGAATAAATAAATGTAAAGGATTAAATACTATTATGCCTTACAAGATGATAGTTTTAACTTTCTTTTACGTTTATTTTTGTTAGTTTAAAATCTCTTTTGAATCCCAATCGTTAATCCATTTGGATAATAAAGCTGCCCAATCTTCATTGTCATTTAAGCAAGGTGCTGTAATAAATTGTTCTCCTCCCATTTCCTTAAATATTTCTTGCCCTTCCATTGCAATTTCTTCAAGGGTTTCTAAACAATCGCTAACAAATGCTGGAGTAACAATTGCCATGCTTTTTATGCCTTGCTTTGCTAATCGCTCTATGGTATGGTCTGTATAAGGTTGTAACCAAGGGTCAAATCCCAATCGTGATTGAAATGACGTTGAAAATGTTTCGGGTTTAAGTTGAAGTTTATCAGCTACCAATCGTGTTACTTCATAACATTGATGTCGATAACAAAATTCGTGTGCTTTTGAATGTGTTTCGCAACATGATTTATCAATCTTACAATGCGATTTTGTAATGTCGCTTTTTTTAATATGTCGCTCTGGCACACCATGATACGAGAACAAAAAATGCTCGTATTCTATATCTCTTAATGCGTCTTTTATAGAGTTTGAAAGCACTTTAATATAATCGGGTTTGTTATAAAATGCTGGAAAAGATTCTATTTTTAGGTTTGGGAAATTCAATTTCCTAACTTCTTCGGCTTTTACTAAAATCGTTTCGGTTGTTGCCATTGCGAATTGTGGGTATAACGGAAATAATAAAACCTCATCCACGCCTTTGTCAACTAATTCCTGAAGTCCTTTTTTTATGGTCATGCTTCCATAACGCATTGCAAGTGCAATTGGAATATCAACTTGTTTTTGAATTTTATTCTGAAGCCTTTCAGAAATAATAATTAAAGGCGACCCTTCTTCCCACCATATTTTTTTATAAGCTGCTGCCGAAGCTTTTGGTCTTGTGTTTAATATAATGCCTTTAACAAGCAAAGTTCTTGCCCAAAGCGGAACATCAATTACGCGCTCATCCATTAAAAATTCGTCTAAATATTTTTTTACGTCTTTTGGTTCTGGGCTATCAGGAGAGCCGAGATTTACTAATAGAACACCTTTTTTCATATTTATTTCCCATGAAAATGGGAATCTTATTCTTTAAATTAAAAACCTATAAAAACTCAAAATTATCATAAATCTATTCATTACGAAGATAAAGACATTATATATTTTTTTGGTGTAGTTCCATATTTCTTTTTAAAAGCCGAAATAAAATGACTCGCTGTGCTATAACCAACTTTTAAACCGACTTCGGTTACGTTATAATCACCAGACTCTAATAATTTTCTTGCCACTTCCATTTTATAATCAAATAAAAAACTATATACTGTATCGCCATAAATTTGTTTAAACCCTTCCTTAAGCTTTTTTAAGCTTAATCCTATTTCTTCCGCAAGTTCCTTAAGGCTTGGTGGTTCTGCCATTCTAGAAATAATAATATCCTTTGCATTTCTAATTTTTGCCACATTAGTTTCATCTACCAAAAAAGGACATTGCTCTACATTTGTATCTTCATTTCTATTAAAATATAAACTTAAAAGTCCGTATGCTTTTCCTTTGAAATATAAATTTTTTATGGATTGATTTAGATTATAGTTGATTAGCTGATATAAAATAATAGCCATTGAAGGCGTAATTTTTCCATCTTTATAATATTTCTTATCCTTATTCTCATCGCTCAAAAACGTAATATAATCGGCTTCTTGAGAAAACAAACTATGGAATTTTTTAATGGAAATTAATACAGTAATTAACCATGATTTGGAATTGATTTCTAGATTTATAGGCAACTCTCGTTGTGGATTATATAGCAACAATGAATTTTCTTCAAATATATCTAAAGCATATTTTCCGCTATTAAAGTTAAATTTACTAGAGCCCTTTAAACAGAAATGAAATTGTATAACATCTCGATTTATGTCTCGAACAACACGTTGTGTTTTATTGCTTTCATTTCGATATGACAATATAATAAACCCATCTTCAACTTTGGTTTCGTTAAAAGTTCTTTGAGCGACATTTTCTAACTTACTGTTTTTTTTAAATTTACTCATCCTAGTTAGATTGAATCTAAAATTAATCTATTAAAAAATACTGATTTTACTGCAAAAATATGATAAAAATCATATTATAATAAAAATAAAGTTAAAAAACCCACAAACGATACTAAAAATTCTTCAAGCGTTATTTTTATTAATTGAAGCTACTTAATTTTGTTTAATAATTCCACTTAATAATGTATGGAACAATTTAATATTTCAAAAGACAATTCCTTTTACGTAATAGGGTTAAGTTATAAAAAAGCAGATGCTGTAATTAGAGGTCGTTTTAGTTTAGATGCAACTTCTAAATTAAAATTACTTAATCAAGCCAAAATGAATGGTTTTGAAAGCTTGGTTGTAAATTCAACTTGCAATCGCACAGAAATTTATGGATTCGCTCAACACCCTTTTCAGCTTATAAAATTACTATGCGATAATACTAATGGAACAATCGACGAGTTCCAAAAAGTGGCTTATGTTTATAAAAAAAAGGATGCTATTTCACATATGTTTAGAGTTGGTTCTGGACTAGATAGTCAAATTCTTGGTGACTTCGAAATCATAAGTCAGTTAAAGACAAGTGCAAAAGTTTCAAAAAAACTTAATTTATTAAACAACTATCTGGAGCGTCTGGTAAATTCAGTAATACAAGCTAGTAAACGCATTAAAACAGAAACTCAGATTTCTTCCGGTGCAACATCTGTCTCATTTGCGTCAGTGCAATATATTTTAAAGAATGTAACAAACATTTCAGATAAAAATATCTTACTTTTTGGCACAGGAAAAATTGGTAGAAACACTTGCGAAAATCTTGTTAAACATACCAAAAATGAAAAGATTACTTTAATTAACAGAACAAAAAACAAAGCAGAACGAATTGCAGGAAAATTTAATTTGGTGGTAAAGAATTATACTAATCTACAAGAAGAAATTAACGTAGCTGATGTTTTAATTGTTGCAACAGGAGCTCAAAATCCAACAATCGATAAACAAATCATTCATACTAAAAAACCGCTTTTAATTTTAGATTTATCTATCCCAAAAAATGTAGATGATAATGTTAAGGAATTAAAAAACGTGACTCTTGTTCATCTAGACGATTTATCTCAAATAACCGATGATACTCTTGAAAAAAGAAAAGCTCATGTTCCCTTAGCAGAAGCAATAATTGAAGACATTAAATGTGAATTTAACAAATGGCTGGAAACTAGAAAATTTGCTCCTACAATTAAAGCATTAAAAGGTAAATTACTCGATTTCGCAACTACCGAATTAAATGTACAACGGAAAAAAAATATTAATTTCAACGAAGAGCAAGCAGAGTTAATTAGCAATAATATTGTTCAAAAAATCACCAATCATTTTGCACATCACTTAAAAGATGATGATGTGCCTACCAACGAAAGTCTTGAATTGATTAAAAAAGTATTTCAATTAGAAACTTTAGAAAATGTCTAAAATTATTAGAATTGGTACTCGCGATAGTGAATTAGCACTATGGCAAGCAAAGACTGTCCAAAAACTACTTGAAGGTTTAGGGCATAAAACAGAGCTAGTTCCTGCAAAATCAACTGGAGATTTGGTTTTAAACAAGCCCTTATACGAGCTCGGAATTACTGGAATTTTCACAAGGACATTAGATATTGCAATGCTCAATAACGATATTGATATTGCAGTACACTCGTTAAAAGATGTGCCAACAATTTTACCTAAAGGTATTGTACAAGCTGCAGTTTTAAAACGTGGAAACATAAGAGATACTCTGGTTTTTAAAAACAATGAAGAGTTTTTGTCTCAACAAGATGCTGTTATTGCTACAGGAAGCTTAAGACGAAGAGCACAATGGTTAAATAGATATCCAACACATACTCTTGTAGATTTACGTGGCAATGTAAACACACGCTTACAAAAACTAGAAGACAATAGTTGGAATGCTGCAATTTTTGCTGCTGCTGGTTTAGGACGTATTGGGTTGAGGCCAAAAAACGCAATCAATTTAGATTGGATGGTTCCTGCGCCAGCACAAGGCGCTATTATGATAACTGCTTTAGACGAAGATGATTTTATTAAAAGCGTTTGTGCTGAAATAAATCATGGCGACACTCAAGTTTGCACAACTATTGAACGTGACTTTTTAAACCTTTTAGAAGGAGGATGTACTGCTCCAATTGGTGCCATAGCGTTTATAAAAGACGAACAAGTATTTTTTCAAGGTGTTTTATTAAGTGCTGATGGAAGCAAAAAAATAGAAGTTTCCAGAACCGAAAAATTAGGAGAACATCATAAAATAGCATCCTTTTGTGCAAACTATATTATTGAGCGTGGTGGTAAACACTTAATGGAAGACATAAAGAAAGTGGACAAAAAAGTTAATGTATATTCAACAAAAGCATTAACTGAAGCACAACAACATTTATTTCATAACGACATTAAAGTGGATGGATCAGATTTTATTAAAATCAACTTTAACAGAATAAAACCGTTTATCTTAAAATCTGAAATGAAAAACGTAATTATTACCAGCAAAAATGCTGTAGAATCCTTAATTACGAATATTCCTGCTGAAGAGTTAAAGTTTAAAAACATCTTTTGCGTAGGTAGAAGAACAAAACGTCTAATAGAACAAAAAATTGGAAAAGTGACACATTCTGAAAAGAATGCAAAAAAATTGGCTGAATACCTTATAGAATATATTGAAGGCACAGAAGTTACTTATTTTTGTAGTGATTTGCGATTAGATGATTTACCAAATATTTTAACCGAAAATAATATAACCGTAAACGAAGTTGAAGCCTACAGTACAAAATTCGATTCTGAAAAAGTAGATGAAACCGTTGAAGGAATTATGTTCTACAGTCCATCGACTGTGAAAAGTTATTTATTGGAAAACAAGACAGATAAAATTGCTTTTTGCATTGGTGAAAGTACTGCTGCTGAAGCAAAAAAACATTTTAAAGACGTGAGGGTTGCCAAAGTACCAACTGTCGAAAGTGTTATAGAATTAGTGAATTTGAATTATATATAAATTTTGCGTCATTACGAGAAGCAAAAATTAGCTTGCACTGAGCGCAGTCGAAGTGTGGCAATCTCACACTAATTAAACAGATTGTCACATCTTGCCAAAAGCATGATTTGCAACGTCATTAGAAAATTGAAATTAAATTTATGTCAGGTTGAGCGTGTCACACTGAGTGTGTCGAAGTGCAGTCGAAACCTATACAAATTGAAGTATAATTAAAAAGATTCCCGCCTTTGCGGGAAATGTTATGATAAAGAACGATTTATTTTTAAGAGCATTAAAAGGAGAAAACGTAGAGCGTCCACCAGTTTGGATGATGCGTCAAGCAGGACGTTATTTACCTGAGTTTATAGCAATACGTGAAAAGTACGATTTCTTTACACGTTGTCGTACTCCTGAACTTGCAAGTGAAATCACAATACAGCCAATTCGTCGTTTTGGGATGGACACAGCGATATTATTTAGCGATATTCTAGTAATTCCTCAAGCTATGAATATTGAAGTGCAAATGAAACCTGATTTTGGACCTTATTTACCAAATCCTGTTAGAGACCAAAAGGGTGTAAACAATGTTATTGTTCCAGATGTAAATGTAGAATTGGATTATGTGATGCAAGCCATAAAAGCAACCAAAGAACTTCTTAATAACGAAGTGCCATTAATTGGTTTTGCTGGTTCACCTTGGACTATTTTATGCTACGTTGTACAAGGTCAAGGCAGTAAAACATTCGATAAAGCAAAGGAATTTTGTTTCACTAATCCTGTTGCTGCGCATCAATTATTACAAAAAATAACAGATACAACTATTGCTTATTTAAAAGCGAAAGTAAAAGCTGGTGTAGATGTGGTTCAAATTTTCGATTCTTGGGGAGGAATGCTATCTCCAGTCGATTATAAAGAGTTTTCATGGCAATATATCAATCAAATTATTGAAGCTTTAAAAGATGATGCGCCTGTAATTGCTTTCGGAAAAGGATGTTGGTTTGCTCTTGAAGAAATGGCTAAAAGTAATGCTTCCGCTTTAGGAGTTGATTGGACAATTACACCTCAAAATGCACGTTATTTAACTGGTGGAAATATAACCCTTCAAGGTAATTTTGATCCTTCTCGATTATTATCTCCTCCTTCGGAAATCAAAAAAATGGTAACACAAATGATTAACGATTTTGGCAAGGACAAATATATTGTTAATTTAGGTCACGGTATTTTGCCTAACATTCCTTTGGACAACGCCAAAGCGTTTATTGATGCTGTAAAAGAATATGAAGAATAATTTATTGGTTTACTGAAAAACAACTATCCATTAAGAAGAAAACTAAAAAATACTATCAAAAGTCCTGCAAGGTTTAAAAAACCTTGCAGGTATAAATAAATTTAGAAGTGAAATTCGAAAAAATAGAAACTGGATATTACTATCATATCTTTAATCGAGGTGTAAATAGCAAAGCCATTTTCAAAAGTGACGAAAATAAAAGATACTCCTTAAAATTAATTTCAAAATATCCAGATAGTATGGTTTCTGTTTATGCCTACTGTTTAATGGATAATCATTTTCATTTAACACTTCAAATAAATGAAAAAGAAAAGAAGTTATAATGTTATTTGATGATGTAGAAAACTTTATCTTTAGTCATAAAGCAAAGTATGCTTTTTTAAGTGAAAAATATACTTTTGAATAAAAAACAAAAAAGAGGTTATATCTTAACCGTTTAAAAACCTACAAGGCCACAAAGACCTTGCAGGATAAACATATAAAAAAAATCTATCACTTTGAGTGATTTTACGAAGTAAAATTATATCGAAAAGATACAAAAATAGTTGCTGAAGCTTTCGATACATTTCAATAAATCGAAATACTCGAAGAACAATTTTAAATAGAAAAAGTTATGTTCCCTTTAAGAAGAAATAGAAGATTACGAACTAACGAAGTTATTCGTTCATTAGTTCGAGAAAACACCATTACGCCAAACGATTTTTTAGTACCTCTTTTTATAGTTGAAGGCAAAGATGTGAAAGAAGAAATTGCGTCAATGCCAAACTACTTCAGATTCAGTTTAGATCTCCTTGAAAAAGAAGTAAAAACACTTTGGTCGCTTGGATTAAAATCGGTTTTGCTTTTTGTAAAAGTTCCTGATAACTTAAAAGACAATGCTGGAAAAGAAGCCTTAAATCCAAATGGGTTAATGCAACGTGCCATTAAAACCGTAAAAAATGTGTGTCCGGAAATGTTGGTGATGACAGATGTTGCTCTAGATCCTTACTCATCTTATGGGCACGATGGCATTGTAAAAAACGGAAAAATAATCAATGATGAAACCACTGCGTTTTTAGCAGAAATGAGTGTCTCGCACGCACAAGCTGGAGCTAATTTTGTAGCACCAAGCGATATGATGGATGGTCGTATTCTAACTATTCGCGAAGCTTTGGAAGATGAAGGGTTTACAGACACAGGCATTATGAGTTATTCTGCAAAATATGCCTCTGCTTTTTATGGCCCGTTTCGTGATGCTTTAGATTCGGCTCCTGTAGATTTGGTTAATATTCCAAAAGACAAAAAGACCTATCAAATGGATTTTGCCAATCGCCATGAAGCCCTTCGTGAAACTGAAATGGATATTGATGAAGGTGCAGATATAGTGATGGTAAAACCTGGAATGGCATATTTAGACATTGTTAGAGATCTGAAAAACGAATTTGATGTTCCAGTTGCAGTATATCAAGTTAGTGGTGAATATGCTATGATTAAAGCTGCTGCAGAAAAAGGCTGGTTAAATCACGATCAAGTAATGTTAGAAAGTACACTCGCTTTTAAAAGAGCTGGAGCAGATATTATTGCTTCCTACTTCGCAAAGGATATTATCAAATTGATTTCGTAAATTTGTATAAAAGAAAATTATGACAGCAGTAATTGGAATCCTTAACAAAAATGCAATCGCTATTGCTGCAGATTCAGCAGTAACAGTTTCTAGCAGTAATGGTAGAAAAATTTATAATACTGCTAATAAAATTTTTACCCTTTCTAAGTTTCATCCAGTTTCTATCATTATATATAATTCCGCAAATTTTATAACTACGCCTTGGGAAATAATAATTAAAATATACAGGGATGAATTAAATGATAAGTCTTTTCCTAAACTAAAAAACTATTCCGAAGATTTTTTTGCGTTTTTAAAAAGAAAAAAATTCTTTACCACACCTGAAACCAATTCACATTATTTTAAATCTTTTTTATATCATTCCTTTGACAACCTTACTAAACTATCAGTTGAAAAAGCTATTGAAGATAAAATAGACTTGATCCCATTAAGTGAAGATGAGAGGCTTACTATTTATAAAGGGAATGCTTTAGATATATTAAATTACCAAACTTTAAGGGCAAAAGAAGAAGATAAACTTGAAGACTTTAAAAAACTTACAAAAAAGAAGTTTAATGAATTAACTAAAAAAGATATTGACGATATTTTTACTGAAGAGTTCCCAGACTTCAATACAGTACAAATTAAAAAAATCTTTATGGAATTTGTTTTCCAATATATAAAAAGTAAAACTTTTTTTAACTCTTGGACAGGTTTGGTTTTTGCTGGATATGGAGAAACTGAAATCTACCCTGTTGCCATTAGCACAAAAATTTCAGATGTTTTTGACGATAAAATAAGATTTTACACGGATAGTATTGAGGAAATTGATGATGGTAATGATGGCTCTATCATGCCATTTGCTCAAAGAGATGTAATTGATACACTAATATCAGGAATCAGCCCTGAAATAAATGATACTTTATTTTCAACATTTAACAAATTTTTAAATGGATATAATGAACATTTAATTAATTTACTCAAAGAAAGCCAACCTAAATTGGCCAAAAAACTTGAAAAAATCGATATTAATGATATTTGCAATCAATTTATCCAAGAAGTTGAAGAAGTGAAATTAGTAAAACATATTCGCCCTACTGTAAATACTGTATCTATTCTTTCTAAAGAAGATCTTTCGGAAATGGCAGAAAGTTTAATATATTTGACGTATCTTAAACGAAGAATTAGTTCTGACGAAGAATCTGTTGGTGGACCAGTTGATGTAGCTTTAATCTCGAAAGGAGATGGATTTATTTGGATAAAAAGAAAACATTATTTTGAAGAAAAATATAACCCTCATTTTATTAATAATTACTACAAAAAATAAATAAAAATGTCTTTATTCCTTAAAAATAATAACAAATCGAAAAACGATATTTTAACATTGTCTTTTTTGAGAGAGTTGGAAGAAAAGAAAAAAGATTCTTCTGAAAAAGTAATTAAATTTGATACGGAATCAAATGTAATTGCTGAAATAATCTCTGAAAAATTATTAGAAAAAATCCAAAAAGAAATCGTTTAATAAGCTTTAAGAGGGCGACTTTAATTATTCCGCAAAGATATTGTAAAATTGATTTCGTAAATTAGCCTCAAGAAAAAATCATTCATGAGCTTACTATTATTTTACGCATTAATATCTATATTTTTTTCTTTTTTATGTTCCATATTAGAGGCTGTGTTATTAAGTGTTTCTCCTACATTTATTAATCTAAAAAAGAAAGAAGGAAAAACATTTGCCACTTCTCTTGAAGCTTTAAAAAAAGATATAGATAAGCCTCTTATTGCCATTCTAACCCTAAACACTGTTGCACATACAGTTGGCGCAATTTTAGTTGGTGCCCAGGCCGAAAAAGTATTTGGCAATGGTAACAATTCTATTTTTATTGTTTCAGCAGTAATGACGATATTGATTTTAGTTGCTTCCGAAATAATACCAAAAACCATAGGTGCAACCTATTGGAAACAATTAGCAGGAATTTCCACAACTGCTTTAAATGCCTTAATATTTTTCTTTACATGGACAGGTGTTATTTGGGTTTTGCAATTATTTACAAATCTATTTGGTAAAAACAAAGAAGGTGAAAGTGTCTTAAGTCGTGAAGATTTTCATGCTATGGCTGATATTGCGCAAGAAGAAGGTGTTTTTCAAGAATCTGAAAGCACCATTATAAAAAACCTTATCAACTTTAAAGAAATTCTTGTTACGGATATTATGACACCGCGAACAGTTATGAAAACAGCTTCAGAAAAAATGAAAATTCAAGCCTTTTATGATGAAAATCCGAATTTGAAATTTTCTAGAATTCCTATTTATGGAAACAATACAGATGAAATTTCCGGATATTTTTTAAAAGACAATTTGCTGGAAGCTATTATAAAAGGAAATGGAGGGAAACCATTAAAATCTATACAACGTGAATTACTGTTTACTACAAGAAATATACCAATTCCAGAATTGTTTGAAACCTTAATCGCAAAGCGAGAACATATTGCTTTAGTGGTTGATGAATATGGATCGGTAAGTGGATTGGTAACACAAGAAGATGTGATCGAAACCCTTTTAGGATTGGAAATTATGGATGAAAGCGATAATGTAGCAGACTTACAACTATTGGCGAGAAAAAGTTGGGAAACAAGAGCAAAACGCCTAGGTATTATTGAAGGGAAAAAAAATGAAGATTAATGAGCGTTTGTACTATTGAAACACCTTTGGGTATTGCTAAAATAGTTGGCGATACTAATGGAATTATTTCGATTTCAATTTTAAATTCTAACGAGCAGGTTTCCAATGTAATTCCTGAAGAACTTAAGGATTGTATTTATCAACTTCGCTCATATTTTCAAGGAGAACGAGAACAGTTCAGCTTAAAACTAAACCCAGAAGGCACAAAATTTCAAAAGAGAGTTTGGAACGAATTGCAAACTATTCCTTTTGGTAAAACCATATCTTATCTTGAACTTTCAAAACAATTAGGTGATGTAAAAGCTATTCGAGCAGTAGCGAATGCAAATGGTAAAAACCCACTTTGGATAATTGTACCATGTCATCGTGTTATTGGCAGTAATGGCAGCTTAACAGGTTATGCAGGAGGATTACATAGAAAACAATGGCTATTGGATCATGAAAGTCCTTATAAACAACAATCTCTGTTTTAAATAAAATAAGACCTCACAGGTTTTAAAAACCTGTGAGGTCTTAATGTTAGAAACTCAAATATTTTATTCTTAATAGTCGAGTATAATTACTATATTTAATTTCTATAAAATTCACACAAAATGAAATTTCTAAAAAAACTCCTCAAATGGATTGTTATTCTCTTCGGATTACTAATTATTATACTTTATGTTTTTGATTATGATTATTTATTAAAGGCAGTAAGAACCATTTACGCCAAAGGGCATAAAACTGCTTATTTAGAAGACTATAAAGTGTTTGATAACAGAACTATAGAAAAAGGAACTGCACAGCCTTGGAATTTACATAAAGATTACAACACTGCAAAAGAAACTGAAACGCTTACTAATCTAAATAATGATAAAGGAACTATTGCTTACCTTATTATAAAAAACGACAGTATTTGGTTTGAAAACTACTACGACGGCTTTAATAAAGACTCTAAAAGCAATTCGTTTTCGATGGCAAAAAGTATGGTTTCTGCATTGTTGGGAAAAGCCATTATGGAAGGTAAAATTAAAAGTTTAGATCAACCTGTAAGTGATTTTTATCCTGAATTTAGTAAAGGATTAGCTGCAAAAATGACTGTTGGCGATTTGTCTTCTATGGCTTCCGGTTTAAATTGGGACGAAGCATATTACTCTCCTTTGTCTGTCATGACAAGAGCCTATTTTGATGATGATCTTGAAAAATTAATTCTTGGATTAAAAGTTATCGATGAACCAGGAACCGAATACAAATACTTAAGTGCAAGTACTCAACTTTTAGGAATGGTTATTGAAAAAGCTACTGGTGTAAAATTATCTGACTATTTAAGTGATAACTTTTGGAGGCCAATGGGAGCAGAGAACGAAGCGTTTTGGCAATTAGATAGTGAGGAACATGGTTTGGAAAAAGCTTATTGCTGTGTTGCCAGTAATGCTCGAGATTTTGCGCGATTTGGAAAATTGTACAAGCAGTATGGTAAATGGAATGGCAAGCAAATATTAGACTCAACTTTTATTGCAAAATCTACAACACCTCGTTTTGTGGCAAGTCCAGAATATGGTTATGGTTGGTGGTTAGCTAATCATAATAACAAAAAGATTTTCTATATGAGAGGTCATTTAGGTCAACTGGTTATTGTTATTCCTGAAGATGATGTTATTATTGTTCGTCTAGGACATAGAGTTGAATTGCCAAAAGATATGAACATAGAGCCACATTCGCCAAATTTTTATACGTACATAAATGAAGCTTATAAAATGATGCAAAAATAAATCGTTAATTAACAAAAGATTTCCTCCTTCGAAGAAAATAAATATGATTAGCAAACTCAATTTAGAAAACATCTTATTTCTGGATATAGAAACTGTTCCTGAAGTACAATATTTTTCTGATTTGGATAAAACTAAACAAGACCTTTGGGAACAAAAATCGCAATACCAACGTAAAGATGATTTTTCAGCCGAAGAGTTTTACGAACGTGCAGGTATTTGGGCAGAGTTTGGTAAAATAGTATGTATTTCGGTTGGCTATTTCACGTTTAAAGGAGATGTAAGAACTTTTAGAACAACATCATTTTATGGTGATGAAATCAAAATATTAAAAGATTTTAAAAACCTCCTAATTTCACATTTTAGCCAAGCAAAACATTTATTATGCGCTCATAATGGTAAGGAATTTGACTTTCCGTATATCGCCAGACGAATGATTATAAATAATATTGAACTGCCATACAAACTCAACTTATTTGGGAAAAAACCATGGGAAGTACCTCATCTCGATACTTTAGATTTATGGAAATTTGGAGATTATAAAACTTATACTTCATTAAAATTATTAACAAATGTGTTGGGTATTCCTTCGCCAAAAGATGATATCGATGGAAGTGAGGTCTATAATGTTTACTACCAAGAAAATAATATAGATAGAATTATTACCTATTGTGAAAAAGATACGATTGCAGTTGCTCAAATTTTCCTAAGACTTCGAGGCGATGAATTACTTCAAGACAGTGAAATTATTCATATATAATTAAAAAAGTCCAGATTTAAAATCTGGACTTTTTTAATTGAAATAAAGTGAGGAATATTATTGTTTAATAAAACGTTTAGTCAATGTACCTTCATCAGTCGTGAATCTAATTTGATAGACTGCGGAATCTAATGTTCCTAAATTGATTTTGTTGTTTATTACCTTTCCTTTAGCAACCATCTGCCCTACTGTATTATATATTTCATAAACTATATTAGTATAAGTTGTTGAGATATTTAGGATACTTCCTTTAACAGGGTTTGGATACAATTTTACTTCGAAAAGTTTACTGATTGTATCAACATTATCTCCTTTAGCTGTGGCAGATTGAATACAAAAATTTGTGCTTTCAGAAGAAGTAAAATTACCTCCAGAAACTATTGTTCCTGTTGATCCAGTAAGGGTGTAAGATCCATTTCCGTATGAACAACAAATACCATCTCCATAAGAATCAGTAATTGTAAAAGTATATTGTCCATCCGCTAATCCTGTAAATGTTCTTGTTACAGTAGAACCATCAGGGTTTGCGGTAGAGTAAGAAGCAGAGTCAATTGTTGTACCTGACGCATCTTTAAGTGTCCATGCTGTTTCTTGAGGGTAATTATCAAGAGTAATACTTAAATTAACATCTCCAACATTACAATTACCACCAGAACCTCCGCCAGAAGTTAAACTTACATCATCAATTGCAATATCAGCTTGCCAGGTGCTTCCAGTGATTCTATTAAATCTAAGCTGTACACTTCCACCAACATAGGATGTTAAGCTTACATTTGCGGTTTGCCATGAATTTCCAAGATTTCCTGAGCTATTCCAAATGGAGGTCCAACTTGTTCCATCGTCGTCACTAATTTCTAAATTAATTGTTCCCATATTAGAGGAACCATATTGATGGTATTTAAAGCTAAATGTAGCTTCAGATAATGTACTTAAATTAAAACATGGCGAATTTAATATCGCTTGTTTATTTGGATAACCTGTTCCATTTCCTGATGCTTCAACATAGACATAGTATGTCCCTTGAATTGCACTAGATGGTCCTGTTCCACTTGATGGTGTTCCATTTGCATCTACTGTCCAATTAATATCATCAGCTGTAGATTGCGTCCAAGCCCCTAAAGTGTTTTCAAACCCTTCAGAATAAGGAAAAGATGAAACCCCTCCTGAACAACCTGTTGATGGTTGAGTTACATTAACAGTCCTTGTTACTTGAGTTGCTGCATTACCTGCTGCATCACTAACATTATAATTCACTAAATATGTTCCAGCTACTGATGTATTTACAGTTCCTGTAGTTATAATACTTGCAGTAATATCTCCATCTACATCATCTGTTGCAGTTGCACCTTGCTCAGTATAAATATCGCCAACATTTAAGTTAATTGTTAAAGCTCCAATTAAAGTTATCACTGGTGCTACTGTGTCTGGATTGACTGTAACGGTTCTTGTAACTTCTGTTGCTGAATTGCCTGCGGCATCACTTACATTATACGTTACTACATAAGTGCCAGCTACATTTGTGTTTACGGTATCTCCGCCTATTACAATATTTGCTGTAATGTCACCATCTACATCATCTGTTGCTGTTGCACCTTGCTCTGTGTAAGTGTCTCCTACATTCAAGCTTATGGTTGAAGCGCCTGTTAAAGTAATTACTGGAGCTACTGTATCTAGATTAACTGTAACGGTTCTTATAACTTCTGTTGCAGCATTCCCTGCGGCATCACTTACATTATACGTTACTACATAAGTGCCAGCTACATTTGTGTTTACGGTATCTCCGCCTATTACAATATTTGCTGTAATGTCACCATCTACATCATCTGTTGCTGTTGCACCTT
>JAKITV010000054.1 GCA_021647885.1 Flavobacteriaceae bacterium | reverse complement strand
CCGCTTCTGTACAATCTTCTTTAGTAATGTATCCTATTTGGAAATATGGAAACGAAGCACAACGACAAAAATATTTACCAAAATTAGCAAGTGGCGAATGGATAGGTTGCTTTGGATTAACCGAGCCCGATCATGGCTCTAACCCAAGTGGTATGACAACCAACTTTAAAGATAAAGGCGATCATTACCTTTTAAATGGCGCTAAAATGTGGATTTCTAATGCGCCTTTTGCACAAGTAGCTATAGTTTGGGCAAAAGATGAAAGCGGACGCATTCATGGCTTAATTGTAGAGCGTGGTATGGAAGGATTTACAACGCCAGAAACTCATGGGAAATGGTCGCTTCGCACAAGTGCAACAGGAGAATTGATTTTTGATAATGTAAAAGTCCCAAAAGAAAATATATTACCAAACAAATCTGGATTAGGCGCACCACTTGGTTGCTTAGATTCTGCACGTTATGGTATTGCTTGGGGAGCTATTGGAGCAGCTATGGATTGTTATGATACAGCATTGCGTTACAGCAAAGAACGTATCCAGTTTGGAAAACCTATTGGACAATTTCAGTTACAACAAAAAAAACTTGCCGAAATGATTACCGAAATCACTAAAGCACAATTGTTAACCTGGCGACTTGGTGTGTTACGTAATGAAGACAAAGCAACCTCAGCGCAAATATCTATGGCAAAACGAAACAATGTAGATATGGCAATACATATTGCACGAGAAGCCAGACAAATGCTAGGCGGAATGGGAATTACTGGAGAATATAGCATTATGCGACACTCTATGAATCTTGAAAGTGTTATAACTTACGAAGGCACTCACGACATTCACTTACTAATTACTGGTTTGGATATTACGGGGTTAAATGCTTTTAAGTAAAGACTTATAAGCAAGTGTAGCCAAAAGACAGGTAATAGCTATTTGTAATACGTATTATAATTTTGCTTTTTAAATATCATTTTATATGTTTTAAAGGATAAATAAATAAATCAAAATTAATCCAAACGAAACCAGCCATATTAGGAAAATTAGGTTATTTCGTTTGGCTCGTTTTCTAGCTTCCAACCTTATTTGTTGTTTTATTTTTTCAAGCTTATAAGGACTTACCTTTTTAAATTCTAATTCAGTCAATCCCGATTTGGAAATAATGAGATTTTTTACCGTTTTAAATTTTCTTCTTCCAAGAAGTGCCCGGTTATTTTTTAAGCTGACAATTGCAGATGACATGGATCCTTCTCCTCCCATAATAATGATCTTTATAATTATTAGTCAGGTAAAATAATTAAACGTTACTGATAGTTCATTTAAAGCTTACCTACAAATCTAATAGATTTTAATCAAACTAAAATTGTTAGCAATACAATGTAACTTTATTTTAATTATTTTTGGTTTAAATCTATACTATGTCTTCCAAAACCAGATTAGATCGCGCTTACCAAAATGCTAAAATCATTAACTTCGATGATTCTAGCAAATTTATCTTATTTAGCGATTGCCATAGAGGTGATAATAGTTTTGCAGACGATTTTGCCAATAACAGGAATATTTATTTTCATGCGTTAAAGCATTATTTTAACGAAGGTTTTCAATATTGCGAAATTGGTGATGGTGATGAATTATGGGAAAACCTCACGTTTAAATCCATTTTTGAAGCTCATAAAAATGTTTTTTTACTTCTGAAAGATTTTCATACCAGCAATCGGTTGTATATGATTTGGGGAAATCATGATATGGTATATCGCAATCCAGAGTATGTAAAAAAACACTTGTCAACTTATTACGAACCTGTAACCGAAAAGGATGTTGAGTTATTTAAAGACATTCAATATCACGAAGGGATTATTTTGAAACATTCTGAAAACAAACAAGAAATTTTCCTAACACATGGACATCAAGCCGATTGGTGGAATTATTTATTTTGGAAATGGAGCAGGTTTTTAGTTAGAGTGCTTTGGAAACCTTTAAACATAATGGGAATTGCAGACCCAACAAGTCCAGCAAAAAACTATAAGGAACTCATTAGAATTGAACGCAGAACAAAAAAATGGATTACAGATAATAACAATCGTTTAACCATTGTAGGGCATACACATAGACCTCGCTTTCCTGAACCTGGAGACATTGCATACTTTAACGATGGTAGTTGTGTACATCCACGAAGCATAACAGGAATAGAAATTGAGAAAGGACAGATTTCACTTATTAAGTGGCAAATTGCTACAAAAGAAGATGGAACACTTCAAATTGTAAGAATATTATTAGAAGGTCCCGAAAAGTTATTAGATTACAAAACGGATCAATTTAACTTTTAGCAACTAATTAGTCTTAGAAAACATTGATTATGTTTTAAATACAATAGTGACATTTAACCTCTTTTCACCACAAAACTCATTTATATCTTTAGATGACATATGTCATAGTCTGTAAGTTTCACTATTTATAGTTTTACACTTACTAATTAAAAACTCTCTTAGATAAAATATATTTATTATGAAAAATAAACCTCAAAAGCTAATTTGTGATGCTAATGAAGCTGTAGCAATAGTTTCTCATAAAACCAATGAAGTTTGTGCAATTTATCCAATAACTCCAGCTTCTCCAATGGGCGAACATGTAGATGTTTATAGCTCTGAAGGACAAAAAAATATATGGAACAACATTCCAAGAATTATTGAAATGCAAAGTGAAGGTGGCGCAGCAGGTACTGTTCATGGAGCTTTACAAGCAGGAGCATTAACAACTACATTTACTGCCTCTCAAGGTTTATTGTTAATGATACCTAATATGTATAAAATAGCTGGCGAACTATTACCAACAGTTATTCATGTAGCAGCCAGAACAATTGCAACGCATGCACTTTCTATTTTTGGAGACCATTCCGATGTTATGGCAACAAGGCAAACAGGCTTTTCTATGTTATTTGGTGGTTCTGTACAAGAAGCAATGGATTTTGCCTTAATTTCTCAAGTAGCAACATTGCGCTCCAGAATACCTTTTTTAAATATTTTTGACGGATTTAGAACCTCGCATGAGATTTCTAAAATTGATGATATTCCTGATGAAGTAATAAAAGCTATGATGCCTGAAGATAAAATCATGGAGCATAAAAAAAGATCTTTAGATCCAGACAATCCAGTTATAAGAGGGACATCTCAAAATCCTGATGTTTTCTTTCAAGCACGAGAAGCAGCAAATCTGTTTTATGAAAAAGTTCCGGAGATAGTACAAGAAGTAATGGATGATTTTTATCAACATACAGGACGCAAATACAGTTTGTTTCATTATGTAGGTCATCCAGAAGCCGAACGTGTAATAATAATTATGGGTTCTGGTGAAGGTGCAGTTAGAGAAACTGTTGATACAATGATAAGTCAAAACGAAAAAGTAGGAGCTCTATTTGTACGCTTATATAGACCATTCTCTATAAGTCACTTTATTAATGAGTTACCAAAAACCGTTGAAAAAATTGCTGTTTTAGACAGAACGAAAGAACCAGGAAGTACTGGCGACCCTCTATATTTAGATGTAATAACTGCTTTTGCAGAACATAAGAGAGAGATGCCAGTTATTGTTGGTGGACGTTATGGGTTATCATCTAAAGAATTTAATCCAGCTATGGTAAAAGGAATTTATGACGAGTTAATAAAAGCCATTCCAAAAAATCATTTCACTATTGGTATTAATGATGATGTAAGCAATACGAGTTTAACTTTCAACCCTGTTTTCAAAACTAAAAAATCTACAATTAATTGCATGTTTTATGGTCTTGGGTCCGATGGTACAGTTGGTGCAAATAAAAATTCCATTAAAATTATTGGTGAGACAACAGATAATTATGTTCAAGGGTATTTTGTATATGATTCCAAAAAAGCAGGTGCTCAAACTATATCTCATTTACGCTTTGGGCCTGAACCTATTTATTCTACATACTTAATAAATACAGCCGATTTTATTGCATGCCATCAATTCAACTTTATTGAAAAATATGATCTTTTAAGAAACATAAAAAAAGGAGGTACTTTCTTATTAAATTCTCCATTTTCAAACGAAGATATTTGGGATGAATTACCTCAAATAATGCAGGAAGAAATTATAGATAAAGAATTGAATTTTTATGTAATTGATGCAACCAATGTTGCTCATGTAGCAAAACTAGGAAAACGAACCAACACCATTTTGCAAACGTGTTTCTTTGCTATCTCTGGAGTGTTACCAAAAGAAGAAGCCATTCAAAAAATAAAGGATGCTATTGTAAAATCGTATTCTCATAAAGGTGATGCAATTGTACAAATGAATTTTAACGCTGTTGACAAATCATTAGAAAACCTTCAAAAAGTAAATTACAAAAAGAAAGTAACTAATGACAAGCAATTAAAACCGATGATGACTGGTAATCCTGATCCTTTTGTAAAAGAAGTTTTAGGAATGATTTTAGCAGGAAAGGGCGATGAACTTCCTGTAAGTGCATTTCCTGTAGATGGCACATTCCCTACAGGAACAACACAATATGAAAAACGTGGGATAGCAGATTTTATTCCAGTTTGGGACGACGAAAATTTATGCACACAGTGTAATAAATGTGTTGCTATTTGTCCACATGCTGCAATACGAGCTACAGTTGTTTCTAATGAAGATTTAATAGATGCTCCTGCATCTCTAAAAAGAATACCTGCAAAAGGAAGACCTTTTGTTAGCGATACCGAATCTTATATATTACAAGTTTCTCCCGAAGATTGTACTGGATGCGATCTTTGTGTAGTAGTTTGCCCTGCAGTAAGTAAAGAGATAGAAGATTTTAAATCTATCAACATGAGGAAAAAAATTGATGTAGATGTTGAAGAAAATGTTAATTGGGACTATTTTGTTAATTTACCTTACTACGATCGTACCGCACTACAAATCACCAATGTAAAAGGCTCACAATTTTTAGAACCATTATTTGAATTTTCAGGAGCTTGTTTAGGTTGTGGAGAAACCCCTTATATTAAATTACTGACGCAGTTGTATGGAGATAGTATTTTAATAGCAAACGCTACTGGATGTTCATCTATTTATGGAGGTAATTTGCCAACTACACCATACAAAACTAATGAGTTTGGTAGAGGACCTGCTTGGGCTAACTCATTATTTGAAGATAATGCAGAATTTGGTTTAGGTATGAAATTAGCGTTGTCTAAAAAACAAGAAATAGCTGTCGATTTATTAAAATCATTAGAGTTATTAGTTGGTAGCGAAATAGTAGAAGCCATTTTAAATAATTCCGAAGAAACGGAAGAGCAAAAAGCTAAAAAGTTTGCCGATATTAAAACGCTTAAAAAAACATTATCATATCTTGATAATGATGTTGATGCTGTAAAATTAAATCAATTAACAGAATATCTTCGTAAAAAAGCGGTTTGGATTCTTGGTGGCGATGGTTGGGCTTATGATATTGGATATGGTGGTGTAGATCATGTGCTTTCAACAGGGGAAGACATCAATATTATGGTGTTAGACACCGAAGTGTATTCAAATACTGGAGGACAAACATCTAAAGCTACACCATTGGGAGCAAGTGCCAAATTCTCAGTATCTGGGAAAAGAACAAGTAAAAAAAGTTTAGCACTTCAAGCCATTTCATACGAAAATGTATATGTAGCTCAAGTGGCAATGGGAGCAAAAGATTTGCAGACCCTTAAAGCCATTGAAGAAGCCGCAGCTTATCCAGGACCATCAATAATTATTGCATATTCTCATTGTGGAGAACATGGATACGACTTGAAGCATGGAGTAACACAACAAGAAAAAGCTGTTGAAACGGGCTATTGGCCACTATTTAGATTTGACCCTTCTAAACCAAAAGGCAAAAAATTTAAAATGGATTCTAAACCTCCAAGCGCTCCTTTAAGTGATTTTATGTATAACGAAACACGTTTTACTAGAGTGGTTAAAGATGATGCTAAATTAGGAGCAGAATTACTTAAAAGAGCACAAGAAGAAGTAGAAACTAAATGGGAAAGATTACAGCTTTTTAGAAATATGTAAACATTAAATAGTTATAAATGAAAACAAAAGCCAATAAATTATTTTTTGATGCTGTTGAAAGACTAAATGAGGCTAGCGAAGAATTATTTAGACCAGAAGAAGATGTAGTAACTTATGCCATTTGTAAAAATGTACAGTTTGCAATTGAAAATTATTTAAAAGGATTTCTTTTAAAAAATGTAATAGATCCAAGTGGTTACAAAACAATCGAAGACCTTTACCAAAAATGTAGATTAATTAATAAAAAATTTAAAGAAATTGATTTATCAGAGTTTGGCTGTAAATCACACACAATAGATTCTAGATATTGCAATGAAGTTTCAAAAGTTAGTAATTGTTATGATATTGCCGATAATTTAGATACTTTTTTTAGACGAGAGAAAATTATTAATTAAAGACTTGCTACAATTTTATTGATTTCAGCTAAACAGTTTTAAATTAATTTCAATCTATATTTATTACCTGTTCAATTTGTGGAGCGTATTTTTTAATGGTCATTTCTACTCCAGATTTTAATGTCATTTGGTTAACACTACATCCAACGCAAGCACCTTCAAGTTGAACTTTAACAATCTTATTATCCTCTATAGATAATAAAGAAATATTACCTCCATCACTTTCTAAAAACGGACGGATTTCTTCTAAAGCCTTTTCAACATTCAGTCTTAACTGTTCACTTGTCATCTATTTTCATTTAAGGTGTTCACGAAACTTTGTTTTGTTCACTTGCCATAACTTATTTTTTAACTGCCGAACATCCAGCCATTGTTGTTATTTTTATAACTTCAGTAGGAGGTAAATCATCATTGCGTTTTACTACTTCTTGCACAACATTTTGTGTTAATTTTTCAAATGCTTGTTCTAATGGTGTAGTTGTTTGTAAAGCAACAGGACGACCAATATCTCCAGCTTCACGAATACTTTGCACCAAAGGAATTTCTCCTAAAAACGGAACATTTAAATCTGTTGCTAGATTTTTTGCACCTTCTTTTCCAAAGATATAATATTTGTTGTCTGGCAATTCTTCTGGAGTAAAAAATGCCATATTTTCAATAATTCCTAATACAGGAACATTAATACTTTCTTGCTGAAACATAGCTACGCCTTTTTTAGCGTCTGCCAAAGCTACATTTTGAGGCGTACTTACTATAACAGCTCCTGTAATTGGGAGCGATTGCATAATACTTAAGTGTATATCGCCTGTTCCTGGTGGCAAATCGATTAAAAGAAAATCTAATTCTCCCCAATGTGCATCAAAAATCATTTGGTTTAATGCTTTTGCTGCCATTGGTCCACGCCAAACAACAGCTTGATCAGGTTGGGTGAAAAACCCTATTGAAAGAATTTTTATTCCATAATTCTCGACAGGCTTCATTTTAGATTTTCCATCTATAGTTACCGCAAGAGGTCTTTCAGTTTCTACATCGAACATAATTGGAATTGATGGTCCATAAATATCGGCATCTAAAACACCAACCTTAAATCCCATTTTTGCCAATGTTACTGCTAAATTTGCTGTAACTGTAGATTTACCAACGCCTCCTTTGCCAGATGCAACAGCTATTATATTTTGTATTCCGGGAATTGGGTTGCCTTTAATTTCGTTTGTTGAGCTTGTTGGAGCATCAACTTTAATGTTGACAGTTACTTTAGCTTTTTCAAAAACTATATCATGAATGGTTTTCATGATATCTACTTCTGTTCTCTTTTTTGCCTGTAAAGTTGGGTTTGTAATTGTAATATCTACAATAACCTCATCACCAAAAGTAATTACATTTGTTACCGCACCACTCTCAACCATGTTTTTGCCTTCTCCAGCAACTGTAATGGTTTCTAATGCTTTTAATATGTCTTGTTTATTAAGTTTCATATTCATTTCCTGCGAAGGCAGGAATCGTTTTTTAATATTAAATAAAACAACTTTTTTCTTTATTTAAAAGACCTCAATTTTCATTGAGGTTAGTTCGACTATTATTTTTGAATGCGTTTCACTTTTCAAAAAAGAGCCTCACTAATTTAGATTAATTCTAAAGAGCAAATATAATTAATTTAGCTTGAAGATGGAAGTTTGAAGGTAGAAGTTTTTGATTTGTAATTATTTGTAAATTTTCACTAAATTAGGAAATAATTGAAAGAAATCCCAAATCCCAAAAAACTATTAAACCTTTTTCTGTTAATAGAAATTACAACTCTTTTAAAGGATTCCAAAAAACCTTTTTAAAATCTTGAATTTGATTGTCGATAACCGTAACCCCTTCACTTTCTAATAATTGTTGCATAAGGTTTGTGCCTTCAAAATGTTGTTTCCCTGTAAGTAAGCCTTTTCTATTTACTACACGATGCGCAGGAACATCTTTACTAACCGAGCCATTCATTGCATAACCAACCATTCTTGCACTTCTTGCGGCACCAAGATAAGTAGCAATAGCACCATAGCTGGTAACTCTTCCGTAAGGAATTAATTTAGCGACTTCGTAAACTTTATCAAAGAAATTTAAAGTTTTAGGCTGCATCTATAATTCTTTAATAATATTGATTAAAGTAAAAATAGAAATGATTCCGGTAATTCCGCCAATAATATAATTCATATTCTTTTGAGATGTGAAAGACTTGTTTTTTATTTTATCGAAAAAGAAAATATACATATACAACATTACAAATGTTCCCATTGCAGCACCAGCAACATAAGAAGATATACTTGTAATATCGAACGTTAACCATCCAAACGAAGCTAAGGTAATGCTCATATATGCTTGATATGGTATAGGAAACACATTAAGGCAGGACAAGAACATTCCAAAAAATAAACGACTGTGTTTACTTTTAGAATTATTTACCAGCTCTGGTTTAGTTGTTTTTTTAGCAATTAATAAATAGTAAATGCTAATTAAAATAAAAATAACAAGAGCTACACGTTGTAAAATATCTATAACATCTGGATGATTACTTAAATAACTTGCAAAGATTACTGCAATATAAGTTTGTGCAATTACAATTAAACACACACCAATAGAAAACATAATGCCTCTGCTATAACCCTCTTTAAGACTTATTTTTGCCGCTGTCATGTTAAGTAATCCTGGAGGAATAACACCAATTAGCGCAATAGTTAACCCTAAAAAAAAGATGAGAGTAATGTTCAATGGTCTTTAATTTTAAATCTAATATAAGTAATTGGTTTGTTTTGTTCTAAATATTGGGCTTCATAAAAGGTTTGAATGCTTGTTACCTCTTCCGGACTTCCTTCTTGTTTGTAGACGTCGTGGTTAGAATAAAGTACTTCGTGACCTTCGCCATGAAGTAAACCAAGCGTATAACCATGCATAAACTCGCTATCGGTTTTAAGATTTACTATACCATCTTTTTTTAACACTTTTCTATATTTCTGAAGAAATTCAGAATTGGTCATTCGGTGTTTGGTACGCTTGTATTTTATTTGTGGATCGGGAAAAGTAATCCAAATTTCATCGACTTCATTTTTTGCAAAAACATAATCAATAAGTTCAATTTGTGTACGAATAAAAGCAACGTTAGGTATATTTTCTTCAATGGCTGTTTTTGCTCCTCTCCAAAAACGAGCACCTTTAATATCTATACCAATAAAATTTTTATTCGGATATTTTTGTGCCAATGCAACTGAATATTCACCTTTACCACAGCCTAATTCTAAAACTAAAGGATTATTGTTTTTAAAGAATGAAGTGTTCCAACTTCCTTTTAACACATAGTTTTTATTTACCAATTCTTCTCGAGTTGGCTGAAACACGTTTTCAAAAGTCTCGTTCTCTCTAAAGCGTTTTAATTTATTTTTGCTTCCCACGTATATTTAAAAATTTTAGTAAAAATAAGGAAACAAATAATATTACTTTTGTTTTAAATGAACATAAAAAAACGCATTTTAGTTGCACCATTAAATTGGGGATTGGGTCATGCCACACGATGCATCCCAATAATTAATGCCCTAATTGAGCATAGCTATGAACCTATTATTGCTTCCGACGGAATTGCGTTACAGTTTCTTAAAAAAGAGTTTCCTGATTTAGAAGCCATCGAACTTCCTTCATATAATATCAAGTATCCTAAAAAAGGATATCGTTTAAAATGGAAATTATTAAAAGACGCTCCAAAAATATTTAGAGCTATTAAGTTAGAAAAAAGGGCAATCAAAACGATTTTGAAAACCCATGAGATTAACGGTATCATTTCAGATAATAGATTGGGTGTTTACAGCAAGAAAGTGCCTTCGGTTTTTATAACACATCAACTTAATGTTTTAAGCGGAAGCACAACTTGGTTCAGTTCAAAAATGCATCAAAAAACCATAAGAAAATTTGATGAATGCTGGATTCCAGATATTGAAAACGAACCCAATTTAAGCGGAAAATTAGGGCATTTAAAGAATCATGATTTTAATCTTAAATATATTGGCTCTTTAAGCAGGTTTAATAAAATTGATTGTGAAATTATTTACGATTTATTAGTGTTGCTTTCAGGTCCAGAACCTCAACGCACTATTTTAGAAGACATTTTATTTGAGAAATTAAAAGCTTTTAAGGGCAATATATTATTTATAAAAGGAAAAGTAGAAACCAATCAAATTATAACTAAAAAAAATCAATTTACTATATGTAATTTTATGCTTACCAAAGACCTTGAAAAGGCCATAAATGAAAGCGCTTTTGTTTTATCACGATCTGGTTATACAACTATAATGGATTTGGCTAAACTTAATAAAAAAGCTTTTTTTATTCCTACTCCAGGACAATTTGAACAGGAATATCTTGCCAAACACTTACAAGAACTACAGTTATGTCCTAGTTGTAATCAAGCCGATTTTAAAACCGAAATGCTTCATAAGGTTAATAATTATAAAGGATTACAATCCACTAATTTTAATGCAGATTTTAAAGGTTTATTTAGCCTTTTCGAGTGTGAATGAAAACTCACTTCCTATGCCCAGTTCACTTTCAATATAAATTTGTTCATTATGAGCTTCAATAATATGTTTTACTATAGACAAGCCTAATCCAGATCCTCCTTCTTTACGAGATCCACTTTTATCTACTCTGTAAAAACGCTCGAATAAACGTGTAATATGTTCTTTATCGATGCCTTCGCCATTATCGGTAACACGAACAATGACTTTGTTTTTAATAAGATTTTCTATACTAATCTCTGTTGTTCCTTTTTGGTCTCCATACTTAATAGAATTTACTATTAAATTAGAAAGTACTTGCTGTATGCGTTCTTTATCTCCATTAACCATTATAGGTTTATTATAATCTATATCGAAAGTGAGTGTTATTTTTTTCTTTGAAGCTTTCATTTCTAAAAGTTCAAATACATTTTGGATGAGTTTTACGATATCAAAAGGCTCTATATCTAAGCTTAAATCTCCAGCTTCGAGTTTGGTAATCATATCTAAATCTTTTATAATATAAATAAGCCGTTCGACACCTTTATCTGCTCTTTCTAAATATTTATTTCTTAGTTCCTCTTCATTAACAGCACCATCTAATAATGTAGAAATATAGCCTTGTACAGTAAACAAAGGTGTTTTTAGTTCGTGAGATACATTACCAATAAATTCTTTGCGATATTCTTCTCTAATTTTAAAGGCTTCGATTTCGAGCTTTTTATCTTTGGCATACTTTTCAATTTCTTGTCTTAAAGTTACCATATCTGTAGTAATTTGCCCTCTAGTAAATGAGCTTGATTCGAGTAGAGTTAAATCGGCATATATTTTTTTTATGCGTTTGTAAATAAAATGTTCAACACGATATTGTATTATAAAAAAAGAAAAAATAAAACAGCTTAAAGCAAAAATAATAAGGTGTAAACTATTTAGTTCGTAAAAGGCATATAAAAAAACACTCGTAAAGAGTGTTAAAAATGCAGTAATAAACATCGAGGATATTAGTGCAAATTTATATGTTCGCTTAAATTTTATCGCCATTATTCACAAATTTATAACCTACACCTTTTACCGTTTTAAAAGAATTATCTCCAATTTTCTCTCTAAGTTTTCTAATATGCACATCTATTGTTCTTCCGCCTACAACTACTTCATTTCCCCAAACCTTGTCTAATATTTCATCTCTTTTAAACACTTTACCGGGTTTAGAAGTTAATAGCGATAATAGCTCAAACTCTTTTCTGGGCAAAACAATTTCATTGCCATTTAATAAAATCTTGTATTCTTCTCTATCAATAGTTAAATTTCCAATTTTAACTATGCTTTCCTGCTCTTCTTGTTTTTTATAGCGACGTAATAGCGCTTTAACCTTACTAACTAAAACTTTTGGTCTAATGGGTTTTGTAATATAATCGTCTGCGCCTGCTTCAAAACCTGCCACTTGAGAATAGTCTTCCCCTCTTGCTGTTAAAAATGTGATAATAACATCTTTAAGTTCTGGAATTACTCTAATTTGCTCACAGGCTTCAATACCATCCATTTCTGGCATCATTACATCTAAAATAATGAGCTGCGGTTTTTCTTGTTTTGCTTTTTTAACAGCTTCGACACCATTTTGGGCAGTAACAACCTTATAGCCTTCAGAGCGTAAATTATAACTCACAATTTCTAAAATGTCCGGTTCATCGTCAACTAACAATATTTTTATGTCTTTTTTTTCCATATAATAAAGGTGAGTCTAAAATAATTTTAAGTAAAGATAAAAACTAATTATAAAAGGTGATATAGCGTTTAAGAATAATAACATTAAAGTAACTTGGTCTTTACATTAGATTAACTTTTCGACAAACTGAAGCTTTTTTTAACATGACTTTGGTATTATTTTTGTGAACTATTTATTAATTTTACTCATAATGCATTTTGTATTAACCCAACTTCTATGAAAAAAAACTACATTTTTAAACTATTATTCTTTGTGATGCTATTTGTATCACTATCAACTTATGCGCAATCTAGTGATGTATTGGTGCATAATAATATAAGTAAAAATATTGAAGGGCTTAATATTTTCCCAAACCCTGTAAGTAATGGTAAAGTTTTCATTTACACTAAGTTTAATCTAACCAAAGGTATTGAAATTTATGACGTATTAGGGAAAAAGATTATTTCACAAAGATTATATGGCAAAGAGCTTAAAATTAGTGACTTAAGCCCAGGTGTTTATATTTTAAAAATTAAAGAAGGTGAGTTTTCGGCAACACGTAAGTTAGTTGTGAGGTAAGCATTAACAAAATATTATTTTATTGTAAAAAGCAGCTTTTAAGCTGTTTTTTTTTGGTTAAAACCTTTATTAATCACTATATTAGTAGGCTATTAATTTTTTAATCCTTAATAATTATGAAAAAACTTTACTTTTTATTATTTACGTTATTAATATCTGCCGTTTCTTTTGGGCAAGATTTAATAATTACTGGTGCATATGATGGACCTTTAACTGGTGGAACCCCTAAAGGGGTGGAGCTTTATGTTGTTAACGATATTGCGGATTTAAGTATATATGGTATTGGGAGCGCTAATAATGGAGGTGGAACTGATGGTGAAGAATTTACTTTTCCTGCGGATGTTGTTACAGCTGGAACATATATCTATGTTGCCTCAGAAATCCCTAATTTTACTACTTTTTTCGGATTTGCACCTGATTATACTACAGGAGCAATGGGAATAAATGGAGATGATGCTGTTGAATTATTTATGAATGCTTCTGTGATAGATGTTTTCGGAGATATTAATGTTGATGGAAACGGAACGCCTTGGGAATATTTAGATGGATGGGCTTATAGAGTTGATGGCACTGGACCTGATGGCTCAACTTTTGTGTTAGCAAATTGGACATTTAGTGGTCCTAATGCTCTTGACGGTGAAACGACAAATGCTGGTGCTGCAACTCCATTCCCAATTGGAACGTATTCAACAACAGGAAATACGAATCCAAGTTTAACAATTTTAACACCTTCTGATGGAACGGTATTTAATCCAGGTACAACAAGTGTAAATGTTTCTATAGCTGTACAAAATTTTGTAGTAGCAAATGGTACAGGAGATGGACATATACATTGGACTATTAATGGATCCAGTCAGCCAATGAAGTTTGATACTAACGATGAAGCTATTGCTGTTACAGACGGGCAGTCCTATACTGTTTTTATGGAGTTAGTAGATAATGCTCATACCGCATTAGTTCCGGCTGTAAATGTAACGGTAAACTTTTCAGTAGGTACATTAATTTCGGTTGCAGATATTGCTGCTTTAATAGCTGATGTAGGTTCAACTGGAGTTGGTGGTTTCTATGAAATTACTGGAGCTGTATTAGTAACTCATACAGATGGATTTAATAACAGACAATGGATTCAGGATGGCAA